>JANQYP010000013.1:107185-115564 GCA_030728785.1 Pseudomonadales bacterium
ACCTGCCACTGCTGAACCTGCCACTGCTGAACCTGCCGCTGCTGAACCTGCCGCGGCTGCCGCGCCAGGCGATGGTCTCGCTCGTGTCAAACGCAGCAGCGAGGCCGCAGCTGAGGCTGAGGCAATGGCTGCAACACCCATTAAACCCGTAAAAAGAACCGTTGCTGCAGCAGCTGAGAAAAAACCGGCAAAAATCACCATCAAAGAAACCGTCAACAAAGCGGTCAAGGCAGCGCCGAAAAAGACCGCAGCAGCGAAGCCAAAAAAAGTCGCCGGCAAGGGTGAATAACCCTGCTGACGGTTTAAATCTGCCAGTGTGGCAGAACCAATTCTCCAAACCCAGGAACCGAGCATGACGGATCGACTCAAAGGCAAGGTTGCCCTTATTACCGGCGGCACCAGTGGTATTGGTGCTGCCACTGCCACCTTGTTTGCCGCCGAGGGGGCCCAGGTGGTCATCGTCGGCCGATCGGTAGAAAAAGGTGAGAAACTGGCCCGCAGCCTGGGTGACAATGTGATTTACAGTCACGCGGACATTACCCGGGAGGCTGATATCGAAGCCGCCATCAAACTGGCCGTGGCCCGTTTCGGCAAACTCGATATCCTCTTCAACAATGCTGGCGGCCCCGCCGGTGCCGGCCTGGAGAAGGTCACACTCGAACATATCAACGCCGGTGTGAGCCTGCTGCTGTCCAGCGTCATCCTGGGCATCAAACACGCCATTGAGCCCATGAAAGCCAATGGCGGCGGCTGCATTATCAATAATTCCAGTATCGCCGCGCTGCGCTATCGACAGGGTGACATTCTGTACTCGGCCATCAAGGCTGCTGTCTCACACTACACGCGTCTCGCCGGCGTCGAACTGGGACCATTTAATATTCGGGTCAACGCCATTTCACCCGGCGCTATTGCTACCCCTATTTTCTATGGCGGCTCGGCTCGGGCCAACACCCTGAGCGATGCAGAAAACGCCGCAAAAATGGCCAAGCTGGAAGCTAACCTGGCCAAATCAGTCCCCCTGCAACGCGCCGGCCTGGCATCTGATATTGCCGAAGGCGCCCTGTACCTTGCCAGTGATGCGGGACGATTTGTCACCAGCCACGACCTGGTCATTGACGGTGGCCGCACGTCCATGTTCTTTGAACCCCATGCGTAACATCTCGCCGCCCTCAAATGCTCGACTGCTCAATGAAGCCTTCAGTTGGTTAGAGTTTCCGCGCCTGTTTCTGCAGGCGCCTGACCTGCTCACCCAGGTTCGCGGTCAAGGCCAGCGGGTGCTGGTATTTCCCGGTTTTGGTGCCGGCGACTTTTCAACACTGCTGTTACGTCAATATTTGGGCTATCTGGGTTATAACAGCGCCGGCTGGCAGCAGGGTATCAACACCGGCGATGTTATGGCCATGATCAAGAACCTGACAAACGCTGCCAGGGACGAAGCCGAACGCTATCAGGCACCCATCATCCTTATCGGCTGGAGTCTTGGTGGCTACCTGGCGCGGGAAGTTGCCAGGGAATTACCAGACCACATCAGCCAGGTCGTGACCATGGGCAGCCCCATTATCGGCGGCCCTAAATACACCCGTGTGGCCAGCTTGTTTGAAGGCACGGGGATGAGCCTGGATATGATCGAACAGGCCATTGAGTGGCGCGACCAGATTCCCCTGCGCCTGCCTGTTACCAATATCTATTCAAAAAATGACGGAGTGGTGGCCTGGGAAGCCTGCATTGACCACAAATCTCCTGCCGTTGAGCACTTTGAGGTGCGCAGCAGCCATATCGGCCTGGGCATTTCGGCCGACGTCTTCCGCATCATTGCCCGCCAGCTGCACAAGCACCACAATCAGCAGACACCTGCACTCAAGGTCTAGACCATCAAGAACAGAGCAACCTTATGAACAACAACGATATCCTGCGCCGCATTCGCTATATCTTCGACTTTAATGATAAGACCATGATCGCAACCTTCGCTGAGGCCGGCCACAAGGCCACGCGGGAACAGATCAGTGACTGGCTGAAGAAGGAAGAGGATCCTGCCTACCAGGAATGTCCGGACGTTGAACTTGCGACCTTCCTGAATGGCCTGATCAACAGCAAACGTGGCCGGCGCGATGGCCCGCAGCCCGAACCGGAAACTCGGTTGACCAACAACATTATCTTCATGAAGTTGAAAATCGCCCTCAACCTGCAGGCTGACGATATTCTTGAGATGCTGCAACTGGCGGATTTCAAAATCAGCAAACATGAACTCAGCGCCTTCTTCCGCAAGGCCGACCACAAACATTACCGCAAATGCCAGGACCAGGTGTTACGCCACTTCCTCAAGGGCCTGCAATTTAAACATCGTGGCACTATGGCAGCCGCGGAGGAACTGACCGCAGTGCCGCAGGCTGAGTCTGCAGAACCACAGGCGGAACCTGCAGAGCCAGTTGCACATACTGCGGCAACAGGCCGTACGACAACCAAGAGTGTTTATGGCGGTAAATCTGCGGCCCGAAAAACCGCTGCATCACCCCGGCACGCAGCGACAGACAAAAAGCCCGCCAAAGCAGAACAGCCGCCAGCAGCTGCTGAGTCAGTCTGGCGTCGAAAGAAACCCTGAGGCTGAATCCAGCCAGGCACTGAGGCGCCGGACCAGCAACTGCGCCTCATCAACCTGGCAGACAAGCACCTTGACGGCGCTTGCGGCGGTGCTGATAAGGCCGTTACCAGACAGTAAAGCGGCATTACACTGCTGGTCCAGTTCAATCCCGGCCCACTCGAAACCCTGCAACACCGCGGCCCTGATCTGTGGCGCATGTTCGCCCACACCGCCACCAAACATAACACCATCAACACCACCTAAGACGGCCATGTAGGCCCCCAGGTATTTGCGCAATCGATAGACATACAGGGCAACGGCGTCTTTGGCAGCCTCGTCCTGCCGCGCCAGCAGCGCCACCATCGCAGCATCGCCGCCAACCGCCCCGCCTGAGATGCCATAGAGACCCGATTCGCTGTTCAGCAGCCGGTCAACAGCAGCCACCGACATGCCTGCCTGACGTTGCAACCAGAGCACCAGGCCCGCATCAAGATCGCCGCAGCGGGTCGCCATGACCAACCCCTCCAACGGTGTAAAACCCATGGAGGTATCCTGCGGCTTGCCATCCAGTGTGGCGGTTATCGAACAACCAGCACCCAGCTGCAGCGACAACAATCGTGATGCTGAAGTCTTCGGACCGGCCGCGCACCAGGCTTGCCACATAAACTCATGAGCCAGGCCATGGAACCCATAACGATGCAGACCAAGACTTTCTGATAAGTCTCTGGGCAGCGCATACTGGCGGGCGACCCTGGGCAGATGGATAAAAAAGCCGGTCTCTGGCACCAGTAACTGCGCACAGCCTTCACCCAACAACAGCCGGCAGCCGCGCAACCACAACAAGGCAAGGGGATTATGCAGGGGGGCCAGGTCCGTAAGCGCACCAAGCTTGGCGTTCAGCGCGGCTGTCAGCAGCGTCGGGCGCCGCAGCAGGCTACCGCCGTGTACCAGGCGATGGGCTACCGCCCCGACATCGTGCAGGTTAAAACCATGGCTGGACAAAAACTTGTGCAGTGCGTTGATCACTACCTGCGGCGCGCCCGACAGGTCAGAGTCAGGCTGATTATGTACATCCTGATTATGTACATCCTGATTATGTAGATCCCGGTGATCAATGCTCAGATTGGCAGTGGCCAGGTGTTGCGGCTGGCTTTTTGGCTGTTGGCGAAACAGGTCGAGTTTTACCGATGAGCTGCCGGTATTCACCGTCAACAAAAGTCCAGCACGGGCTCTGTTCAACGACCCCTGTGCCGGCATGTCAGGTTGCCGGCCATTGCCAGTTGAGAATCTCCGGCATGTCTTGACCTTCTTGAGCAATATAGGCCTGGTGGGCGACCAGCTTGTCCCGCATCGCCTGTTTGATATAGCCGGCAGCAGCCCCCAGCCTCGGCACCCGGTCTGCCACATCACAGACCAGGTGAAATCGATCAAGGTCGTTACGCACGGTCATATCAAAAGGTGTGGTGGTTGTCCCCTCCTCCTTATAGCCACGGACATGCAGATTGCAGTGATTGGTGCGCCTGTAGGTCAGGCGATGGATCAGCCAGGGGTAGCCATGGTAAACAAAGATGATGGGTTTATCCTTGGTAAACAACGCATCAAAATCTCTGTCATGCAGACCATGGGGATGCTCTTCATGAGGCTGCAATGCCATCAGATCCACCACATTAATCACCCGCATTTTTAGTCCCGGTGCGTGGTGTCGCAGCAGGTCCACTGCCGCCAGCGTTTCCAGCGTCGGGACATCGCCGGCACAGGCCAGCACCACGTCAGGTTCACTGTCCTGATCGTTACTGGCCCAGCCCCAGATCCCTATGCCGCTCTGGCAATGCTCAATGGTGGCCTGCATATCAAGCCACTGCGGCGCCGCTTGTTTGCCCGCGACAATGACGTTGATCATGTTTCGAGAGCGCAGACATTTGTCAGCAATATATAACAGTGAGTTAGCATCGGGCGGCAGGTAGACACGAATCACATCGGCTTTCTTATTCACCACATGGTCAATAAAACCAGGATCCTGATGGGAAAAACCATTATGGTCCTGGCGCCAGACATGGGAAGTGAGCAGATAGTTCAGCGAAGCAATACTGCGCCGCCATGGTACCTCGTTAGCGGCTTTAAGCCACTTGGCATGTTGGTTGAACATGGAGTCAACAATGTGGATAAACGCTTCATAACAAGAAAAAAAACCATGCCGGCCGGTAAGCAGGTAACCCTCCAGCCAACCCTGACAGGTATGTTCGCTGAGTATCTCCATCACTCGGCCGTCTGCCCCAAGGTTTTCATCAGAGTCGAGGCGCGTAGCTACCCAGGCACGGTCAGTGACCTCAAACACTGCTTCCAGCCGGTTCGACTGGGTTTCATCGGGACCTACTATCCTGAAATTGCGGCGCTCGGCATTCAGTCGCAGCAGGTCCCGCAGCCACTCACCAAGCACCCGCGTCGCCTCTGCTGTACTCCCGCCCGGATATTTTACGGCAACCGCATAACGGCAGAAATCCGGCATTTTGAGATCCTGCAGCAACAGCCCACCATTAGCATGGGGGTTCGCCCCCATACGCCGGGCACCCTGTGGCGCCAGTGCCGCCAATGCTGGCAGCAGCTGGCCAGCAGGCGTAAACAGCTCCTGTGGCCTGTAGCTCTGCAGCCACCGTTCCAGCAGGGCAAGGTGCACTGGATTGTTGCGGACCTTGGTCAGTGGTACCTGATGGGAACGCCAGGTGCCTTCAGTCTGCAACCCATCTACGGTCACGGGGCCGGTCCAGCCCTTGGGACTCACCAGAATGATCAGGGGCCAGCGCGGCCGACGCCACGCACCCGCATCCTCCCCCCTGGCTTGTTGTTGGATTGCCTGTATATCGACAATAGCCTGATCCAGCGCGGCCGCCATGGCCTGGTGGGTTGCCTTGCGTGCCGGGTCATCCTCTAGCACGCCGGCAAAATCGCCGTCATGCGTTGGGCCAGTTTTGGTTTGTTTTGGCATATGCTCAACGACAACCGGCGCATAACCGTAACCGCGAAACAGGTCCAGCAGTTCATCACGGTCTATGCGCGCCAGCACGGTGGGGTTGGCAATCTTGTAACCGTTAAGGTGCAAAATGGGCAGCACTGCGCCATCCCGGGCTGGATTGAGAAATTTGTTTGAGTGCCAGGCAGCGGCCAGCGGGCCGGTCTCGGCCTCACCGTCACCTACAACACAGGTGGCGATAAGCCCTGGATTATCCAGCACTGCGCCAAACGCATGGGCCAGGGAATATCCCAACTCACCCCCTTCATGGATGGAACCAGGGGTCTGCGGTGCCGCATGGCTCGGCACGCCACCGGGAAAGGAAAATTGCCGAAACAGCTGGCGTATGCCTGCTGTTGACGTCTCTATGGAGGGATAAACCTCAGTATAACTGCCCTCCAGCCAGGTGTTCGCCACCAGCGCCGGGCCGCCATGACCCGGGCCGGTAATAAAGATCATATCCAGGGCATATTGCCCGATGACACGATTGAGATGGACATAAATAAAGTTCAGACCTGGCGTCGTACCCCAGTGCCCCAGCAGGCGCCGTTTGATATGTTCCGGCTGCAGGGGTTCCGCCAGCAGCGGATTATCAAAAAGATAAATCTGCCCCACTGACAAGTAGTTAGCAGCACGCCAGTAGGCATCCATGTCGGCCAGCAGACTGGCGGCCAAAGGCCGAGCTGGTGCAGCCGTTGAGGTTTTGCTCTCCACTGCCATACAACCCCCGTATCAGTATGGGTTCCGGGCTCGCGGAAATCGACAAACTGCCCGATCACACCGCTGGCACAGACAACGAGGCAGCAGTATGCCTGCACCGCTGCGGGCGTGAATGATGCGGGTCAAGTATCGGTATCAAGCCGCGTGAGACAAATTCATATGAATGTTCGGCGTAAACGGCGGGCTGGTTCGCCGCCCATCACGTGAAACATCTGACAGACGGTAGCAAAACCAGCATTGGCATCTGCCGGCTCAGCTCGAGCAATTACACGCTGTGGACCTTTTCAGGAGGGGGGGCTTTTGGTTGAGCGGGCGCCTCGCGTTTTGCTTCTTGCAACGCTCGCGTTCGGCTCACTCTCGCTGCTTGCATTTCAGGACGGCTAACGCCGCCAATTGTCTTCTTAATCCGCGCCGAGATGGAATTAACAGTTTTTTCCAAACCTCTCGTCTCGGCTTCGCCGACAACAGCCTCCCCAATCCGGGTAGCGTATTCGGCCCGGCGAGACGTACCTTGAAGGTGTTCCCGCACTGCTTCCGCGGCCGCTCCAGTCGCTGTTTGTTCTGCCCCGGTAGCCATAAACATAACACCAGGTGTGGCTGCAAACATGGTTGTCGCTGCAGCTTTTTGAGCCTGTCGCTGCGCTCGACTTGCCAATAAACGTTGGTGTTCGCCCTCACTTGCCGCGGCTCGTCCGAGATGCGGTGGCAAGCCAGGGTTTTGCCTAGCGACTTCTTCGTAGCTTTTGGCGGCTTGTTGGTGATATACAGCAGCCGCAGTTCTGGCACTCGTCTCGACAATTCCTGCGGAGGTTGCTACTGCTGCACCAGCCACCGGGTTACCTGTGGCCACCATCGTCGCGGCTGCCCCTGCCCTGCCTGCACCCCGCGCAGCTCTTGCCGTGGAGGAGGCGTTTTGGCCTCGCTTGGCCTGTATAGCGGCAGCACGGGCCTCTGGACTCGATTCATCGATCTGAGTCTTAATGGGTTCAAGCTCTTTGCCAATTTCCTTGCCGACTCGAAGCTCTTCAGCTGCCTTTTTTGAAAAAAAGGATTTCACATAGGGCATTGCGCGCTGGCGCATTCCTCTTTGTCCATCAAGGTAGTTACTGGCGTGGATCGCGACATTGTCATTGCTTACATGCAGATTTAAGTTATGCGATTCTGCAGCTCGGCGTCCAGCGCGTTCCTTGCCTTCTTCATCGGGACGGTTTGATGGGTAGGATCCGCTCGTCGCACCAAGCTTTTCTCCCAGGGTTTTCATCCGTTGTTCGTCCCCCTTAACTACCCGCGGTGTTTGGTCTTGGACTTTCCTAGCGATATCCGCCCGCTGCGACTCAGAGTGAATGGGGGGGAGTGGGTAGCCGCCACGTTTAGGTGGAGCTTGGCTTTGGATTTTCCTAGCGATGTCCACCCGCTGCGATTCAGAGTGAACGGGGGGGGCTGGGTAGGCTTTACGGGAAACTGGAGTTGCTGCGGGAGCCGCCGCAGCCTGAGCGCGAACATCAGCTCCACTCGCCGGCGTTACTTGCGGCGCTGGTCGTCTTTGATGAGCCATGTGAACATCGCCTCGGACTATTGCCTTGCTTCGAAAAAAATCGTTGTTGCCACGCTCGCCGGGCATATCTTGCCTCTAGGACCAATCACATAGGATTTATACACCCAGAATCGTAGCGTAATGACGCTTCGAATGGTAGGGCTATGACGCTTCGCCTGAATGCAGAAGTTGAAAGCGCTGACCTTCCCTCAAAATTAGCACCATGGCGAAGATGAGATTTCCGTTTACTCTCATGAGACAGAGGTCTCCACATGAAGAGGCGATACACCGATGAACAGATTATCTGAACAATCAGCGTAAACAGCCTGTTGGTTCGCCGCCCATCACGTGAAACATCTGACAGACGGAAGCAAACCCAGCATTGGCATCTGCCAATGCTGGGTTATATGGCCAGGATGTTGCGCCGTATGCAGGCTCAGATGTGCCGTTTGCGGCACTGTTTACTCATGGGCTTACTATTTATATGGAGCGGGCGACGAGATTCGAACTCGCGACAGCTAGCTTGGGAAACCGTTGTTT
>JANQYP010000014.1:0-2637 GCA_030728785.1 Pseudomonadales bacterium
TCACCCAGCATCAGGTCCTCGGTAGCCAGAGCGATGCCGAGGTTGAAGGTGTCGGCGGTCTCCGGCTGTAGTTCGGGGTTTTGCACTCGGTCTACGGGTCGGTAAAGCTGGGCCCCGTCTATGGGGTTGGAAAACTGCGCCTGGATGCGACTGCTGCCGGGTGAGGACAGCGGTATTGGCGGGGCGCGGAAGGTGGTGCCGCTGGAGCCCCTGAAGGCCAGCCAGGGTATTGCCTGCCAGCGCATCGACAGTCTGTAGTCGCTGGTAGAGCCGACTTTACCGCCATAACTCTCATACCGGCCGGCCAGGCCAACATCCAGGTTCTCAAGCAGCGGTATGCTCAGTTCGGCAAACACCGAGGGTACTTCGCGGTCCAGGTCACTGCGCGAGGTAGGGCTGTTAAACAGATAGGGGCCTACGCCGGGTGCGGTACAGGTAGGAAAGCCATCGCCGAAGGGTGGGCTGTCGACACAGGGTGTAGCGTCCGGGTCGGCGACGACATTCGGCATAACGGTTCTGTGCTCATAGCGCCATTGAGAACCCAGTACCCAGTCAATCTTACCGGCGGGCGTCTCGAAACTGCCCAGGTCGCCGGCCAGCACGGCCTCCAGGGTCACCAGTTCAGATTCGATTTCGATGATCTGGTCGGTTTTCATCCAACCCCAGAGAGCCTTGGAGTTGAGCTGTGACAGTGGTCGGCCCGTCGCCTCAGCATAACTCTTACCATTTTGAAAGCTGCGTTCAATGCTGTTGGCAAAGGGGTTGAACCACAGGCAAGGCCCCACGCCCGGCGTCCCTGTATTCGGATCACAACCCTCACCACCGAGGCCGCGCAGGCCTAGTTGAACACGGTTTACGGTCAGGTCGCCGGTAGTCACCTGGGCGGTGTCCTGGCCATAGGTCATACGGGTGGTCCATGTCCAGTCATTAGCAAAATCGCCGTCAAAACCACCGGAAATACGCCACGAGGAACTCTCCGCGCGCTGCTCGTCCGTATCGCCGTCGAACAGTGGTGAGCCACCCATAGCCCGCGGGCGCCAGGCGGTCTGTGAGGTTAATACACCACTGGCCAGTGCGTCGCTGCAGATCTGTGCGTCAAAGGGGCAGCCGCCATCAGTCATCAAGGCAATCAGGCCAGGGTTAGTCGGCGGTACGTAAAAGCGTGACTGGGTTTCACCGCCAATGGCGGGGTAGGGTGAGGTACCACCGCCAGGGGACCCGCCGGAGGCAAGCATGGGTGTGGGAAACTGGGTGCTGGAAAGGGTTGTTGAGACCTTGTTGTGAGGTACCACAGTGGCGGCGTAGTGGCCTTCCAGGTGAAATCTCAGGTTTGCTGCAAGCTCTGAGTTAACCTCACCGAAAAAATGGTACTGGTCTTTTTCGCTGACGGGTGATTCGAGGGTGACAAACGGATAGGTGCAGCGAGTCCCAATCTTAAACGACCCCAGTTCTTCGCAGCCCAGATCCAGAAAGGCGGTGCCCTGGGACGTGCCGGGTTCAAGAACGCCATCACCGTTGGCATCCACCGGGGTGGCCAGCGTAAAGTATTGCCCGGGATTACCTGCCAGGGAAATACCGTCTCCTTGCCCGGGCGGCCTGGCCGCCATAAACGGCAGGTCAAACAGGCGGATTTCACTCACATGGGAAATATCGGCGGCCAGCAACACATTGCTGGTGTCGCTGCTCCAGCCGTAGGCAATGCTGCCGTCGTAGTCGCCGTCTGATTTGTCGATACTGGTAAAGCTGCCACTGACTTCAAAACCCTCCAGGTCTTTGCGAGTCTTGAAGTTGACCACCCCGGCCACAGCCTCGGAACCGTAAGTTGCCGCAGCGCCGTCCCGCAGCACCTCAACGCTGCCGATAGCAGCAAAGGGGATCTGCCCGACGTCCACCCATTCAGCGCCGCCAGGCAGGGTGCGGGTGGGTAAACGCTGGCCGTTCATCAGTGCCAGGGTGCGCGGATTGCCAAGGCCGCGCAGGTTCAGTGAGACAGTGCCCTGGGCCGCCGTGCCGAGGAAGCGGTTCGACTGTCCATAGCTGCCGCCATTAATAGACGGAATGCGCTGAATCATTTCAATCACGGTAGGGTTACCCTGGGCCTGCAGTTCGTCAGCGGTAATGACGTCTACAGGCAAGGCTGCGTCTTCAGGTGTGGTGCGTATGTAGGAGCCGGTGACAACCACTTCTTCAATGATTTCTGCCGCCAGTAAGGTTGGTGCCTGATTGCTGAGTGCGACCGCCAGGGCCAGTGTTGTGGCAATACAGAACTTTGCCGATACAGGGTTGCTTGGGTGCATGCTGTTATCCCCTTTTATTTATTCAATCGTGTTGAATCCCCCATTTGGTAAAACGTCCTCGGCGACCAGTGCAGCCTCGGTGTCCAAGACAGCAGATATTTGGCACATTTTCTAAAAATCTGCAATTTCTATGTTCCTGGTGTGATATGAAAGATGATCCAGGTCAGTTTGATATCGTTCGTCGGCTGTTGTGTGCAATCTGGTGTTGGGCAGGGCCTGGGCAGGCCTGCGGGCATCGCCGGGCTGTGTCGGTAATGTGTCTGCACAGATGCGTCAGCGCCGGCTGGCATTCCACCGGCATTAATAGTTAGACTGCGGGTAGCTGCACATCTAATGCGCA
>JANQYP010000014.1:2737-11224 GCA_030728785.1 Pseudomonadales bacterium
CATCTAATGCGCATCTAATGCACACTCACTGAACAACCTTTTAAGGTGACGCTTATGCCGTTTACGCACCCGGAATACCTGTTAACGCCTGCCGTGCTGGCCCAGAAGCTGGATAACCCTGACCTGCGGGTTTTTGACGCCGCCGTTCATCTGAGTCCAAACCCCAAAGGCGGCTACCAGGCCGTCTCTGGTCTCGCCACCTATCTTCAGGCGCATATTCCTGGTGCTGCCTTTCTGGATCAGTTGGCAGAACTTTCTGATACAAACAACCCACTGGGTTTTACCCGGCTCGCAGATGAACCATTGATCCAGGCCTTTGCGGCCGCTGGCGTCAACGCTGACAGTGATGTTGTGATCTACTCCAGCGGCCATACCATGTGGGCAACCCGAGCCTGGTGGCTGCTGCATTATTGTGGCCACCAGCGCGTCGCAATACTTGATGGCGGTTTGCAGGGCTGGCAACGGGACGGCCGGCAATGTTCTGTGCAGGCCCGCAAATATGCGCCGACGACCTGGGAGTCCAGCACCTTGCCACATCGTTTTGTTAATCAGGCGGAGGTGCTGGCAGCAATAACGGATAGCAGTGTCTGCACCGTCAATGCCCTGGCGCCGGAAGTTTACGCGGGCACGGGCAATCACCACTATGGCCGCCGCGGCCATATTCCCGGCAGCATCAATGTTCATTATGACAATCTGCTGGATGGCGCTCGCTTCCGCCCTGCTGATGAGGTTCGACAGGCGTTGGCTGCAGCTGACATGCTCGGCGATCGCCAGGTTATTGCCTATTGCGGTGGTGGTATCTCGGCCACGATTGATGCTTTTGCCTGTTTGCTGCTGGGCAAGGAGGCAGTGGCGGTCTACGACGGCTCCATGAGTGAGTGGGTAAAAGATGAGGCCCTGCCGCTGGTGGAGGGTCACGCACCCTGATAGTTGCATCGCCGCGCCTTTGATGCGGCCTTGGTTTATGCGTCGCAATAATTTAGCGGCCCAGCACCATTGCCGGCAACCAGCATGGTCATGGCGGAATATATTGCGCCCTGGCATGCCTGTGTGTTCGAATCATGGTCGAATAATTGTGTTTACAAGAATTGTGCTTACAAGAATTGTGCCCGCAAGCATTGTGCCTATCGTTATTTGGAGCAGCTGATTTGCAGACCCATCGCTTACCATTTACGTCCATGCTGGCCTATGGTTTTGGCCAGGTTTCAGAATCGATCAAGAACGTCGGTTTCAGCACATTTTTACTTTTTTACTATAATCAGGTGCTGCATGTCTCCGCCACAGGCACGGGTATTGCACTAGCGATTGCCCTGGTTTTTGATGCCGTTTCCGATCCGGTGGCGGGCGGTTTGTCGGACAAGTTGCGGTCCCGCTGGGGGCGCCGGCACCCCTTTATTCTTATGGCAGCAATACCCCTCGCGATTACCTTTTACCTGCTGTTTAATCCGCCGGCTGAGTTGAGTGAGCTGGGTAATATTCTTTGGTTATTGACCTTTGCCGTGCTGGTGCGAGGTTCCATGACTTTTTATCATGTGCCGCACCTGGCCCTGGGTGCGGAGCTCGCGCCGGATTATCATCAGCGCTCAAGCCTGTATGCCCTGAACACTTTTTTTGGCTATATGGGTGGTGCTATCTTTGTGCCATTGTCTTATGTGTTGTTCTTCCCAACGACTGAAGCGTTTAATCCCGGCCTGTTGAATAAGGATGCCTATACACCCTGGTCAATAGCAGCCGGTGGCATCATGGTGTTTGCCATTGTAGTTTGTTGCCTTGGTACAGCGCGGGAAATACCTCGGCTGCGGCAACAGTCAGAGTCCAGGCCCGCAGGCAAGTTTGGTATGTTGCGACTGCTCTTGGAAGTACGAGACGCGCTGTATAACAAGTCCTTTCGGGCCATTTTTTTTGGCATGATGCTGGGTACGTTTATCCTGTCCATAGAAGGGGTGTTTAATCCCTTTATGGGCTTTCATTTCTGGGGCATGACCACTGAGCAGTTAAAATTCATTCCCATTGGTAGTCTTGTCGGCTTGGTTCTGTCAGTTCTGCTGATTCCCATTGCGACGCGTAAACTCGATAAAAAGCCCACCCTGATTGGTTCAGCGTTACTGGTTATCATCAATATTAATCTGCCTATCATCCTGGCCTTGAGTGGCGTCAGCTGGTTTCCGGAGCGCGGCTCAGACAATTTGTTGTATCTGCTGATATTCAGCTCGGTTTTCACTTCAACTTTGGGTCCGATTATTTTTGCGACATTAAACTCCATGTTTGCAGATATATCAGATGAGCACGAACTGGAAGTAGGCGAACGGCGTGAGGGCGTGATATTTGCGGCGCGAGCCTTTGCCGTCAAGGCGACAGCGTCGCTGGGGCTGATTTTTGGTGGGATTTTGCTGGACCTGATTGCGTTTCCGCGAGGGGCGAAGATGGGCAGCGTTGATGCTGATATTATCTGGCAACTGGGTTTTATTGCCGGGCCAGCGACCTCAATTTTCTCCTTTTTTGGCATGTACCTTTACATGGGTTACAAAATTGATCGCCAGCGCCATGCCGAGATCACTCAGGCCCTGGTGGCGCAATCATTGGCAAGAGCGCCCGGGCCAAGCCAGCAGGGCTGAAAGCCAGGCGACTGGCAAACCTGCCGGCAGGCTGGCATCATGGCCAGCTTGAATTGACCAGGCAGACGCTGATGAAACTCGAAGGCATTAAAGTACTGGATTTGTCCTTGTTCCTGCCGGGTCCACTGCTGACCCAGATGATGGTTGACCACGGTGCCGAAGTGATCAAGCTGGAACCCCTGCAAGGTGGCGAACCCAATCGCCGGATTGGGCCCTTCAGGGAAGCTGAATCTGTGTATTTTGCCAATACCCATCGTGGCAAAAAGAGCATTCAGCTTGACCTGAAAAATCCCCAGGGTCGTGAATTGGCATTGCGCCTGGCGAGCCAGTGTGACGTCGTGATTGAGGCCTTCAGGCCGGGGGTGATTACTCGCCTGGGTCTCGACTACGAGGCCGTCAAGGCGCGCAATCCCGGTGTGGTTTATGCCTCGCTGTCAGCCTTTGGTCAGACTGGCCCCTATGTGGCCAAGCCTGCACATGATCTGGCGACGGAGGCTTATGCGGGTATTTTAAGTGCCAATCTTGGCGCCGACGGCAACCCGGCCATACCAGCCATTCCCAATGCCGATATGCTCACCTCCATGATGGGCCTGGCGGCTGTGTTGATGGCCCTGTTGCGCCGCAAGGAGACGGGTGCGGGTGACTATATTGATCTCGCCATGATGGACTCGTTGTATGCCTGTATCCCCAACAATATGGGCGCCGTGTTTGCCCATAAACAAGCGCCCGTGGTCAAGAACGAGCGTATCTGGGGTGGATCGGCCATGTATAACATCTATGCCACCAGCGACGGCAAACATATCGTGCTGGGTGCCTCGGAGTTACATTTTGCCGTAGCGCTGCTCAACAAGTTGGGCCGGCCCGATCTGATCCCTCTATGTGAAACCCCGCCGGGGCCCACCCAGGCTCCCGTTAAGGCGTTTTTTGAAACCACTTTTCTGGCCAACACCCAGGCCCATTGGGTGGCCTGGTTTGAGGATCTGAATATTGCCTTTGCGCCGGTGAATGACCTGCGCCAGGGTGCTGATGACCCGCAGGCCAGGGCCCGGCAAATGATTGTCGAGGATAGCGAAGGTAAAGAGCATATTGGTATCCCCATCAAATTTGCCAATGAGCCGGGCCAGATCAACTTTGCCGCCCCCACCCTCGGCCAGCATAATGTTGAGCTGGCCCAAAGGGCTGGATTTGATGCTCAAGAGATTACTCGGATGCTTGCCGAGGGCGTCTTTGGTGGTGCTGCGCCTTAAACTTACTGTTGATACGCCGGCGATGAGGCTTTCATGGCCCGCGACTGCATCAGCAGAGTTGCAACCACCGCGCCAGCGGCATTGGTGGCGGTGGTTTCATACCACACGTATTCCGTCTGTGGGCTCTGGCCAACACAGACCACATGACTCTGCAGATGGTAGTGTTGGTTGAGCAGGAAGGGCCCGGCGCTAAAGCCAATTTCCATGGCCCCGAACAAGCTCACTGCTTCGCCAACATAAGGCAGCAGTCCTGCCATGGGATAGGCCCAGAGAAACTCGATAATGGTGCAGGGCGCCGCCACCACCTCACCCCAGGGTGAGCCATCCCGATACCAGCTGATGGGGTCGCTGATGAGTTGCTGGTCATAACGTTCAAACTGTTTAGTGGCTGCGGCAAGCACATCGTAGTGGCCTAACGACATGCCTGGTTGTAATTGATGTAATATCTTTAGCTCGGCGGGGTCACATGGCCGCAGGTCTTTGCTGCGTAATTCCGATTGGCTGTGGTCACCTAAGGCGGCGGTGCCGGTACAGACCAACAAGCCATCGTCGCGCGCCATCCAGACTTTTACCTGGTGCTCGCCAGGCACCAGGGGCATGGCAAACACCTTGACCCGTTCAAGATCAACGGTGGCATTCTTAAAGCTTAAGGACAGATTGCCGCGCTCGAACCATTGCTGGCCAAACACTTTCACCAGCAAGGGCGGGAACTGGTTCATATGCACATCGCCGGCCACGGTGCCGCCGCGAAAGCCCAGGGTGGCGGCGGTCTGGTCGTCATGGATGCTGCCCGCGCCGGCATCGGCAGACCAGTTTCTTGCGGCCCAGAAGGGCCCTGTCAGTGGTTCAGTCATGGTTGGGCTCCTGTGGATTGCCGTATCTTTTTTCCAGCTCCTGCATGGCGCCGACAATCATGGCGCCCCAAATATCCTCCAGTGCGGGACTCTTAGCAGCCGCCGCGGCGCTGTCGTAGCCCAGCGCCAAAGTGGTTGCCTGGCGGGCAATGGCGGATGGGATATTGAAGTTTCGAACAATTTCAGCCGTCAGAAATGCCGTGATGGCAGCGCGGTTTTTCAAGTCTTCGCTGGCCATCTGCGTCTGCAACACAGGATCAGCGCTGAGGCGCTGGATAATCAACTGGCGCTCGCGCTGGGCGACACGGCTGATGTGCGCCGTGGTCTTGACCATGGACTCAAAACTGTGGGGTGCAGCCAGGGCGTCCGCATACTGCTGATGCAGATGTTGGTTCTCGCGAACATAAACTTGCTGCAGCAATGCCGCAATATTGGGGAAGTAGGTATATACCAGAGCTTTGCTGACACCGGCCTGTTGCGCCACGGCCGCCATTGTCAGCCTCGAGATACCGTCACTCAAGACAAGATTCATGGCGGCATTGAGGATCTCAGAGGCGCGATCTGCAGGCGGCAGGCGTGAACGTTTGGCGTTGCCGGCGGCTGCTGATGTTTTGCTGGCTGATGTTTTGCTAGCTGATGTTTTGCTAGGTAATGTTTTGCTAGGTAATGGCGCCATGTCAGTCCGGCAGGCCAAGGACGCGCTTGGCAATAATGTTCAGCTGGATTTCGTTGGAACCGCCGGCGATAGAAATAGCCTTAGATTCCAGCCAGAGCCGGCCCATGCTGATTTCCCGGGCGCTGAAGTTGTCACCCTCCCAGCCGAGGCCCTGGGTGCCGCGGATACGCAGCTGTATTTCCAGCTGGGCCTTGACCAACTCCGCTTCTACATACTTGAAGATGGACGTGGCGGCCCCGGGGGTGTTGGCTTCTGACTCCGCCACCGTGCGCTGTTGGGTGAGCAGGTAGGCACGTTTCAGCATTTCGTTGCCGATGATGCTGGTGCGCAGGGCTGAGTCCTCAATAACATTCGACTGGCCATAGTGACGGGCCAGGTTCGGCAGCGACAGTTCGGGTTTGATGCGGTCCAGGGGGCCGGCAGTGTCGGCACTGGCGAGTGCCGCCAGACCTGAGCGTTCATGCTGGAGCAGCCGTTTGGCAACTGACCAACCCTGGTTGACCTTATGTACCAGCTGACTTTTTGGTACCTGCACATTGTCGAAAAACGTCTGGCAGAAAGGTGACTGGCCGTTGAGCAGGACAATAGGCAGGGTAGTGACGCCGGGGCTGTCCATGGAGAACAGCAGAAAGCTGATGCCTTCATGTTTTGGCGCCTGCTTGTCGGTGCGTACCAGGCAGAAGATCCAGTCTGCATAGTCAGCCCCGGAGGTCCATATTTTGGAACCGTTGACCAGATAATAGTCGCCCTTGTCTTCGGCTTTGGTCTGCAGGCTGGCCAGGTCGGAACCGGCGCCGGGTTCGCTGTAACCCTGGCACCAGGCGGTCTCACCCCGAGCGATAGGCGGCAGATGGCGCAGCTTCTGGTCGTCGGTGCCGTATTCGAGCAGGGTTGGACCAAGCATGGTAACACCCATGCCGCCAAGGGGTGGGCGGGCCTGAATGGCCTGCAGTTCTTCCAGCAGGATCAGGAATTGTGTTTTGTCGAGCCCCGCACCGCCATAGGCTGCAGGCCAGGTAGGTACTGTCCAGCCTTTGGCGGCCATACGTTGCAACCAGATATAGGCGTCCGGGTTGCTGCTGCGGCGTTTATTGCCGCCACCCACTTCCTCGCCAGGTACCATGGGGCTGCGCATAGAGGCCGGGCAATTCGCCGCCAGCCAGGCGCGTGTGTCTTGTCGAAAGGTCTGCAGGTCGGTCATATACACAGGCTACTGACGAATTGGTCAATAATCCTAATGCTGGCCCGGATTAAGGTCAACAGGGTATTGTCGACTGATATTTGGGGTCGGAGTAAAAATGGTTAAAAATCAGCTGACTGCGCAGGCGCTGGGCCTCGACTTATATTCAGCAATGGCTGGCGCTGGCCAGCACAAGACACCCGCTAAATCAGGATCTGCCATGGACTCAAAACGCATTCGCCATATCAGCAAAACTCTGTTGTCGAGCAACTGGTATAAACTTTACCGATACGCTTATGACTATCTGAATAATGCTGGCCAGTGGCAACACCAGCAGCGGGAGGCGTACGACCGGGGTAACGGGGCGACAGTTTTTCTGTATAACCCAGCCACGGGCAATATTATCCTGACCCGCCAGTTTCGCCTGCCAACCTACATCAATGGCAACCCCGACGGCCTGTTGGTAGAAACCTGTGCTGGCTTGCTGGATGGGGATAACCCGGCAGACTGTATCCGTAAAGAAATCGAAGAGGAGACGGGCTACAAGATCCGGCAGGTTAACAAGATATTTGAGGCGTATATGTCACCGGGTGCGGTGACAGAAATAATGCATTTTTTTGTCGCCCAATACAGTCCGGCCATGCAAGTTTCGGCCGGCGGTGGCCTGGCCCAGGAGCAGGAAAATATCGAGGTGCTGGAGCGCCACTTTGACGCCGCCTATGCCATGATTGCCAGTGGCGAGATCAAGGATGCCAAAACTATTATGCTGCTGCAGTATGCCAGGCTGAACCAGCTTTGTTGAAGGCGCAGATGGCATCTCCCTTAACCTTCGAGCCTGTACCTGGCTCGCCCTTGTAACCCGGAGTTTTACCCATGTCCCATATCCAGCCGGGGCGCATTTCCCTGGGATTTTTCCCCACCCCCACAGTGCGCCTCAATCGCCTTACTGAAGCAGTTGGTGGCGCAGACATATTTATTAAGCGCGACGACCTGACAGGCCTGGCCCTGGGTGGCAACAAGACCCGCAAGCTGGAATATATTCTTGCGGATGCCCTGGCGCAGGGTTGTGACACGATTATCACCGCTGGCGCCGCGCAATCTAACCACTGTCGGCAGACCGCCGCCGCTGCTGCCCAGCTGGGCCTGGCATGCCATCTGGTGCTGGGGGGCGAGGCGCCAGGCCAGGCCACAGGTAACCTGCTCCTCGACCAGCTGTTTGGCAGCCATATTCACTGGGCCGGTGAACATCGCAAGGGGGAGGATATTCCGGTCCTGCAGGTGCAGCTGGCAGCTGCAGGCCACAAGCCTTATGTGGTGCCCTACGGTGGCTCTAACGAGCTTGGCGCTGTGGCTTTTCTGCAGGCCAGCCGCGAACTGGTAGCGCAGACGACGGAGCCTTTCACCCATATTGTTTTTGCCTCCAGCTCCGGTGGCACCCAGGCCGGCCTGATGCTCGGCAAGGTTGCCTGTGATCAGGGCTACCAGGTGCTGGGCATCAATATTGACAAGGGGGAATCTGGCGACCTGGCGTTTTCTGCCCAGGTTCTGGAGCTGGCTAACCGCACTGCGCGAATGCTGAGTATGACCCACAAATTTTCGGCCGCTGATGTGCTACTCAATGATGATTATCTGGGTGATGGTTATGGCGTGGTTGGTGCTCGAGAGCGCGAGGCCATTTTACTCACAGCACGCACTGAGGGTATTATCCTTGACCCGGTCTACACCGGGCGGGCCATGGGCGGCCTGTTGGCGATGTTGCGCACCGAAGAAATCGCTAAAGATGCGCGGGTGTTGTTCTGGCACACGGGCGGTGCGCCGGCGCTGTTTGCCTATGCTGACAGCCTGACGCCCCGGTAGCAACGACGAATTTTATGGATAAACATGCACTTTAAGGAGTTGCCAACAAGGAGTTGCC
>JANQYP010000014.1:11324-29743 GCA_030728785.1 Pseudomonadales bacterium
AAGGAGTTGCCAACAAGGAGTTGCCTATATGCACAATTCACCCTGGCTCAACCCCATCACCCTGACCGGCCAGACGGTCACTCTGCGGCCCCTGCAAAAAGATCACGGACCGGCGCTGGTGGCCGCTGCCAGTGACGGCGAATTGTGGAATCTTTGGTATACCCCCGTCCCCGCTGCCGACACTGTTGCTGCCTATATTGACTTTGCCTTTGCCGAGCAGGAACTGGGTCGCGCTTGCGCTTTTGTGGTAGTCGAGAATGCCACCAGTGAAATTGTTGGTACCACGCGTTTCTGTAATGCCGAACCTGGCCGGCGGCGGCTGGAAATTGGTTATACCTGGTATGCCAGACGCTACCAGCGAACCGTGGTGAATACCGAGTGTAAGCTGTTGCTGTTGACCCATGCCTTTGAGCATCTGGACGCCATTGCTGTGGAGTTTCGAACCCACTGGCATAACCAGGCGTCGCGTGATGCCATCGCGCGCCTGGGTGCCAAGCAGGATGGTGTATTGCGAAATCACCAGCAGATGGCCGACGGCAGCTATCGCGACACGGTGGTGTTTTCCATCATCAACCATGAATGGTTGGCGGTAAAAGCCGGCCTTACCTATAAGTTGCGTCCCAGAACCTAGCACAAGAAGCTAGTACCAGACCGATAAAAACAAACGCACCACATTGGCATTAAAGCCATAGGCCGGTTCCGCGCCGGCGGGTCCGCCTCGGGTCACATCAAGGAAGTTGTTGTAGCGAAACTGCATATGGTCCCAGTAAAGATTAATGCTGCTTTTCTGCAACATGGACACGGGCGGCTTAAATTCGTATGCCAGGCCTATGCCGAAGCTGCGTGACTGAAAATCACTAAGCTCCTTGTCCCGGGCCAGGAAGGTTTGGGCATTCCGGTAGGGAAACAGGTCATTGTAGAACTCTGCTGCGGTCTGGTCGTATCCTCGCAGCTTTAGTTCGATTGTCAGGCCTTCCAGCAGCCGTGGTACCGGCTGGATATACTTTACTTCAACGTTACTCGCGGTGATGGCCCAGCTATCACTGTAATAGCGATATTCGCCCCGCAGGGATGCCCGCCACGGCAGGTAATACATGGCGCGCAGCGCCAGGGCATCACTGTTGCGGGTCCTTGGATAAACTTCCGCCGCATAGCTGTAACCCTGGGCCGAAGCAGGGTCGACAAAACGGACGGAGCGATAGGGGTTGTTCAGGAAACCCTGGTCTATGACGGTTTCGGCATTCGCTGCAACAATCAGGTTTTTGGTTAACACCTGGGCGATGTTCAGGCCCAGCCGGCGGCGACTGACGCCATCGCTGAATGTGCTATCTCCATTACGACTGACTGTGTCCTCGCCGGCGCTGGCGCTCATGGTTACCGTGGTCAGGTCACCAAACAGACTCTGGCTGATACTGAGGCCAAGGCTGCGGGCGGTGTAGTCACTCTCTTTACTGTTGGTGATGCCCAGGCTCAGATTGGTGCTGTCCAGCAGATAATCCACGCCGAGGCTGGTCTCAACCCGCTCCTCAGCATAAGGACTGGCGGTGGCCTGGACATCAATAGAGGCGCTGCTGACCATGTCCACATAATAGTTAGCGCGCACCGAAACCTTATTGCTGAAGGATTTACGGATCAGCAGAGAGGGTCCTTGGATCTGTGCGCCACCGCCATCATAGGCATGGTACAACAGGTCCAGACGGTCTTCGGGCAACACGGCGGCCGTGCAGGTTGCCAGCAGGCTCGCCAACAGCAGACCAAGGGCGGTGAGGCTGCTGAGCAGTAGCCTGGATAACTTCTCAGTTGCAACCACAGCCACCTCCACTGCCACCCTCGGCGCCCCGTGCAGACTCCCGTGCTTCATAGACATGGCTCAGGTAGCTGGCTGCCACTGGGTCGCGGTCAAAGGCCATAATGGGATCCGCCAGGTGCTGCCGCTCATAGGGTTTCACCCAGGGTTCAATGGGCAACTGGCTGCAGCCGCCTAATGCCAACAGCAGCAGGCTGGTGATGACCTGGACGGTTTTGCTACCGCTATTCATTCGCCGAGCAACTCAGTGATCTCACTGCGATACAGATCCGCATAACCGGCCTTATAGCCTTCGTGCAGGTAACGCATCTGGCCGTCACGGTCGATGATCACTGTGCTGGGCATGGCATTCACCCGATAAGTGGCGCTGACCGCACCGGCGCTATCGTAAAGAATGGGGAAGGGCAGGTTTAATTCCTGCAGGATACGTTGGGCTTTTTCCGGCTGAGCATCAACATTAATCCCCAGGACTTTAAAACCCGCCGGCCCAAAACGGTTGTGCAGTTCTGCCAGCGCCGGCAGTTCCTGCCGACAGGGGCCACACCAGGAAGCCCAGAAGTTGAGCATGATGACATCGCCGCGCTGCTCAGCGAGGCGCAGATTGCCGCCGGCTGCCCTCGGCAGGGTAAAGTCTGGTGCCGCACCGAAGACGGGAATGGCATCAGCCATGGCCGGTAATGCCAGTACTGCGGTGCACAGGGCGGCGCAGAGCAGGCGGGCGCCATGTTGTGATTGTTTGTTAGTCAGGTGTTGGTTGGCCATGCTGGTCTCCTAGAAATAGGCGCTGATGCCAAGGGTGGCTTCGAGGTTCTGAGTGCGAGTGGCGGCGCCCAGCAGATCATGTTCAAACAGATGGTCACGAAGACTGACATGCAGCGCCAGCCAGTCTGTAGGAAACAACTGCAAGCCAGCGCCAAAGACGGTTGAGGCGTGGTTCTCACCGGCAAAGTTGACATTACCGGCGCCCAGGGTCAGGTAGCCGTTACCGTAAAAGGCGTAATTGTTGCCCAGGTATATCTCGCTGGGAAACAGCTTGTAGCCCACAGCGACAGTGTAATAACTGACCTCACGCTGACGCTCGCTGAGCAGTTGGGCGGCGCCGCTGAGGCGCTCAAAACTGGTGAGTTGTAAGCGCGTGCGGCCGTAATCGGCCTCAAGGAAAAAGTCTTCGGTGACATGCAAGGCGAGGCGCAGACGATTGACATTGCTGCTGCCAAAATCCTCAATATTGATGATGCCGCTGGCCAGCCCAAATTCGAAATCTTCGGTGTCCAGCTGGGCTCGAGTGATTTCCCGCCGATCCCTGTCGGTCTGCAGCAGCAGGTCGATATTGGTGTTGTTGGCATCTGGCTCCGCGGCAAATACGTGGCCGACACACAGAACAACGATAATGATTATAAAGATGCGCTGATTCCAAGCTTCCATTCGGAAACCTCCTCATTCTGGTTGCGACTGGTCAAGATCAAGTGGTTGGTATATTCGACACTCAGCAGATAACGCTGAGCCAGCTGGTACCGGCCCCCCAGTGTGACTGTCAGCACTGAGTCGGTACGATCGGCGCTGCGCACCAGGGTGGCATCCGGGCTGGTGGTGATTTTACCGGCGCCCAGGCCAAACACCGGGCTCAGGCGGGCGCTGGGCCAGGTGGTGTGTTTGAGCTGGAGGCGGCCCACTCGGCTGTCGGAGAAATCGCCGAGCACCTGGGTCAGTATCACCTCAGCGGTAAAATGTGCACTCAGCTGGTAGCCAACCACCAGGCTGGTGGATCTGGCGCCCTGAAAGTCGCCAAAGGTCAGGCCTGTCTGCCAGTGCCCGGGCGCCAAACCTGCAGGTGTCTGCGGAGTTGCCGGAAACAGGTCGGACGCTTGGGCCCAGCCGCTAACCTGGCGGCGAGTGCTGACCTTAATCCAGTTGGTGCGCTGGCGCTCGAGGGTCACGGTCTCGCCCTTTGCCACTGCATAGGTTACGGGATAACCCCGCCCCGGGCCGGAATGCAGGTCCACATAGGGGGCGCGGATCAGCATCTTGGCCGGTGTATCCTTGCCCTGCAGTGCGGCGCTGGCAAACAACAGGCTCAAACCCAGCAGGCTTGGCAGTGACCCATGGTGGATGCCGCGGCGCATATCAGTTAAGCGGTGCCGCAAAGGGATTGTTGTAATACTGGCCGCCAATATCCAGCCATTCGGCTAACAGGCGTAACTCTGCGGGGCTGAGCCAGTCGGCATGGCTGCCGGTTGGGGCAAATTGGTTAAAAAACTTAACGCTGGACCTGGCGCCGTTGGTGGACATGCTGCGCGCGACATTAACCGTCACCAGCATGGGTATGGGGTTGTTGTTGCTGTCGAGCTGCAGGTCGCCGTTGCCATCAAGCTGGAACAGCAGGTTGCCGCTGTTGTCTGTGGCCTGGACTAACTCGGTAATCAGTACGCCGGTGGGATCGAGCACCAGTGCCTGGTCGTTGGCCAGTAACTCGCGATAACTGGTGACCTGCAGGTCATTCATGTCTGAGGCAGTGTTGCGCAGGTCCAGTTGCGCCGCCGGCACCCTAGGGCTGCCATTAGCATCGGTATCGCCGTGACATTGAGTGCAGGTGATATTCAGGCTTGTCGTCGGGTCGGCAGGGTCGGCAATGGCCCGTGGCAGGTCCCACAAGGGTGCGATATGGTCCGGGTAGTTGATGATGATGCGGCAGCGGCTGGTCCAGTGCTGCTGGCAGGCGGCGCTAACTGGTGGCGGCGTCTGCAGGTCAGCGTAGCGTAAGGCCACAGCGGGCAGCGGGGCTGCGCGCCAGACATCAATGTTTAACAGATCAACACTGGGGCGGCGCAGGCCGTGGACCCGGGCGTAGGTTTCGGCCATGGTCTCACCCAGGTCGGCCACCAGGTCTGCTGGTGTTGTTGGGTAGTGCCGGCCATTGGTTGCGGCGCCTGGGTTAATGCTCGGTGGTTCCGCCGCCGGGCGGCCATGGGCGATGGTGCTGGCGCTGGTATGGCAACCATTGCAGGTTATTGTGCTGCCGGCACGCAGATGCAGCCAGTTGTTATGGCGCTGGCTGATGCGCTGACCTGCAGCATCAACAATACTCAGGCCAAATGCCAGGTCTGCGGGCACGGCAAAGGCGACGGAACCATCGGGTTCAATGGGCACATAGCCAAGAACCTCGCGCATCTGCTGGCTGCGACTGATGCCAAAAGCGCTGTTGTCGAAGTCGCGGACTGTGTCGTCTGGTATGCCAACGGCTTTTACCAGGCGCAGGTAATGGGCGGGGCGGGCTAAGGTTGCAGTAAGCGCCGGATCGGCCAGCACGCTGATACCGTTGGCGGTGGTATCCACACCACCCAGATCATAGACACTGCGAATCTGCACGACACCCAGGCCGTCGGCCAGCAACTGCTGTTGGTCTGCATTCGCCGGTGCCAGGGGTGGTATATAGGCCGGTGCCGGGCGTGGTGCCAGGACCGCCGCCTCGGTCACCATTTGACCTTCCTGGGGGGTGGCGATGGGCAATTGGGTCTGCGCCTTTGGATCCAGCAGCCACAGACCAAACAAGGGTGGTGCCGACTGGTAGGCCGGGTCGGCAAGCAGGCTTTCGGTGCAGGGGACAATAACACTCAGGTCCTGGCTGGCCTGCAGGCGACACTGGCTCCAGCTCACCAGCAGCCGCTGGCTGCCGTCAAACAAGGGGGCGGCGCTGTTAAACTGGCCGTGTAACGAGCCGGCGCTGGTGGTGATGGGTAACAGCGCCAGGCTGCGCTGGGCGGTGGTACTGCTGCCAGGGCTGGCACTGGCCGGGGTGTTGATGGGTTGTGCCAGGTCAGTGAAGTGCTGGATAGCAATGCTGACCAGATCACCACCATAACCATTGCCGCTGCGGGGTCGCAGGCTGGCCAGCAGGTTGCCATCCGGCAGTTCAGCTGGGTGCCAGAAGGTGGCTTCGCTGCCATTGGTACCCGTCAACTGGCTGTGATAACCATAGACGATTTCCAGCTCGCTGCCGTCAGGATTCATCTGGTAGAAGGCCAGGTTATTTCGATTCGCCACATGGTCCCAGCGCAGGAACAGTATCTTGCCGTCGGCCAGGACGGTGGGCGCCAGGTCATGGCTCTGGTTAAAACTGATCTGTTCGATATTGCGGCCGTCGGCATCCATCACATGGAGCACAAAAGCCGTCTCATCGCCGTTTTCTAGCAGCGCCGAATACTGCGGCTTGCCATCGTCCAGCAGCAGGGAACGGCTGCGCTGCTGGCGGTTTGAGGCAAACACAATGCGGCCGTCAGCGAGAAAATCCGGACTGATATCATCACCTGCAGCGGCGATGGCATCAGCGGCAATAACCCTGAACAGGGCTTTGTTGCGCAGGGAATAGGACCAGATATCCCAGCGTGGTTGCTGGTCGGCATTCACGTCGGCGAGCGCCGGGGCGCGCAAGGCGAACAACAACTGTTGGCCATCGGCGGCCACTGCCAGGTCTTTGATGTCATAGGCTTCGCCCGCAGCAAACAGGTCTGCTGTCAGGTTGGTTTCAACCGCGCTGGGGGCGGCACGCTCCCGCAGATAGAGTCCGGCGCCAGGCTGGAAGTCGGCTGGCGCCAGCAGGTCAGCAGCCGCCAACAGGCCGCTGCTGGCGAGGGGCAGGGGGCGTTTAATATAGGCAATGGGCAGATCAACGATAACCGGGTCAGGATTCTGCGCGGAAAAAGTTTCCAGGCTGGTGTTGCCGTCCTGCTGGCCACAGGCTGCCAGCAGGAGCGCGCCCAGGCAGGCGAGCCAGTACCGAAAGTATCGAAAGTATCGAAAATGCGCGCGGGAACTATCCATGCAGGCCATTGTTGACGAGGCGACAATAGCAAACGCTCGACGGGTTCACAGTTTCTGCGGGACTGGTCTGCAACAAACCAAAAATAATATTGCGGATGACAACAGCGCCCGGGCACCGCGATGGGTGCCCGGGGCCAGGCCGGTTGGCCGTGTTGCGGGGCGGGCCTATCTGGCGTGGAGGATAACTGGCAGGTTGGTATAACCTTTCACAAAGGAAGACTTGACCCAGGTTGGCTGGCCGACAACTTCGATGTTGGCAAAACGCTTCGAGATCTCCTCCCAGAGAATCCGCAACTGCATCTCGGCCAGGCGATTGCCCATGCAGCGATGGATGCCAAAACCAAAAGACAGATGCTGGCGCGCCTTGGGCCGGTCAATGAGGAACTCATCAGCACGGTCGATGTTGGCGCTGTCACGGTTGCCCGAGACATACCACATCAGCAGCTTGTCACCTGCCTTGATGTGTTTGCCACCAAGGATGGTGTCTTTCAGGGCGGTGCGGCGCATATAGGCCAGGGGTGTCTGGTAGCGAATAATCTCGGGCACCATGTTGGCGATCAGGCCGGGATTGTCTCGCAGCTTCTGGTATTCCCCAGGATTCTGGTTGAGAAACCAGACGCCGCCAGTGATCGAGTTACGGGTGGTGTCATTGCCGCCAACAATCAGCAGGATCAGGTTGCCCAGGTATTCCAGCGGGTCCATGTTGCGGGTGGATTCGCCGTGGGCAAGCATGGAAATCAGGTCGCCGCGGGGCGGCTCGTTAACCCGCTGGTTCCACAGACCGGTAAAATACTCCAGGCATTCATACAACTCGGCGCGCCGCTCATCTTCTGTGGCGACAATATCGCCGGACTCCACGTCAGCGGTGGCCACATCAGACCAGCGGGTCAGTTTGCTGCGGTCCGCAAAGGGAAAGTCGAACAGGGTTGCCAGCATCTGGGTGGTCAACTCGATAGATACACGGTCAACCCAGTTGAATTCCTGGTTGAGGGGCAGGCTCTCAAGAATGGTCACAACCCGGCCGCGAATCTCACTTTCCATTTTCGCCAGGTTGGTGGGCGCCACCACCGGGCTGACTTCCTTACGCTGCTGGTCGTGTTTTGGTGGGTCCATGGCGATAAACATAGGCAGAGTAAAGTCTTCGTCAGGATCATCGGCAGTGATGGAGCCGGCGGATGAGTAAATATCATGGTTGGTATCAACTTCCATGATGTCTTTGTAACGGGTGACGTTCCAGAAGGAGCCGACAATCGCATGGTCCTGCTGCAGATGTACTGGGTCTTCTCTGCGCAGGCGCTCAAAAAAGCCCACATGGTTATCATTGACAAACATATCGGCACGCAACAGGTCGAATTGCTCCAGGGCAATCTCATAGGGATTGGGTGTCTTGCTGGTGTCCCGGGCTTCGCTCATGGGTCGTTCCTCGCTTGATGTGATGGTGGTGGCTGGTATACGAGCGACCCACATTAACCAACCGCAAAGTCGCAGGCAAAATCAGAAATGGCCACATCTGCAAAAATGACCTTTTGGGACCTTCGGCGCTTCGGCCAGTGATGGGTCGGAACTCTGTTCCGTGTTGTTTGTGAAGCAGTTCATCTTTCCTGACAAAACCCAAATTAAAGGTCGAGATCAACGGCGTTTGGGCCTAAAACAGCGGCATATTCCCAAAAAAAGTTGATGCCGGGCCATGTCTTCGCGTCGCTCAGGACAAACAGACCAACACCGCTCGCTGCGCGTCGGCGGTAATATCCTGCTGGTTATTGGCCTTGCCCTGATCTGCGCCAGCGTCATGGCAGGACCTGCGGAACGGGCTAAATTTATCCATGACCGCCTGGCGGGTGTGCCCCCCGTGCCCAGTCCCGCAGCTACCCAGGCAGAGCCACTGCTGGTGCAAATGAGCAGCCTGGTTGCCGCCGGCAATGTTGAGGCAGCGGCCCTGCTGGCGACCCGCACTGAAACCTTTTATGCCGTGACCTTAAAAACCATGGCGGCGCCCTGGACCAACCGGGAGCAAACGCCTTTTGTGCCACTGGACGATTACCTGGCAACTTTTATAGGGGTAGTTCGGGATGATCTGGATCTGCGCCGCCTGCTCTGGGACGACATTGTTTATGTGGGTAACGCGACTCAGTTGCCGGCCTATGCTAGCGCCAACAATGATCATTATGAGGCCCTGGAGAACCAGGGCCTGAGCCTGCGCGATACCCTTGAGTTGCGCTCTCAGGCGGCGCTAACGGGTCTGCCGGCGGAGGCCAGTGCGGGCATCCTCACCAGTCGCTCAGCAGCCAAGGCGTTTTTTATCGACGGCACCAACCGCGCCATGTTGCGCTTTACGCTGATGAACCATTTGTGCCGTGATCTTGAGCAACTGGAAGATATCACCGGTGTGCCTGACCGTATTCGCCAGGATGTCTCGCGCAGCCCCGGCGGTGACAGTCGGCTGTTTAACAACGGCTGCGTTGGTTGTCATACGGGTATGGACCCGTTGGCGCAGGCCTTTGCCTATTACAATTTTGAGTATACGGACACCCCGGAAAACGGCCGTCTGGTGTATACCGCCGGCCAGGTGCAGGACAAGTACCTGATAAATGCTGACAACTTTCCCCATGGCTTTCGCACCCCTGATGACCAGTGGGCAAATTACTGGCGCGCGGGTCCCAACCGAGTGCTGGGCTGGGACGCCAGCCAACCGGGGGCGGGCCAGGGTGCCAGCAGCATGGGTGCTGAACTCGCCAACAGTGCCGCCTTTGCCCAGTGCCAGGTGGAAAAAGTGTTTGCCACTGTGTGCCTGCGCAAGCCGGCTGACGCCAGTGATCGCAGTCTTGTGAGCCAGGCTGTGGCGCGGTTTGCCGACAGCGGTTACCAGTTACGCCAGGTGTTTGTCGATACCGCCACCTATTGTTCAGCGGGGTTGGCACCATGATGTCAGGTTGGCCGCAACAGGGTTGGGGCAGAACTTCTGGCAGAACTTCTGGTAGAACTTCTCGCAGAACATATGGCCACGCACTGGCAGCGGTCCTGGTCAGTGTCTTGTTGCTGGCAGGCTGCAGCGGCGGCAGTGGTGCGCCTAACAGCGTGCAACTGGACCTGACGGCCAGTGCGGCAAGCGCCAATGCCCGGGCCCTGACCTATTCGGGCCCGGCGCCGATCACCACCGATGTGCAGCAGTTTAAGGTCAATGTCTGGGATAACCTGGCAGCGCCAGATCGATGTGGAAACTGTCATCAGCAGGGTGGTGTCGGCACCGGCGCTTTTGTCCGCGATGATGATATCAACCTGGCTTATGCCACAGCCAATGGTCTGGTGGATCTCAGCCAGCCCCGCAATTCGCGCCTGGCGACCAAGGTGGGTGGTGGCCACAACTGCTGGCTCAGCAGCAACAGCGCCTGTGCAGACCTGATACAGGCCTATATTACCGCCTGGGCCGGTACCAGTGGCGGCGGTGCCCAGGTAGTGAGTCTCACTGCGCCGGCCTTTCACAGGCCGGGCAGCAGCCGCACCTTTGCCGCCAGCAGTGATGATTTTGCCGCGCTGGTGTGGCAGCCAGTGTTGCGTATTGACGCGACTCGAAACTGTTCGCGCTGCCACGCCGAGGATGCCGCCGCGCCACAACAACCCTATTTTGCCAGCAGCGATGTGGCCGTGGCGTACAGCGCGGTGCAAAGCAAGATTGACCTCGACAGCCCGGACCAATCGCGGCTGGTGTTGCGCCTGCGCCAGGAGTCTCACCATTGCTGGAGCACCTGTGCCAGTGATGCCGCGACCATGGAGGCTGCTGTTAGTGCCCTGGCGGCGCTCAGCCTGCCCCAGGCCATTGAGGCCGAGCGGCTGGTCAGTGGTGCCCTGGTGCTGACGCGGGATGGTATTGTTGCCAGCAGCGGCGGCCGCATCGACGACAATGTCATTGCCCTGTATGAATTTAAGGCGGGCAGCGGTGTTACGGCATTTGATACCAGTGGTGTTAACCCGGCCCTGGACCTGACCCTGACAGGTGACTACAGCTGGGAAAATGCCTGGGGTCTACGTCTTAATGGTGCCCGGGCCCAGGGCCTGACGCGCGACAGCCGGAAACTTTATGACCTGATAACGGCCACCAGCGAATACAGCATTGAGGCCTGGGTCGCGCCGGCCAATGTCTCCCAGGATGATGTCAGTCGTATCGTCAGCTATTCCGGTGGCGACACGGAGCGCAACTTCACCCTTGGCCAGTCGCTGTATAACTATGATTTCCTGAATCGCAGTGCCGTGACCGACAGCAATGGCCTGCCAGCCTTGTCGACCCCCACCGCTAACGAGTTACTGCAGGCGACGCTGCAACATGTGGTGGTGACCTTCAATCCGGTTGACGGTCGCCGCATTTATGTCAATGGTCAGGACTCGAGCGCCCTGGATGCGCAGGGCAGCACGGGCCTGGCCGACTGGAACAGCAGCTTTGCACTGATGCTGGGTGACGAGGTCAGTGGCAATCACCCCTGGCTGGGCACTATACGGCTGCTGGCGATCCACAATCGGGCGCTGACCCAGGCACAGATTGCAGCGAACTATGGGGCCGGGGTGGGGCAGAAATTTTTCCTGTTGTTTGCCTTGTCCGCGGCCGGCCTGGTGGATGCGTCCGCCATGTATATCAAATTTACGGTGGCGCAGTTTGATAACTACAGCTACCTGTTCACTGATCCACAACTCATCAGTCTCGACAGCAGCGTCAATGTCGCCGTCACATCGGTCAGCCTGGAAGGCCTGCGGATTGGCATCAACGGCCGCGAAGCGACCACCGGCCAGGCTTATGCGCGACTGCAGGGTGATTTTGCGGCAGCGCTGGCAGATGCCACGGGCACCCTGCCGGCACCCGCCATGCAGGCGGCAGGAGGTTACCTGGCCTCGGTGGGGACACTGATAGCCCAGGAGAAGGGGCCGGCCCTGGATGAGTTTTTCCTGACCTTTGAAGGGATCGGCAGTCGCCGTTTTGATCCTTCGGTAGCGCCTTTGCCGAGTCCGGTGCCAGCCGCTGACCTGGCGCCGCAGGCCAGCATTGGTGTGCGCCATTTTGCCGAGATTAACGCTAGCCTGGCGCAGCTGACGGGCATTGACGGGGCAACCCTGCGGACCACCTTTACAGGCCTGATGCAACAGTTACCTGTCAGCGAAAACATCCGCGTCTTTTCGACTGCGCAGCAGATGGCGGTAGCGCAGTTGACGGTTGCCTATTGTCAGGCGCTCACCAGTGACGTCAGTCGGCGCGCCAGTTTTTTCAGCGGGGTGGATTTTAACCAGCCGGCCACTGTTGCCCTGGGTGTCGACAACCGTGACCTGGTGACTGCCCCCTTAATCGCTCGTCTGGCGGTCAACACCGACGCCCAGGGCGGCCAGTTGGCGACCCAGCCTGATACGGGCGCTATCAAGGTGTTGCTGGACTTGTTGCTTGACGATCTGTTGGCCAATGGCACGGCGGATACCCAGGCCATGGTGATGGCCACCTGTGCGGCGAGTTTTGGTCATGCCGGGATGTTAGTGCAATGACGCGCCGCGCCGCATCAAACGGTTGCCGCGCTCACCTGCCGGCACAAACAACAGGAAACATGCGATGAAATCCAGATATGTACCGCCTGAGCAGCCACTGCGGCACCAGCAGCATCCACGACCTCGGACGCGGCGCGAGTTTATCGCCCAGGGTTTTCTCGCCGGTGTTGGTGTAGTGGTGGGTGGTCCGGCCCTGAGCCTGCTGAGTATGCCCGCCCGGGCCCTGTCGATTGCGCCGCCGGCGGGTTGCCTGACGGGACCCCAGGGTAACAACAAGATTCCGTTTTTGTGTATTGATCTGGCAGGTGGTGCCAATATCGCCGGTTCCAACGTCTTGATCGGCCAGCGCGGCGGGCAACTGGATTTCCTCACGACTGCGGGTTACAGCAAACAGGGTCTGCCTGGTGACCTGCTCCCCTCCATGGTCAATCCCGCCAGTGGCACTAACGATCTGGTGGACAGTTCCCTGGGCCTGGCGTTCCATGCCGACAGTGCCATGCTGCGCGGTATCCTTGAGCGCGCCGGCAGTGTCGCCGGCAATATCAACGGCGCGGTGATTCCGGCCCGCTCGCAGAATGACACCGCTAATAATCCCCACAATCCCATGTATGGCATCAGCCGGGCTGGTGCCGGCGGTGCCGGTGCCAGGGGCGAGTTACTGGCGCTGGTGGGTTCCCGTAACAGTGAGTCTGGTGGCAACTCCATGGCGCCAGCGGCCATGATTGATGCCGCCCTGCGACCTACCAAGGTGGAGCGCCCGGCAGACGCCACCGGCCTGATTGACCTGGGCGGCCTGCTCGGCGGCTCACTGGGTGAGGCGGATAATGTCCGGCTGATGGAGACTATCTATCGCCTCAGCCAGTTGCAGATGCAAAGAGTCAGCACTGGCCTTGCTGCAGATACCTTAGTAAAAAACCAGCTGTTGTGCAGTTATGCCCAGAGTGCCGACCTGGCCGAGCGGTTTGGTGCTGGTCCCGGCGTACTTGATCCTGCCAGCGCCGCGAACAATGGCAGGATTGTTGGTCCTGCTGGCATCTTCAGTGCTGCGGAATTTAATGCTAACGATACCAATGGGCGGGAGTTCCAGAAGACCGCCTCTATCATGAAGCTGGTCATTGATGGTTATGTCGGTGCCGGCACCATCACTCTGGGTGGTTATGACTACCACACGGGAGAGCGTCGCACTGGCGAGGATCGTGACCTGCGCGCCGGACGCTGTATAGGCGCCTGCCTGCAGTACGCCGCGTTGATGGGCAAACCGCTGATGATTTATGTCTGCAGTGACGGCTCGGTCTTCAGCAATGGCATGCTTGATCCCAGTAACGGCAAGGGTGTCTGGACCGGTGATAACCAGCAAACTGCCGCTTCATTTTTCCTGGTGTATAACCCGGCCGGCCGTGCCAATCTCTACCAGTCAGCCAATACAGATAGTCTTATGCACCAGCAGCTCGGCTGGATGCGCGGCAGTGGTGATGTGGAAACCATCTCCAGCCCGGCGGCGAACAATGTCAATGGCCTGGTGGATATGGTGGTGCTCAATTATATGGCGCTGCATGGTGAGCAGGGCCTTTACCAGGGCCAGTTTCCGGTGAACAGTATGGGCGCGGATATTGATCGCTGGATTGCCTTTGAGGGCATCGTCAATGGCACACTCTAAGCGCTACATACACTCGGATTCAGCCCTCGGCACGCCGCAGGACGGCCGCCTTGGCAGCGTTCGGGAAACACTGCTGGTGGTGTTCCTGGCGAGCATACTTGGCGCCATGAGCAGCCAGTCACGGGCCGACTGGCACCATGCTGAAGCAGCCATTATGGGTACCTCGGTGAGTGTCACCCTCTGGTCGAACGATGCCGCTGCAGCCACGCAGGCCATCACTCTGGTGATGGCGGAGATGCGCCGCCTTGATGCTGCCTTGAGTACCTATAATCCCGCCAGCCTGGTATCGAAGGTAAATCGCGAGGCCGGCAGCAGGATGGTTGAGATCACGCCGGAGCTGGCCAGCATTATTGACAAATCGCTGTATTACAGCCAACTCAGTGATGGCGCCTTTGATATCAGTTATGCCTCTGTGGGCAAACACTACGATTATCGCCTGCGCCACCAACCCGATGCAGCAGAGCGTGACGCACTGCTGCCAGCCATTAACTATGACCTTATCAAGCTTGATGCTCAGCAAACCCATGTGCGGTTTGCCAACCCTGACCTGCAGATTGGCCTGGGTGGCATAGCCAAGGGTTATGCAGTCGATCGCTGTATTACCCTGCTGCAGGAGCTTGGTATTACCTCCGCCAGTATCAGTGCCGGTGGTGACAGCCGGGTCTTGGGCGACAAACGCGGCAAGCCCTGGCTGGTGGGAATCAAAAATCCACGCGGTCGCAGTGCCGAGGACGTCGCCATTACACTGCCGTTAGTCAACGTGGCTATTTCTACTTCCGGCGACTATGAGCGGTTCTTCTTTGATGCGCAGACCCAGACGCGTATTCACCATATCCTCAACCCGCGTACAGGTGCGTCTGTCAGCGGTATTGCCAGTGTCAGTATCATTGGCCCCCTGGGTTTTGATACGGATCCCCTGTCGACCACGGTGTTTGTTTTGGGGGTGGAAAAGGGTCTGGCGTTGATTAATGGCCTCGAACAGTATGATGCGGTGATTATCGATGCCGCGGGTGTTGTGCATTACAGTAATGGTCTTGAACCTGCTAGTAATGACCTTGCCAGTGGTTAGCGGCGCACCGCCGGGGTTTCATTGCTCAGGCCGGCCGCGCGTTGCCTGAGATACAACTCCACCTCAATATAGGCTTGGCTGCCCAGGGCCCGGGGTTCGGCACGCACGCCTATGTCACAGGAGCGCAGGCGCCGGTGTAATGAGCCCGCTGACTGCCACTCCAGGCGGTAGATGGGATAGCCGTTGCTGTGCCCCTCGCTGATCATGTCACCGCGCAACAGTTTGCCGACACTGCGAACATGACAATCTCCACACGCCAGGTCAAGCTGGCCCTTGCGGCGGCTGAAATAAGCCGCACCACGTTGCAGGTAGGTTGCCAGGGCGGGGTCCGTAACCGGTTGCCACTTGCGCCCGAACGACGCGTGGCCAACATAACTGGTGAGTGCCAGTGCTGCCTGACTTTCGTAGGCAACAGGGGTTGCCTGCTGCTGGTCCAGCTGGCACAGCTGGATTTGGGTTGTCAGGTTGACGAGCGCGCCGGTCCGCGGGTTGAGCCGCGGGAACTTGTCGGCAGTCCCCTCAAGTGTCTGGTGGCAGTCGCTGCAGGCTTTGTTGGCGGCACCGGCTTTGGTGTTGAACAGCGCCTTGCCTGCGTCTACCCAGAGCATGCCGGGATTCATAAACGGGTCATCCTGCAGGGCCTGGGTGTCGGCAGACTGGAATGCGTAGCCAGACACGGGTGCCGCGCCAGCGGTGCAGCTAGCCAGGCTGAAAAGCCCCGACAAACCCAGGCGCCAGAGCGTGCTTAGTAGCATCAGCCGTCAACAACCTGCAGGTTGCGGGTTGCCGTGGCGACATTGCCGTGCTGGTCGGTCCAGCTGAAGAGCAGTTCGCCGCTGCTGCTGGCCTGCAGGTAAAACGCCAGGAAAGGGTTGGCCGCCACCCCTGGGCCAAACTCCGCAGTGAACACGGGCTGGTTGTTATACCGGCAACTGAAATGGGTAATGATATTGCGGGGTATAACAGCGCCTGTGTTGTTGCGCCGAAAACCACTTTCCATGGGGTGCGAGACAAGTGTCTTGATCTCGACAATTTCTCCCCGGGTAGCCTGCGACGGTGCTGAAATTCTGGCATTAAGCTGCATAAGCTGGCACCTACAAAAGGGGTTCGATACAGGCGGCGAGGGTGACAATGGTTTCCGTGCTGCCGGCCCACAGGGAGCCGTCATGCATTGCCGCGACCGCCGTAATGACCTGGGTGTCTGACAGGCGAATGCGGCTGCTGACGGCGGCCTTGCCGGTGCCCGGATAGAGCTGGTAACGGGCCAGCTGCGGTACGGGATTTTTTGGGGCAAAAATTCGGATTTCAGAGACATAATCCGCCGCCGTCATGGGGCTTTGGACGGTGACGGTCAAGGCCACAGAATGACCATTTTCGGCGAGAGCAGGGATTTTTAATTGCACGCGACCTGACGCAATGGGGCGCGTGCCATAAACACTGGCCAGTGTCTGTTTCACCTGGGCGGTCAGCGGTATTGGCAGCAGGCTCAGCAGCAGGCCGCCGGTACCACAGGTCAGGGCATAGGTAAGCAGGTCTCTTCTGTGCATGTCAGGCTTCCGGTGTTTGTTGGGCTGCCAGGAAGGCGACCAGGTCTTCTATTTCCATGGCGCTGAGTACGGTTTTGCCCTGGAATTCTGTGGCCACCTGCTGCAGGTTGTTAGTATTAAAATAAGCCGGCATCAGGCTGGCGGGATTCAGGCGCCGGCTGTCGACGATGCGAAAGCGTAATTGGGCAGCATCAAGACGATTGCCTATGCCATCCAGTGCCGGGCCAATGTTGCCCTGGAAGGGTGCGCGGCTGTTTGCCAGTTGATGGCATAACACGCAGTGGCCGCTGTCGCGGCTGTTAAACACTGCCTCACCCTGGGCATAACGGCCAACGGCATTGACAAGGGGCGGTTGCCGGTCAGTCAGTGCCGGCTCCACAGTGGCACAGCTGGTGAGCAGAGACCCAGTGGCGACAGTAGCGACAGCGGCGAGCCAATGGCAAACCCCCGTCCTCATGCAAACACTTCGTGGCTGATGGCCGCAAACCAGTGGCGCGCATGTTCGGCTTCAAGCTGGCGCACGGCCGCGGGTGCCTGCAGGGGGCTGGTGCCGCCAGCGCCTGCCACTTCCAGCCAACGTTCATCCTGGGGTGCATAAACACCGGCCACAGAGATGCCATAGTCGGGGGTGACGAGACTGTAGCAGACATTGGCCAGTTTGCTGGTCAACACGGGTTTACCCTGCAGCAGCCGGGTAATTTGCAGGGCGCAGAGCTTGGCCTGGGCATTGGCTGCAAAGGCGGATTTTGGCATGGCATTGGCGATGGCAGCATCGCCGATGACGTGGATGTTGGGTACCAGGGTTGAGGCAAAACTGGCGGCATCAATGGGGCACCAGCCGCTGCGATCAGCCACACCCATGGTAGTGGCGATAGGCGCGGCGCGCTGCGGCGGAATGACATTGGCCACATCGGCGCGTACCAGATCAAAATCAGTCTCCAGGGTCATGGCCTGGCTGTCGACCCGAATCACTCGGGCACCATCGGCCAGGCCGCGCCATTCGATCATGTCGCCATACTCAGCGCGCCAGGCAGCCTGGAACAGAGACTGTTTGGAAAACTGGTCTTTACTGTCGAGTATCAGGACCTTGCTGCGGGGTTTGTTGGCCTGCAGGTAGGCCGCAATCAGGCTGGCGCGTTCATAGGGTCCAGGCGGGCAACGATAGGGATTGCTCGGGGCGACAATCACCACCGTGCCGCCATCTGGCATAGCCCGCAACTGGGCTGCTAACAAGGTGGTTTGGGGGCCGGCCTGCCAGGCGTGGGGCATGATCTGGCTGGCAGCCTCCGTATAGCCGGGCAGGGCCGTAAAATCCATATGGATGCCGGGCGCCATAACCAGCTTGTCGTAGCCCAGGCGCTGGCCGTCACTGAGTACCAGCTGCTGCTTGACCGGATCGGCATCCATGGCCATTTGTGGGATATGCCTTACGCCTGCAGCGATCGCGGCGCGGTAGTCGAAGGTCTGTGCCCCAATATCACGCTGGCCGCTGATCACCAGATTACTGAAGGGGCAACAGACATACTGTTGCTTTGGCTCCACCAGGGTGACCTGCAGCCCCGGGTCAAGTTGTTTGAGACTGCGCGCACACGACATGCCCGCATAACCGCCGCCCACAACCACCACTCGGGCAGCGGCGGCAGTGCCGCTGACGTAACCGGGCAGCAGGCCAGCGGCCAGGGCCAGGCCTGCACCCTGCAGCAGGCGGCGCCTTGGTATGCGGCCTTTAACAGTCTTCAGGTCAATCATGGTTGCCCCAGTACATTGGCAATAGCCGTCAGTTCCTGTTGGGTATAGCCGCGGCTGATACGATCCATGATTGTGGCATCACGGCTGCCAGCCTTGAAGGCCAGCAGTTGACCAGCCAGTTCGGCTTTGCTGTATGTTGCCAGGGAAAGGGCTGCCGGCGCCTCGGCGGTACCCGTGGCCGAGCCATGGCAACCGCTGCAAGTGGCGGCCAGGGCCCGGGCATGGTCATCTGCACGGTCATCTGCATGCTCACCT
>JANQYP010000014.1:29843-37149 GCA_030728785.1 Pseudomonadales bacterium
TTATCGGCAATGGCCGCCAGCACTGGCGCAGCCGCGAGTATTCCCAGCACCAGCAGCAGGGCACGCATCAGGCCGAGCGCAGCGCCTGGTTTTTCAGGGGCAGGTGCCGAACGCGAGTGCCAGTGGCGGCAAAAATTGCATTTAATACCGCCGGTGCGGCAACCGCGATGGTGGGTTCACCAACGCCGCCCCAGAAGCCACCTGACGGCATCACGGTGGTGTCGACATGGGGCATCTCAGCAATTTTCATCGACGGGTAGGTGTCAAAGTTGCGCTGTTCTACCGCGCCATCCTGCACCGTACATTCGCCATAGAGCATGGCCGACAAACCATACACAAAGGAGCCAAACACCTGGGCTTCAATCTGTTGGGGATTCACCGCATAACCCGGGTCGGTGGCGGCAAAAATGCGGTGCATGGTCAGTTTACCATCGGCACTGACGGAAACCTCAGCACAGGCAGCCACATAGCTGCCAAAGGCTTTACACACAGACAGGCCGCGGTGACGCCCTGCTGGTGCTGGTTTGTCCCATTCGGCTTTTTCAGCCACCTTGTTCAGGACGGCTAGCGCCAGTGGGTGGTTGCGCATCATCTTCTGCCGAAAGGCCAGCGGATCCTGGCCAGTTTCGTGGGCCAGTTCGTCGACAAAACACTCGAGATAAATGGCGTTTTGGTTGACGTTGACGCCGCGCCAGAAGCCTGGTGTCAGATGGGTGTTACGCATGGCGTGATCCACCAGCAGATTCGGCACTGTGTAGGACAGAGCATGGTCGCCCTCAGCTGCCAGCGCCTGGAACACCACCGGGTCCATGCCGTCACGCAGACCCTGGGGTATCAGGGTGGCGAGAATGGACTGGCCGGAGATGCGCACATGTAAAGCGTCAACATTACCCTCGGCGTCCAGGCCAGCGGTGAGGCGGGCCTTGGTGATGGGGTGATAATAGCCATGCAACATATCCTCCTCGCGGGTCCACAGCAGCTTGACCGGCGTACCTGGCATGGTCATGGCAATTTTTACCGCCTGGGTGACAAAGTCACTGGCACCGCGGCGACCAAAACCACCACCAAGGCTGACTTTGTGCACGTCACACTGTTCCTGGGGCAGTCCAGCGGCGGCAGCTGCTGCCGCCAGGGCGGCTTCGCCATTCTGGGTTGGGCACCAGACTTCACAGCGATCCTTGGTCCACACGGCAGTGGCGTTCATGGGTTCCATGGTGGCGTGGTTCTGGAAAGGGTAGCTGTAATCGGCGCTGTAGGTGCGCGCCGCACGCGCCAGGCCAGCCTTGATGTCACCTGCCTCGTTGCCGACAAAAGCCTGCTCAGCACTCAGGCCTTCCGTCAGGAACGCATCAATGGAGGCGCTGCTGACATTGGCGTTCTCGCCCTTGTCCCAGGTGATGACAACCTTGTCGAGGGCCGTCTTGGCATGCCACCAGGTGTCGGCAACAACGGCAACGGCATCGTCACCGACAGCGACCACAGACATCACGCCAGCCATGGCGCTGGCCGCTTTGGCGTCGAAGGACGCGAGTTTGCCACCATGCACTGGGCAGGCTGTAATCGCAGCATTGACCATGCCTGGCAGGCTGACGTCAGAGCCAAACACTTGTTTGCCAGTGAGTTTCTCCAATGTGTCCAGGCGTGGCAGCGGTTGGCCGATAACCTTCCAGGTAGCAGGATCCTTGAGGGTGACTGTCGTTGGCGGCACGCCCTGGCCGGCGGCGTTGGCAACTTTACCAAAGGTTGTGGTCCTGCCACTGGGAGTATGGGTGATGATGCTGTTGGCGGCGACACACTCGGCGGATTTTACACCCCAGACGTCAGCGGCGGCCTCAATCAGCATCTGCCGGGCGGCGGCGCCACCTTCACGGACATACTGGTGGCTGCTGCGGATACCCTGGCTGCCACCGGTGGAGAAGCTCTGCCAGACACGGGCTCGGGCGAGATTCTCGCCCGGGGTTGGGTATTCCCAGGTGACCTTGTCCCAGTCACATTCCAGCTCTTCAGCCACCAGCTGGGCCAGGCCGGTGAGGGTGCCCTGGCCCATCTCAGAGCGGGCAATGCGAATGGTGACTGTATCGTCGGGCGCCACCACAACCCAGGCGTTGACCTCGGGTCGAGTGCTGCCGGGCACAGCTGCAAGGGTCTTGCTCAGGGGCAGGGCCATGCCAACACTCAGGCCGGCACCGGTAATAGCCGCGCCAAAGACAAACTGGCGACGACTGACTTTAATGGTTTCGATGGTCATTTGGCGCTCCCCTTGCTGGACTGGGCGGTGTTGATTTTTGCCGCCAGGTGAATACCTTCGCGGACCCGCTGAAAAGTGCCGCAGCGGCAGATATTGGTAATCTGTTTGTCGATATCGGCATCCGTCGGCTCAGGGTTGTTACCCAGCAGGGCCGCTGAAGCCATAATCATACCCGGCTGGCAATAACCGCACTGTGGTGTGTCAAGTTGTGCCCAGGCCTGTTGTACCGGGTGATCGCCCGTGGCAGAAAGGCCCTCAATGGTGGTGATCTTCTGGTTCTCCTGGACCGCCGCCAGGGGGTAGACACAGGATCGAACCGCCTCGCCATCGATATGCACCGTGCAGGAACCGCATTGGGCGATGCCACAGCCATACTTGGTGCCGGTTAATCCGGCCTGTTCGCGAAGCACCCACAACAATGGGGTATCTCCCTCTGCGTCAACCTCTGTGACCTTGCCGTTGATAGTCAGCTTAACCATAATTGCGGGTTCCTGGTTCGTTGAGTGTTTGTGTTGCCAGCCGCTGGCCAGCGCGGTTTCAAATAGGCCGGCTCCTGCTGCCGGCAGCGCCAGAGAGTGCGTTCGGGGGGCGTTAATGAGCGCCGCCTCGACAAGGTTAAAGCTGGCATACGACCACAGTCGCTGGACCTAATACTAAGGCTATTGGCCTGAATTGCAACTGACTCGGTGCATTGCTGCGGGCGCAATCTGATATCCCGCAATGCTCATTTTACCCGGCGTCTGATTTGCTCTACAGTAGCGAGCTTTAACGGCTCCATGCCACCCGTTCCGACACCTATGCCAAGGACACATTTATCATGGCCAACTATTTCAACACCTTGTCGCTGCGCGAGCAGCTTGCCCAGTTGGGAAAATGCGAGTTTATGGACCCTTCAGCCTTCAGCGCCGGAGTCAGCTTTCTGCAGGGTAAAAAACTGGTGGTGATTGGCTGTGGCTCACAGGGCCTGAACCAGGGTCTGAACCTGCGCGACAGCGGCCTGGATGTGTCCTACACGCTGCGCGAGTCTGCTATCAGGGAAAAACGCCAGTCCTGGAAAAATGCCACCGACAATGGTTTCACCGTGGGCACCTATGCTGAGCTGATTCCTGGTGCCGACCTGGTGCTGAACCTGACCCCGGATAAACAGCACAGCAGTGTGGTGGCCGAGGTTGTGCCATTAATGAAAAAGAACAGCTGCCTGGCTTATTCCCACGGTTTTAATATTGTCGAAGAAGGTATGCAGATTCGCGACGATATCACCGTCATTATGGTGGCGCCGAAATGCCCCGGAACGGAAGTGCGCGAGGAATACAAACGTGGTTTTGGTGTGCCCACCCTGATTGCGGTCCATGAGATGAACGATCCCCAAGGCGACGGTCTGGCCATCGCTAAGGCTTATGCGGCTGGTACCGGTGGTCACAAGGCCGGCGTGCTGATGTCGTCTTTTATTGCCGAGGTAAAATCTGACCTGATGGGTGAGCAGACCATTCTCTGCGGCATGTTGCAGACCGGTTCCCTGTTGTGTTTCGACAAGATGGTAGAAAAGGGCATTGCACCAGGTTACGCCTCCAAGCTGGTGCAGTATGGCTGGGAAACCATCACCGAGGCACTCAAGCACGGTGGTGTCACCAATATGCTTGATCGCCTGTCTAACCCGGCAAAAATCCGCGCCTTTGACCTGGCCAGTGAGCTCAAAGATATCATGCGACCGCTGTACCACAAACATATGGATGACATCATGAGCGGCGCTTTTTCTGCGGGTATGATGGCTGACTGGGCCAACGACGATGTGAAGCTGCTGGGCTGGCGCAAGGAAACCGGTGAGTCAGCGTTTGAGACCGCCACCAACACTGACCAGGCCATCAGCGAGCAGGAATTTTTTGATCACGGCATTTTGCTGGTGGCCATGGTAAAAGCCGGTGTTGAGCTGGCCTATGAAACCATGACATCTGCCGGGATTAAGGCTGAGTCTGCCTATTATGAATCCCTGCATGAAACACCGCTGATTGCCAACACCATTGCCCGCAAGAAGCTCTATGAGATGAACAGCACCATTTCTGATACTGCCGAATATGGCTGTTACCTTTACAACCACGCCTGTGTCCCGCTGTTAGCGGAGTTTATGCAGAAGATTGACCTGGATGTGATCGGGCGCGGCTTGAGCCTGGTGGATACCAGTGTCGACAATCGGCGCCTGATCGAAGTCAATGCCGCCCTGCGCAGTCACAGCGTGGAGAAAATTGGCCAGACCCTGCGTGGTTATATGAGCGCCATGAAGAAGATTGTCTGAAGCAGATTGTCTGAAGCAGATTGTCTGAACAAGATCGCCTGATGCAAATCGTTCGAGTCCAGCATTGCAGCGCCTGGTTCAACGACAGTTTTTCCCTGCGGGCTATTAACTGGCAGCTTGAGCCTGGCCAGTGCTGGGTTATTCTCGGCCACAACGGTGCCGGTAAGTCGGCCCTCGGGGCGTTACTGGCCGGCGCTGGCGAGATCCGTGCAGGCCACATTGAAGGTTTGCCGCCACGGGTCGAACTGGTGTCGCTGGCAAGCCAGGCGGCGCTGATTGAGGCCGAGCGGGCCAAGGATGACAGCGATATCACTGATGAGGTGTTTGCTGGGACGCCGGTGCATGAGCTCCTCGCTGAACATTGCCGGGACCCTGAACTGCAGGCGCAGTTGGTGCAGCTGTTCGGTCTGGCGGCGCTGCTGGACAGTGGTTTTCGGCAACTGTCCACCGGAGAAACCCGCAAGCTGCTGTTGATCAGGGCCTTGGTCAGCAAACCCGACCTGCTGGTGCTCGACGAACCCTATGAGGGGCTAGACGCGGCGTCGGCAGCGAAGCTGGCTGTGTACCTGGCGAAGCGCGCCAGCATTACACCGCTAATCCTGATTCTCAATCGTGTCGACGAGATTCCGGCGTTTGCTACCCACCTGGGTCTGATGCAGGGTGGCGAACTGGTCCAGCAGGTGCCCAGCAGTGACCACCTGGCCCGGCAGCAGATGTTGCAACTGTTACACCTGCAGACCAGCGACCTGAGCATACCGCCACCGGACCCGGCAGCGCCGGCGCCGCCGCTGAATGCTGCTGAGCCGCTGGTGCGTATCAGGCAGGGCAGGGTGGCCTATGGCGATAAGGTAGTCTTCAGCCATCTCGACTGGTGTATTCAGCCGGGCCAGCACTGGCAGTTGTCGGGTCCCAACGGCAGCGGTAAAACCTGTCTGCTGAACCTGATTACGGGTGATCATCCCCAGTGTTACAACAATGATATTTTTGTTTTTGGCTACCAGCGAGGCCAGGGGGAAAGCATCTGGGAGATCAAACAACACATTGGTTATGTGTCATCCAGCCTGCAGTGGCAATACCGCGTCAGTATCAGTGTGCAGAATGTGTTACTCTCCGGTTTTTATGACAGCATAGGTCTCTATCAGACGGCCACTGACAGTCAACGCAGCATCGTCCGCCAGTGGCTGAGCTTGCTCGGCATGGATCGCCGCAGCGATGCGCCGTTTCAGCAACTCTCCTTTGGCGACCAGCGCCTGGTGCTGATTGCCCGTGCCATGGTTAAACATCCGCACCTGCTGATCCTTGATGAACCCTGTCTGGGGCTTGATGACATGAACCGCCAGCTGGTGCTGGCCCTGGTCAGTCGCTTATGCAACGAGTCCAGCACCACCGTGGTCTACGTTAACCATCATGGGGCTGATGTCATCCAGGGTATTGAGCATTATCTGGCGCTGCCAGGCAACGCTGCAGAAACAGCCTCGGCGGCCCTGGTGCCCTGAGCCAAGGTGTGCAGGGCGAAATCTGCCGGCGACACGAATTAACAGTTGGAAAGATATTTCATGCACACTGAAACGCCGGCGTTCCCGCTGGTTTTTGCTCGGCGGGTACTGCTTTTCTCCCTGATTGCCGTTGGCATGGGGCAGACAGTACTGTTCGCCATCCTGGCACCTCTGGGTCGTGAGATTGGCCTGTCGGTGATCCAGATTGGTGCCATTATCTCGGCCTCATCCATTACGGTGTTTCTCTGCACACCCATGTGGGGCCGGGCCAGCGACCGTCTGGGGCGCCGCAAAGTGATCCTGATTGGCCTGTTTGGCTACACGCTGGGGACCCTGGTGTTTGCGGCGGTGTTCAAGTCGGCAATGCTGGGGCTGTTGCCGCCGACGCTGGCGTTTATTGCGCTGGTGGTGTCACGTATGGGCCATGCCTCGGTGATGTCCGCCACCATGCCGGCCTCAAGTGCTTATATGGCGGATATCTCGGATGTTGCCGGGCGCACCAAAGCCATGGGTGCGGTTGGCGCTGCCAACAATCTGGGTGCCATTCTGGGGCCGGCGTTGGGAGGAGGCCTGGCGGTATTTTCCCTGCTGACGCCCCTGTGGTTTGCTGCCGGTATCACCCTCCTGACGGCACTGGTGGTGTTGCGTTACCTGCCTGATGTACCGCGCCAGGTGTTTACCCGCAAACCGGCAAAAATGCGGCGCACCGATCCGCGGATCCTGCCGTTTATGATTGTTGGGGTGCTGATGTTTATGGGCTTTGCCATCGTCCAGCAGACCATGGCGTTCCGCTTTCAGGACGTCCTGTCCCTGACGGCGGTGGAAACCGCCCGAACCTTTGGTTTTGGCATGATGTTGTCGGCGGCAGCATCGTTGTTTTCCCAGGCTGTGCTGGTCCAGCGCCTGGATATCAAACCCTTTAACCTATTGCGCCTGGCGATGCCGTTGCTGATATTCGCCTTTGCCATCATGGCCACAGCAGAGACCCGCACCCTGCTGTTGCTGGCCATGGTTCTGCTGGGCCTGGGGATGGGCCTGGCTGGACCCGGCTTTATGGCCGGCGCATCGCTGGCCGTGGGCCCTGAAGAGCAGGGCGCTGTGGCAGGGGTAGCAAGTTCCTGCGGGCCGCTGGGGTTTACCATCGGGCCTTTGCTAGGGACGGCACTGTATGCCATCAATCCGGTCTATCCGTATATCTTTACCCTGATGGTGTACCTGCCGCTGCTGGTGTTTGTGTTGCGGTATAAGGATGGGGCTGAGCGCGGTTGAAGC
>JANQYP010000015.1 GCA_030728785.1 Pseudomonadales bacterium
CCTAGCCAGCTTGCTTTTTCGCAAGGGCGATGGCCTGGCGCAGGTCCAGCGTGCCCTCGTAGATCGCCCGCCCGGTAATCACGCCGGTGATACCACCCTTGATACCACCCTTGATACCACCGCTGCTTGTTCTCGCCACCTCCAGCAATGCCTTGATATCACTGATATCTGTCACACCGCCGGAAGCGATAACAGGTACCGCTACAGACTCGGCAAGGTCGCAAGTGGCGCTCATATTGATGCCACCCATCATGCCGTCCTTGCCAATATCCGTATAAACAATTGACTCGATACCGTCACTCTCAAACAACATGGCCAGGCTTTTCACTGAAATATCAGTCACCTCTTTCCAGCCATTTTTAGCCACCATACCGTGCAGGCCATCCAGGCCCACCATGATATGACCAGGAAACAGCTTACACATGGCGCCTACAAACTCGGGCTCCTCGACGGCTTTGGTACCAATAATTACATAATTGACACCAGCGTGCAGGTAAGCCTCGATCACCTCGGCACTGCGAATACCACCACCCAACTGTATGGTGAGTTGTGGATGGTTCGCGGCGATGGTGGCAATTAGCGCCTGGTTCACGGGGAAGCCCTGAAAGGCGCCGTCCAGATCCACCAGGTGGAGGCGCTCAGCGCCCTGCTCGACCCAGTGCGCGGCCATGCCAACCGGATCATCTGAATAGATGGTCGACTCTTCAAGCCGACCCTGCTTCAGGTTCACCACTTTGCCATCCTTAAAGTCGATCGCCGGGATAATATCCATTACAAGCTTCCCTTGGTTGATGGCATCTTGTCCCCCATGCGTTCATCTGCCGCCAGCGCCATGCGCAATGCGCGACCAAAAGCCTTGAAGATGGTTTCGATCTGGTGATGGGTATTCTCACCGCGCAGGTTGTCCACATGCAGGGTCACCTGAGCATGATTGACAAACCCATGAAAAAATTCGCGAAACAAATCAACGTCAAAATTACCGACACTGCCACGACTGAACTGCACATGATATTCAAGCCCGGGACGCCCGGAGAAGTCGATAACCACCCGCGACAGGGCTTCATCCAGTGGTACGTAGGCCAGGCCGTAACGAACAATACCGCGCTTGTCACCGACTGCCTGGGCAAAGGCCTGACCAAGAGTAATGCCGATATCTTCCACCGTGTGATGGGCATCAATATGCAGGTCGCCTTTAGCCCTGACCTGCAAGTCAATCAGGCCATGGCGGGCAATCTGGTCAAGCATATGTTCAAGAAAGGGGATGCCCGTATCAAAACTGGCGACACCCGTGCCGTCCAGGTTGACGCTGACACTGATCTGGGTTTCCAGTGTATTCCGATCTACCTGTGCCTTACGTTCTGCCGCTGCCATGCCTGCTCGCCTTATGCCCAAAACCGGGGATTATACGGGATTTAGAGCAAGGCGCCATTGGGCAGATAGCGGTTATCCGTATTCGCCTTGATCCACTGCCGCAATGCCGGGGCGAAGGCCTGGCGCTGTTTCAGCAGCCGCACCAGGTAGATCACCGGTGACTGCTTGCCGGCAGCCCAACCCGGCAGTTGCATTTCAGCGAGGGTAAAGAAGCGCACAAGTGCTACCAACTCATGCTCTTGCAGGACCTCGGCAGGCTGCCAATAGGCTTCATCCTGGCGCATCCAAAGGCTGTTGTCCTGAATCTGCTGACTGCTGAGATGCGCCTGCAGCTGCAGGTTCTTGTCCTTCGCCTCTTGCCCTGCAGAGCCTTGCTCCATGAGGGTCGCGCAGGCTCGCAGGGCAGCCAGATCAAGTGATGCGGGGGCATTACCCTTAGCGGGTTGCCAAACGCCTGTGGCCATTCTCAGCGCCTCATCTTCGGCAGGGCTGCAAACTCACCGGGGCGCTGCTCTTTGCTGGCCGCAATCGCCTCCACCATTTCTGCCGGCTGCAGGAAACTTGCGTTCCAGATACCAATATAATCAAGCCCATCGGCAGTAGAATGATCCCGCGAATAATTGATCAGGCGCTTGCAGCCATATACCGCCAGCGGCGCATTACTGGCAATCTCTGCCGCCACTTGCATCACTTCCGCAAGCATGGTGGCCTGGTCCGCAAACAGACGATTCACAAGACCCGCCTGGACTGCCTCGGCAGCGGGCATACGCCGCCCCGTATAGGCCAACTCGCGCACTATGCCCTCTGGAATCAGCTTCACCAGGCGCGGAAAGGTCCCCACGTCTGCCGTCATGCCAATTTTGACCTCATAGACCGTAAAAAACGCGTCCTGGGTGGCATAGCGGATATCACAGGCAGTAACAAAGTCCATGCCGCCGCCAATACAACCGCCCTGGATGGCCGCCAGCACCGGCACACGACACTCCTCCAGACAGTTGAAGGTGGCTTGCATGCGCTTCACCGTCCGATAAAAACTTTCGCCATGGGCACGGGCCTGCACGGGATCAGGCTTCTCAGACTTGCTACCAGCGGTGACAAAACTGCCAATATCCAGACCGGAGGAAAAATGCGGCCCGGTGGAGGAGATCACAATGACCCGAGCACGACTGTTGTCGTCAATGTCATTAATGATCAGGGGCAGTTCGTCCCAGAACTCTGGCACCATACTGTTACGCTTTTCTGGCCGCTTGAGCTGGATATGAGCAATATCAGCAGCGATGCTGACATCAAAACAGGTATAGGTCATAAACGGTTTCCAAATAATTTGATGGTTGCAGTTGTCGAGCGGGTCAGGGCGGCAAATTTCGAATCGTCCGTCACAGTTGCTCTTGCCGATCAAACAATGCCGCCTAGCATACAGGACTGCTGGCTGAGTTCAATCGGCGACCGGGCGGGCAAGGCACTGCCACTTGTCTACCCCAACTGTCCCCTTGAATGCTTGCCGGCGCTGTTCCCATTAATCTTTGGATTCACTATGCTGGCCGAACCTGGCCCTGGTTCACTAGGCACCCGGCCCTTGGTGGCGAAACTCGCCGGCAACTCCAGCAACGGCGATTAACCGGCGCAGCAGACAACGCCCACACACAGGATATCCACCTTGGCAGCAGATAAAGTCCAACCCCCAACAAGATTCCCCAGTGCCGCGGAAGATGTGCAGCGCTTTCGCAACAGTCACCTGGCCACACCCCAGTCAAGCTCGCCCGCCTATCGCCTGGCCTATGCCGATGCCGACTTTATTCTGACTGACGAGATGCGCCCCGTGCGCCTGTTGCTGGAGCTGTCAAAACCTGAACTGACGCTGCAGCAACATAACATCCACCATACCATTGTCATCTTTGGCAGCGCCCGCATTCTCGACCCGGACACAGCGGCGAACAATCTTTCCGCCGTGGATGAAAAACTGCGCCTGCAGCCAGCTGACAGCCTGCTGTTGACGGCCCGGCAGAAGGCCATTAAGGACCTGGACAAATCACGCTATTACAGTGAAGCCCGGCGCCTGGCAGAGAAAATTACCCGCGAGTCCTGCGCCCACAATCTGCCGCGCCTGCATATCATCACTGGCGGCGGACCCGGTATTATGGAGGCGGCCAACCGCGGTGCCGCCGACGCCGGTGGTGAATCCATCGGCTTGAACATCACCCTGCCCCAGGAACAAAGGCCCAACCCCTTTATCACACCCGACCTGTGTTTCCAGTTTCACTATTTTGCCATGCGCAAAATGCACTTTCTGCTGCGCGCCCAGGCCCTGGTAATATTCCCCGGTGGCTTTGGCACCCTGGACGAACTGCTGGAAACCCTGACACTGGTACAAACTCGCAAAATTCAGGCTCTGCCCATTATTGCCTTCGACCGGCAGTACTGGGAGTCACTGCTGAACTTTGACCTGTTGGTGGACGAGGGCATGATCAGCGCAGAAGACCGTAACCTGATCCAGTTTGTTGATTCCGCAGATGAAGCCTGGGCTATTGTCAGGGACTTTATCAGCAACAACGATGCGCGCTTCACCACCTAAGCGGCGCGCTTCACCACCTAAAACGCCAAGGTCTCACCCATTGCCGGAATCCTCGCCTGCACTTGCTGCTCAGCCTGAAATTTTTCCGCCAAGGCCTGCAAAGACGCTAATTCACCGTGCACCAGCGCCAGTTGTGGCTGGTTATCAAAATGGCCAAACCAGTCCAGCAGTTGCCGCTGGCCAGCATGGGCAGAAAACCCACCCAGGGTTTCGATCCGCGCCCGCACAGCATACTGGTCACGAAACAATTTGATGTGCTGCGCACCATCGACAATCAGGCGCCCGAGGCTACCCTGGGCCTGATAGCCGATAAATATCATGGTGTTCCTTTCCTGCCAGATACGGTGTTTGATATGGTGGCGAATCCGCCCGCCAGTGCACATGCCACTACCGGCAATAATGATGGCACCTGCAGCAACCTTGTTGATGGCCATGGAATCTTCACTGGACTGACTTAAGGTCAGGCTCGGCAGAAAGCGTTGGAAGGATTGCTGGTCGAGTTCATTGAGCTCCCTGACATCAGCCTCGTCGAGCAACTTCAGCCAGTGGTCATAAACGCCGGTGACATTGATGGCCATGGGGCTGTCCAGATACACCCGCCAATTGTCGAGCTTGCCTTGCCGGTGCAGCCGCCCCAGGTAAAACAGTATTTCCTGAGTACGCCCAACGGCAAACGCGGGTATCAGAACATTGCCACGCCGGTTCCAGGTCTCGGCCAGGATGTCAGTCAATTGGCTGATGGTGTCGTCCATCGAACGATGATTACGATTACCATAGGTGCCCTCCAACAGGACCAGATCGGCCTTTTGCAGTATTGCCGGGGGCCGCATCAGCACTGAATCACTGTTGCCAAGATCGCCGGAAAAAACCAATGTTCGCACCTGCCCGCCAACGGTCATGCGAAGCTCCACAATCGCCGAGCCAAGAATGTGCCCGGCATCGTGGAAAGTCAGGCTGAGCCACTGATTAATCTGCCGCGGCTGGCCATAACCGCAGGTATCACAGAGGCTCAGGACGGCCTCTACATCTGCTGCGTCATACGCGGCAGGCTGGGCTTTTTTACCCCGCCGCTCGCGGCGCAGGTTCTCCCTCTCTAAATCACGCTGATACAGACCCCAGGAATCCCAGAGCAGTATCTTCAGCAGGTCTGCCGTGGCGGAAGTGCAGTAGATGGGCTTCGAAAAACCCTGCCGCACCAGTTTTGGCAGGAGCCCTGAGTGGTCCAGATGACCGTGGGAGAGGACTACCGCGTCAATTGAACGGGGGTCAAACTGGATTTTTTCCTGCTCGGCACTTTTTACGTCATCACCACCCTGATGCATACCACAATCCAGCAACAACCGAAATTCGCCGGCTGATTCCAGCAGATGACAGGATCCAGTGACCTCACGGGCAGCGCCAAAACATGTCAGGGTGGGCATATCACACTCCGTCAGGGACCTTTAAGTCATCCAAAGAAACTCAGATAAGCAAAGCTGAACACACGAAAAAGCGCATGCTCACGACCAACCATACATACTAAATTTTTTTGGCTCAGCAGGCCTGCAGCAGGTCAAGAAACACGGTGTTTCAGCCCTGTTTAGGCCAAAAGTTTAGGTCAGCGGGGGCAAGCCTAAACCTTTGGTCGATTGTTCGGAAACATGAGTGCTGTATACATAAGGATCACTTACAGACACGCCTTTGCCACCGAGGAGAGTATGGTCATGTTAACGTCCCAACCACAGCAGCGCTGCCAGGCACCTTCGAGCCTGCTGGGTGCCGACTGCAGCCGCGCCTGCAACGCCGTAACCGACCTGAGTCCAGACAGTCTGGTTCGCGGCATCAAGCAAGGTGACCGGCACATGGAGCGAACCTTCTGCCAACGTTATTATCCCAGGGTAAAACGCCAGCTGCAGACCTATACCCGCGACCCTAATCGCGCTGAGGACATTACCCACGATGTGCTACTGACTATTCTGCTGCGGTTGCGGGCAAGCAGCATAGAACAACCCCAATACCTCGACCGTTTTGTGCACCAGACGGCTAAGTACTATTATCTTGGCTGGATACGCCAGGCAACCAATCAGTCCCTTGAACGTTTCGACGAAGGCACTGGCACAATGGCAGAGGCGCAGAATAACGCTGACCCGGAACAGGCTCTGCTTGACGCAGAACAACGCAAGTTGCTGGCGACACTGATTGACTCTCTGCAGGTAGACCGCGATCGAGAACTTTTGCTGCGCGCCTACATACGCGACGAGCCCAAACTTCTGGTGTGCGAATCGATGACCCTCAGCGCCCTGCATTTTGACCGGGTACTACACCGGGCACGGCAGCGTCTCAAGTCCATCTTGCAAACCCAGCACGCTGATGTTGTTGACGCGCTGCGGGCAACCTCGGCCTAGGTCTCGGCCTGCCTAGGAGCCTGTCAAATAGGAGCCTGTCAAACGCACCGCTTACGCCAGCAGTATGCCGACGGCGCCAAGGACAATCAGCAGCATGCCAGCAAGCTCCAGTCGCGATGGCCGCTCTTTAAAAAAATATACAGCTATCAGCAGGCTGACAAGAAACTCTATCTGTCCCAGGGTTTTGACATAGGCCGCCAGTTCCAGCGTCATTGCCGTAAACCAGCCCACCGAACCAGCGACCGCAGTCGCTCCAACAAACAAGCAAGGGCGCCATTTGGTGGCGATAACAGTCAACTCACCGGGGCGCCAGCGCGCAACCCAGGCCAGAGTGATGACGGTCTGCAACAGCACCATATACATCAGTGTTAGCGCTGCACTGAACATGGCATCAGCCAGCCCCAGAGACAGACTGGCCTGCCGCAGCAGCAGGGAAGTCAGGGCAAAACACAGCCCTGCGCCCAGACCATAAACAGCCGACTGGTTCCACAAGCTGCTGACCAGGCCGGTCTTGGCGAGACTGATGAGCACCAGGCCGGCGACACAAACCAGCATCGCCAGCCAGCCGGCCAGCGACACCGCCTCACCGAACAAGGCAAAACCAAGCAGCGCCGTGAGGACGATTTCAGTGCGAATAAACGTACTGCCAACCGCAAAATTACGCAGAGTAAACAGTTGGATCAAAAGTACCGTGGCAATGATCTGCAAGACACCGGCAAACAAGCCGCTGACCAGAAAAACAGCATTGAACTCAGGAAGTTGCCAGTGCCGCGAGGCCAGCAGCCAGGCCAGATACAGGGCGGCAAAAGGCAAGCCAAACAAGTATCGGACAAGGGTGGCTGACACCGACGAGATGTCGGCGACCAGCACCTTTTGGCCAGCCGTTCGAACCGACTGCATAACCGCGGCAAGCAGGGTCCAGTAGACCCAGGGCTCTATCATCACGTTCAAAAAAAATGCCCGCCTGCAGCAGCAAACGGGCATTGTATAGACTCCTGCGGTATATAAGCCAGCCAGTCGCCTGGAGCCGGGGGCGCCGAGCCGGGGGCGCCGAGCCGGG
>JANQYP010000016.1:0-1500 GCA_030728785.1 Pseudomonadales bacterium
CCCCCCCTAAAAACTGTTAGCGTGCTGTAAAGTCAAACAAAAAGTCAGTCATGACCTTGGTTCCCTTAACCATGTTGTCGACGCTGATACGTTCGTTATTGCCATGTACTCCCGTATGTTCATCAGGCGCAAACAGGAACGGACTGAAGCCATAACTGACAATCCCCATGTCGCGGAAAAAGTGGCTGTCAGTAAACCCGGTAGAAACACTGGGTACCAGTTTCATATTCTCGTAGTGCAGGGTCAGCGTCCGGCTGATGGATTCATACAGGGGTGTTGCAGTGCTGCTCACGGCAGGACTGAAACCCATGATCTGTTCCATGCTGATGTTAGGGTCGCTGATGATGTGACCTAAGGCTGCTAAAAAGGCCGCAGGATCCTGGTCGGGTAACAACCGGCAATCGAGCTCAATGCTGGCGGTGGGTGGTACCACATTAATTTTATTGCTGCCGGTCATGCTGGTGACGGAGCAGGTGTTGCGCAGCAGAGCTACGGTGCCCGGTTGCTGCAGGTGCAGGCCGGCCATAAATGCCGCATCTTTGACCGCGGCATTAATATGCTCAAAGCGGTTGCGCAGGGCATCGTCCTCAAATTCAGCAACTTCGCTGAGCATGGTCTGCACGGCGGGAACCACATGCCATTCGAAGCTGGTGTCGGCGATGCGGTTGCCAGCACGCAGGATGCGGGTCACAGCACTGGTGGGGCGAGGGCTGGAGCCATGACCAGGTATATCGGTGGCGGTGAGGCGCAGCCACAGGGGGACTTTCTGGGTCACCTCAATGCGGTACACGGGTTTGCCGTCAGTCACCCGGCCTGAGCCACCTTCGTTGATCAGGAAACCCACATTCTTGAATATTTCCGGGTGGTGTTCGATCAACCAGCCGGCACCATACAAGCCGCCTGCTTCTTCATCGGCTGTCGCCATAAAAATCACATCGCGGCTCAGGCGTTTGCCGGAGGCATGCAGTGCCAGAAACGCCTGCAACTGGGTGATGCCCAGGCCCTTGGTGTCGATGGCGCCGCGCCCCCAGAGGTAGCCGTCCTGTTCAATGCCGGACAGGGGGTCCACATCCCAGTAGGCAGCGTCAGCGGGGACAACGTCGATATGATGCAGCAGTATCAGTGCTGGTGCATCACCGCCCGGCAGCCGGGCCCAGATATTGCCTCGTCCCGGGGCTGATTCGGCCGTCTGGTACTCAATACCGGCGGCCTTGAGCAGGCCGGCGAGATACGCGACGCCACGCACTTCGTTGCCGGGTGGGTTCACTGTGTCGATCTGCAGGTAAGCCTGCAGCCTCGCTGGCGCCTGGTCAGCAAATTCATCAGCGGCGCCGGCCAATGGCAGGCCCATGACCAGTGCCAGTAAAGCCGTGGCGCGCCGCCACGGCTGTGTGGGCTGCCGAGTTGACGTCGAATGGCGCAGTTGCTGCTGACTGGATGGTCTCTGGGCTGATTCTTCTTGGGCTAGTTCTTGGGCTAGTTTGTGGGCGAATAGTTTGT
>JANQYP010000016.1:1600-3732 GCA_030728785.1 Pseudomonadales bacterium
GGCGAATAGTTTGTAGGCTGATTGTTGGCGCGGTAATGGCTGGTTGGTTTCTGGCATCTCTCGCTGGTCCTCAGGGGTGTGGGGCATGACAGGCTTTTGCTCAGGGGCACCATCTTCTGCGGGCCCTGACAACGCCCTTTCACAGGTCGAGAGGGTACCACAGCGGCATCGCAAAGCGGAGATGGACTTCTCTGCAAAGATACCATAATGTTTCCCCGCCTCGATTCGTGGTGCTGCTCTTTGGGGCACCGCAAAACAGAACGGGGACAACCCAATATTATTTGTTCAATCGTTAAGTGGCCTGCCAGCGCAGGTTAAGTCTTAACGAAAAGCATAACGACAAAAAATGTGGGACTTGATCCGAACCACCAGGACAGGTACCGACGACCTACTTTGTTGAGGCTAGTCGAGCTGCGCCGCAGATTTCTGCGGTCTGGCGCCTGGAAGTACCTGGTTGGATCTGATGCTTGTTTCGCAGGAGAAACATGATGAATGTCCAGACCTTTGCCCAGCGCAAGCAGCAACAGCAGAAAATCTCCATGGTCACCTGTTATGACCACTGGTCCGCGCAGATCCTGAATAAAACCGACATTGACTGTCTGCTGGTGGGGGACTCACTGGCAGTGGTGATGTATGGCTTTGAATCCACCGTCCACGCCACCACCGACATGATGGCCCTGCACGTTGGTGCCGTGGCCCGTGGCGCGCCAAATAAATTTATCATCGCCGATATGCCGTTTTTAACCTGCAGCAAAGGTGTGCGTTATGCCATGGACACTGTCCAGCGGCTGATGCAGGCCGGTGCCCATGCCGTCAAGGTTGAGGGCGACGCACACCAGGTTGACATTATTCGCCATATTGTTGAGGCCGGTGTGCCGGTGATGGGCCATCTGGGCCTGACGCCCCAGTCCATTCATAACCTGGGTGGTCATCGAGTGCAGGGCAAGGACGAGGCCAATGCGGCAAAAATTGCCGAAAGTGCCCGTCGCCTTGAAGACGCAGGTTGTTTTGCCCTGGTGCTCGAGTGTGTGCCGACACGCCTTGGCGGCTGTGTCAGCCAGGCCCTGAAGATCCCAACTATTGGCATTGGCGCCGGGCCTCATACGGATGGCCAGGTACTGGTGTTACAGGATCTGCTGGGGGTTAATCCGGAGTTCAAACCCAAGTTCCTGCGCCAGTATGCCAGTGGCAACAGTGTGATTGGCGACGCCGTAAACCATTTTCACGGTGACGTTGTGGCTGGTAACTTCCCCACAGCTGCAGAGTCCTATCGATGAAAGTGTTTCATAGCCTGGCCCTGTATCAGGACTGGCGGCGTAGCACAGGTACCGCGCAAATTGGTTTTGTGCCGACCATGGGCGCCCTGCATATTGGCCATGAATCCCTGCTGCAACGCAGTGTCGCTGTGGCGGAACTGACGGTGCTGAGTATTTATGTCAACCCAACCCAGTTCGACAATCCTGATGACCTGCAAAAATACCCCAACCTGCTTGAGCAGGACCTGGTGTGTGCGGAACGTGCCGGAGTTGATGCTGTGTTGTTGCCCACCTATGGCGAAATGTATGCCGATGGTTTCCGTTATGCTATTGAAGAGCGCGAGCTCAGCAAAACCCTGTGTGGTGCCCACCGTGACGGGCACTTTACCGGTGTGCTGACGGTGGTCATGAAATTGTTGAATATTGTCCAGCCGCGCTGGGCCTTTTTTGGCGAGAAGGACTATCAGCAGTTTGAGCTGATTCGCGGCATGGTTGAGGCGTTTTTTCTGCCAGTAGAAGTGGTGCCTTGTGCGACAGTGCGTGAAGCATCAGGCCTGGCATTCAGTTCGCGCAATTTGAACCTGGACGCAGCAGGCAAGCGCCTGGCGCCAAAGTTGTACGCGTTAATCAGCAGTAGTGCCAGTGATGCCGAAGTGCGCCGGCAGCTTACCGCCATTGGCTTTGTGGTGGATTATATTGAGACCCGTCAGCAGCGGCGTTATGCCGCCGCGAGGCTGGGGCAGGGCCCAAACCAGGTGCGGCTGATTGATAATGTGCCGGTGGTGAGCGAGACACCTGTGGCTTGAATGTGTTTTTTCTGCGGCGCCCGAGCAATGGCAGGGCGCGCCCTTTACAGCAATTACTTTACAGCAATTA
>JANQYP010000016.1:3832-23009 GCA_030728785.1 Pseudomonadales bacterium
CTTTACAGCAATTACTTTACAGCAATTAATAGTGGCAGGTGAACTGATGATTTTGTGTTTGGATGTTGGCAACAGTCAGGTTTATGGTGGTTTGTTTGATGGCGGACGCCTGCGGGTGCAATTTCGCCGGACTTCCCAGGTGCAGAGCTCGTCCGATGAACTGGGGGTGTTTTTTCGTTCCGTCTTGCGCGAAAACCAGATAGACCCCGATGCCATTACGGTGGTTGCCATTTGTTGTGTGGTTCCCGACATGCTCTATTCCCTGCGTGCCTGTTGCCAAAAATATTTTAATGTCGAGCCCCTGGTGTTGCGCCCAGGGATCAAGACGGGCCTCAAAATAGCCTATCGGGACCCGAAGGAAGTAGGCGCCGATCGTATCGCCGATGCCGTTGGTGCCATCAAGTTGTTTCCGCGCCGCAACCTCATTGTTGCTGACTTTGGCACAGCGACCACGCTGTGTGCCATTACGCGTGATAAGGAGTTTCTGGGTGGCAATATTATCCCCGGGGTACGCCTGGCGATGGAAGCCCTGGAGGCCAGGACCGCGCAATTGCCTTCCGTTGAGATAGTGGCGCCCAACTCAAGTCTGGGTCGATCAACCATCGAGAGTATCCAGGCCGGCCTGTATTGGTCCAATGTGGGTATGGTACGTGAGTTGGTGGGGCGTATTACGGCAGAGGTTTTTGCTGATGAGGCGCCGCTGGTGATTGGTACGGGTGGCTTTGCCCAGTTGTTCAATCGCGAGAAGCTGTTTGATCACCTGGTGCCGGACCTGATTTTGACCGGCTTGATGGAGATCATTCGCTTGAACGAGTAATAAATTTTCGGTCTCTGCGCGGGTTATTCAGGCTATCGCCATCATGGTGAACGCCAAAAAAGTAAACAGGCAGGCACCGTTCAGAATATCTGTGGCTTTGAACTTGATTCGACTATTCATACCTTGCTCCAGTTGATGACCAGGAATTCGCCCGCTGGGTGTGGGCAATGTCCTTAGACCGGTGGCTATTTAACCTTGAAGGTTATGAGGGAATGTTGATGGTCATCACATTCAAAATAATTTGGCAGGAGACTTCTGCTGCTTGCGCGTCACCTTGTCAGGGTCGCCAGTCTTGCTTTCAATGGGTTGATGGGTGGGTTGATGGGTGGGTTGATGGGTGGGCGCCCAAGTACAATGGCGCTTCGCCGTGTGCATTGACTGCCAAACATGTGTTACATTCCGCCCGGTGACCAGGCGATGGTGGCGAATGATGGTGGCGAATGCCGATAATAAGGCGCTGCGACCATCTGTCGAGGCAGGCTGTAGACCCGTGGGAGAACAAGCGTGTTAGAGGTAGCGGTAATAGGTGCGGGGCCAGGCGGTTTGAGCGCGGCGGCGCGCTGTGCGGAGTTGGGCGTCGACCATGTGCTGCTGGAGAGTTCGCCGAAAATTGCCAGCACGATCCAGAAGTACCAGAAAGGCAAACATGTGATGGCGGAGCCGGGCATTCTGCCACTACGCAGCCCCATCGAGTTTGATGCGGGCAAGCGTGAAGAGATTCTCGATAACTGGGAAACCGGTATCAAGGCCGTCGGCGTCAAGATCAGGTACGGCGCCGAGGTTAAAAGCATTACCGGCGAGCAAGGCAATTTTGTCATTACCCTCACCAATGGAGAGAGTCTCGAGGCTCGCCATGTGATCCTGGGTATAGGTCTGCAGGGTAATCCACGCCAGTTGGGTGTTCCCGGTGACCAGGCCGACGTCATCCAATACACCCTTGACGATCCGGACGAATATAAAAACGAGACCATCGCCGTGGTGGGCGCGGGTGATGCGGCGATTGAGAACGCCATTGCCCTGGCGAATCACAATAAGGTTTTCATCATCAATCGCAAGGACGAATTTGCCCGAGCGAAAGAAGGGAACCTGAATTTGATGATGGCGGCCATTGATGCCGGTACCATTGAGTGTTTCTACAACAGTGCTCCCGCGGCCGTCGAGTTGCTTGAGGGCCAGGAATTTCGAGCCAATCTGCAGCTTAAGACCAGCACCGGTGAAGCCAACATACCGCTGCACCGTATCATTGCCCGGCTAGGCGCCATTCCGCCGCGCAGCCTGGTGGAGTCCTTTGGGATCGAGTTTCCCAACAGTGATCAGAATGCCATTCCGGCCCTCACCAGCCAGTATGAATCGAACATCAAGGGTATGTATGTGATTGGTGCCCTGGGTGGTTACCCCCTGATCAAACAAGCCATGAACCAGGGTTATGAGGTGGTGGAATATATCCTTGGCCACGACGTCAAGCCTGCTGACCATGACCTGCTGGCCAATAAGTTTAATGGCTTGCCCTATGATCTGGATGTTGATGGTGTGCTGGCACTGATGCAGGAACGTATTCCGGTATTTGCCGGGGTCAACGCCCTGCAGTTTCGCGAATTAATGCTCGACAGCAAGGTTCTGGCGCCGGCAAAGGGCGCTGCTATCTTTCAGAAGAATGACTACACCAACACCTTTTTTACCATTCTGGAAGGCAGTGTCGATATTGAGATCAATGCGCAGCTGCGGATTTCGTCCGGTGTCGGTAGTTTTTTTGGTGAGATGAGCCTGATGTCTGGTCGGCGGCGTTCCGCCACGGTGTACGCAGGTGACCAATGTGTGGTCATCGAGACACCGCGGCGTTCCATGATCAAGCTGATCGCTTCTGTTGAGGCGGTAAAACGCGTGCTGGATGAGACCTTTATTGTGCGCACCATCCAGCAGAAATTCGCCCCGAACACGCCTATCGCGGAGCTGCAACCCATTGCTGCCCGCGCCAAGATCCACCAGTACCAGCCCCGGGAAGTGATTTTTCAGGAAGGTGATGAGGCCGATACCCTGCACTTTATTCGTAACGGCTCGGTGACGGTATCCACTTTTATCGATGGCCGTGATGTGGTCATGAGTTATGTGCCGGCGAACACGCCCATCGGCGAGATGGCCTTACTGGGTAATACTACGCGCACTGCAACGGTGACAGCGGCGGTCAAAACCGAAACTATCTCTATCGACAAAGCGTCTTTTAACCTGTTGCTGGAGCGCTCGTCAGGCCTGAAAGAACGATTGCAGGCCCTGGTCCAGGAACGGCACGCGCAAAATGTGGCCCTGCAGTCGAATACTGAATCCAGTGACCTGTTGTCCTTTTTGATGGGCCAGGGCCTGGGTGAGGCGACGGATGTGTTGCTGATCGATGAAGATATCTGTGTCGGCTGTGACTTTTGCGAGGCAGCCTGTGCGGCTACCCACAACGGTACTTCGCGGTTGAATCGCAAGGCCGGACCGACCTTTGCCCATATTCACGTGCCGACCTCCTGCCGCCATTGTGAAGACCCCAGCTGCATGAAAGACTGCCCGCCGGATGCCATTCAGCGCGGCGGCCTTGGGGGTGAAGTATTCATTGGCGACAACTGCATTGGCTGCGGTAACTGTGAGCGCAACTGTCCTTATGGTGTGATTCAGATGGCCTACAAGACTGAAGCCCCGGACAGCTACTGGCGCTGGATGTTGTTTGGTCTGGGCCAGAAGCCGGGCAAGGGTAAAGCCGCAGTGGTGGGTGAATCATCCTTCAAGCAGGCTGTAAAGTGCGATATGTGTAAGGACCAACACGGTGGACCGGCCTGTGTCCGCGCCTGCCCGACCGGTGCTGCCATGCGTTTGAGCCCGGAAGAATTTGTTGATCTAGTCAATGTGGTACGGTAACAACTGATGCATACATCTTTCCTCTCCCACGCTGGTGGGCGCTATTTCTGGCTGGCGCTGGTGCTGATTATCGCCTGCTGTACAGCTTACCTGCTGGATGAGCCACACCAGGCACCGAATGGTGGCACCTGGCTGGGTTATACCCTTGGCACCATGGGCGCCTTGCTGATCCTCTGGCTGTTGTATCTTGGTCGCCGCAAGCGGAATTTTATTCAGGGCTGGGGCACTGTGCGCGGCTGGGTGTCGGCCCACGTTTATCTTGGTGGCTCGTTGCTGGTGGTGGCGACACTGCACAGTGGCTTTCAGTTTGGCATTAATATCCACACCCTGGCTTATGTGCTGATGTGCCTGGTGATATTCAGCGGTGGTTACGGTGTCTGGGCTTATGTGACCTACCCGGCCGCGCGCAATGAGTTAAAGCGCAGCCAGACGCTGGATGATATTTTCATGCAGCTGGAAGATGCTGATGGCCAGTTGAAGCGTGAGATTGGCAGCCTGGCAGCCGATATTCGTGGTGTCGTGACCAGTGCTATTGAGCGTACTGAGGTGGGTGGCAGTCTCTGGGCCCAGTTAGCGGCTGTTGATCACTCGAAGGTAATCATTGATGGTGTGGTTCATGCCAACCCGGACCAGGTCAAAGTGGTCAGTTGGCTGGTGCAACGCCTGACCATTGCCGAGGGCGCGGAATCGAAAAAGCTGGCGGGTGTGGTCCGTGACTATGGCGCGCGACAGAAACTGCTGCGCGTTATCCGCGCCGATATTCGCTTTAACGGCCTGCAGGAAGTCTGGCTGTACTTGCATGTGCCCCTGTCGTTTGGTCTGTTGGCGGCGCTGATTGCGCATATTGTTTCGGTGTTTATTTATTGGTAGTTAGAGGCTAGCAGCTAGCTACTAGCTACTGCGGGTGGCGAGTAGCGGTTTAGGGGCTCAGCTTAGCGGCAGGGCTCAACAGCAGGGTCATGAATAAAAGGCTAAACAATAAAAATGATAACGATGCAGGAACTGTCAGCCAGTAGCTAGAAGCGAGCAGCCAGAATCTCGCAACTCGCAACTAACAACAAACACCAACCTCCATCCAGCAGCATCATCTGTCCAGGAATCACATGTGCGTTTATTAATCAAATACATCGAGTCCCGTGGTATTGGCAAGGAGACTCACCAGTCGACCTACGAGGGCGACGTGGCGACCATTGGCCGTGGCACTGACCAGACGATCCAGATTGCAGACCGACGCCTGCCCCTGAGCCATTCGCGGCTGACTGTGGCGGCTGGCAAGTTGAGTCTGGCTGCTACCGGTGACTATCGCTTCGCCGTCAATGGCGAATCGTCACGACGAGCACCATTGGCCGTCGGCGACAAGGTGAATATTTCCGGTCATAGTCTGAAAGTCTGCGAGGGTGAGGCAGGCGTTGATTATGTGCTGGAAGTTGAACTGGTTGCGGAGACCGTAGAGAAGCTTCGCGACAGGTTTCAGACCCGCCTGCGGGATGTCAGTTTGCCGACGCGAGGCCTGGCCTGGGTCCTGTTTCTGGTGACTCTGGTTGGCACACTGCTGATTCCTGCGGCCGGCCTTTATTCCGACCAGATGGCAACCTTAAGGGAACTGCCTTTGCCAGATGATGGCCAGTGGATCAGTGGCGAGTTGCACCAGAACCACGCGTTTTTAGGTGATGACTGCTCCGGTTGCCACGTAAAACCCTTTGTTGCCACCCGCAACGAAGATTGTTTGGCCTGCCACCAGACCATCAATCATCACTTCGACACCTCGGTACACGGGGTTGATAATCAGGTCGGTGAGCGCTGCGGTGACTGCCACCAGGAGCACAGCACAACCGGTTCCATCATCCGTACTGACCAGGCGGTCTGCACCGATTGCCATCAGGACCTGGCTGCAGTGGGTATGCAGAGCGAGGAATTACAGCCCGCCACAGATTTCTCTGCGAACCATCCGGGCTTTAAGGTCAGCCTGTTGAAATATGGCTTTGACGAGCAGTGGCGCACGGCGCGGCATGAAATTTTTGAAGATGACCTGGTGGAAGAGTCGAATCTCAAATTTCCCCATGATCTGCATCTCAGTGAGGATGGCATTGATTCCGCTGCGGGGACAGTGCGCATGGTCTGTGCAGACTGCCATGTGCCCGAAAAGGGTGGCCTGCAGATGCAGCCGGTGACAATGCAGGATCACTGTGCCAGTTGCCATCAGCTGGGTTTTGACCCCAGGTCCCCGGAGCGTGTTGTGCCTCACGGATCACCGCCGGACTTGATGCGGACCCTGCGAGAGTATTATGCCCTGCAGTACCTGACCGAGGAGTTGAACAAGAATGATCCGCAGCGCGACCAGACCCTGGCAGCGCTGGGCACTGAGCCGCAACGGGAAGTAAGGCGGCCAGGGCGCGTGGCGCGGGCTGAGTCCATCACCGATATTATCGCTGCCAGCCAGATGGACCCAGGGGCATCGATGGGGGTTCGGGCTCAGGTTTTCATTGAGGGCCGGGTTGCTGAAGCAGCGGCCAATCTGTTTGAAAAACAGACCTGTACCATTTGCCATGAGATTACTGCCGTGGCCGATACCGAGGTGCCATGGAAGGTATTACCTGTGCGCCTGAGTGACAGCTGGTTTCCCAAGTCTGAGTTTTCGCATGCGGGCCACAAGAATATGCAGTGTGAGAGTTGCCATGAGGCTTCAACTTCAGCGGTTGCTGCGGACATCCTGATGCCTCGCATCGATGGTTGCCGGGAATGTCATGGAGGTGAGAAAGCCCAGGGGCTGCTGGCCAGCAACTGTATTACCTGCCATGTTTTCCACGCGGATGACCAGGCACCCATGACGAGTACCATGCACTCTGCGGCAAATCACTCGACAGGCGACTTAATCAGAGCGGCGATCAACGCCAGTGTGATGGCTGGCAGCTTGGGCAGTGCGGCTGCTAGTCCGGCGAATGATTCTATGCAGCAATCTCAGGGGCACCCGTAATATGCGGCAGCTAATGGCAATGATGTTGGCCTTGGCCGTGCTGGCCTTGCCCACAGCCTGTGGTGGCGGCGGCAATGGCAGCGTGGCAGCAGAACAGGCGGCTGTCAGCCCGCCGGCGGCGGCAGCCTCGACTGCCAGTACCTGTGGCAGCCGCTGTGCCTTGCAGGTGGTGGACGTCGAGCGGGTGATTGCGCAGGCGGTGGCCGAAGCCGATGCACGAAATCTGCAGGCCACGATTGCGGTGGTCGACAGGGTCGGCAATGTCCTGGGTGTGTTTCGCATGACCGGGGCGAACGATTTTGCCCAAATTACATCTACCGCAACACTGGGTGGCCCCATTGTCGGTGGTCTGGAGAGCCTTAACTTTATTCCATCCAGCCTGGCGGCCATCAGCAAGGCCATCACAGGTGCCTACCTGTCCACCGGCGGCAATGCCTTTACGTCCAGAACCGCAAGCCAGATTATTCAGCAGAATTTTAACCCCGGTGAGCAGGACGTGCCTTCCGGGCCGCTGTTTGGCGTGCAGTTCAGCCAGTTGCCGTGCAGTGACTTTTCCCAGCGGCATGTGTCTGGCAGTTTCGCCGGCCCGGGTCCGCACCGTGCACCCCTTGGTCTTGCTGCGGATCCCGGCGGCTTGCCCTTATACATGAATGGCCTGCCTGTGGGCGGGGTTGGTGTCATGGTTGACGGTATCTATGGCCTGGACAAGAACATTGGCGACTTTGACCAGGATCTCGATGAGCTGTTGGCGACGGCGGCAACCCGAGGTTATGCCGCGCCTCTGGAGATCCGTGCTGACCGTATCACGCTTGTGGGTAAAACCGCACGTTTCAGCGACGCCCTGGTTTCAGACTTGCTCAGTGCTGCGGACAGTGCCCGCAGTCTCAGCGCTATCCAGGCCGCCAACGACGGTGCATATGTCACGGTGCCTGGTTATTTCGACCGCGCGACTGCGCTGCAGGGCACTGTCTTTGGCGAGCCCGCTTCCGGAATTCGGCCAGCAGACCCGCTGGTGTTTGCTGACCGCAGCGGCGCCAGCCTGGATGCTTTTATCTTTACCGACGCCGCTGACCTTAATCGTTATCCCGCCAGCACCGGAACCGATACGCCCGCCGGTAATATTGATAACCGTCTGCAGGCGGCGGAAGTGCAGACACTGTTGAATGAAGCCATTGGCGTCGCTAACCAGGCGCGGGCACAGATCCGCGTGCCTGTTGGCAGCCAGGCCCGCGTGACGGTGTCGGTGGTTGATACGAATGGGCATATTCTTGGTATGGCAAGAACCCGTGATGGCCCCGTATTTGGTGCTGATGTGTCTTTACAGAAAGCCCGCACTGCGACTTTCTTTTCAGGCACGGGGCGCCAGGATGGTGCAGCACCGGCGCAGATCCTCAGTGCTTTGCCACCACCCCGCTATCTGGCGTCTTTACCAGAGCCAATTAATCTGGTCACGGATCGCCTGGCCACCATTGATTCACCAGCGCCCGTATTCAGCGACTATCTGTTGGCCGCCAAACTGTTTCTGGGAGATATCACGGCGCTCGAAGCCACAGGCAACCCTGTGGCTTTTTCCGACCGATCCGGCGGTAACTTGTCGCGCCCGACCTACCCGGATGGTCCCTCTTCAGGCCCGCCCGGACCCTTCAGCAAGCCGCCCGGGGAGTGGAGCGTGTTCAGTGTTGGCCTGCAGTCTGACCTGGTTTACAACGCGGTGATTCACCATGTCGGCTTTGTGCTGGGTTTGGTTGCGGACGTCCCGCAGAATTGCACAGGTGACACCGGTTTGTCTGATGTGGCGCCATTTACCACCGTTGCCGCCGTCGATAACCTGGCCAACGGCATGCAAATTTTTCCAGGCAGTGTGCCTATCTACCGTGGCGATGTGCTGGTGGGTGGTATTGGTGTCTCGGGTGACGGAGTCGATCAGGACGACATGATTTCGTTCCTCGGGGTACACCGTGCCGGTGAGCGTCTGCAGTCCGGCCTGGGCAATGCCCCAGCGGCAATACGCGCCGACCAGTTGGCGCTGCCTGGCCAGAGCGCCCGCCTGCGTTATGTGAACTGCCCGCAGTCACCTTTTAATGGCGATACAACCACCGAGGTGTGTAATGGCCTCTAGAATGCCTGCATTGCTGCTTGGGCTGTTGGCAAGTTTAACTGCGCCGGCGATCTTTGCCGTTGAGGCCCTGCCAGCCGCGGCCAGCTTCTGCCTGCCAAACGTCGCCGGGGCTGAAGCTGAGACCTCAAAGGTTCGCCGTCGTCCGGGCCGGCCCATTGACCGGTATGAATTGCCTGTCTGTGACCCTGACACCACAGACAATAATGCGATGACCCCCTGGGTCGATCCATTAGAGTTGGGTGCGCCTGTGCCAGATCGCTGGCGCATTGTTGAGGCTATTGGTATTACCACCAATCTGTGGGATCCCTATAATGGCCACAATCCTCTCAAGGGCGACCTGCCTGTGTGGGGCGACGATTGGTTTTATAGTCTGATTGCTATCAGCGATACGGTGCTTGAGCCACGGCGCTTTCCGATCCCCGTGGGTGGTGCAACCACCGCGCGGCCGGGGAGCCTGGACACGATTGGTGCGGGCCAAACCACTGTATTGTCCCAGAGTCTGATTATCGAGAATGTCATCTACAAGGGTGACACAGTGTTTCGGCCACCTGACTGGGAGTTCCGTTTCACCCCGGTGTTTAATATCAACCAGGTGCATGCTGAAGAAAAAGGCGTGCTCAACGTTGACCCTGACATAGGTGGCGGCACGGGTCTCAAGCGTCGGGATACTTTTATGGGGGTACAGGCGTTATTTGTCGATAAACACCTGCGCAATGTCTCGGATCGGTTTGACTTTGACAGTATCCGTGTGGGTATCCAGCCATTCTCGTCAGATTTTCGAGGCTTTCTGTTTCAGGACTCACCCTTCGGCGTGCGCCTGTTTGGTAATCGTGACAATAACCGCTTTCAATATAACCTGGCCTGGTTTCGGCGCATTGAAAAGGACACTAACAGTGGCCTGAACGACATCACCCAAGCGTTACGGGACGATGATGTGTATGTGGCCAACCTGTTTTGGCAGGATTTTCCCCATGTGGGTTTTTTCTCCCAGGCGACACTTATTCACAATCGCAACCGTGAGCGCGGCAAGATTGAGTATGACAAGAATGGTTTTATCCAGCGGCCCTCATCCTTGTTTGAAGAGCGTTTTGCGCGCGACTATGACGTGACCTATGCGGGTTATAACGGCGACGGCCACATTGACCGGTTGAACCTCACCACCTCGCTCTATTATGCCTACGGGCGTCAGGACAGCAGCCGCATTGCCGGTGCCGATGAAACCATCAGTGCGTTTTTTATGGCCGCCGAGGCTTCCATGGACTTCGACTGGCTGCGGCCGCGGCTGTCTCTGCTGTGGGCTTCCGGCGACGATGAGCCTTTTGATGACCGGGCTACGGGCTTCGATGCCATCTTTGAGAATCCGCAATTTGCCGGGGCCGATACCAGCTTTGTGATTCGCCAGAATGTGCCGTTTATTGGCGGTGGTGGTGTTGCCCTGATGGGCCGCAACGGCATTCTGCCATCACTGCGAGCGAGTAAGGAACAAGGCCAGTCAAACTTCATCAACCCGGGTCTGATGATGCTGGGTGTCGGCGCCGATGCGGATCTTTATCCGGAGTTGCGCTTGTCATTAAACTGGAATTACTTGCGCTTTGACTCCACAGCCGTACTGGAGGCTTTGCGCCAGCAGGGTGATATCGACAAGACGCTGGGTCAGGATGTTTCAGTGTCACTGACCTGGCGGCCGTTTATGACACAAAATATAGTAGTGCGTTTATCCGCCGCCGGCCTGTTGCCAGGCCAGGGATTTGATGACTTGTACGGTCGCGAAGCGGCGATGCCTTATTCCGTGCTGGCCAATATTATTTTGACTTACTAGCGCTACAATCAACGAAGTTTTCTTATGAAATTGTTTATGCATGTTATTACCGATAAAGAACTGGTCAACAGCTTTAAGCACAGCGGGCATCTGGCTGGTCTGTGTTTTGCCTTGGTCTTGTGTTTGTTTACCGGTTTGGCGTTCGGCTCGAGCAATACGGGGACTTATATCGAACGCCACTATGAGGTGACGCCGCCGGCGCCCAAGTCCCAGTCAGTGGCCGCGGCCAAAGAAAAGAGTGCCGGTTGTGAGTCTTGCCATACGGCGACCGACAGTGCCAGTATGCATGCGAGTCCCGGCGTGATTCTTGGCTGCACGGATTGTCACGGCGGGAACAGTGATGTGTTTTACAGCGAAGGGCAAGATGCAGCCCATAGCATGGAGCAGGCCCACGTCCTGCCGAATTATCCTGACAGCTGGCATTACCCGTCCAGTGCCAACCCGAAAGCCAGCTATACCCTGCTGAATCGTGAATCGAAAGAATTCGTCCGTTTTGTCAATCCATCGGACCTGCGGGTTGCTGATGAATCCTGTGGCGCCTGCCACCTGCCCGTAGTGCAGGCCGCCAAGCGCAGTATTATGGCGACTGGTGCCATGTTGTTTGGTGCGGCAAGTTATGCCAACAATGTGCTGCCGTATAAGAAATATATCCTCGGTGAAGCCTACGATGCCGATGGTGGTGCCATTGCTGTTGCCGGGCCACCCCTGAAAGACCCAGACCAGGCCTGGCTGGACCACGGGGTTTTATCTGTGCTCTACCCCTTGCCTAGCTGGGAAACTGTGCCACCTGGCGATATTTTTCGAGTCTTCGAACGAGGTGGGCGGAATATTTCCAACCTCTTTCCGGAAACTGGCCTGCCTAACGCGCTGGGTCAGTTGCAACGCTTGGAAGAGCCGGGTCGACCGGATTTTCGCCAGTCGAATCGTGGTCCTGGTACGGGCGGACGCATCTCGGTGCCGGTGCTGAACCTGCACAAGACCCGTTTGAACGACCCCTTAATGTGGTTCCTTGGCACCAATGACAACCCGGGCGATTTCCGTACATCTGGCTGCGGCTCCTGCCATGTGGTGTATGCCAACGACCGGGATCCGCGCCATTCCGGTACCTGGGCCAGTGCCGGTCACACGGGTATGACTCAGACCCTTGACCCGACGATTCCGCGGGGCGAAGAAGGTCACCCCATCAAACATGTGTTTTCAAGGAACATTCCTACAGCGCAGTGCATCTCTTGTCATATGCACCAGCCGAACGTCTTTGTGAACAGCTACATGGGTTACACCATGTGGGATTATGAGAGTGATGCGCCGTCCATGTTCCCGAAAGAACAGCGTTATCCTACCGCAGAGGAAACTCGCGCCAGTAATGCCAGCAACCCTGAGGCCGCAGCTGCCAGAGGCCTGTGGTCTGACCAGGAATTCCTGCGCAACGTCTCTGACCTGAACCCGACCCTGAAGGATACCCAGTTTGCCGATTACCATGGTCACGGCTGGAATTTCCGCGCTGTGTTCAAGAAAGATCGCCAGGGTAACCTGCTGGATGCGGAAGATAATGTTGTCGAGCCTGATGATCCCAAGAAGTTCGATAAGGCTGTACACATGTCATCCGTGCACCTTGATGTGGGTATGCAATGTGTGGATTGCCACTTTTCCCAGGACAGCCATGGTAACGGTCATATCTATGGCGAAGTGGCTAATGCCGTGGAAATCGATTGTGTGGACTGCCATGGTACCGCCGATGACTACCCCACCCTGCGGACCTCCGGCCCGGCGGCACCGCCGGGTGGCACAGACCTGAGCCTGATTCGTAACCCGGACGGCAAGCCGCGCTTCAGCTGGCGCGATGGCAAGCTGTTTCAACGCAGCCTCATGTGGCCTGATCGCGAGTGGCAAATGAGCCTGGTGAAAGATTCTATTGACCAGAAAAGCGTCGAATATAATGCCAAGGCCGCCAGGGCCAAGACCATGAGTATGGATGCCGACGGCCAGAAATGGGGTGCTGATGTGCCCGCTGAGCAGCGCGCTCATAATTACGAGAAGATGGAGTGTTACACCTGCCACCAGTCATGGACCACCAGTTGTGGTGGCTGTCATTTGCCCATTGAGGCGAACTGGAAAACCGACACTAAACATTATGAGGGTGGTGAAAGTCGAAGCTTTGCCAGTTATAACCCGCAAGTGGTGCGGGACCAGATTTTTATGATCGGCCGCCGTGGCAACATCAGTGGCGGGCGCATAGCGCCGCTGCGATCCAGTTCGGCCCTGGTGTTGTCATCTACCAACTCCAACCGCGAGAAGGTCTATGTCCAGCAACCGCCTATTTCTGCCAGCGGTTACAGTTCCCAGGCCATCAACCCGCACTTTGCGCATACGGTACGCAAGACCGAGACTCGGGTGTGTTCCGATTGCCATCTGGACAAAAACGGTGATAACAATGCGATCATGGCGCAGACCCTGGGTTACGGCACAGATTTCATCGACTTTATCGGCTATCACGCCTATGTAGGGGGTGCCGGTTCGGTGGAGGCTGTGCAGGTTACCGAGTGGGACGAACCGCAGGCGGTGATTGGCAGTTACCTGCATCGTTATGCTTATCCTGATTTCTTCGCTGAGCACCAGCGGCGCCAACAGACGCTGGAAACCGGGCACAGTCACCGGGCTGGTAATGTCAGTTGCCTGCAGCTTCGGGGTGAGTATCTGTTTGCCGCTGAAGGGGACAAGGGCATGGTGGTTTACGATGTTGCGTCCATAGCCAACAAGGGTGTAAGCCAGCGCATTATTACTGCGCCGGCCTCCAGCCTTGGTCAGGACACGGCCATCAAGTCGGCTAATGCTACCTGCCTGTCGTTACAGACAACCCAGCCCATAGCGCCAGAGCGGAATGAAGGTGACTTGATGCGCAGGGTCAATCAGGAGAAGCCGTTCCATCCCCTGTACCACTACGCCCTGATTACCGACGCTGTGGAAGGCCTGATTCTGACCAATATCGATACCCTGGCAGATGGTGAACCGCGCAATAACTTTCTTGAGCGCGCGCTCACCTGGAATGAGGGTGGGGTGTTGGCGGGTGCTCGCGACATCACTGTCGGCGGTCACTTCGCCTATATTGTGGTCGATGCCGGAGTTGCCATTATCGACCTGGATAAGCCGCTGCAGCCGCGGCATGTGACGACGGTGCCCATGAGGGGTGCCCGCGCCCTGGTGCAGCAGTTCCGCTACCTGTTTGTCACGGACGCTGAAGGCCTGAAGGTCATTGATATCACCGATCCTGCAGAGGCTGCGGTGGTGCCTGGTAACACCATTGCCATCAAGGATGCCCATAAGGTGTTTGTGGCCCGGACTTACGCCTATGTGGCGGCGGGTGCTGAAGGTATCTATATCGTTGATGTGACGCGGCCAACAGAAATGCAGTTGTACCAGCAGTTTACTGACCAGCTGCAAGACGCCCGTGACATTGTCGTCGCCACGACCAATGCCAGCCTGATGGCCTATGTGGCCGACGGTGCCGGTGGCCTGAAAATCATTCAGTTGACATCGCCGGCATCCCAGCCGCGATTTTATGGTTTCAGCCCCGAGCCGAAGCCGGCGATAATTAGTCAGTTTCCAACGACCCGACCGGCGCTGGCCCTGTCTCGTGGTCTTGAACGCGACCGGGCTGTGGATGAAACCGGCGGCCAGGTGGCCGTGTTCAGCAGGGTTGGCTCCGGACCCTTGTCGGAGTCAGACATGCGCGGCCTTTACCTGAACGACGCCGGTAAACCCTGGTTTGTAACGGATAAGCCTGAAACTGATGCGACGAGCAAAGATTCGACTAAAGACGCTGGCAAAGGATTATTCGGGATCAAAAAAGACCCGGTTGCAATGGCTGCGGGCATGGAGAAAAAATGATGCGCCGAACTGATGGTACCTCAAGCACGAAAAGGCTCAGCACCAGAACATCCGGGTTGTTATTGCTGGCGGGCATGGCGTTACTCTTGCCCGGGTTTGCTTTTGGCGCAGCGTTGCCGCAGACCGATGGTCAGCAACATCTGGGTGTTGCCAGCTGCGCCTCTGGTGTCTGTCATGGCTCGGTGAAGCCGCGTACCGGGTCAGATGTGCTGCAGAACGAGTATGTGACCTGGAGCCAGCGGGACCGACACAGGGTGGCCTACCAGACGCTGCTGACCCGAGAGTCACAGCAGATAGCCAGCAATCTTGGCCTCGCCAACGCCCATGAAGCGGATGTCTGCCTCGATTGCCATGCCGACAATGTGCCCGCAGAGCAGCGCGGTGCTAAGTTTGTTATCAGTGACGGGGTGGGTTGTGAGGCTTGCCATGGAGGTTCTGAGAACTACATTGCGACCCATGCCGACTCTGCCACTAATCATCAGCAGAACCTGGATGCCGGCTTGTTTCCCTCTGATGTTGCAGTAGAGCGGGCGTCCCTGTGCCTGTCATGCCATCTGGGGACTGCCGCAAAAATGGCGAGTCACGACATCATGGGTGCCGGCCACCCGCGTCTGGCCTTTGAGCTAGATACCTTTGGCATTCTGCAGCCGGCACACTATGCCGTGGATGCCGACTACCTAGCCGACAAATGGCATAGCCATAGTCTTACAGTCTGGATTATCGGCCAGACCCGCAGTGCTGCGGCGACCTTGGACCTGATTGATGCCCGCCTGGATAAGGGTGGGTTGTTTCCGGAGCTGGCTTTGTTTGATTGCCAGGCCTGTCACCACGCCATGTCTGAACCACGCTGGCAGGCGGATAACGGCACTGGCCTGCCAGCCGGCAGTGTCCGCCTGAATGATGCTAATTTTGTCATGTTGTTTGCCATAGGCCAGGTGGTGGCGCCGGAGCTGGCAGCCACTCTGCGGGAGCAGATGCTGGGCCTGCACCAGGCCGTCGCTCGGCGTCAGCCGCTGGCGGCGCCCATTGCGGCGATTGATAACAGCATTCAGCAAATCGAAGACCGGGCACTGGCAACAGTAACGCCACAACAGGCAGCGCAGTTCCTGCAGGCCCTGGTGAATGCCGGTGCCGATGGCCAGTTTGGCGACTATGTTGCCGCCGAGCAGGCGGTCATGGCCATCGACATGTTGTTGAATGTGGCAGATCTCAGGAGCCAGCATGGCGACTGGCTGGACCTTGTCTACACAACTGTCGGGGACGAAGATTATTACGACCCAGCGCAACTGGCGCGCGCGATGCTCGAGTTTGGGCTTTAAGTCTTTTTGAGATAAGGGTTCGCCCAAACCCAAGGGCTATAAGAGCAGCTGTATGTTCGGTTTAAATCCTGGAGGTCCCGTGACCCCCAGCCGACCGGAGAAATCTCCCTATGATACTCAATAACCTCCATATCTGGGATGGCGTCGCCGCCGACCTGCATGGCGATTTTGATGCCATGGAAATCAAGGACGGCAGAATCCAGCGTTTGTTGCGCAGCGACGCCGTTGGTGACGCGGCAGGCCGGGACATGGGTGGCCTGTTTGTGATCCCGGGTCTTATCGACGCCCATGTCCATATGTGCCTTGACCCAGAGATCAAGGACCCTTTTGAGCAGGGCCAATATTCTGTCACCGAGCAGCTGGCAAAGATCGAGGATCGCGCTGTGCGGATGCTGGCGGCGGGTATTACCACCGCGCGTGACCTGGGCGGCGGCAACTGGCTGGAACTGGTGGTGCGCGACAAGATTAACGCTGGCGATTTGCTTGCAACACGGCTGCTATGTGCCGGCCAACCTATTACCTCGGTGCAGGGCCATTGCCACTTTTGGGGTGGTGAGGCGGCAGACCTGGCAGAGGCCCTGGTGGTACTTGAGCGCCAGCTTGAACATCAGGTTGACCTGATCAAAGTCATGGCGACGGGGGGCAACCTGACGCCGGGCTCGACTCCCGCCAATGCCCAGTTTGATCGCGCCACCCTGGCGCGGATTGTCGAAGTCGCCACGTCTAACAAACGCCTGGTGGCGGCTCATTGTCACGGCACTACGGGTATTGCCAATGCTGCCAGTGCTGGTGTCAGCACCATAGAACACTGCTCCTGGGTAGGTGCCAACGGCTGGGGCCAGGACTATGACCCGGTAGCCGTCGCCGATATGGTCGCCAATCAGGTGCGGGTCTCACCGACCATCAACGCTGGCTGGAAGCGCTATATCGGCAGTCCGGCCTTTGAGGCCAGGATGATGGCTAATCTGGAAAAAATTCAGCAGGCGGGTGTCCAGCTGATTGCGTCTACTGATGCAGGTATCCCGGGGGTTTACCACCACCATCTGCCTCTGGCGATACCTGTGATGGCCCATTTTGCCGGACTGACCCCGGTCCGAGCGTTACGGGCTGCCACCAGTGACTGCGCTGCGGCTATCGGCCTGGGTGCTGAGGTGGGCAGAATCCAGCCGGGCTACTGTGCGGACATGGTTTTTTATGCCAGCAACCCTTTACTTGACCTGGACGTGTTGGCAAGCCCTGCAGCCGTAATGGCGCGAGGCCGGTTCAGCGCGTAAAGCCCCCGTGTCAACTCGTCATACCAGACCGAGATGATAAAACCCGGCTGGGCATCGTCCGTATTGTCAGTCATGTAGGCAGCCTGCCATGCAGTTTATGGCAACACCCTTCGGAGTCTGTATACTGCGGCGCTGGGAAGGTGTTGTGAAGGATTGATGGAACCCGGCGACAGGCGCCAGTAGATGTGATTTTTGTTGCCTCGAACAACCTGGCACCAGCACCCGGCCTTAAAGCTATTCAGTGAACCAAAGGGGACAAACAGCCATGAAAAACATATTCGATTTAACCGGTAAAGTTGCTGTCATCACCGGCTCCACCAAAGGCATTGGCAAGTCCATTGCAGAGCAGATGGCCCTGCAGGGTGCCACAGTTGTGATTTCCAGCCGTAAGGCTGATGCCTGTGAAGCCGTCACCGCAGAGATTAATGCCATGGTGGAGGGCGGCGCGGGTCGTGCAGTGTCCATTCCCTGCCATATTGGTGACAAGGACCAGCTGCAGCAGCTAGTGGACCAGACTCGCGAGAACCTGGGGAAGATTGACATCCTCGTCTGTAATGCAGCCATTAACCCGTTTTATGGCTCCATGGCAGACATACCCGATGCCGCTTTTGACAAGATCCTGGCCTCCAATGTCAAGTCCAATCACTGGTTGTGCCAGATGGTGATTCCGGAGATGGTGGCGCGCAAAGATGGCGTGATTATTGTTGTGTCTTCCGTTGGCGGTCTGCACGGCAGCTCCGTGTTGGGTACTTATGGCATTTCAAAGGCGGCGGACATGCAGCTTGTGCGGAACATTGCGACTGAGTACGGGCCATACAATGTTCGGGCCAATGCCATTGCGCCGGGTCTGGTGCGCACGGACTTCGCCAAGGCGTTGTGGGAAAATCCGGAGACGCTGAAAAACACCACTGCCAATGCCAGCTTACGCCGGATTGGTGAGCCGGAAGAGATTGGTGGTGTGGCCGCGTTCCTCGCCTCCGCTGCAGGCAGCTTCATGACGGGGCAGACCATCGTGGTTGACGGCGGCCGGTAAACAACCCGCGCCCCAATACAGCTAGAAAGCAGGCAAAAATCTGTTTACTATTGGCGATTTTTCAGGACGTGACAGGGTAATTGGACAGACGGGATTTGCTTAAGATCTTTTCCGCAGGAACGCTGGCTGTCATTGGCGGCGGGGTTGGTATGCGGTTTATGGGTGATGCCGAGGCGGTAGTCTTCGAAGACATTGCCACAACCCCATCGGCATTTGCCCGATCGGTGCTGCACATGAGTACGCCAGCACCAGATTCGGCAGCGCTGCTGCAAGCATTCCAGAACCACCAGACGCCACCTCAGGCGGGTGTCTCCGTAAGTTCCGAGTCCTACCAGCAGAAGATGCATCATTTTGAGCAAGCCTATGCGGACGATGTGTTTCTCGCCCCCGACAAATATGCGCTGGTGGTTAGTGTGTTCATGCGTATGGGACGGGTCCAGGAGCTGGTGGGGCATGGCAATTTCAATATTTTAAGTTTTGATGAGTTGCTCAGTTACGCCCGGCAGTATCTTGTGGTTGGCGCTTTTCCTGCGGCTGAAGTTGATTTTCTTGAGGAGCTGTTTACCGGCGATGCGCGCCGCTACGGTTTTATGGGTGAGAAAGTCATATTGGCACTGACGGAGCGGGTGCCGGAAAAAGATGCAGTGAAGCAGGCTCGCACCGGCCACTTTCTGTTTAAGGGAGATGCGCAGCGCTTGTATGCCAAGCTGGTGCAGGATCTTAATTATGGGGTTGTCCTAACCTCAGGCATTCGTAGCGTGGTCAAGCAGACGCATCTGTTCCTGGCGAAAACTATTCAGGCTAAAGGTAATCTGTCGCGGGCGTCGCGCAGCCTGGCGCCACCGGGACATTCCTACCACGGCATAGGTGACTTTGATGTGGGTAAGGTCGGTTTTGGCGCCAAAAATTTTACGGAGGCTTTTGCCGACACGGATGAGTTCAAGCGGCTGGTGGATCTTGGCTATGCGGATATCCGCTATCCGCAGGACAACCTTTTAGGTGTAAGGTACGAGCCCTGGCATATCAAGGTTGTTTAGCAAGG
>JANQYP010000016.1:23109-36310 GCA_030728785.1 Pseudomonadales bacterium
AGCACGGTTGTTCAGGACGGTGGTGCAGCACTTTTTTTCATACTGGCCTGTTAGGGAAGGCTCGACAAAGCCAGCCTGGGCAGGCAGGCAATCAAATTTTAAGGAGAGCAGCAGTGGAAGAGACTAAGTGGTGGAGCAAGTTCTGTCTGGTGTCGGCGGTGTTGGCGCTGGTGTTGTTGCTGGCTGGTCCGCTGGGTTACAAATATGGTATTGCCGAGTTAATGCCCTCGTTTGCAGCGCTGATACTGGCGCTGGTGATGGGTCTGTTGGTGCTGGTGGCCGGGCTTGTGCTGCTGGTGGTGGCGGCGAGAAAAAATCTGCGGCAGGACCGCAACCTGTTGTTGGTGGCCGTGCTGTGCAGTGTTGTGCCTGTTATCGCCATGGCGCCGGCGCTTCTCAAAGCTCGGTCGGTCCCAGCGATCCATGATATTACGACCGATACTACTGAGCCGCCGGTGTTTGATGTGGCTGTAGGACTGCGCGGCAAGGCCCCGAATGAGCTGACCTATGGTGCCGGGCAGGCGTCACCTGAGGCGCTGGCAAAGTTGCAGCTGGCTGCTTACCCACAACTAAAGAGCCTGCAGAGCAGTCTGTCGCCGGCAGAGGCGGTGGCAAGAGCGGCGCTGGTGCTGGCTGAGCAGGGTCTGGAGGTGGTTAATACCGACGTGGAAAATGGCCGCGTGGAAGCCGTCGCCACCAGCTTCTGGTTTGGCTTTAAGGACGACCTGGTGGTCCGCGTCCAGGCAACGCCCTCTGGCAGTCGCATTGATGTGCGCTCTGTATCCCGAGTGGGACAGAGTGATCTGGGTGCTAATGCGGCGCGGATTGAGAAGTTTCTGACGGCGTTTGGGGGTTAGGAGCTAGCCAAAGGCTGCTGCCTAACCCATCAGCTTTGCATTAACCAATTCGCTGACCTGCTGCGGGTTGGCTTTGCCGCCGGTCTGCTGCATGACCTGGCCAACAAAAAAGCCCATGAGTTTGGTTTTGCCGGCGCGAAACTGTTCTGCCTGCTGGGGATTGTTGGCAATAATGGTATCCAGAATGGCGCCAAGGGCGCTGCTGTCTGACACCTGGGTCAGGCCCTGGTCAGCAATATAACTATCCGTATCAGTTGCCGCGCCGGTCCACAGGGCGACAAACACCCCCTTGGCAATTTTGCCGGAAATAGTCCCGTCCTTAATGCGCGCGATTAATGTACCCAGCGCCTCTGCTGTCAGGGGCGTGGCCGTTAAGGTTGCCGTGGAGGGGCTCAGGGACTCGCGATTCATCAGGCCCAGCAATTCTACCCTGACCCAGTTAGCGGCCAGCTTGGCGTCATTACCGACCCGTGCCACAGTTTCAAAATAATCCGCCAGCGCAACGCTGGAAGCCAGCGCCAGGGCGTCGGCTGCCGACAAGTCATACTGATCGATAAAACGCTGGGCCTTGGCGCCAGGCAGTTCGGGCATCTGCTGGCGAATGGTGTCGATATAGGCTGCGGTGATATGAATTGGCAGCAGGTCCGGTTCCGGAAAATATCGATAATCCGTGGCGGTTTCTTTGCTGCGCATGGGCCGCGTTTCGTCCTTGTCCGGATCATACAGGCGGGTTTCCTGGCGAATGCGCCCGCCACTTTCCAGCACGCTGATCTGTCGTTCAATTTCAAAGTTGATGGCGCGCTCAAGAAAGCGGAAGGAATTGACGTTTTTGGTTTCTGTACGTGTGCCCAGCGCTGCCGCGCCTGGTCGGCGAACAGAGACGTTGGCGTCACAGCGCAGTGAGCCCTGCGACATGTCACCATCGGAGACACCCAGATAGGTCACCAACTGGTGAATATAGCGGGCATAAGCCACAGCCTCTTCGGCGGAGCTGAGTTCCGGCTCGGAGACAATTTCCAGCAGGGGTGTGCCAGCTCGGTTCAGATCAACGCCGGTCTGGCCATGATAATCTTCGTGCATGGACTTGCCGGCGTCCTCCTCAAGATGAGCACGGGTGACCCGAATGGTTTTGCTGCTGCCATCTCTGAGGATAATGTCGACACTGCCACCGACGACAATGGGGCTTGCCAGCTGCGTGATCTGGTAGCCCTTTGGCAGGTCCGGGTAAAAATAATTTTTCCGATCAAACACTGATACCAGATTGATGTCTGCACCAATGCCAAGGCCAAAAGCCACGGCCTTCGCATAAACCGCCTCATTGACCATGGGCAGCACACCCGGGAAGCCCAGGTCGATGGCGCAGGCCTGGGTATTGGGGGCAGCACCAAAGGCAGTACTGGCACCGGAAAATATTTTTGATTGGGTCTTAAGCTGCGTATGGATCTCCAGCCCGATAACGACTTCCCAGTCCTGCATGCTGTAATGTCCTGTTGCTTGTGCTGTTAACTATCTTGTTGGTTGCCGAAGTTCGGGCTGCGGTTGTGCCAGTCGGTGACCAGCTGGTATTGATGGGCGACGTTCAGCAGGCCGCCTTCATCCAAGTGGCGGCCAATAAGTTGCATGCCTATGGGTAGCCCCTTAGTAAAGCCGGCAGGTACCGAAATGGCGGGCAAGCCGGCAAGATTGACGGCGATAGTGTAGATGTCCTGCAGGTACATGGCCACCTGGTCACCGGCTTTTTCGCCGAGCTTGAAGGCGGGTGATGGTGTGGTTGGGCCAAGAATATAGTCCACCTGGGTAAATGCGTTGGCAAAGTCCTGGCTGATGAGCCGCCGGATCTGCTGGGCTTTGCGGTAATAGGCTTCATAATAACCGGAGGACAGGGCGAAGGCGCCGACCATGATACGGCTCTTAACCTCGCGTCCCAGGCCCTCGCTGCGACTGCGTTTATACAGGTCTTCAATGGACTGGGGGTCAGCACATCGATAACCAAAACGGACGCCGTCATAACGCGACAGATTGGCCGAGCATTCCGCTGGCGCGATAATGTAGTAGGCCGGGATGCCATGCTGGCTGTTGGGCAGGCTGATATCTTTGATAATCGCGCCGCGGCTTTCCAGGGTCTTGGCGGCATCAAGTACCGCAGCTTTGATGTCAGGGTCGAGGCCGGGGTCAAAATATTCCTGGCACAGGCCAATCTTCAGGCCCTTGACCGGTCGATTGATCTGGGCCATGTAGTCGGGCACCGGCTGGTCAATGCTGGTGGCATCGCGAGCATCAAAGCCGGCCATGGCCTGCAGCAACAGGGCGGCGTCTTCTGCCGTTCTGGCCATGGGCCCCGCCTGGTCGAGGCTCGAGGCATAGGCAATAACGCCCCAGCGTGAGACCCGGCCGTAGGTGGGCTTCAGGCCGGTAATGCCGCAGAAGGCGGCCGGCTGGCGAATTGAGCCGCCTGTGTCAGTGCCTGTGGCGGCTGCGCACAGCCCTGCGGCCATGCTGGCGGCTGCACCGCCGGAGGAACCGCCGGGCACGTGATCTGTGTGCCAGGGGTTGTGGACGGCGCCGTAGTAGCTGTTTTCGTTGGATGAGCCCATGGCAAATTCGTCCATGTTGGTTTTACCCAGGGTAACCACCCCGGCGGCATCCAGACGTTCCGCCAGGGTCGCGCTGTAGGGGGCTATAAAGTTGTCGAGCATGCGTGAGCCGGCCGTGGTTTTAGTGCCCTGGGTGCAGATAATATCCTTGTGGGCGATGGGAATGCCGGCCAGTAGCGGCTGGTTACCTTTGCGGCGAGCCTCATCCATGGCAGCGGCCTGGGCCAGGGCACTGGCGCCCAAAACGGTGATGTAGCTGTTCAGGCTGGGATCAAGGCGCTCAATACGGTCGAGGTAGTGCCGGGTCAACTCGACGCTGGAGAAAACTTTATTGTCCAGGTCAGTCAGCAACTGGCGAACAGTTTTGCGATGCAGTTCAGTCATCAGTTGTTACTCCACCACCCGTGGCACAAGATAAAAACCAGCATCTGTCTCAGGTGCCAGTTGCTGAAACACATCCCGCTGGTTGGTTTCGGTGACGGCATCGGCGCGCAGGCGCTGGACTGCATCCTGCGGGTTGGACATGGGTTCGATGCCGGTAGTATCAACGCTCTGCATTTGCGCCACCATGGCCAGCACCTTGGTCATGTCAGCGGCATAGCTGTCGATATCCTGCGCATCAATATTCAGCTGGGTCAATTCGGCGACGGTCAGCACGACCGCCTGGTTGACTTGCATAACAGGGATATCGATGGGCATAGGAAGTTCCCGACTTTTGTGAATACGGCTTGTAAATACCACTAATGGGCCGCGATGCTAATGAGGTTTCACCAGAACTTCAATATTTTCGCACTTTTCTCTGCGATCATACGCCGTGGCAACAGTTCGGTACGGCTGCTGCTGCAGTGCTGGACAGCAGCAACGGCGCAGAGTCAGGCTGCTATTGTGGCCTAAAGTTTTAACTCTGACCCCATTTATGTGGGATCTGCGGCCGTTGATTATTAAAAATGCTGAGCCGAGCGCCTATGCTTGTGCGTTTTCTCTGATAAATGATAGAGTTACGCATTATTTTTCACCTAATTAGTCAGAAACCTGCTTGTCCTGACCAGACGAATTTCAGGCATCACGTTTGACCATTTTTTTCGAGGTGCTTTGCACTCATGTTTAAAAAATTGAGGGGCTTGTTCTCCAGCGATCTTTCGATTGATCTTGGGACGGCGAACACACTGATCTACGTGCGTGATAAGGGTATTGTTCTGAATGAACCATCGGTTGTTGCGATACGCAATAACAACAACAATCAGAAGAGCGTCGCCGCAGTTGGGATCGATGCGAAGCGTATGCTGGGTCGAACGCCAGGTAACATTACGGCTATCCGCCCCCTGAAAGACGGGGTTATAGCTGATTTCCAGGTTACTGAAAAAATGCTTCAGCATTTTATCAAGAAGGTGCATGAAAACAGCTTTATTCGTCCCAGCCCCAGAGTGTTGGTCTGTGTGCCCTGCCAGTCGACAGAAGTGGAGCGTCGAGCCATTCGCGAATCAGTGATCAGCGCCGGTGCTCGGGACGTTCGTTTGATTGAGGAGCCCATGGCTGCGGCTATAGGAGCTGGTCTGCCGGTCCACGAGGCGGTTGGCACCATGGTTGTCGATATCGGTGGGGGTACCACTGAAATTGCCGTCATTTCCTTGAATGGTGTCGTCTATGCTCAGTCGGTACGTGTCGGTGGTGATCGTTTTGATGAGGCCATTATGACCTATGTGCGCCGAACTCAGGGCAGTTTGATAGGTGAGGCTACTGCTGAACGTATCAAGCAGGAAATTGGCACGGCGTTTCCCTCCAGTGAGGTCCGTGAGATTGATGTCCGCGGGCGCAACCTGGCAGAGGGCGTGCCGCGTAGTTTTACCCTCAACAGCAATGAAATTCTCGAAGCGCTGCAGGAGCCTCTGTCCGCCATTGTGCAGGCTGTCAAAAGCGCCCTTGAGCAGACGCCGCCGGAGCTGGCATCTGATATTGCTGAGAGTGGCCTGGTGTTGACCGGTGGTGGCTCTTTGCTGCGCGGCCTGGATCGCTTGTTGGCAACGGAAACGGGACTGCCGGTGATTGTTGCCGAAGACCCCCTGACCTGTGTTGCGCGCGGCGGCGGTCGGGCTCTGGAAATCATGGATGATCGCGGCGACAGCGACCTGTTGTCTATTCAATAGCGAAGCCTGTTCAGGCAGGCGCGTAACGCCAGATCCATTGGCAAAAAGCGGGATTTGACTCATTAAATCGTTATTTCTCGAAGAATCGACCATTGGTTTCAGGATGCTGGTTTTCAGTAGCATGGCCCTTGGCTTGCTCGCAGTAGATCACCTGTCTGATGCGCTCGATGGTGTGCGCTCAACCCTCACTGTCCTGGTCACGCCCATTGTTTATGTCGCCGACTACCCCAGCCGCAGCGTCGAAGGCGCGCAGGAAATTTTTGCCAGCCGCAGTGATATGCGTGAGCAGCTTGTTCGGCAGGAGCAGGAGGTGCTGTTGCTGCGGGCCAAGACTGAAAAGATGGCCGCTCTGACAGCCGAGAACAATCGCCTGCGGAGCCTGCTCGGGTCTGCCGCCAAGTTGCAGGACAACGTGCTGGTGGCGGAACTTATTGGGGTAGACCCTGACCCTGAGCGACTGCAGGTGATTATCGACAAGGGCACTGAGGCTGGCGTCTTTGTTGGCCAACCGCTGCTGGATGCAGAGGGCCTGATGGGCCAGGTCATTGAAACCAGCCTGTTTACCAGTCGAGTGTTATTGATCAGTGATGATTTGCATTCTGTGCCAGTGCAGGTGATCCGCAGTAATCTGCGTCTTATCGCTCAGGGTGCTGGCGCCAGTGGTCTGCTGGAACTTGTGCATGTGCCGGATACGGCAGATATTCGAGTCGGCGACGCGCTGGTCAGCTCCGGACTGGGTAATCGTTTTCCTGTCGGGTATCCCGTGGGCACTGTAAACAGGGTGGAGCATGACCCGGGCAAACCCTTTGCCCTTGTCACTGCGGTGCCCAGTGCTTCGCTGGCGAAGAGTCGGCATGTGCTGTTGGTGTTTACGGAGGAGCAGATGGGCCGTGCCAATGCCGGTCAAGGCGCCGGCCAGGCGGAAGCCGCTGGAGGCGCCCATGCGCAGTAATGGTCTATGGGTTATCGCCGTTAGTTTCCTGTTAGCCCTGGTGCTGAGCATTCTTGCCCTGCCGCAGTTTGTGCCCCCGGAAGTGGGTTACCTGCGACCCCATTGGGTGGCGCTGGTGTTGATTTACTGGGTGATTGCCCTGCCATACAGAGTTGGTATAGCGGTGGCCTGGGTACTTGGTGTTATTCTCGATGTGCTGCTCGGGAGCCTGCTGGGACAGCATGCCATCTCGCTGATAATTGTTGCCTATTTAGCTTCAAGCCTTTACCAGAGACTGAGGATGTTTGCGATCTGGCAGCAGAGTTTAGTTGTGTTTGCCATTATCGGCCTGAATCAGTTGGTGAACTTTTGGATTGAGAGTATCGCCGGTACAACTCAGTGGTCCATGTGGTATCTGCTACCCTCTGTGGTCAGTGCCCTGATCTGGCCCTGGGTATTTCTCGCACTGCGCTCCGTCCGCCGCCTGTTTCGAGTAACCTGAGGCGTGTGCTAAGACAAGCCTGACTAATTTCCACGAAGGATAATCTCATGAGTCAAAACAGGCTGGTATTGGCATCGGCCTCACCGCGGCGAGCGCAGTTGCTGCGCCAGATTAATCTGAATTTTGACGTGCTAAAGCCCGACATAGATGAGACCCCTTTTGGCTATGGCGGGGTCATTGAAGCACCAGCCGACTATGTTGCGCGGATGTCGGCGGGCAAAGCTGAGGCGGCTATGGCGCTGCTTGGCGAACTTATCAGTCCGGGGTTAGTGATATTATGCGCAGACACCATAGTTGTTCTGGATGGTGCCATTTTAGGTAAGCCCCGGGATGAGCAGGATGGCGTAGATATGCTGTTGCGGATGTCGGGACGAGACCATCAGGTGCTCACTTCAGTAACCCTGTGCCAACCCACAGAGGGTCGCCAAGTAGACTTTCAGGTAGCTACGCAAGTGACCTTTCGAGCTGTTAGCGAAGCCGAGTGTCGTCAGTATTGGCGTACGGGGGAACCGCAGGACAAGTCCGGTGCCTATGGTATTCAGGGACTTGGTGCGATTTTTGTCGCGTCCATGTGTGGCAGCCCGAGCAACGTCGCGGGTTTGCCTTTGCGAGAAACCGCAGAGTGCCTGAGCCAGTTTGGGATTCACTGTCTGGCGTCAACGCCCTGACTCCACAAAAACTGTATTAACCGTATTTAGCAACAGGAACTGATCCAGCATGCCTGAAGAAATTATTATTAGCGTGTCCTCGCTGGAGACCCGGGTAGCGCTTGTTGAGTCTGGCCTGCTGCAGGAAATTTTTATTGAACGCTCCCATACCCCGGTGACGGTGGGTAATATTTACAAGGCCAGGGTCGCTCGAGTGCTGCCCGGTATGCAGAGTGCCTTTGTGGATATTGGTCAGCCGCGTGCGGCGTTTATGCATATCAATGACCTGGTGGATTCACAGTTTCGTTTTCTTCAGGGCGAACGCGGTGCCGACTTCCAGTACCCACCCATCCAGCAGGTTATTCGCGAGGGCCAGCATATTCTGGTGCAGGTCACCAAGGAGCCCATCAGCAGCAAGGGTGCGCGCGCAACCACCAGCATCTCCATTGCCTCGCGGTTTCTGGTCTATACGCCGCGTAACAGTCATGTTGGTATCTCCCAGCGGATCGAAGACGAACAGTCGCGGGAGCGCCTGCAGGGGATCATGGCGGATATACACCGACCGGCAGATGGTGACGGCTTTATTGTCCGTACGGCGTCGGAGCGCGCCACTGCAGACGAAATCCGTCGCGATGCAGAATTGCTGCGCAAGCGCTGGCTGGTAATAGCCGAGGACGGCCGCACGGCACCACCGGCAACCACCGTCTATGAAGACCTGCCCCTGCACCTGCGGGCCATGCGTGACATCATTAATCGCGAAACAGCCGCCATACTTGTCGACAACAAGAAGGTGTTCTTTGCCCTTGAGCGATTTCTCGCCGACTTTATTCCCGAAAAGCTGGCGTGCCTGAGTCTGGTATCTTTGAAGGTACCACTGTTTGATGCCCACAACCTGGAAGACCAGATCGCCACCGCACTGAACCGTAACGTGCCACTGAAGTCTGGTGGTTATCTGGTGGTGGACCAGACCGAGGCAATGACCACTGTTGATGTCAATACCGGGGCTTTTGTTGGGCGCAGGGACCTGGAGGAAACCATCTATCGCATTAACCTCGAGGCGGCCGCCGCTATTCCGCGGCAGCTCAAATTGCGTAACATTGGCGGTATTGTCATCATCGACTTTGTTGACATGATCAATGTTGAGCATAAACGTCAGGTCCTGCGGACGCTTGAAAAAGGCCAGCAGGCTGATCGCGTGAAATGGAATATCTCAGAGATATCCGAGCTGGGCCTGGTGGAGATGACCCGCAAACGCACCAGTGAGAGTCTGCTGAAGATGATGTGTGCACCTTGCGCCGCGTGTGAAGGCAAGGGGTATATCAAGACAGCTGAAACAGTGTGTCTGGAAATCTATCGGGAGATTCAACGCAAGGCACTAAAATTCAAAGGTAAGGATTGCCTGATTATGGCATCACAGACAGTCATCGACCGTCTGCTGGATGAGGATGCGATGTGTATTGCCGAGTTGTCCGGCGCGCTGGATTGTCGAATTCGCCTGCAGGTGGAAGCCAGTTATACTCAGGAGCAGTTTGACGTCGTTGTTCCACTACAGAACTAGACAGACATGATTGTCCAAACTACGCGGCGATTATTGATTAACCTGTTTGAGGCGACGCTGCTGGGGTTGTTAATCCTGGCAGCGGCTTATGTGAGCATTGGTCGCCTGCTGATCAGCCAGGTGGACAGCTATCGCCCTGCCATTGAACGCTTGCTGACTGAAACGCTGCAGGTGCCTGTGCATATCGGTGCCTTGAGCGGTGACTGGCATTATCTGGACCCGCAGCTTAACGTTGACGGCTTTCGTATTGGTTATGCCGCTGGTGATGCTGCTGGTGATGTGGCTGGTGATGGTGATGCTGCGGGCATCTATTTTGAACACCTGAGCCTGCGTATCAATTCCCTCATCAGCCTGCTTGAGGGCAACCTTGTTGTCAGCCAGTTGGCCATTGACCGTCTGGCGCTGCAGCTGGTGCAGGACAGCAGCGGTCACTGGCAGCTGGCGGGGCTGCCGGCCAGTAACAAACCTTTTGCTGTCGACCCGCTTCTGGCCTCCATGGCCCACCTCAAGTCGCTGGACCTGACTGAGGTGGATATCGATGTGCTGGGTCAGCGGGCCCGCTACCATATCACTAACCAGCCTGGACGTAAGTTTGAACTTTCCGCCGATGGTGATGTGAAGTTTATGTCCTTGCCGCTGCTGGTGCAGGCACCCGGTGATAAGCCTTACAGTGACAGTTTTGAGTTGCTGGGGCGCTACCGGGGGGATCCACGGCTGGCAGATGAGTTTGATGCCAGCCTCTATATACAGTTGCCGCGCATAGAATTGCTGGATCTGTTACCCGCCAGGCAGTTAGGTGCCGTACGCCCGACCACCATGGATGTCAGCGGCGAGTTCTGGCTGACCTATGATCGCGACGGTTTCGAATTGCTCGGCGTTACCTCCACAGACACCATGGCAGCGCAGGTGAACGGTCAGGTGGTGCCATTGTTTAAGGACCTGCAGACCAAATTTTCACTGGTGCGCCACAATCAACAAGAGCTGCAGCTGTATTTTGCTGAATTGGATGCTGAGGTGGCTGGCAAGCGCCTGGCGCTGGATGGGCTGACACTCCTGCGCCGCCAGTTGAATGACGACGCCACGGTGGGGCTGACCTTACCTCGGCTGTCCATCAGCGCCGTGGCAGAAGGGCTGCAGGAGCTGGGCGAGGCCACTGGCCTGCTGCCCCTGGGGGTGCTTAATGCCTTGCAGGAGATGCAACCGGCGGGCGAGTTGGGACAAATTCATGCCAGCATAGAACATAGTGCGACGGTGCCTGACATTAAGCTGGTGGCCCGCTTGGACGGCATCAGCATTGCTCCCGCTGGCGGCATACCCGGTATCAGCAGGCTCGACGGCCTTGTCTCTCTGGGCCCCAAGCAGGGTTTTTTGGACATGCACAATACGGCGCCATTTAATCTCGACTTTGCCGCCATGTTTGCCAAGTCATGGTCTTTTGATACAGCCCATGCACGACTTCAATATACCCTTGGCGCCAATGGCCTGGCAGTAAGCAGCGGCCTGATCAATGTCACAGAAGGTCAGCTGGTCGCGGCGGGCAGAGTGCAGTTAAGGTTGCCGGCAGACCGGGCTGAGCATACCTGGGGGCTGGAAGTAGGCTTGCGTCACGCTGATCTTCGAGAAGCCAATCGCTATCTGCCCGAGGTGCTGACACCGGCATTACGGCAATGGCTTGGCAATGCCATCCTGGCGGGTAATGCCAGAGAAGGTGGCCTGTTGTTTCATGGTGCGCTGTTTCGGGACGCGCCGAAAATACGCAAGGTCCATGAGCTTTATTTCGACGTCGCCGAAACTCGGTTGCAATATGACCCCGCCTGGCCGGTCCTCAACGATATTGCCGCCACGGTTTATATCAACAACAGCGTGGTTGAGTCTGAAGCTGCGACGGCCACATTGCTAGCCAGCCAGGTGTCGCAGGCCAATGTGCTGGTGCCTATGGCAGCGGACGGCGGCGCCGATACAATTTTGATCGATGGCAATATCAAAGGAGATTTCAGTGATGGCATTAAACTGCTGACGGATACCCCCATCGCCGACCTCACTCGGCAGATGGCCGCTGGCTGGGTTGGGCAGGGCCCCATGGCGGGCAGCCTGAATTTGAATGTACCCATTGGCGACCGGACTGGTGCGCCGATTCAGCTGAAAGCTGTCATAGGTCTGGCCGGCAGTGACCTGCACATGCCGAATGTTAACCTGGAGGTTAAGGACATTGTTGGTGATTTTGTCTACGCGACAGGCCCGGGATTAAGTGCCCGCGGTTTTAGTTCGAAGATATTCAATGAGCCGGTACAAACCACTATCCAGTCGACCCTTGATGCCAGTGGTGGCTTGCAGGAGGTGACGATTGTCAGCGACGGTGTGGTGGCGGCGGAGGATCTGTATCACTGGTCGCAACAGGCGCTGTTGTCTCGGGCCAGGGGCAAATTGGCGTATCAAGCCATCCTGCACGTGCCGGCGGGGCAGTCGTCGGCAAGTCTGTCCCTGCAAGCCAGTTCAGATTTGCAGGGTGTTGTTATCGACCTGCCCAGGCCCATGGGGAAAACCGCAGATGAGTCCCTGGCATTTGATTACCGGCAAATTTTTCAGGACAGTGGCGATGAGATCAACCTGGGTCTGGGCGAACTTGTCAGCGCCACGCTGCAGAGTCGCAACGGCGTGTTGGTGGGCGGCCGGATCCACTATGGCAGCAGTCCTGTCGGTGTCGTGACTTTCGATAAATTACGGGTTACCGGTGAGTTGGAGACAGTGAATTATCAACTTTGGCAGAATTTGCTGGCAGAGCTGGAAAGCAAAACTGCGCTGTCATTGTCGTCCGAGGTTGCTCTGAGCCTCGATTCCGTTGATCTGCACATCAGGCATCTGGACGTGTTGGGTTTTGGTCTGGACGAGGTCAGCACTCGCATCACGCGGGCGCCAACCGCCTGGCAGGTGGCGCTGGCCAATGACCTGCTGGCCGGGACGGTGAGCCTGGCCGATGACAGCACCCAGCCGCTGGTCATAAGTCTTGATTATCTGCATTTTGCGTCCGCCACTGCCGGCGCAGACCCTCTGTCAGGCCCTCTGTCAGGCCCTCTGTCAGACATAGACCCGCGCGCCCTGGTCGCCGTTGATTTCGCCACCAAAAATTTGATGGTGGGTGAACTGGACTATGGCAGTTGGGCGTTTAATTACCGTCCCAGTGAACTCGGTGGTCGCCTGTCGCAGTTGACAGCCAGTGTCAGGGGGCTGGAGATCGATCAGCACTCGAGCATCGACTGGCAGGTCACCGAGGCAGCACAAAGCAGTCACTTTGTCGGCGTCATCCGCGTGCCGGACCTGGCCCGGGCGCTTAAATTGTGGGGCTATGCTTCCAGCATTCAGGGTAATGACTTTTTCTTTGACAGTGATCTGAGCTGGCCTGGCACGCCTGCCATGATAGATGTGGGGCTGATGACCGGGCACGTCAAGCTCAACGCCGGCAAGGGTCGGTTTGTGCAGGCCGAGGCTCGGGCCGGGGCATTGAAGCTGCTGGGCATTTTTGACTTTGCCTCACTCGCCAGGCGTTTCAGGTTCGACTTTTCGGATATTGTCGACCAGGGTTTTTCCTTTAATAAGATTGAAGGTGGCGCGCGTTTTAATCGAGGTATTGTTGATGTGGTTGAGCCCATTGTCATCGAGGGTGCCGGCAGCAATTTCAGGGTTGGTGGTCGGGTCAACCTGAATACCGGGATGCTGGACAATGATATGATTGTGACCTTGCCTGTGAGCCGTAATCTACCTTGGTATGCGGCTTACTCCGCGCTCACCAATCCCTTGATTGGGGCCGGGGTTTTTATCGCCCAGAAACTTTTTGAAGACCAGATTGACCAGATGGCCAGTGCCAAGTACGAAGTGTCAGGCACCCTTGATGCTCCGCAAATCAAGTTTATTTCAATCTTCAACGATTCGATTCGCGACACTCCTGCGGCCTCTGTGCCCGCTTCTGTGCC
>JANQYP010000017.1:0-15748 GCA_030728785.1 Pseudomonadales bacterium
ACGTATCAATAACCACGTATCAATAACCGCTAACAACCGCTTAATGCCTGAACTCTGACCGTCCGTATTTACCCGCGATCGTCATCAGGCGAGAACTGTAAACTGGAAATTTCTCTTCGGCCCGAGTACAGCCGGGCAGCGTGGCGCGATTCGTTTCTGCCGCTTGCAGACAACCCTGCAGGGCCATATAACTGCCTGACTCAGTCCGTTGTAAATCAACTTATCGGCAGGCGGGGCATTATACCGCTCACAGGGCGATTACCCTAACCACCATTTCCACTGGCCTGCCGCCGGTGGCCACACCCGGCCTGATAACAGGCCGATTGATCTCAGTCGGCAAACGGATCGCGCAACACAATCGTGTCCCGCCGGTCAGGACCCGTGGAAACGATATCTATAGGAATACCGCAGACCTCTTCGATGCGATCCAGGTAGGCCCGCGCATTAGCCGGCAGATCAGCCAAAGACTGAACACCAACGGTATTCTCCTGCCAACCCGGCAGCACTTCATAAACAGGGGTTGGGTTCAACGGATCTGTCAGGTCATAGCTGGTGCACATGGACACTGTATCCAGACCATCCAGCACATCCATTTTGGTGATACACAGGCCTGACAGACTGTTTATCTGTATGGCACGCTTTAAGGCAACAGCATCAAACCAGCCACAACGTCTGGCGCGCCCCGTAGTGGCGCCAAATTCTTTACCGCGCTCACCCAGGCGCTTGCCCACAGCATCGAACAACTCTGTAGGGAAGGGTCCTGAGCCAACACGGGTGGTGTAAGCCTTGGTGATGCCGAGGATGTAATCCAGATCCATCGGACCGACGCCACAGCCACTGCCAATAGCACCCGCCGTCGTATTAGACGAGGTAACAAAAGGGTAGGTACCCTGATCGATGTCCAGCAGCGATCCCTGGGCACCCTCAAACAGCACGTTGGCACGACTGCGGTGTAATTCACCGAGACGCTCAACGACATCGCCTACCATAGGGCGCAATTCTTCAGCCCTGTTAAGTGAGGCATCCAAGGTTTCCTCGAGGCTGACGGGTTTAACGTTAAAGTAACTCTTCAGGACAAAATTGTGATAATCCATAATCTCTTCCAGCGACGCCCTGAACTGCTCAGGCTGAAACAAGTCGCTGACACGCAGCCCACGGCGGGCCACCTTATCCTCATAAGCCGGACCGATACCACGACCGGTGGTGCCAATTTTCTGATTACCACGGACGGTCTCGCGAATCTGGTCCAGGGCAACATGGTGCGGCAGGATCAGCGGACAACCCGGGCTGATCATCAGTCGATCGCGAACCTTGACGCCGGCTGCTTCGAGCATCTGCAACTCTTCAAACAGCGCAGGGATGGACAGAACCACACCATTACCGATCAGGCACTGGACCTTGGGGTGCAGGATACCTGACGGAATCAGGTGTAATACGGTCTTCTTGCCATTAACTACCAGCGTGTGGCCAGCATTGTGTCCGCCCTGGAACCTGGCGACAGCGACAGCGCGCTCGGTCAACAAATCCACCACCTTGCCCTTGCCTTCGTCACCCCAGTGCGTGCCTATGATTACAACATTGCTACCCATTCTTTATTTCTCTGTCGATCCTGCTAGTTTGTTTTAGTGAGCTGCCACTCACCACCATCTTGATTCAGTGTAAAATCGTGGGCCACTGTCTGCAGGCCTGACTCCACAACAATATAGCCTGCCGCGCGCAACTCACGAATCTTCTGCCAACGTTGCTGATCTGCGATGCCGGCGCCTGCGGCCGCAATCACCACGGGTCGTGGCACGTCTGCCAGAGTGACAAATTTCCCCAGGGTTTTCAGGTCCACATCAAAACCTGTGGCACCCCGATCACGACCAAACAGCCGGCCTATACTGTCGTAGCGACCACCCTGCGCAACCCGCCGCCGGGCATCGCCCAGGTAAGCGGCAAAAACTATGCCTGTATGGTAGTTGTAGCCGCGGAGTTCACTCAAATCATAATAAATCTGCAGGCCGGGAAAACGGGATTCCACTCCCCGCGCCACATCGGCAATATTTGCCAGCCGCTGGACAATATCCGGGAAGGTCGCAAACAACTGCTGCCCCCGCGCCAAGACGCCCTCGGTACCACAGAGCCCTGGCAGGGCCAGGATCAACTGTTTATGCTCGTCTGCCAGGGCCAGGCCTTTGACCTTAGCCTCAAGTTCAACGGCGGCTTTCTTCTGGATCAGGGCAAACAACAGCTCCTCATCGGCGGCAGAAATGGCCAACCGTTGGACCAGCTGGCGGAAAATACCCACATCACCCAACTCCACCATCACTGTCAGACCGAGGGCCTGCATGGACTCGATCATGAGGCTGACAATTTCCAGATCGGCGTCACTGCCCGACTCACCAAACAACTCAGCACCGACATGAATGGGCGCTCGTGACGCCAGCATATTTTCCGGCCGAGCATGCAGGACGGTGCCAGAGTAACAGAATCGCGCCACGCCTTCCTTGTTCTGGCTGTGGGCATCAATCCGCGCTACCTGAGAAGTGATATCGGCCCGAATGCCCATCATGCGGCCAGAGATCTGGTCGGTGACTTTAAAAGTCTTCAGATCCAAATCACTGCCAGTACCGGTAAGTAATGATTCGAGAAACTCTACCATGGGCGGAATAACATAGTCGTAACCCCAGGCGACAAAAATATCCAGCAGCTCACGGCGGATCCGCTCAAGGTTCGACGCCGCTGGCGGCAGCACCTCGTCGACCCCGTCCGGCAACAACCAGCGGTCAGCTATATTCATGATTTACCTCTAATTAATCAGGTACAGCAGGCCCGTACCAAGCAGCATGCTGGCCAGGCCCAGCCTACGCATGGTCCTGACGTCAATAGTGGCCAGGGTCGCCACCATGGCCTTCCAGCGCTGCGGATACAAAAACGGCACAATACCCTCAAGCACCAGCACCAGACACATCGCCACCAAAAGGTCATGCCACATCGCCCGTCACCTGCGCTGCGAATGACTGCTCATCGCAATTCAAAAAAAAACCGGGAATTGCTTCCCGGTTGCTGGCCTATATATTACTCCTCGACAGATTACTGGTCGACAGCCTCTGACGCCTAATACTTACTTTTATTCAGGTACTTAAAGAACTCGCTGTCGGGATCAATAATCATCACATCGCTCTTGTCAGCGAAGGTTCGCTGGTAAGCCGCCATACTCCGATAGAACTTATAGAACTCGATGTCGCGACTGAATGCTGCCGCATACAAAGCTGCAGCGCCCGCATCACCATCACCGCGAATACCCTCTGCATCGGCATACGCCTCAGCCAGAATCACCTCTCGCTGCTTGCTCGCATCGGCCCGAATACCCGCCGCCAGCTCCTGGCCCTGGGCACGGTGTTCACGCGCTTCAATGTCCCGCTCAGTGTTCATTCGATCATAGACTGACTGGCTCACTTCCGGCGGCAGGTCAATACGCTTGACCCTGACATCCACAACTTCTACACCCAATTCCTGCCGGGCGACTTCGTCCAGGCGCAGGGTCAGGACACTCATCAATTCGTCACGCTCACCCGATACCACTTCATGCAGGCTGCGCTTACTGATTTCGTTCCGCAGGCCATTGTTGATCCGCTGCCGCAACAACGCTTCAGCACGACGCTCATCACCGGATGTTGCGGTATAGAACAACTGCGCGTCATTCACTTTGAACTTGGCAAAGGAGTCGACAATAACGGCCTTCTTCTCCAGCGTCAGGAAACGTTCCGGGTTGGCATCCAAGGTCAGGACCCTGGCATCAAATTTGCGGACTTCGTTGATAAAGGGCTTCTTCAGGTGCAGACCCGGCTTGATATCAGCTGAGATGACCTTACCAAACTCCAGTAGTACGGCTCGCTCGAGTTCGCTGACCACAAACACCGAATTCACACCCAAGACACCAAGCACAGCCAGAATAAAAACTAAAACCATTGCGCGAATAGACATTATCGATCCCTCCTGCTGCTTGGTCGACGAGAATTATCGACTCGCTCAACCGGGTTTGATGTGATGTTCCCTGAGCTGTTGGTGTTGCTCGACTGACTGCTACGTTGTTCCATGATCTTGTCGAGGGGCAGATACAACATGTTATTGCCGCCCTCAACATCCACCATCACCTTGGTGCTGCTGGACATGACTGACTCGATTGTATCAAGGTACAGGCGCTCTCGGGTCACCACTGGCGCCAGCTTATATTCGGCATAGAGCTTGTTAAAACGCTCTGCTTCACCACGGGCCTGAGCAATGACTCGCTCTTTATAGCCGAGGGATTCCTCAATCAGGCGTTGCGCCTCACCACGAGCTTCCGGAATCACCTGATTAGAATAAGCGCTGGCTTCATTGCGGAAGCGGGTCTCATCTTCACGGGCCTTAATCACGTCATCAAAGGCTGCACGGACGGCATCCGGCGGAGCAGTCTCGTCGATATTCACCTGGGCGACTTCAATACCCGTGCCATAACGATTCATGTAAGTCTGGATCCGTTGCTTGACCCGATCACCCAACTCGGCCCGGCCTTCAGTCAGGACCTGGTTCATGAGCGAACTGCCGACTTCATGGCGCAAGGCACTTTCAGTCGCCTGATACAGGCTCTGGTCAGGATCACGAACACTCAAAAGGTACTTGGATACATCACTCACCACATATTGCACAGACATCTTGACGATGACGATGTTCTCATCCTCTGTCAGCATTTCTGAATCATGGGTCTTGGAGCGTATGCGGGTGACGTTGGTGGACAGCACTTTATCCACAAATGGCGGATTCCAGTGCAGGCCTGGCAGCAGAACCTCGTCCTGGACCTCACCAAAACGCAACACCACGCCGCTTTCCTGCTGGTCAAGGGTATAGATGCCGGAGAATCCCCAGATGGCCACCACCGCAGCGATTGCCAGGCCAAAGATACTCTTGCTGAAGACTGGGCCGCCACTGCTGCTGCCGCCTCTGCCACCGCCCTTGCCACCAAACATTTCGCTCAGGTTGTTCTGTAACTTGCGAAAAGCCTCGTCAAGATCAGGCGGTCCCTGATCGTCACGTTTACCCCACGGGTCTTTGTCTTTGTCACCCTGATTGCCACCACCAGGCTCATTCCAGGCCATAAATCTCTCCGTTTACATTGCCACTGTTTCTTGCAGTGGTGCATTACCACAGGGAAAACCTGCATTTCCCCTTAAGGGGATGAATTGTCATGTGTCGATTCGAACTTTTTCTATTCTGCCACAGATCCCGCCAGCGATGTTGACAGGCCCGGCAGCCTTTTACCAAGACGCTGCAGACGATGCAGCTCAATTTTCAGTTGTAGATTCATGGTGCCATCTTCCAGAGTTTCTTCACCCTGCACAGCGCCCAGCGCAAACAATTCGGCCCGCAACTGGCCTTCGTTCGGGGCCAGTTGCAAGGTGGTTTCGATTACCTGCTGCCCCAACAATTCACTGATGGCCTGGATCAGGCCGTCGACGCCCGCCCCGGTCAGGCTTGAAACCCAGACTCGCACCGGTGTGCCCTGATGGTCGCGATCAATCCGCGGCGCCTCATCCATCAGGTCAATTTTGTTAAAAACCAGCAATTGCGGCACCGTCTGCGCTTCAATCTCCTCAAGCACGCCGTTCACCTCGTGCATCTGGTTGTCTCTTTCAGCTGCTACAGCATCAACTACGTGGAGCAGCAGATCGGCCTGCTGCACCTCCTCCAGGGTTGCTCGAAAGGCATTCACCAGACCATGGGGCAGACTGCGAATAAACCCTACCGTGTCTGTCAGGATCGCTTTGCCAATCACCGGCAGTTCAAGTTGCCGCAAGGTTGGGTCAAGCGTCGCAAACAACTGGTCTGCTGCATGGACATGAGCATCGCAGAGGCGATTGAACAGCGTTGACTTACCGGCGTTGGTATAGCCCACCAGCGACACAGAGCGAATATCAGCTTTGACCCGGGCGCGGCGGTTTTGCTGGCGCTGTTTCTTGACCTTGGCAAGCTGCTGGTTGAGCAGTTTGACCCGGGCTCGAAGCATACGTTGGTCGGATTCGAGCTGGGTTTCACCAGTACCCTGGATACCCATCGACGAGCCCTGACCGCGACCGGAGCCACCGCGCTGGCGGTCAAGGTGTGTCCAGCCACGCACCAGGCGGGTAGACATGTGCTGCAACTGGGCCAGTTCAACCTGCAACTGGCCTTCATGAGTTCTGGCACGCTGGCCAAATATATCCAGAATCAGGCCCGTGCGACCGATAACCCGGCGTGCCAAGGCCGCCTCAATATTCCGCTCCTGGGTAGCTGTCAGGTCCTGATCAAAAATCACCAGTTCTGCGCCGGATGCCTCGGCCAGCACCAACAGTTCCTGTAACTTGCCAGAACCAACGAAGGTCTTGGGGTGAGCGCTGCGCCGTTTCACATGGATACAGGCTGCTGCTACCAGACCGGCAGAGAGTACCAACTCCGTAAATTCTGCAGCAGACGAATCGTCCTGGACGACATGGACAAGCAACGCCTGAGTACCGGCTTCCGGTCGCTCAAAAAACAAATGTGTCACCTCTGTCCAATCAAATGCCAGCCTACCAGATCGCTGCACTTACTACCCGCAACTTTATCTACGGAACCTCTGCTTAAGGCCAGGGTGCCGGACCACTATTGCCGTCATTGCTGCGTTCGCTCATATTGTCGAAACCTCGCGGATTTAAAGCGTATCCGCGATTTTCTAAAATATTCCCCGCCTTGCCATGACCTGGGCAACCCCACGCCACTATCCACTTAATCTAAGCTTCCCTCAACAACAAGCGTGCAAAAAATCAGCGGCTTAACAGCAAGTGCCTGTGCAATGATTATCCGCATAACGCCAGACAATTAGGCCCCTGACCCGTCATTTTCATCTTCGTCTGCATCGCCCGGCATAGCCGGCATTTTCACATTTCGGGCCGGCACCACCGTGGAAATGGCTGATTTATAAATCATCTGACTCACTGTGTTACGCAGCAAAATCACAAACTGATCGAATGACTCGATTTGGCCCTGCAACTTAATGCCACTCACCAAATAAATCGATACTGGGACTCGATCTTTCCTTAATGCATTCAAAAAAGGGTCTTGCAGCGATTGCCCCTTTGACATGTTGTTCTCCTGCCGTGTAGCTCCGTGCTGCTCCTCGTCAGAAGGAGGTAGCGTTAATGCCGATGAAAATAGGTCTTTTCCTGCCGAGAAAACATAAGTCCGACATCGCGACCGGCATGTGTCACGGTAATATGATGTTGCCCCGGAGTATTTTCAAGGCCTGGGTCACGTCAGGGCTAACAATTTGTTGCAATGCGGGCCAGCTTCGAAGCCACGTAAACTGGCGTTTTGCCAGCTGTCGGGTAGCGATCACCCCCTGATCAAGCATTTCTGCCGCCGACAACCGACCGTCGAGGTGCTGCCAGACTTGCCTGTAGCCTACCGACCTCATGGCCGGCAGATCCACCGTCAGCCCTGGCCTGGCCCGCAATGCCCGCACCTCATCCACAAACCCCTGAGCAAGCATCTGGCGAAACCGCCGAGCAATAACCTCATGCAGGGCCGCCCGGTCAGGCGGCACAATCGCCAGGGCAGTACAATCATAGGCAAAAACGCCTGTTTGCTGCGCAGCGTGCAGGGCCGTCAGTGACTGCCCGCTGATCTCATAGACTTCCAGCGCCCGGCTGAGACGTTGCGGGTCATTGACGTGAATACGTGCCGCAGCCACGGGATCAACCTCGGCCAGGCGGGCATGGACAGCCGCCCAACCAAACCCTTCTGCCAGCCGTGCAATCCGGGCCCGAACAGCCGCATCTGCGCCGGGCAACTCCGCCAGACCGGCTTGCAAGGCTTTAAAATACAACATGGTGCCCCCCACCAGCAGCGGTATCTTACCCCGGGCCGTGATATCAGCCATCAGGGCCAGACTGTCAGTGCGAAACTCGGCAGCGGAATAGGGCTCCTCAGGCTCGCGAATATCCACCAGGTGGTGGGTATAACGCGCCAGCGTGCTGCGATCGGGTTTAGCGCTGCCTATATCCATATGTCGGTAAACCAGCGCCGAATCGACACTGATCAACTCCACGGGCAGGGCGTCAGCCAGGGCCAGGGCCAGAGCCGATTTACCCGAGGCCGTCGGCCCCATCAAAAAAATCGCCGGCGGCCGAACGGCCAGGTCCTGGCTCATTTCATTGGCCGCGCAAAAAGAGCTTGTTCAGCGCATCCAGGGATTGCTCGGTCCAGGTCGGCCGGCCGTGGTTACACTGGCCACTGCGCTCCGTGGCTTCCATGTCCCGCAGCAAGGCATTCATCTCCGGGATCGTCAGGCGTCGATTGGCACGCACTGACCCGTGGCAGGCCATGGTCGAAAGCAGCTCATCCCGATGTTGGGTGATGCGGGCGGTGGTGCCAAATTCCGCCAGGTCAGCCAGCACATCACGCACCAACTCGCCGGCGTTTTCCTTGCGCAACATGGCCGGAATACTCCGCACCAGCAGCGACTCAGCAGACACCCGCTGGATCTCAAACCCGAGGGCCTGCAACTGCTCACTGTGCTCTTCGGCCATGTCACACTCGCGCTCGCTCATGGCCACCGACACCGGCACCAGCAGCGGCTGCATTTTCAGGCCCGCATCATCCGTGGCACGTTTCAAGCGTTCATAGGTGATACGTTCGTGGGCGGCATGCATATCAACAATAATCAGGCCGCTGGCATTCTCGGCAAGGATAAAAACCCCGTGCAACTGGGCGATAGCGTAGCCCAGGGGCGGTATATCACCCGCATCGGTCTCGTCGCCAAAGATTTTTGATGCCTCCAACAGGCGCCCGTAGGGCTGCATCTGCTCCGTGACAAAACCTCCGCCGAAGGCTGGGGGTCGGCCCGCAAAGCGCATGGACTGCTGGCTTGGGACACTGTTATAGGTGCCACCTGGCCAGGTGGTTGAACTGGCCGTTTCCGCCATGTCACTGCGCACGCCGGCAAAACCAGGCCCTGGAACACTTCTGTCTGCCGCGCTGGCCCCTTCGGGACGAACATCTGCCAAGGCTCGGTGAATGGCCGTAAACAAAAAATTGTGTACATCGCGACCATTACGAAACCTGACTTCATGTTTCGTGGGATGAACGTTGACATCCACCAGTCGCGGGTCAAGGGTGAGGAACAACGCATACACCGGTTGCCGGCCATGAAACAGCACATCCTGGTAGGCCTGCTTGACAGCATGGGTCACCAGCTTGTCGCGAATCATGCGACCGTTGACATAAAAGTACTGCTGGTCAGCCTGGCTGCGGGAGAAGGTCGGTAAGCCGACCCAACCTCGCAACTGCAGGCCATTACCACCCTGCTCAGGGGAAAATGCCTGCTCCAGATAAATCGCATTGTCGATAAAGGTCTGGCCAAACACTCCCGCCAGGCGCCGGGTGACATCGTCTTCGGCTTGCGCCGGAGCAAAATGGCGCAGCAGTTTGCCATTATGGTGCAGGTAAATTGCCACCTGCAGATGGCTGAGGCTGAGTTTGCGCAACACCTCCTCAATGCGCTGCAACTCAGTCTTGTCGGTGCGCAGGAATTTGCGCCGCGCCGGGGTATTAAAAAACAGGTCTTTGACTTCGACGGTAGTTCCCTGAGGATGTGGCGCCGGCGCTACTCGAGCCTGCATCTCCTGGCCTGCCACGGTCACCTGCCAACCGGCAGTTTTGTCCGCACTGGCATTACTGGTCAGGGTCAGCCGTGACACCGAGGCCAGGCTCGCCAAGGCCTCGCCGCGAAAGCCCAGGGTCGAAATCGCCTCCAGATCTTCGGTCTCACGAATTTTGCTGGTGGCATGGCGACTCAGGGCCAGTGTCAGGTCCTGCTGGTGGATGCCATGGCCATTATCCCTGACCCGGATCAGCTTGGTACCGCCCGCTTCCAGATCAATATCGATTCGAGTACTGCCGGCGTCAAGGCTGTTCTCCAGCAACTCCTTGATCACCGAGGCGGGCCGCTCGACAACCTCACCTGCGGCAATCTGGTTCGACAGGCGCGGGTTAAGCTGCATGATGCGCTGAGCGGTGCGCGTGGCAGGCGTTGGCATGGCTGGCTCCAAGACGTTAGCTAGTCGGGATTTTGAGTAACTGGCCAATCTTCAGGCGGTCATTCATTAACCCATTGTATGTTTTCAAGCGCTCAGCGCTGACGCTGTGTTTGTTGGCAATGGCAGACAGGGTATCACCCCGAACGATGCGATAGGTGGCCAATTGACCGTCACCACCCTGGGATTGCCACGCCAGGTAGGAGCCGGCTGGAGGGTTTTCAGTCATGTATTTTTGCACCCCGGTAAAAATCGCCATGGCCATACGCTGCTGATGGTCTCGAGTGCGCAGCTTGCTGGCTTCTCCAGGATTGGAAATGAACCCAGTTTCCACCAGCAGCGACGGAATATCTGGGGACTTCAGCACCATAAACCCCGCCTGCTCTACCTTAGCTTTGTGCAGGTTATTCACTGGTTTGATGGCATTCAGGACAAACTGACCCATATCCAGGCTGGCAGCCAGGCTGCGGGTCATCGTCAAATCCAGGAGTACGCCGGCCAGCAGGTCGTCCCTGGTATCAAGACCGACTCCGCCGATCAGGTCGGCACGATTTTCTTTTTCTGCCAGCCAGCGTGCAGTCTCACTGGTCGCGCCCTTCTGCGAGATGGCATAGACCGACGCCCCCTTGGCCTCCGGCGTCATAAACGCGTCGGCATGGATTGACAAAAATACATCGGCTTCAACCTGGCGGGCAATCTCCGTACGCTTGCGGTGGGCCAGGTAATAATCGCCGGTGCGAGTCAGGGCTGCCTTGAAACCTGGCTCCTTATCAAACAACACGGCCAATTTACTGGCAATGGCCATCACCACATCTTTTTCATAAAGTTTGCCCGGGCCTATGGCACCAGGGTCATCACCACCATGACCAGCATCGACAGCAACCACCACATCGCGCATCTGCCGAGCAATCAGCTCAGCCTTCTGGGTACTGGGCGCTGCCTGCTGGTCGGCGGTATACAAGTCGATAACCAGACGGTCACCGAACTGCACACCAGGCGGCAGGACAAAACTTCGAGGTTTAACCTGGTCCCGCAGGTCGAGCACCACCCGCAGGTCTTTAGGATTACGCATGGCCGCACGCATCTGAATGATGGGTGTACCCTCCAGACCCACCGCAGCCAAATCCTGCTCCAAGGAGGCACCATCTATGTCGATCACCAACCGTCGCGGATTCGCCAAGGCAAACACCTTGTGTTCCACCGTCTTCGTCAGGTCGAAAACAATACGAGTGCGCTCCGGTGAGGGCCAGACTCTGACGCTGTCGATGACCACCTGCGCAGCTGACCCCAGGCTGGCCAGCCCGCAGCACAGACCCAGCGACAGCAGCAAGCCGATCTTGCAAGGCCCGGACTTGAGCGGACCTTTATAACAACAACGACGCAGGCTGCTTGTGATGATTTCCTGAACTGACATACAGATCCGGGTTAATGCCCTGTGCGGCCAGGGAAGTTGACAATTACCGGCAGTCTACCAGACCCCCGCATATTTGCTCGCCGAAAGCAGTGTTGGCGTTAATCAGTACTTTTCGACCTTCGTCCAACACCACAAGCTCAATACTCAGATCCCAGGCTGGTAAGTGCCCCGCACCTCTGTCGGGCCACTCTATCAAACACAGGTCGCCAGCCTCGAGATAATCATCCATACCGAGATACTCCAACTCTCCCGGATCCTCAAGGCGATACAGGTCAAAGTGGTAAACCGCCTGAGTAGCAAACTCGTAGGGCTCGACCAGAGTGAAGGTTGGGCTTTTCACCGCCCCGGAGTGACCCATACCCCGAATAATTCCCCGGGCCAGCGTGGTCTTGCCCGCACCCAACTCGCCTGTCAGGTAGACAACACCTTTGCCAGCCAGCAATCCACTCAGTTGTCGGCCCAGGGCCTCGGTCGCCTGATCATCTTCCAGTACCTGGACATAACGCTTCATGGCTGACCTTCGAAACCCAGAAAAATGCTGCCAGTATACGTCAGGATGGCGCCAGCGGGCAGGGCTCGCGAACTAAAATCGGCAGACAGGCCGGACCTCTTCAGTGTAGATTGCGCCCATGGAATATAACCCCCACAGCACAGCCTTCAGCGAACCCCTGAACATCGACGGCGTTGACAAGCGCACCGCACTGCACACGATCAGGTCAATCCTGCCTTTCCTGTGGCCCGCCAATCATCGGGAAATGCAGACCCGGGTGGTTGTTGCCCTCGGCTGCCTGGTGCTGGGACGGCTGGCCAATGTCTATGGCCCCATTGTCCTGAAGGACCTGATAGATGGTCTTGAGGCCCTGAGCACCGGTAATCATGGCCTCGACGGCCTGCTGTTGCTGGCGTTTCTGTATGGCCTGACGGTGTTACTGCCCGGCGCCCTGACAGAACTGCGGTCGACGGTGTTTACCCCAGTCGCGGAATACGCGCAGCGAGTCTTTGGCCTGCAGACCTTCAGGCACCTGCACCAGCTGGGCATGCGTTTTCACCTCGACCGGCGCACCGGCGGCCTGTCACGGGCCATCGAGCGCGGCACCAGGGCGCTGCAGCAAACCACCGGCCTGTTTGCCTTCAATATTGCCCCCACCCTCTTCGAGGTGGCGCTGGTGTGTGGCTATCTGGGCTACGCCTACAGTCCGAAATATGTACTGGTAATCCTCGCAGCGGTGGTTGGCTATATTGTTTTTACCTTGCTGTTCACGGAGTGGCGGACGCGCTTTCGACGGGAAATGGTCATGCAGGAATCACGCGCCAATACCATTGGCGTAGACAGCCTGCTGAACTTCGAAACCGTCAAGTATTTTGGCAACGAAGCCTATGAGGCAGACCGCTACAATGATGCGCTGGTGCACTATATGGGAGCAGCGGTAAAAAGCCAGAACACCCTGGGCCTGCTTAATGGCGGCCAGCTGCTGGTCAGAGTTGTCTGCCAGCTGGCGATTCTGGTGCTGGCTATCCACGACTATGGAGCAGGTGTCATCACCACGGGTGAGCTGGTTATGCTCAACACCTTTATGCTGCAGTTGTTCATACCCCTGGGATTTCTCGGCTCATCCTATCGCATGATCCGCCAGGCACTGGTGGATATGGAATACATGTTTCAGCTGCTGGATACAGCACCGGAAATCCAGGATCAGCCGAACGCACCGGACTTGTCCATCAAAACCGCCAGCGTCACCTTCGACAAGGTACATTTCAACTATGCCCCCGAGCGGCAGATTATCCGCGGCATCAGCTTCAATATTGCCGCCGGTAAAACCACCGCCGTGGTGGGCGCCAGCGGTGCCGGCAAGTCGACCCTGGCGCGCCTGGTGTACCGTTTTTATGACATTCAGTCTGGCCGCATCTGCATTGATGGCCAGGATATTCGCCAGGTGTCCCAAACCAGCCTGCGCGCTGCTATTGGTATCGTACCCCAGGACACGGTGTTGTTTAACGATACCATTGCCTACAATATTCGCTATGGCAAACCCACTGCTACAGACGCCGAGGTGGAGGCCGCAGCCGCTACTGCCAGCATCCATGACTTTATCCAGTCCCTGCCCCTGGGCTATCAGACCCGGGTCGGTGAGCGCGGCCTGAAACTTTCCGGCGGTGAGAAGCAGCGGGTTGCCATTGCCCGCACTATCCTCAAGAACCCGCCTATCCTGGTACTGGATGAGGCGACGTCAGCACTGGATATCAAGACTGAGCGAGAAATCCAGGCGGCCCTGGTAGAAGTGGCAAAAAATCGTACTACTCTGGTTATTGCCCACCGTTTATCGACCATCGTCAATGCCGATGAAATCCTGGTCCTGGAGCAGGGCCAGATCATCGAGCGCGGTACCCACAACCAGCTGGTGGCCGCGGCAGGCAGCTATGCACAGATGTGGCGCCGTCAGAAAGAGGCGGCCGATGAAATTGAAAAAATCCAGCACCTGCTGGGTGTTGAAGAGCTCACGCTGCCTTCCACCTGAGAGCGGGCAAACCAGGGCCTCAGGCGGAAAACCGACGCGGCCCGTCAAACCCGGCAGGATGGCTGCCGGGCTTATCAAGGCCTGGATTCAGCAGCCGTCGGATCTCGGGAATACAATCGGTGGCCAACATGCCACGCTGGCCCTTCAGGGCTACTCGATCACCTGCCACAGCATGCACGGCTACTGCCAACCGCGTAGCCACACCCAACCCCAGCCCCTGGGCCAGCAGCGCGGCAATAACACCCGCCAGGACATCGCCCATACCCGCTGTTGCCATGCCTGGATTGCCGTAAGGGCAGAGATCCAGAGCCGCACCGTCAGCCACCAGGCTGCCTACGCCCTTCAGCACCACCGTGCCGCCATACTGGGTCTGCAGGCGCGCAATGCTGGTAAATCGGTCCGCCTCTATATCTTTTTCATCCAGCAGTCGGGCGGCTTCACCCGGGTGGGGGGTCAGCACCCAGTTGGACTTCTGCCGCGGATCTTTGGCCAGCAAGTTGAGACCATCGGCATCGACAACCATGGTTTGCTCGCTTTCTATCAGGCGATCAAAGACCATGGCGGACCAGTCGGACTGACCAAGGCCCGGGCCCAGCACCAGCACCGATGCCCTGGCCACCAGGTTATCCAGGTCAGTGCCCGCTTCTATGCCGCGGACCATTAACTCTGGTCGCCTGGCCAGCAGCGCCGTTGCATGGGCTGGATGCGTGGCAACACTTACCAGACCGGCGCCGGCCCGCAGGGCGGCTTCGGCACTCATGGCGACGGCACCACCCATGCCTCTGTCGCCACCAACAATAAGCACATGACCAAAATGGTTTTTATGGGCCTTTCGCGGTCGGCGGGGCAGGCTCGCAAGCAGGTTATCCAGTCGCAGTTTACCCGTATGGGAAAGGACCTGCTCATACACCTCGGCGGCCAGCCCAAGGGGATCAAAAATCACCTCGCCGGCGCAATCCGGCCCGTCATGAGTAAACAGGCCGCGCTTGAGACCAATAAATGTTACTGTCGCGTCGGCAACAATAGTGCTGGCGCTGCGGCGCCCCGTGTCGGCACTCAGGCCAGAGGGAATATCGATAGCCAGTACCGGGACACCGGCAGCATTGATCCAGTCGATGGCCTGCGCCATGGCAGGTCTTGGTTCGCCCGCCAGACCAGTGCCCAGCAGAGCATCCACCAGCACATCAGCTGCGACAACTTCTTCAGGCTCAAAGAGCCGGGGCTTGACACCTGCAGCCAGGCAATAATCGAGGGCCTGCTGGGCTGCAGGACTGGTCTTGCCAGACTCGCCCACCAGGCGCACCTCAACGGCGCATTGGCGCTCAGCCAGCTTAGCGGCAACAATATAGCCATCGCCGGCATTATTGCCGCTGCCACAAATCACCCAGACCCGCGCCGCCGCTGGCCAGCGCGCCACCAGCTCCGCCACACAGGCGATGCCCGCGGTACACATCAGGCTGAAGGCTGACATACCAAAGTCTTCGATTGCAATCCGGTCGAGTTCGCGAACGCCAGCAGCAGTATAGAGTTTGTCAGGCAGGTTATCTGGATTCACAGTATTAGGTCACCGCTGGTTTTCATGGCTTTTCAGGAAGGCCAATTATAAGGTACAGGGCAAGCAACAGAGCAACTAAAACCCGCCCTGCATCAGCTTCCCTGCAGAAACCCACAAGTGGGGCCACGCCGCAGCAACCGTGCCTCGGCGACCGTGACTCGATAATAATGACTCAACAATCGTGACCCAA
>JANQYP010000017.1:15848-24850 GCA_030728785.1 Pseudomonadales bacterium
ACCAGCCGCAAACACACCAGCCGCCCAAGACGAAGTTTACCGGCAACTGCGGGGTAAAATTGGCGCCTGGGCAAGTGAGCTGGGTTTTCAGCAGGCAGGAGTCACCGACATTGACCTTGCCGAGCACGAGCAGCGCCTGCAGGCCTGGCTTGATCGCGGCTTCCAGGGCGAGATGGCCTACATGGGCGACCATGGTCGCAAACGCAGCCGACCGGCAGAACTGGTGCCCGGCACCACCCGCATCCTGTCCTTGCGCATGGACTATCTGCCCGAAGGTAGCCAGCCACTGGCACAACTGGCCTCAACGGCGGACAATCGGGCCACCGCCTATGTGGCCCGTTATGCCCTCGGCCGTGACTATCATAAGGTCATCCGCCAGCGCCTGGTAAAGCTCTGGCAGCGTATGGCTGACGAGCTGCTGAGTCACGGCATCAGTCATCACAGCGCCAGAGTTTTTACCGACAGTGCCCCAGTTCTGGAGAAGGCCCTGGCGGCAAAAGCCGGCCTCGGCTGGATAGGTAAAAACACCCTATTACTGAACCAGAAGGCCGGATCATTGTTTTTCCTGGGGGAAATCTTCACTGATGTGCCCTTGCCAGTTGACCCGCCGCAGCCAACCAACCATTGCGGCAGTTGCACCAGTTGCATTGACGTTTGCCCGACCGCCGCCATTGTTGCCCCCTACCAACTGGATGCCCGGCGCTGCATTTCCTACCTGACCATTGAGCACCGCGGCAGTATTCCCATCGCGCTGCGCGCCGCCATGGGCAATCGCATCTTCGGCTGTGATGACTGCCAGCTGTTCTGTCCCTGGAATAAGTTTGCCCATGTCAGCCGCGTCGCTGACTTTGATCCGCGCCACGGCCTCGACAGCAGCGCCCTGCTGACACTCTATGGCTGGACCGAAGAGGAGTTCCTGATGCGCACGGCCGGCTCGGCGATTCGCCGCACCGGCTATACCGGCTGGCGCCGCAACCTTGCCGTGGCACTGGGTAATTGTGACTTTGATGATGGCATTTACCAAGCTCTGGCGAGAAGCCTTGATGGCGCCCCGGAACTGGTCCAGGAACATATTCGCTGGGCCCTGGCAAACCTCGAGGGCCGGCGCCCCTGACCAGTAGCGCGGCGCCTGAGGCCTGCCTCGAGCGCCGCCCAGGTGTGCGCAGGCCCGAGGCTCAGAGTTGGAAAAAATGCTCGCGATAGGCCTGCAGTTCGCTGATAGACTCGCGGATATCATCCACGGCGCGATGGGCACCCTGCTTTTTAATCATCTGGTAAACATCCGGCCGCCAGCGTACCGCCAGCTCCTTGACAGTGCTTACATCGATGTTCCGGTAATGCAGGTAGGCCTCGAGTACCGGCATATATTTGACCAGGAAGCGGCGGTCCTGAGCAATGGAGTTACCGCACAAAGGGGACTGACCGGGTGCCACGTGCTGCTGAATAAACGCCAGGGTCTGCGCTTGCGCCTCAGCTTCGCTGATCCCCTCGCGCCTAACCCGCTCGACCAGCCCGGAGGCCGTATGGTGGCTGGTATTCCACTCATCCATAGCCGCCAGCAGGGAGTCTGGCTGGGCCACACAGATTACCGGACCTTCAGCGATCACGTTCAGCACCGAGTCCGTAATAATCGTCGCAATTTCCAGAATGCGTTCTTTTTCCGGATCAAGCCCTGTCATTTCAAGGTCCATCCAGACCAGGTTTTCCGAGTAAGTCAACATCTCTCCTGCTGCAGCCAGCGCCGAATGACTCGACAGTTTAGCTGAATTCCACAATACCGCGCAGCGGAACTTCTGCCCATGCGTGAATCTCCTGAATCAGCCGTGGCAGAACCCCCAACCCATCCCTTAGAATACCGCCCTTGCTGGCACACATCGGCTGTTCCCCAGACCCGCAGGTCGTGGCCATTGCTGACCCGAAGACAGTGATCCGGGACGTCCGCTGCCAGACCCATCATCGCTCGGGCCTGGCCTGCATGATCGGCAAGCGCCTCGGTGACGATATCGGTGCTTACGATGGTGCCTGGCCAGACTGGAGCAGTAACCCTGAACTGCCGGTAGAGTGCTTATGAGCCTGTTTATCAAACTACAATATCTGGTGCCACAACACCTGCTGTCACGCTTGGTTGGAGTGGTCGCATCGGCCGAGATCCCCTGGATCAAAAACACGTTTATCAAAGTCATTGTTCGTATTTTTGCTGTCGACATGAGCGAAGCCGAGTCGGCCGACCTGGCCAGCTACCCGTCATTCAACGCGTTTTTTTCACGACGCCTGAAACCCGGCCTGCGTCCCATTGAGGGCCGAGTGAGCTCACCCGCCGATGGCTGTGTCTCGGCCTGCGGCGACATCACCAACAACCAGATTATCCAGGCCAAGGGCATCGACTACTCCGTCGAAAAACTCCTGGCCAGCCCCAGGTCAACGCGTTTTCGCCATGGTAGTTTTATTACCATCTACCTGTCGCCCAAAGACTATCACCGGGTCCATAACCCAATAACGGGAGATCTGGGCAGCGGCACCTATGTGCCCGGCAAACTGTTTTCGGTGAATGACGCCACTGCCAGATCTGTACCAGACCTGTTTGCCGACAATGAGCGTTATGTCATGCACTTTGATACGCCACAGGGTGCCATGGCAGTAGTGATGGTGGGGGCCATGATCGTCGCCGGTATTCAGACCCCCTGGCATCAGGCGCCTTACCCCGCCGGCAAGCTGCTGGACGAAACCTTTACACCACCCAGGCACATTGCCCAGGGTGAGGAACTGGGCAAATTCCTCATGGGTTCAACGGCTATTGTGCTGCTGGAGAAGCGCGTCAGTTGGCAGGTTAGCGCCAACCAACTGGTAAAAATGGGTCAGTCTCTGGTCTTGTCACCGCCTTGAAGGGTCGCGCCAGTCACCCCCTTGGCAAAGATCATCTGCGGCACACAGGCGCCTAAAGCCGCGCCGCCGGAAAACAGATTACCTCAGCAATGGCCGCACGGCCGGTCACCAGCATTAACAGGCGGTCAAAACCCATGGCGACACCCGCACAATGGGGCAGGTGGGCAACAGCCTGCAACAGTTTCTCGTCCAGGGCCACGGCCCGCAGACTGCGGCGCGCGCGCAACACATTGTTGCGCTCCAACCGCGCGCGCAACACCGCAGCATCTGTTAACTCGGCATAACCATTAGCCAGCTCAAACCCCTGCCAGTAAACCTCTGCCCGCTCTGCCACCTGGTCACCCTGGGCATCAACCACCAGCCTGGCTAAGGCTGCCTGGGATGCGGGAAAGTCGTGCACCACCGTCAGGGCCAGCAAATTCGGCTCGATCGCCGCCGAGAACAACACATCAAGATAATCATTAACGGTGGCTTCATCGCCATAATCGGTGATGTGCTCTGCGGCAATACCCTGGGCCTGCGCCAGCGCCTGCAATGACGCCAGGTCGACCCGGTGTGGGTTAATGCCAAAACGCCGCTCAAACAACTGCCCGTAGCTGACGTTGACGGCTGCTGCCGGGCTGCCGCCGAAGTGCCTGGCGCTGACGAGCACCAGGTCACAGACCTCGGCCATGAGTTCATCAAGGCCAAAGCCGGGCCGGTACCATTCCAGCATGGTGAATTCAATATTGTGCCGAGTGCCGGTTTCCGAGCCGCGAAACACCGGTCCCAATTGATAGATAGGGCCGCTGCCGGAGGCCAGCAGGCGTTTCATGGCGTACTCAGGGGAAGTTTGCAGGTAGTAGTCGCGATCCGCGCCGTGCACCACCAGATTCTCAAGATGCACGTCAGACACTCCGGCCCCACCCAGAACCGGTGTGGCAACCTCCAGCACCTGGCGGCGGTTGAAGAAGTGACGTGTCAGGTGCAGCAACTGCGCCCGTTGCTGCAGCGCCAGCTTGCCCGCTGACGCCTGCCAAAGCGTCATCTCAGGACTTGACGCGATTCTGGTAGTCGCCGGTACGGGTATCAACCCGAACCACTTCGCCAATATTAATAAACAAAGGCACCTTAACCACAGCGCCGGTACTCAGGGTGGCCGGCTTAGTGCCACCCTGAGCAGTATCACCCTTCAGGCCCGGGTCAGTCTCAACAATCTCCAGCTCGACAAAATTGGGCGGGGTCACCGCTATGGGCGCTTCATTCCAGAGGGTCACAAGATAAGTGTTCTGTTCCTTGAGCCAGTTCAGGCAGTCACTGACGGCTGCCTTGTCGGCACCCAACTGCTCAAAGCTGCCATCGGTTTTCATAAAATGCCAGTACTCACCATCGCTGTAGAGGTACTCCATATCGATCTCAAGGACATCAGCGCCTTCGAGGGACTCACCAGACTTGAAGGTCCGCTCCCAGACCCGGCCGCTTTTCAGGTTGCGCAGTTTAACCCGGCTGAAGGCCTGGCCTTTGCCGGGTTTGACAAATTCATTCTCGACGATCGAGCAGGGCTCGCCTTCCAGCATCACTTTCAGGCCCGACTTAAATTCATTGGTAGAAAAGCTCGCCATCAATTACTCTCTTTTGTTTATCGCGAAAGTCCTCATGATACCGCTAACAGACGTCGGTTGGCAGACTCAATCGTGGCAGGCACTACTGAAAAGTGCCATCACAGATCCCGTCGAGCTCGCCACTATCCTGCAGATAGATGTGCCCATTTTCAGGTCCGAATTTCCTCTGCTGGTGCCCTGGCCCTACCTGTCCAGGATTCGCCCCGGAGATCCCCTCGACCCCTTGCTGCTGCAGGTGTTGCCCCAGCCACGCGAAGCCCTTGATGTACCCGGCTATGTGGCAGACCCGCTGCAGGAGCTGGACCAGTCGCCAATACCTGGCGTGATCCAGAAGTACCATGGGCGGCTGCTGGTGGTGGCCACGGGGGCCTGCGGCATTAACTGCCGTTACTGCTTTCGGCGCCACTTTCCCTATGCTGAATTCCAACCGTCAAGGGCCGCCTGGGACCAGATTATCAGCACCGTTGCAGCCGACAGCTCAATTACGGAAGTTATCCTTTCGGGTGGCGATCCATTGCTGCTCAATGATCGCCAGCTGGCAGATATAGCCAGGCGCCTGGCTGACATCAACCATGTCACGACCCTGCGCCTGCACACCCGCCTGCCCGTGGTCATTCCACAACGCATCGACGCGGCCTTGCTGGACTGGATAAGCCAGACCCGGTTGCAGGTGGTGGTGGTGTTGCATATTAATCACAGTGCCGAAATCGACCCTGCAGTCGCCGCTGCAGCCAGGAGCCTGAGCGCTGCCGGCGTGACGCTGCTGAACCAGAGTGTCCTGCTGAAGGGTATTAACGACCAGGTTGAGATTCTCACCGACCTGTCGCGGGCACTGTTTGCCATTGGTGTTTTGCCCTACTACCTGCACGTCCTTGACGCTGTCGCCGGTGCCGCACATTTTGACCTGCCAGAAACAAGGGCCCGACATTTGCTCGCCGAAGTGGTTAAAAAGTTACCAGGCTACCTGGTACCGCGCCTGGCCAGAGAAATCCCTGGTGAGGCTTCGAAGACCAATTTGGCCATTCATCCATTGGCCTAATTCCGCACCCATTCTTATCTGATATAGTAACGGCTCAATTTGGAAACCCGGCACATGAGCAAAACCAGCCCTATCCGGCTACTGATTCTGGAAAACTCCCAGAACCGTGCAGAGGAGCTCATTGTTCTGCTGCGCACAGCCGGCAGGGCGACGCGTGCCCACCTGTTAGAGTCGGAGAGTGACCTGATACAGAGGCTCAACGAGCAGGCCTGGGACTTGTGCCTGGCCCGCCAGGCCGTAAACGACCTGACAATCGAACAAGTGATAGGCCAGATCAAGGGGCTCGACAAAGATGTACCCCTGATCATGCTCGCCGATGATCGTGATCCGGCATCCATTACCGCTGGTTTGAAGCTGGGGGCTATGGATGTAGCACTCGAAGATGACGGCGAGCGCCTGCTTCTGCTGATCGAGCGCGAACTGGGTAATCTTGAGAGTCGTCGTTCCAGGCGCAAGGCCGAGGTTGAATTGCGCGAGACAGATCGCCGCAACCAACTGCTGCTGGACAGCTCCAGCGCTGCCATCGCCTATGTCCATGAAGGCATGCATATCTACACTAATCGAGCCTATGCAGAACTGTTTGGCTACGAAGATCCTGATGACTTCGCCGGCATTCCTGTGATTGACCTGATAGCGGCTGAAGATCAGGACAAGTTCAAAAAATTCCTCCGCAGCTATACAAAATCCCAGGAAGGCTCAGCTGATTTTTCCTGTGTTGCCAGCGACGACTCCCGCATTATCGCCAGCTTGTCCCTGTCACCGGCCACCTATGAAGGCGAGCCCTGCACACAAATGATCTTCCGCGCCATGACCGATGACAGCGAGTTTGAGGATCGCATTCGCGAGATCTCGAGCCAAGACCTGCTCACGGGCTTGTATAACCGCCCTTATTTTATCGAACAACTCGATTCTGCCGTCGACCAGGCCAGCAAAGGCCAGCAAGGTTATGTGTTGTTCTATATCTGCATCGACGATTTCAATCGGGTGCGAGCTGAAGCGGGCATCTCCAATGCTGACCTGGTGCTGGGTGACCTGGCAGCACTGATGCGCAGTTATATTGATGACATGCACATGATGGCGCGCTTTGGTGATGATGAGTTCACCTTGCTCTATAAAGGCGCGGACAAAGAAGGCGCAGCAACCCTGGCGGAAGAGATCCGAGGGCTGATTGCAGGCCATCTGGCGGAAATTTCCGGCAAATCATTTCAGCTCACCGTCAGTATTGGCCTGTCATTGATCACTGAGAACACACCTGCGGGGGAAGAAATTATCTCTCGCGCTCATAAGGCGGCGACCACCATTGAGTCCGGTAACGGCGTCAGTTTCTTTCAGCCAATCCAGGTCAAGGTGGGCGAGGAGGGCAAGTCTCTCAGCAGCGAGAACATCAAACAACTGGTGCGCGATGCCATTGCCAACAATACCTTCCGCCTGATGTTCCAGCCCATCATCAGCCTGCACGGCGATGATGAGGCACAATTCGAGGTGTTGTTGCGTCTTCTCGATGAAGAAGCAAACGAACTGTCACCCGCCCAGTTCCTGGGGCCGGCAGAGGACGCTGGCCTGCTGGAAAAACTCGACCGTTGGGTGATCCTGCAATCCATCAAGATGCTCAGCGTACATCGTGCCGCGGGCAGTAAAACCCGCTTGTTCATCAACGTTACCCATTGCTCCATGGCAGATACCACCTTCCTGCCATGGATCAGCGTAGCCCTCAAGGCTGCGCGCCTGCCCAGTGACGCCATCATCTTCCAGATCCATGAAAACGATGCGACTTCCTATATCAAACACGCCACCAAATTCTGCCAGGGCCTTAGTCAACTGCACTGCAAGACGTCCATCAACCATTTTGGTTGCTCACTGAATCCCTTTAACTTGCTGAAACACCTGACCCCAGACTATGTCAAGCTCGACGGTTCATTTGCCCAACAGATTGTCGACAGTCCGGAAAAGCAGAAAGATCTGATCGACATGGTGAAAGCCCTACAATCGACGGGCGTCCTGACGGCTATTTCAGGCGTTGAAAGCCCTTCTGTGCTGTCGACACTGTGGCAGGCTGGCGTGAATTTTATCCAGGGCTACTACATCTCCGCACCGCTGGACAACATGAACTACGACTTCACCAACGAAGACCTCTAGCAGGAGCCTGTTGCATAGAAGGTTGGCGCACGGTAGGGCCTACTAGCCCCTGGCAGAATCCCGGTCGCGAATTCCCATCAGGTAAAGAATGCTGTCAAGGCCGAGGGTAGAAATGGCCTGCTCCGCATTGGCGCGGACAATGGGCTTGGCATGGAAGGCAATCCCCAGGCCCGCCACCGCCAGCATGGCCAGATCGTTAGCACCATCACCCACGGCAATGACCTGCTCCAGTGAAATATTCTCCTGCTTGGCCAGGGCCTGTAACAGCAATGCCTTGCGCTGCGCGTCGACAATCGGCTCCAGCACTCGACCCGTGAGCTTGCCATCGATAATTTCCAGCTCATTGGCGTAAACATAGTCAACGCCAAATTTCTGCTGCAGCACCTCGCCAAAATAAGTGAAGCCGCCCGACAGGATTGCGGTCTTATAGCCCAGGCGCTTGAGCATAGCGAACAGGTGCTCAACCCCCTCCATCAGCGGCAGGTGCTCAGCCACCTGTTGCAGGCTCGACTCCGGCAGGCCCTTCAGCAAAGCCACGCGCTGGCGCAGGCTGGCCTTGAAGTCCAGCTCGCCCTGCATGGCCCGCTCGGTGACAGCGCTCACTTCTTCACCGACGCCGGCGAGTCGCGCCAGCTCATCAATGACTTCCGTAGAAATCAGGGTCGAGTCCATGTCAAAACACACCAGGCGCCGATTGCGCCTGAACAGGCCATCCTCCTGAACCGCAATATCAATATCCAGCTCGCCGCAGACATGAAGTAATTGCGCTCGAAATGCAGCGTTATCGCGCAGCTCACCCTTCAGTGAAAATTCCACACACGCTTTGGTTTTGACCTCACTCGCTGCTGACTGGGGGTTCACCAGCGGCACGCGGCCGGAGAGGCGCACAATGTTATCAATGTTCAGGCCATTGTCAGCGATGACCCTGGCCACCTTGGCAATGTGGGTGGCTTTGATACGCCGCGCCAACAAGGTCAGGATATACCGGGAACGCCCCTGCAGGCCGACCCAGTCCTCGTAGCTGGCCTCAGCCACCGCTGAAAATTTGATGTTAACCCCCAGCGCCTGCGCCTTGGCCAGGACTTCTTCGCGAATCGGCGCAGCATGCCCGGTGATGTTAATCAGAATGCCCAATGACAAATGGTTGTGAATAACCGCCTGGCCAACATCGAGAATATCAATATCAAATTCTGCCAGCAGCTCGGAAATAGCCGCAGTCAAGCCGGGCTTATCCTCACCGGAAATGTTGATGAGCACCAGCTCAGTCACAATGATATCCTTCTCAGTCAGCAACAGTGGTTAACAATTAAGCGGTTAGCCACGGGCGGTTAGCCACGGGCGGT
>JANQYP010000017.1:24950-26411 GCA_030728785.1 Pseudomonadales bacterium
GCGGTTAGCCACGGGCGGTTAGCCACGGGCGGTCAGCCACGGGCGGTCACCACCAGGCACAGGCATGGGCCTGCTGGCACCGGCATGCATTAGGCGTTTTATCCGGGCTCAGCACCAAAGCTCGGCATTATCCGATTTCAATCGACGAAATACAAAACAAAGCGAAATGTCGGCGCGGACATTCAGTTATACTCGCCTTGGTTCGTCCGTTGCCCCGGTCACCCATGTATCGACGTCAAATCAGAGCCCTGTGTCTTGTCCTGCTGCCAGTTATCCTCAGCGGCGCCGCATGTATATGGATTACAGCAACCCATGTCAGCAGCCAGCTTGATGACCAGCGCCAACACTTTGGCGACGCTATTGCTGACCAGCTTGCCCTGTCGCTGACAGACTATTTGGTGAATGTCGACATCCTCAGCCTGAATGTCGTCTTGACCGACCTGGTGGCCAGAGGCAATTTTGCCTTTGCCTCAATCTACAGTGCCGACAACCGCCTGCTCGCCCAGGCCGGGCGCCGACCTGCTGGCGCAACTGCAGAGCAGATGTTCAGCCGCGACATCACCTGGCAGAACACCAGTATGGGCTATTTGCAGATCGGCCTTGGCGACCAACTCAGCAGCACAACCTTACACAGCATCATCAGCCTGCTCCTGGCTATCCATCTGCTGGTCGCGGCTATCACCGGGCTTGCCGTGTGGTTTTACGCCGACCTGATCTATCTGTGGATTGCGAGGCCAGGCAGACCGCCAGAGCCGGCCAGGAGCCAGGCGGCGGAACAGGACCTGCCAGCATCTGCCAGCGCCGCCCCTGTGGTAACTGCCCAGGCGCCAATGGCCGAAATACCGGCGGCAACAGCGGCTACTGTTGTCCTGGTAATAAAACTCCAGCCGGCACGCCTGCTGCCCCAGCACATGCAGCGCATCCAGAAGGCGCTATCTTTATATGGCGCTGAATTGGCGCCTCTGGATGGCGACCATGTGGTTGCAACCTTTTCCAGGCGCGACCCGGTTTTTCAGGCTATCTGCGCCGGCCTGCTGCTGCTGGAGATATTTCAACTGATTGGCGAACCCGTAATCGTCAAGCTGGGTATGCAGGTGGCAGACCGGACTACTCATGACTCGAACCAGACTGCTGCGCCTGCAGCACTCGCCAACGCCCGCAAACATGCCAGCTATCTGGCTTCCATTGCCGACAGCCGCTTACTTACCAGCCAACAGGTCTACGCCCAGGTGAGCGACCCGGAACTGTTTATTATCAAGCCGTTTCAAAGCTCATTAACCCCCGACGGCCTGGTCTTCCAGGTGGAGGCTCTTGACCCGGCACACCAGGGTCTGATCCTCGCCCAGGCGCGGCAGCTGGCCCAGCAAGCCAAGGACAGCTCTGTCTGAAGAACTCTGTCTGAAAAACTCTGTCTGACGCACTCAGCTCAAAAGACTTTGTTCAAGAGCCTTTGCTCAAGAG
>JANQYP010000017.1:26511-49427 GCA_030728785.1 Pseudomonadales bacterium
TCAAGAGCCTTTGCTCAAGAGCCTTCGACCAACGGCGGCGCAGCACCATGGGCTGTGCCCTTGAGTAGCTCAACCTTGTCCACCTTCTGAAAACCACGTGGCAGCTTCAGGCCACGCCGAGCACGCTCACCACGATAATGCTGCAGATCATCAAACTTCAGGTTGATATGGCGCTTGCCAGACATGACCACCAGGGTATCGGTGGCCGTCAGCACCACCAGGTGGGCCATAAATTCAAGTCGATCAGCCAACAGGGTCTTGGGAATGTTCATGATCTTGACGCCCTTGCCGCGGGGCAGAACCGGTAACTCGCTGAGGGGGAAGATCAGCAGCCGGCCTTCGTTGCTGACCGCCGCGACAAACTCGTTGGCCATATCGGTGACAGCCTGGGGCTGCAATACGACGCCACCGCTGGGCACACTGATGACAGATTTTCCTGCCTTGTTCTTGCTTTGCAGATCGCTCATGGTGGCGACAAAACCATAACCGGCATCACTGGCGAGCAAAAACTGCTGGTCTTTGTCTGCACAGACCAGGCCCGTAAAATGTGCCCCTGATGGGGGATTGGTACGCCCCGTCAGCGGCTCGCCCTGACCCCTGGCGGTGGGCAGGGTATGGGCCGCCAGAGTGTAGGCCCGGCCGGTAGAATCAAAAAACACCACATCCTGGTTGGAGCGACCCCGCACCGCCTTGAAGAAGCCATCGCCGGAGCGATAGCTCAGTTCCCGCGGGTCTGTATCGTGACCACGGGCAGCACGCACCCAGCCCATTTCGGACAGGACAATGGTCAAGGCTTCCGTGGACAGCAGATCCTTGTCACTGAAGGCCTGGGCCTCCGCGCGGCTGACAATGGGTGACCGGCGCGAATCGCCAAAATCGCTGGCATCGCGGGTCAGCTCTTTCTTCACCATGGTCTTTAGCCGTGCCGGCGAACCCAGCGTTTTTTCAATATCGGCACGCTCGGTGCTCAGTTCATCCTGCTCACCGCGAATCTTCATCTCCTCAAGCTTCGCCAGCTGCCGTAAACGCAGGTCGAGGATGGCATCCGCCTGGATTTCCGACAGCGCATAGTTGGCCATCAATACCTGTTTGGGTTTATCTTCCGTACGGATGATGCGGATCACCTCGTCGAGATTCAGGTAGGCAATCATCAGGCCTTCGAGAATATGCAGGCGGGCGAGGATTTTTTCGAGGCGATAGGTGAGCCTGCGGACCACCGTGTCGGTACGGAAGGTCAACCACTCGCTGAGCATAACATTCAGGGGTTTGACCCTTGGTCGACCATCCAGGCCGATCATATTGAAGTTAACCCTGTGGGTGCGCTCCAGGTCAGTGGTGGCAAACAGGTGGGCCATCAGTCCCGGCACATCAATACGGTTGGAGCGCGGCACAATGACGATCCGGGTCGGATTCTCATGATCCGACTCATCCCGCAGGTCGACGACCATGGGCAGCTTCTTGGCCTGCATCTGGGCCGCGATCTGCTCCAGAATTTTGGTCCCGGAAACCTGGAAGGGAATGGCGGTGATAACAATATCGCCGTCCTCCACTTCATAAACCGCGCGCGTGCGTATAGCACCGCGGCCAGTCTCATAAATCTGCCGAATATCTGCCTTGCTGGAGATGATCTCCGCTTCGGTGGGAAAATCCGGGCCCTGGATATGCTCACACAGATCAGCCACTGTCGCCCTGGGCTGGTCGAGCAGGTGGATACAGGCACTCACCACCTCGTTGATATTGTGCGGCGGAATATCCGTCGCCATACCTACAGCAATACCACTGCCGCCATTCAACAGGATGTTGGGCAGGCGCGCCGGCAGCAACACCGGCTCTTCCATGGTGCCATCAAAGTTGGGGATAAACTGCACCGTACCCTGACCCAGCTCCTCCAGCAGCACTGAGGCATAACGGGTCAGTCGCGATTCGGTATAACGCATGGCGGCAAATGACTTGGGGTCATCCGGCGAACCCCAGTTACCCTGGCCATCCACCAGCGGATAGCGATAGGAGAAACTCTGCGCCATCAATACCATAGCCTCATAACTGGCACTGTCGCCGTGCGGATGGTACTTACCAATCACATCCCCGACGGTTCGGGCTGACTTCATGAACTTGGCATCAGCGCCGAGGCGCAGCTCCGACATGGCAAACACGATGCGCCGCTGCACGGGTTTCAGACCATCACCAATGTGGGGTAGGGCCCGGTCATTAATGACATACATGGCATAGTTCAGATAGGCGCCTTCCGTAAACGCCGTCAAAGAGATGGTTTCAGTATTTGCCGCGATATTGGGATCTGTCATAAATAATTCGCTTTGCAGTTAATTCAACGCGGCCGTTGCGCCGCGCCTGTTTGATTGGGGATATTCAGTTCAGGGGTAAATGCAGCACCGTTATTTGAGCTCGGCAAGATCACCCTTGTCTTCCAGCCAGATCTTGCGGTCGCCGGCGCGCTTCTTCGAGAGCAGCATGTCGAGGGTGTCGTTGACCAGGGTGCCGGGGTCCATGGTGAGCTGTACCAGGCGCCGAGTTGCCTCGGCCATGGCTGTCTCACGCAATTGCAGGGGGTTCATCTCACCCAGACCCTTAAAACGCTGGACACTGACCTTGCCCTTTTTCTTTTCCGCGACAATCAGGTCAAGAATGCCTCGCCGCTCGGCTTCATCCAGGGCATAAAACACCTCTTTGCCGACATCAATTCGATACAGCGGTGGCATGGCGACATACACATGGCCAGCAGTCACCAGCGCCGGATAGTGTTTCACAAACAGGGCAATGAGCAGGCTGGCAATGTGCAGACCATCAGAGTCAGCGTCCGCCAGAATACAGACCTTGCCATAACGCAGGCTCGACAAGTCTGTCTCGCCCGGATCTATACCCAGGGCCACGGAAATATCGTGCACCTCCTGGGATGCCAGAATCTCACCGGAATCAACTTCCCAGGTATTCAGGATCTTGCCCCGCAGGGGCATGATGGCCTGGGTGACACGATCCCGAGCCTGTTTGGCTGAACCGCCCGCCGAATCACCCTCCACCAGGAACAATTCACCCTGCATGGCATCTTGGCAGGAACAATCCGCCAGCTTGCCGGGCAACGCCGGGCCGGCAGTGACCTTCTTGCGCACCACCTTCTTGCCAGCCCGCAGGCGCGCCTGAGCGTTGCTGATGGCCAGCTCTGCCAGGGCTTCAGCGTCAGTGGTGTGCTGGTTCAGCCAGAGGCTGAAGCTGTCCTTAACCACACCGGCAATAAAAGTCGCCGCCTGGCGGGAATTCAGCCGTTCTTTGGTCTGACCGGAAAATTGCGGGTCGAGCAATTTGGCAGACAACACATAGGCACAACGATCCCAGATGTCTTCGGCAGAAATCTTGATGCCGCGGGGAATGAGGTTACGGAACTCACAGAACTCCCGCAGGGCTTCCAGCAATCCACCCCGCAGACCATTGACGTGGGTGCCACCCTGGGCGGTGGGGATCAGGTTAACGTAGCTCTCGGTGATCAGGTCACCCCCTTGGGGCAACCATTGGACCGCCCAGTCGACAGCCTCTTCCTTACCGGCAACGGCACCCATAAAAGGTTCTGCCGGCAGCACCTCAAAGCCGGCAAGCTCATCAACCAGATAATCTTTCAGGCCAGCCTCGTAATACCATTCATATTGCTGCTCTTCCGGGTTGCTGGCAGTCTCATCCGTAAAAAACACGCGCAGGCCCGGGCATAACACGGCCTTGGCGCGCAACAGGTGTTTGAGGCGGCTGACGGAGAATTTCGGCGAGTCGAAATACTGTGGATTCGGCTTAAAGGTAATCTGCGTGCCGGTGTTACGTTTACCAATCGTGTCCTTGACCACCAGATTGGAAACCTTGATACCGTCCTTAAAAGCCATGTGGTGCAACTGACCATCACGCTTGATATAAATCTCAAGGTCTTCCGACAGGGCATTGACCACGGACACGCCAACCCCGTGCAGGCCACCGGAGAACTTGTAGTTGTCACTATTGAACTTGGCGCCGGAATGGAGCTTGGTCAGAATCAATTCGACCCCGGGCATATTTTCCTTCTGGTGGATATCTACCGGCATGCCTCGGCCGTTATCGGCCACCGACATAGTGCCCTCCTTGCCCAGGGTAACCCGAATTTCGTTGGCATGGCCTTCCAGAGCCTCGTCAACACTGTTGTCGATGACTTCCTGGGCGAGGTGATTAGGCCTCGCTGTGTCCGTATACATACCCGGCCGCTTCTTGACCGGATCCAGGCCTTCCAGCACCTCAATGGAGTCTGCGCTGTAACTCTTAGTGACCATACTTTTTAACCGTGCCTATTGAACAAAGTTGTTAACCAGCGCTTGTTGCCGACGCTTGCACCTGACCCTGACTCGGCATAACGCCTTGCAAAAACCCAATACGGCCGTGCCACCGGATCACCAGGGATCGATGATCAGTGCCAGGTTTTTCATGTGTGGGCAGAAGAAAACATGAACCTCAAGTGGCCAATGCTGACTGGCAGATCAGCCCCTACAGGACGTCAGGCTCGAGGAGCGGCGCCATACTGCTGACCGGGAGAAAATTATAACCGCAAGGTCGGGGCATTTCTCGAGAAATTGCCGCCCGGTCACGGCACTGCTGCACCACCATCCATAATAATCGGTTCGAGACTGTGCCCATGTTCAAGACAGAAGGCCAGGAGTTCGCCGAAGAAACGATTAATCTGCGATTTCTCATCGGGCTGAAACATATCCGGATTAGGCGTCTGGTAGCGATAGGACAAGTGCTGGTGGCGCTCAAAGCCACTCACCTCCGCCGACCTGATGTCATGATAAATACGCACCGCCAGCACTGGCCACTTGACCCACGGCTTGACCTCGTCGTTGTGCACCTGAACGGTCAGCATGGTGGTATAACGGCAGCGCTCATGGATCTCCATACGCACCAGGGTGCCATCCTCGGTAATGCCCTGAACGCCAAACGACCGCGAGTCGGTCTTATCCATGCTCGGAAAGAGGCGCAGCAGACGAATATAATTGGCATCACATTCAGCCATATCTGCCACCAAGTCAGGTACATAACGTTTGCTCTTGCGTGCCATAAGTCTCGTTCGAAAGCCTCGTTATTCATCTGGTGACGGTGGCCTGGGTGACGCCGCGCGCCAAGGCAAACCAAGGCAAAAAGGTTACCATAGAAACCTCGCCCCGCCCATGCGTGGCCACAGCCAGGCAGGCTCTCAGGCGCGCAGGGCCGCCTCAAGCAGCGCCAGGCTGGCGGCAAGGGCACCACCATTGGCTGCCACTGTCCGCAACGCCGCAGCGCCTGTGTTACGACGCTGCTCGGCACTTGTGCATAACTGCGCCAGTGCTGCGCCGAGCGCCGCAGCAGAGTCTACCCGCAATAAGCCACCCTGCTCGATAAACAGGTCGGCCACATCCTCAATATTGCGCAGATACTGGCCCATGATCACCGGTTTGCCAAGACTGGCCGGCTCCATCGGGTTATGGCCGCCGACAGGCACCAGACTGCCGCCGACAAATGTAATATCTGCACAGGCATACAAATAGAACAGCTCACCCATGGTATCTACCACATACACCTGGTGCGCTGCCGTACAGGGGCTGTTGCGGCTGCGCAGTTGCGTCTGCAGGCCCGCTGCCTGGCACAACTGCACCACCTGCGGGGCGCGGTAGTGGTGCCGCGGTACCAGCACCAGCAGAATTTCTGAGTGGCGCTGCTGCAACGGCTGCAGTGCAGCCAACAACAGCTGCTCCTCACCCGGGTGGGTGCTGCCGGCCACAACAACCAGCCGCTCGCCCAGCTGCCGGCGAAACTCCGCCACCCGCTGGGCCATGTCCTGGGGCTGGCTGGCGTCAAACTTGATGCTGCCTGTCAGGTGCAGCCGCGCCGGTGGCAGGCCCAACTGAACAAAACGCTGGCCCTGCACCGCGCTTTGCACACCAACCGCATCAAGCTTCTGCAACATGTCCCGGGTCAGGGTTGCGATCCGGCCGTACCCTGCGGCACTGCGGGCCGACAGGCGAGCATTGAGCAGCAGTACTCTGGTCCCGGCCTGCTGCGCACCGTGAATAAGGTTCGGCCACAATTCTGTATCAATGATCACCAACGCCTGCGGCTGGCTGCGGCGCATGAATCTGGCTACCGCACCGGGTAAATCATAGGGCACATAACAATTAACCACAGCCTGCTCTGCCAACTGTGCGGCGAGCAGCCGCTCTACCTGCGCGCGGCCGGTGGGGGTCATATTGGTCACCAGCACCTGGCGACCCGTTGCCACTATGGCCTTGATCAATGGCACAGCCGCAATGGTTTCACCAGCCGAAACCGCATGGACCCAGACCCGCTCGGTGCCAGTAGACGGCGGACAAAAGCCGAACCGCTGGGCCAGGTCGGACCGGTAGCGTGGCTCCTTGATGGAACGCCAGTAGACCCGCAGCACGACCAGCGGCACGGCCAGGTAAAACAGTATGCTGTAAAGAAGACGGCTCAACGGGTTCTCATCAATAAACGCATCAGGGCAGAATATCGGGATTCTGCGGGCTAAGCCACCTTCACCAATTGCGGTATACTCTGCGCCAGGCAAATACCCGCAGCATGCAGACGGAACATTTCTATGGCAGACCAGCCTCATACCCAAATTGCGATTATCGGCGGTGGCATCAGTGGTCTGTGGCTGCTGAATGTTCTGGCCAGGCGCGGCTTTGGGGTGCTGCTGCTGGAGCAGGGTGGCCTGGGCCAGGCGCAGACCTTCGCCTCCCAGGGCATGATCCACGGTGGCATCAAGTATGCCCTTGGCGGCTTCACAACAGCGGCGTCTGAATCCATTGCCAATATGCCAGACACCTGGCGCCAGTGCCTGGCGGGCACAGGACCTTTGCCACTGCCCGCCGTCAATATTCTTTCACAGGCCTATTACCTGTTTTCTGACGGTAGTCTGGGCTCCAAGGTGACCGCCTTTTTTGGCAGCAAATCGGTCCGTGGCCGCGTCACAGCCCTGGCGGCGGCAGACTATCCGCCGGTGTTTGCTGATCCGGCGTTTAAGGGCAGTGTCTACAAGCTGCAGGATATGGTGCTGGATACCACCGCCCTGGTGGCAGCCCTGGCGAAAAACTATGCAGCACATATCTACCAAAGCACAGCAACACTGTTACGTTCAAAGACCGGCAAGATCATCGGCATTGATACGGGCAGCGGCATTGTCACGGCTGATTGTTATATCCTGGCTGCTGGTGCCGGCAACGCGGCCCTGCTGGCGGACGACCCGGGCCAGACAATCACCATGCAACGCCGACCACTGCAGCAGGTCATGCTCAAAGGTAAGTTGCCGCAGGTTTTTGCCCATGGTGTAAGCCTGCGCACCGCCGCCAAACCACGACTGACCATCACCACTCATCCCTGCAGTGACGGCGACAGTGTCTGGTATCTGGGCGGCCAGCTGGCTGAAGACGGTGTTAACCGCAGCGCCGCTGCACAGATTGACGCGGCGCGGCGGGAACTGGAGCAGCTGTTTCCGTGGATCGACACCAGCAGCGCCACCTGGGCGACCCTGTTTGTCGACCGGGCCGAGCCTGCCAATAACCTGCAGCGGCCCGATATGCCATTTTGCCAGCAGCAGGGCAATGCCATTGTCTGCTGGCCGACCAAACTGACCCTGACGCCCATGCTCGCCGACATGGCCTGCGCCTGCATCAACTTCGAAGCCGATGGCCGGGCCGCACCCGCCCTGGAACTGCCCAGGGCAATACTCGGCAGAACACCCTGGGACCTGGCATTTTAATGGAATTTAAGGTGGAGCAACGACGGCGCCTCGGCAGCCTCGACCTGTGGGTCTCACCCCTGGGGCTCGGTACCGTCAAGCTGGGGCGCAATACCAGGGTCAAATACCCGACCAAGTTCGAACTGCCCGATGACCAGCAGGTGTCGCAACTGCTGGGCCAGGCTCAGGACAGCGGCATTAACCTAATCGACACGGCACCAGCCTACGGCAGCAGTGAGGCGCGGCTGGGCCAGTTATTGCCGGGTTTAAGATCCAACTGGGTCATCTGCACCAAGGTTGGCGAGCAATATCAGGGCCAAACCTCAACCTATGACTTTTCCGCCCAGGCAACTCGCCGCAGCCTTGAAACCAGCCTGCGGCTGCTGAAAACAGATTATCTGGATATTGTTTTGGTGCATTGTGATGACAATGACCTGCGAGCGCTGCAGGCCTCAGGCGTGCTGGCAGAACTGGATTGGTTCCGGCAGCGCGGCTATATCAAGGCCATCGGCGCCTCAACCAAAACCCTGGCTGCCGGGCTCTATGCAGCGGAACACACGGACCTGGTGATGCTGGCCTACAACGCCGAAGACCAAACTCAGGCACCGGTAATGGCCCGAGCAGCGGCGCTGAACAAGGCAGTGTTGCTGAAGAAGGTGTTGGCCTCAGGCCATATCCAGGCCACGGCAAGTGCTATGGGCCAGGGCCTGGCCCAGCCGGCTGTAGCCAGCGCTATTGTTGGTACCTTAAACCCGGCACACCTGCAGGATAACGTTAATGCTGTGTTGCAGGGGCTTAAGCCAGGCTTGCCGCAAGGGCGCAGTTGACGGCGCAGATCAGGCTACCTGGGACGAGCAGCCGACTGCAGCCAGGGAACCCAACGCGCTTCAGAGGTTACGAATTTTCTCGACAAGCAGGGTTGTGGAGAGGTCCTCTACCAGACTGAGTACTGCCACTTCACCACCATAAGCCTTGACCATCTCGCCGCCAACAACCTGCTCAATGCCATAGTCACCACCCTTAACCAGGACATCCGGGCGTAATTTTTCCAGCAGCTTCAGTGGCGTGTCCTCCTCAAAGGTCACTACCCAATCCACCGCTGACAGGCCGGCAAGCATGGCCATGCGCCGCGAGACAGTGTTAATGGGCCGACCCTGGCCTTTCAGGCGATGCACACTTGCATCGCCATTAATGGCCACCACCAGCCGGTCGCCACGCTGGCGCGCTTCCGTCAGATAGTCAACGTGGCCGGCGTGAAGGATATCAAAACAACCGTTGGTAAACACAATCCGCTCGCCGCGGGCATGGGCTTCTGCCGCTGCCAGCAGCAACTGCTCTTCGCTGAGGATGCCCTTGCCATAATCCTGGTCGCGGCCCAACTCGAGCCGCAATTCCGGACCACTGACGCTGACAATGCCTGGTTTGCTGACGGCGATACCAGCAGCCACGTTGGCCATGACCACAGCATCGGGCAAGGTAATACCGGCCGCCAGCGCCGTGCCCAGGGTTGCTATCACCGTGTCACCGGCACCACTCAGGTCATAGACCTCACGTTTTCGGGCTGGCAAATGTATGGCCGGCTGGCCTTTGCGCACCAGCGTCAGGCCATCACTGTCGCGGGTCACCAGTATGGCCTGCAGCCCCAGTGCATCAATCATGGCGTGGCACTTGGCCACCAGTTCTGCTTCATTGGCCCAGGCGCCCACCGCCTTCATGAACTCGACACGGTTGGGCTTGATGATAGTGGCGCCGGCGTAGAGCTTAAAATCCTTGTATTTAGGATCCACCAGAACAGTTTTCTGCAGGCCACGAGCGGCCTGGATAAAGGCCTGCGGATCGCTGATCACACCCTTGTCGTAATCTGACAGGATCACCACATCAGCGTTGCCCGCAGCAGCCAGGAACGCCGGCATCAACGGTGCTGCGGGGAGATCGCGGATCTCCTCAAAGTCTGCCCGCACCATCTGCTGGCCATGACTCACCAGCCGCAACTTGGTGACTGTCGGGTAATCAGCCAGGCCCAGGGTTGCATCTTGGATACCGGCAGAATCCAGCTTGGCCTTGAGAATGGCGGCAGACTCATCCAGACCCAGCACTGCCACCAGAGTTGATCCGGCACCCAGGGCTGCCACATTCAGGGCGACGTTGGCGGCACCGCCAAGACGGTCCTCGCGCTGCTTCACATCAATCACCGGCACTGGTGCTTCCGCGGAGATGCGCACGGTATTGCCGTGCCAGTATCGGTCCAACATCGCGTCACCCAGAGTCAGGACGCGGGCTTTATCAAATCGGGGTAATTTCATCGGGCCTCCGCTCGCTCAACGGCTGATGATACCACAACCACCCGCAGAGCCATGCTGGAGGCGGCTGCTTAAATCAGGGTACAATGCGGCGATTCTCGATCTGGCCCCGCTGTGCGCAAACTGCCATCTCTGCTGCAACCAAGATTTTTCCATCCCCGCTACTGGCTGACCTGGGTCGGCTTTGGCCTCGCGGCACTGCTGACTACCTTACCCCACCGCCTGCAGATCGGCATTGGTGCCGGTACAGGTGCACTGGCTTACCGGTTTGCCCGGCGCCGCCGGCACATTGTCGCAACCAATATCCGCCTGTGTTTTCCCGAACTGGATGCCCAGCAGCAGGAGCAGCTGGTACGCCGCCACCTGCGCTCCGTCGGCATCAGCCTGGTTGAAACTGCCAGGGTTTGGATCTGGAATCCTGCGGCTCTGCGGCAAAGATGCACGGTGCACGGCCTTGAACACCTGCAGCAGGCTGTCGCCGGTGGCAAAGGCGTGCTGCTGCTGGGCATGCACCTGTCGACGCTGGACTTCTGCGGCGCTGCACTGGGCAGTTATATTGATGTGGATGTCATGTACCGGCCCAATGAAAATCCCATGCTGGAAACGGTTATGACCCGTGGCCGAATGAAAAATTTTCCCCGCGCCATTGAGCGTGAGGATATCCGCGGCGTCCTGCATAGCCTGAAACAGGGCAATATTGTCTGGTACGGGGCGGATCAGGATTATGGCCGCCGGCACTCGGTGTTTGTGCCATTTTTTGGTGTCCAGGCTGCCACTATTACTGCCACGGCCAGGTTCGCCAGAATCACCGGCGCGGCGGTGGTGGTACTGACCCACTACCGCCGCGAAGACGATAATCACTACGACATCTACCTGACGCCGGCCCTGGAAGATTTCCCCAGCGGCGATGCCGTTAAGGATGCCGCCAGGGTGAGCCAGTTGGTTGAGGCCGGCGTGCGGCCCCACCCGGAACAATACTGGTGGGTCCACCGCCGCTTCAAGACCCGACCTGAAGGTGAGGGGCCTCTTTATTAACGAAAGTCTCTACTAACGAAAGTCTCTACTAACGCGCGGACCCAGCCGTCTGTGCCAACCGTGCCTACCAGACCTTCAGGGGTGGCGCTGGCGCAAACCACGGCGGGTAAACATCACCCTCTGTGTCACTCTTCGCAAACTGGCGAGTCTTTTACATACAAGGGATGCGCGGCAAGTGAGTACTTGCTAATGCTGATTGCTGGCGGCCATAAAGGGCTGTCTGGCAGGTGGCGGCAATGGCCTCAGCTCGCAACTTGCCAAGGGCCTGCTGACTATCCTCACGCTGACGCCACCAGCCCCGCCGCCGGAGCGTGAATCACATTCGCTGGGGATGATATGTTGACCAGCAGGATTTTCATGAAGGCAGTTTCACGGCCGGCTCACTCGGCATAGTGGCGAATAATGCCGGTGAACTGCGCCGGCAGCAGCTGGTTCAGGCAGTTTTTATGACCAAGGGGACAGGTCCGCTGAAAACAGGGGCTGCAATCCAGCGGGTTCGATAATATATGCAGCTTGTCCGTGAGGGGGGGCGTAAAAGCCGGCGAGGTGGAGCCATAGACTACTGCCGTCGGGCAACCCACAGCTGCCGCCACATGCATCAGGCCTGAGTCATTGGCGACTACCAGCTGGCACAGGCTCAGCAGATCAATGGCATCCACCAGTCTGGTCTTGCCCGTCAGGTCCAACAGCCGTGACTGCTGGGCGACGTCGACACTCGCTCGAATCTCCCGGGCCACCGCCTGATCAGCAGGACCGCCGAATATCCAGACCTGCAAACCCTGGGCGATCGCCATTCCGGCCACGGCCGCATAGTGTTCCGCGGGCCAGCGCTTTGCGTCACCAAATTCCGCACCCGGACACAGACCCAGGATTTTTTCTGTCGGGTCAAGCTCGAGGCTTGCCAGCAGCTGCGCCTGGTTGGTCAGGTCAACCTGCAACTCGGGGAAAGATATTGGCGGTGGCGGCGCATTGATGGGCAACCCCAGGGTCACAAACCGGTCAATCATCCGCGGCAGGCGCACCTTGTCGAGCAGGCGCATATCATTCAGCAGGCCATAACGATACTCGCCGCGAAAACCCGTACGCACGGGGATACCGGCGAGCCAGGGTACCAGGGCGGATTTCAGGGAGTTGGGCAGAATAATGGCCTGGGTATAGTCGGCCTGCTGCAGGCGCCGGGCCGTCGCCTGACGGTAACCCCAACGCAGCTCACCATGGCCAACGGCAAAGGGCAGGCCGCGATCAATCTCCGCCATGCGCGTTACCAGTGGCAATGTTGCCGGTGGCGCCAGCACGTCAATGCTGGCATCAGGCCGGCGCTGGCGAAGCAGTTTGTAGAGCGTCTGGGCCATTACCATGTCGCCAACCCAGGCCGGACTGACAACCAGCAGGCGCTGGCCGCGACCCTCAGTAGCGCGCTCAGTGGCGATAGCGGCAATCTCCCGCGCTAAGTATCAGTCCGCAAACCGGCCCGTGAAGCACCACCTAGTCAACCACCGGCGTGGACCATTCAGCATGTTCGGCGCGCTTGCCGGTGACCTGGTCGAAGTACATGGCCTGCAATTTTGTCGTTAACGGGCCACGCTTGCCTGAGCCTATGAGCCGGCCGTCAAGCATGCGAATAGGCAAGACCTCGGCCGCAGTGCCGGTAAAAAATGCCTCGTCCGCGATATATACCTCATCACGGGTAATACGTTTCTCTTTGACGCTCAGCCCCAACTCCTCGGCAAAGGCAATGACCGTGGCACGGGTGATACCTTCCAGGCAGGACGTCAGCTCAGGTGTCACCAGCTGGCCTTTACGCACCAGGAACACGTTTTCACCACTGCCTTCGGCGACATAACCCTCGTTGTCGAGCAGCAGGGCCTCTTCACAACCACTGTCGAGTGCTTCACGCAGGGCCAGGATGGAATTGATGTAGTTACCATTGGCCTTGGCTTTACACATAGTGATGTTGACATGGTGGCGGGTAAAGGACGACGTCCTGACCTTGATGCCAAGCTCCCGCGCTTCCGGGCTCATGTAACTGGGCCACTCCCAGGCGGCCACAATGCAGTGAGTCTGGAGATTATCGGCACGCAGGCCCATGCCTTCTGCACCAAAGAAACACATGGGCCGCAGATAACCTTCCTCAAGATTGTTCTCACGCACGACCTGGCGCTGGGCCTCGTTGATCTGGTTTTTGCTGAAAGGCATGGCCATATTCAAAATATGCGCAGAGCGGAACAGGCGGTCCGTATGATCCTGCAGGCGAAATATCTGTGCCCCCCTGGGCGTAGCATAGGCCCGCACACCCTCAAACACACCCAGTCCGTAATGCAGAGTGTGGGTTAACACATGCACCTTGGCATCGCGCCAGGGTACCAACTCACCATCAAACCAGATAACACCGTCTCTATCGGCGAACGACTCGGCCATTGTGCTGTATTCCCCGGCAGTATAGTTATTCGAGGCTGTCATTCTACACGGACTGCCACTGACTTGGACCGAAAATTGTGGTGCCGGCGGCTTCCCGGGATTGACTTTTAGGCCGCCATACAGCGCTGCCAGATGTCCACCACCCGCTGCCGGTACTGAACAAGCCGCTCGAACGACGCCACCTCACCACCCAGCCACTGGTAGTGTACAGCGGCACGGTAGGCCAGGTAGGCCTCGTGCAGCAGTTGGCGATCAGCACTGCTGAACACGCCAATCTGCTCAAGGACCTCCAGCAACCGGACCTTGTCGGTCCAGCGCAGCACCTCAGGATGGTCGTGAGCCGAAGCCAGCACGGCGAACTGGACCATAAACTCGATATCTACTATGGCACCAGCGCCGTGTTTCAGGTCAAACCCCGACAACAACACCTCGTGGCCGCTGTCCGATTTGTCCAGGGGTGTCGCCAGGCCGGTCTTGGTTTCCAGGTGGGCACGCATTTTTTCGCGCATCGCCACGACTTCCTGCAACAGCGCCGGCCGCGACCGAGGTTGCTGCAGAACCGTCGCGCGGATGCCGTCAAACTTGACCTGCAGGGCAGGGTGGCCAGCGACAAATCGTGCCCTGACGAGGGCCTGGTGCTCCCAGGTCCAGGCGGTCTCGCGCAGGTATCGTGCATAGGCGCTGAGGGTGCTTACCAAGGGCCCTTTGTTACCCGCTGGTCGCAGCCGCAGGTCAATGTCATAGACAGTGCCGAAACGGGTGTAACGCGTCAGGATATGAATAATGCGCTGCACCAGGCGGTGGAAGAACACAGCATTGTCGATGACCTTCAGGCCATTGGTTTTGCCATCCTGATCTGCATCATGGAGCATCACCAGGTCCAGGTCAGAACCATAGCCCAGCTCAAAACCGCCCAGTTTGCCGTAGGCAATCAATGCCAGGCGGCACCCCAGGGATTCACCGCTGACACCACAGGGCTCACCAAAACGGGCCACCATGTTTTGCCAGGCCAACTCCACCGCCTGGGCCAGCACCACCTCAGCAATGGCGGTGAGCGCATCAGAGGCTTTCATCAGTGGCAGGATGTCGAGCAACTCAAACACGGCTACTTTTAACACGGCACCATTTTTAAACTGCCGCAGCAGGTCCATCTGCGCCTCAAGGTCATCGGCACCGGCACCGGCCAGCAGGGCGTGCAGGTCACTGGCCAGCAGAGATTTTTCAAACACCGCTTCATGGGTCCGCCGATCAGACAACTCGTACAGCAGAATAGGCATCTCTGCCAGCCGCTCTGCCACCCAGGGGCTCATGCCACACAGGTGTACTACTCGTTTCAAGGCATCAATATTCTCCAGCAGATAGACAACATAGGTACTGCGGCGGGCAATCTGTTCAACAATGGGCAGCAGCCGTGCCAGGCTCTGGTCCGGATTTTTCTCCTTCGCCGCCAGACTCAGTAACACCGGCAACAGGCGTTCCAGACGTTCACTGCCAATATCCTGCAACTCGCGATCTGCGACTCGCGAGGCGAAATCCTGTAACAACCGGACAACCTTATTAATCTCTCGAAAACCTGCCTCTGACAACAGCTCTTTGGCGTCGTCAGTAGCAGGCGCGCGCCAGATGGAGACCCAGAACAGGTTACCTTCAACCAGCTCTTCCTTCTCGGCATTGTTGGCGGACATAAAGCGATCAAAAATGCCACTCACCGCTCGCCGATGGGCCTTCAGGGCGGCGCCAAAGGCATCATAGTCGGCAAAACCCATGGCCACCGCCAGTCGCGCCTGAGCCAGGCTGGTTACTGGCAAGGCCTGGGTCTGGCGATCTTTTTCGGCCTGAATGGCATGTTCGGTGTTCCGCAGGAAATAATACGCCTGACGCAGACTGGCCACCTCAGCTGCGGGTAGAAAATCGCCCTCCGCCAGCAGGTCCATGGCCCGCAGGATACGCCGCTCCTGTAACTGCTGCTCGCGGCCGCCCCAGATCAGCTGCAGTGCCTGAACAATAAATTCAATCTCGCGAATACCTCCGGGACCCAGCTTGACGTCATCCAGCATTTCTTTGCGGACCACCTGGGTATTGATCATACGTTTCATTTCCCGCAGCGCATCGACAGCCCCGTAATCCAGGTGTTTGCGGTAAATAAAGGGCCGCAGCCAGTGCAGAAACTGCCGCCCGAGGGTCAGGTTACCCGCACAAGCGCGGGCTTTGACAAAGGCATACCGCTCCCAGTCGCGGCCCTGCTCATAAAAATACTTTTCCATGGCGGTGTTGTTGAGGATCAGGGCGCCACTGTCACCATAGGGGCGCAAGCGCATGTCCACCCGGAATACAAAACCACTGGCGAGGCTGGCGTCCAGGGAGCGAATCACGTCACGGCTGGTGCGCACAAAAAATTCCTGGTTGCTGAGCTCGCGGCTGGGTTGAAAGGCCTTGGCCACCACCATGCCCGGCTCAGCGTAGAAAAAGATCAGGTCAATGTCTGATGACAAATTCAGCTCACCGGCACCCAGTTTACCCAGGGCCAACACCGCCATCTGTTGTGGCTCGCCACTGGTCTCGCCCGTGGGAGTGCCATATTTTTGACAATTTTTGCTGTAATGCACCCGCAGGGCCGCATCTATACAGGCGTCTGCCAAGTTCGACAAATCCCCGGTGGTCTCTTCAAGGCTGGCGCGGCGGGTCAGGTCGCGAAAGATGATACGCACCATGGCGCGCTGCCGGCAGTGCCGCAGCCTGACATCCAGATCAGCGGCCATCACGTCGGCAAGCTCGGCGACATACACCTCGGCCGTCAGGGCGCGCTCGAGCAAGCCGCTGTCGAGCAAGGCGGCGACCATGGGCGTGTCCCGTAACAGCTGCTGGCGCACATAGTCGCTCAGGGCGCAGACTCGAGCAAATGCCGCCACCAGTGCCGCAGCACAGCCAGGTAACAGTGCCTGGGCCTCCGCCTGGGTCTCTGCATAAAGATTCTGCAGTGTCTGCATGGCTACTCCGTCCCGGAGAAGGGCGCCACCCGCATCACCTCGGCGACGGTGGTGCGGCCGGCGGCGACCTTCAGGGCGCCACTGAGGCGCAGGGTTTTCATGCCTTCGCGCATGCCAGCCTTACGCAACTTACCAATGTCCGCACCGCTGACAATATGCGGCTTGATACTATCGGTGATGGGCAGCAGTTCATAAATACCCTCGCGACCCAGAAAACCCGTTTCCCGACACTCCAGACAACCGACGGGTTCATAGGTGTGGGCCGGTGGGTTCATCTTCCAGGGTATGGTCAGCGACCTCCAGCCGTCAGGGTCAGTCGCCACTGCCACCTTGCAGTGCGGGCAGAGGATTCGCACCAGGCGCTGCGCCATCACTCCCAGCAGGGTAGCCTTGATGAGATAGGGCGCAATACCCAGCTCCAGCAGGCGGGTAATGGCGGAGGGTGCATCGTTGGTGTGCAGGGTAGAGATCACCAAGTGCCCCGTGAGCGCCGCCTGCACCGCCATTTCTGCTGTTTCAAAATCACGGATCTCACCCACCATGATGATATCCGGATCTTGCCGCAGCAGGGCCCTGACACCGTCGGCAAACTGCAGATCGATATTCGCCTGCACCTGCATCTGGTTAAAACTGGCCTCCACCATCTCGATGGGGTCTTCAATCGTACAGACATTGACATCTTCCGTTGCCAGCTGCTTGAGGCTTGAATACAGCGTAGTGGTTTTTCCCGAGCCTGTGGGTCCCGTGACCAGAACAATGCCATTGGCGTTCTGCACCAGGGCGTTCCAACGATCAAAATCATCATTTGCCAGACCCAGCTGTTCGAAGGTCTTCAACAATATGTCGGGATCAAAAATCCGCAGTACCATCTTTTCGCCAAAAGCCGTGGGCAGGGTCGACAGGCGCAACTCAATTTCATGGCCATTTTGGGTCTTGGTTTTCAGGCGCCCGTCCTGGGGTCGGCGCTTCTCTGCCACATCCATGCGTCCCAGGGTCTTCAGGCGGCTGGTCACAGCGGTCATTACCGGAGCAGGCAGCTCATAGACCAGGTGCAGCACACCATCGATGCGGAACCGGATGCGACTCTTCTCACGCCGCGGCTCCAGGTGAATATCACTGGCCCGCTGGGTAAAGGCATAACCCAGCAACCAGTCGACGATGTTGACGATATGGGCATCATTTGCCTCCATCGCATCGACATGGCCCAATTCCAGCATCTGCTCAAGATTGGTCAGGGAACTGGCATTCAGACCCTGAGCATTGGCTTTACTGACAGACTTGGCCATCTGATAAAACTCAGTGGTATAACGCCGAATATCTGCCGGGTTGGCAATCACTCGGGTCAACACTCTACCTGGCTGGCTCTGGGCGATGGTGGCCTCCCAGCCGGAGACATAGGGCTGGGCGGTGGCAATGACAATCTCGTCGTCGCGAACCTCAATGGGCAGCAGCCCATGGCGCTTGGCAAACTCTGCCGACATCAGCCGCGTCACCAGGGTGGCATCTATTTTCAGGGGATCAATACGCTTGTAGGTTTGCCTTGAGCGCTCACATAACCAATGGGTGAGGGTCTCCAGATCCAGGATTTTTGCCGGATTTTTCTGGTCGGTGGGGACTTCTTCAGCAATCAACTCCAGCGGATGCCAGTTCAGCTGGTGCCTGGCCCGGGTCTTCATGCTGATCTTGTCTGCATCCGCCGTCGACAGGCGGCCATCTGCCACCAGGTCATTGATGACACTCCTAACATTCAGCACTATGTCCGGCTTATTGGTTCTGGCGTCCTGAAGACTCACGGTGAGCTGCCTCTTAATCTCGGGTGGGACGAGTGTAGCCCTAGCTTACACCTATTGGCGGAGTTTTTCGGCGCACGGTCATGTCGTCAGCCGCTGCGGTCATTTCTGGCGCCATCGCCGGCCGGCGGCACAGATTCCGACCAATCCCGTAAAAGAAGGTTTCGCCCCTGCAGCAAGTTGCTACACTGGGGCCAACATCAAGGACACGACTCTATGCCTGGCTTAATCGTTCCAGACTTAAAAACCATGGTCAGTGAATTAATCAGACTGCCATCAGTCAGCAGCACCTTGCCCCAATTTGACCAGAGCAATCTAGAGGTCATTCACACCCTTGCCAATTGGCTTGAGCCCCTGGGTTTTGCGATTCGCATACTGCCCATTGCCGGTCGGCCGGGAAAGGCCAACCTGATTGCCACCCGCGGCAGCGGCCGAGATGGCTTGGTGCTTTCCGGGCATACGGACACAGTGCCCCTGGATGCCAACCTGTGGTCAAGCGAGCCTTTTACCCTGACAGAAAAAAATGACCGCTGGTATGGTCTTGGCAGCTGCGACATGAAAAGTTTTTTTGCCCTGATTATTACTGCCCTTGAACCCTTCCTCGACAAACACTTCAACAGGCCCCTGACCATTATTGCCACGGCCGACGAGGAGTCCTCCATGAGTGGCGCGCGAGCACTGACTGCTGCCGATGTTTGTGGTGCCCGCTACGCTGTGATCGGCGAGCCCACTGAGCTGCAGCCAGTTTACAAACACAAGGGCATCATGATGCTGTCGCTGAATATCCAGGGTGCTTCAGGCCACTCTTCCAACCCGGCCCTGGGTGCCAATGCCATCGACGGCAGCGCCATTGCTATCGAGCAGTTGCTGAAGTTTCGCCAGGAACTCGGGGAGCGTTACCAGGACCCGGGGTTTACGGTCCAGACGCCGACCCTGAACCTGGGCTGCATCCATGGCGGCGACAATCCCAACCGGATCTGCGACCACGTTGACCTGGCGTTTGATGTCCGCGTTCTGCCGGGTATGGACAACACCAATATCATGGATGAAATTGAGACGCGCCTGACACCCCTGCTGGCGGACCAGGGCCTGAGTATGCGGCTTGGCTTGTTCCATGAGCCACTGCCACCCTTTCAGACAGAGGGCGACGTGCTGCTCAAAGCCACCTCCGAGCTCACTGGCTGCGAACCTAAAACTGTCGCCTTTGCCACCGAAGCGCCTTTTCTGGCACGACTGGGTATGGAGACAGTGGTGCTGGGCCCGGGCTCTATCGACCAGGCCCACCAGCCGAACGAATTTGTCGAGCTCAGGCAACTGCAGCCAACAGTTGTTATACTGCGCGGCCTGATTGCCCGGCACTGCTGCGCTGAATTGACACCAGGCACCTAGCCAGGAAACAGGGCAGCGCTTTTCGACGGTAGACACTCGACATGAACGACACGCACCAGCACGTAAAATGGTTTCGGGATTCATCACCCTATATCAACGCCCACCGAGGCAAGGTTTTTGTCCTGCACCTCGATGGCGAGGCTATGGACCACCCGAACATCGGTAATATTATCAGTGACATTGTCCTGCTCCACAGCCTCGGCGTCAGGCTTGTAGTGGTCCACGGCGCGGCACCACAGATTGAACGGCAACTGACCGCCAGCGGCGCCAGCAGTGAATTTGCCAACAAGGTTCGGATTACCACGCGGGAAATTTTGCCACTGGTGCAGCAGGCCGTTGGCACCCTGCGCTCAGATCTTGAGGCGCGGCTGTCCATGGGGCTGGTGAATTCGCCCCAGCACGGCGCCGAAATGCTGGTGATCTCCGGCAACTTTATTCGCGCCAAGCCCCTCGGGGTGATTGATGGTGTCGACTACCAGCACACTGGCGTCGTCAGAAAGGTCAATACCAAGGCCATTCGCCAGCAACTGGATCTTGGCGCCACATTGCTGATTTCACCCTTGGGCTATTCCTTGTCCGGGGAGATTTTTAATGCCAACTCTACCCAGGTGGCTGCCGAAGTGGCAGTTGCCCTGGCTGCAGAGAAGTTGATTTATTTCACCGGCAAAGGCCTGCGCGATGCCAACGGCGATGTTATCAGCGAGTTACAGGTCAACGATATTGATGAGAGCCAGCTGGATACCTACGCACCCCTGCGGCTGGCAAAATTTGCCTGCCAGCGCGGCGTGGTGCGCTGCCACCTGATCAGTTACGCCGAAGACGGTGCCGCCCTCGAAGAGCTGTTTACTCGGGACGGCACAGGCACCCAGGTCAGCCGCGTCAGTTATGAGCAGATCCGCCAGGCATCGGCCCGGGACGTGCCCGGTATCATTGAGCTGATAGCACCGCTGGAAGATCAGGGCATTCTGGTGCGCCGCTCCAGGGAACTGCTGGAATCCGAAGTCGAACATTTTACCGTCATCGAGCGCGACGGCATGATTGTCAGCTGCGCCGCCCTGTACCCCTTTGAGACCAAAGGCGAGTTGGCCTGCCTGGTGACCCATCCGGATTATCGCGACAACGACCGCGGCGAACTGCTGCTGGCAAGCATCGAACAACAGGCCCGAAGCCTGGGCCTGCAAGCCCTGTTTGTCCTCACTACCCACACAACTCACTGGTTTGTAGAACGCGGCTTCCACCCCGTGCAATTGCAGGACCTGCCTGCTGCCCGCCAGACAATGTACAACTATCAGCGTAATTCCAAATTACTGGAAAAGCCGCTGGCAACACCGCTGCGCGTCAAGTTGCCGCAGCCAGGAGCAGATAATGCCTGAATACAGATCTAAAACTTCAACTCATGGTCGCAATATGGCCGGTGCCCGCGCTTTGTGGCGCGCCACCGGTATGGTTGACGGGGATTTCGAAAAGCCCATTATTGCCATTGCCAACTCGTTTACGCAATTTGTTCCCGGCCATGTGCACCTCAAGGACATGGGCCAGTTAGTGGCGCGAGAGATCGAAGCCGCTGGCGGCGTCGCCAAAGAATTCAACACCATTGCGGTGGACGACGGGATTGCCATGGGCCACGACGGCATGCTCTACAGCCTGCCGTCCAGGGATATCATTGCTGACTCTATTGAATATATGGTTAATGCCCACTGTGCCGATGCCTTGGTATGTATCTCCAACTGCGACAAGATCACTCCGGGCATGCTCAATGCTGCCCTGCGGCTGAATATTCCCACGGTGTTTGTCTCCGGCGGCCCCATGGAAGCGGGTCGTACTAAACTCGCCAATCACCATACCAACCTTATCCACGCCATTGTGGTGGCTGCTGATGAGCAGTTTACTGACGCCGAGGTTGATGACTACGAGCGTTCTGCCTGTCCCACCTGCGGCTCCTGCTCCGGCATGTTTACGGCCAATTCCATGAACTGTTTGACAGAAGCCCTGGGCTTGTCTCTGCCAGGTAATGGTTCACTGCTAGCCACTCATGCTGACCGTAAGGAACTGTTTCTGCAGGCCGGACGCACCATCGTTGATCTCGCCCGCCAGTATTACGAGCAGGACGATTACTCAGTGTTGCCACGGCAGATCGCCAACCGCTCGGCCTTTGAGAATGCCATGACCCTGGATATTGCCATGGGCGGATCTACCAATACGATCCTGCACCTGTTGGCGGCGGCCCAAGAAGGCGAGATTGACTTTACCCTCGATGATATTGACCGCTTGTCCCGCCGAGTACCCAACCTGTGCAAAGTGGCGCCAGCCATTGATACCTATCATATGGAGGACGTACATCGGGCCGGTGGGGTGATGGCAATTCTCGGCGAACTGGACCGCGGCGGCCTGCTGGACACCAGCCTTCGCAATGTTCACAGCGCCTCCCTGGCTGAAACCCTGCAGACCTGGGATGTGGCTGTCAGCACATCCCAGGCAGTACAAACTTTTTATCGCGCCGGCCCTGCCGGCATTCCCACCCAGACCGCCTTCAGCCAGGCGACCCGCTATAACACCCTGGACGTCGACCGCACAGCGGGCTGCGTTCGGGATATGGCCCATGCCTACAGCAAAGAGGGCGGTCTGGCGGTGTTGTATGGCAATATCGCCGTCAATGGCTGTATCGTTAAAACTGCCGGCGTCGATGCAAAGAACTGGATATTTGACGGTCCGGCACGGGTCTTCGAGAGCCAGGACTCGGCGGTCGTCGCCATCCTCGCGGATGATATCAACGCAGGTGACGTTGTCGTGATTCGCTACGAGGGTCCCAAGGGCGGCCCTGGCATGCAGGAAATGTTGTATCCCACCAGCTACTTAAAATCCAAAGGCCTGGGCGCTGCCTGCGCCCTGCTCACCGATGGGCGTTTCTCCGGCGGCACCTCTGGTTTGTCCATTGGCCATGCTTCACCGGAAGCGGCTGAGGGTGGCGCCATTGCCCTGGTAGAGGAGGGTGACAATATCCAGATCAATATCCCGGCCCGCAGAGTGCACCTGAACGTCAGTGACGCAACCCTGCAGCAACGCCGCGAGGCGATGGATGCCAAGGGGAAACTCGGCTGGAAACCCACAGAGCACCGTACTCGGGTCGTCTCAGCAGCCCTCAGGGCTTATGCCCTGCTGACCACCAGCGCTGATAAAGGCGCCGTCCGCAATGTTGACCAGCTGCAATAGCCGTGTCGTTTTGGATGTCGTTTTGGATGTC
>JANQYP010000017.1:49527-54966 GCA_030728785.1 Pseudomonadales bacterium
TGGATGTCTTTGTGGATGTCTTTGTGGAATGAGCTCAGGTCGACCTGGTCACCCTAAACCGGATACTGGTGCACATAGTCCACCAGCGCCTTCACGTTATCCACAGGCGTCTCAGGAATAATGCCGTGGCCCAAGTTGAAGATGTGCCCCGGCCGACCGCCCACTTCTGCCAACACTTCGCCCGCCTTGCGCTCCACAGAGGCGCGATCAGCGCAGAGGATAATGGGATCCATATTGCCCTGCACGGCGACCACGCCGGTTTTATCCCAGGTCTCGCGCAGGGGTGTGCGCCAGTCGAGGGCCAGCACATCGCCACCCGCCTTCGCCATCAAGGGGGCCAGCGCCGGGTTGCCGGTGCCAAAGTGAATCACCGGTACCTTGCCGGAGATCGCCTGCATCAGGCGCTCTGTATGCGAGAACACGTACTCCTGATAGTCTGCCGGCGACAGGCACCCCACCCAGCTGTCAAACAGCTGCACCGCCTGCACACCGCTGTCGATCTGGTAGTTCATATAATCGATAACGCTGTCGGTGATTTTTGTCATCAGCGCATGCCAGGCACCCGTATCGCCATACATCATCTGTTTGACATGAATATAATTGCGCGAGCCTTTACCTTCCACCGCATAGGACGCCAGCGTAAACGGCGCACCACCAAAACCAATGAGCGGGATATCCGCCGGCAGTTCCGCCCGGATCAACTGAATGACCTCGGCAATGTAGGGCATAGTGTCAATGGCCGGATCAACCCGCAGAGCATCAATATCGCCGTGACTGCGCACCGGATTGGCAAATTGTGGTCCAACACCGGGTATATAGTCCAGGGACAGACCCATGGGCTCCAGAATTGGCAGCAGGTCGGCAAACATAATGGCCGCGTCAACACCCAGAATACGCTGGGCGTCACAAGTGACCTTGGCCGCCAAGTGGGGAGTCTTGAAAAAATCGAGGCTTCTGGTATTACCTTTCACCTGGTGATATTCCGGCATATAGCGCCCGGCCTGGCGGTTCAGCCAGATAGGGGTATAGTCTGTCTTCTCACCTCGACAGGCCTTCAGAAAGGCCGAGTTGTGCAGGGCATCGGTCATTAGGGTTCCGCAGCATAATGGCAAAGCCGAAGTATAGCTTAAGTTGGGGTTGACGGGTTGCCTGCACCAACAAAGAAAACCAAAAGGCCGGGGTCCCAAGCGACGCTCAGTGACCATACAAACCCAGCACCGGGTAGGCCTTGACAGCCCGCCGAATACCCTTGAGCCGCAGGGTCAGCGGCGGCCCGCAACGGACCTCAGCCACCACCAGCGCCTGGGTGGCAGCAGATATCAACAGGCCATCACGGCTTGCGCAGCCCTCCAGGCGGCTGGCAATGTTGACGGTACTGCCAACGGCAGTATAGTCGAGCCGTTGGGCCGAGCCAAAGTGGCCCACGGCGCAGTCACCCGTGTGGATGCCAATACGGATATGGATATCACTATAAATACCCGCCGTGGCCCAGCCATCCCGCAACGCTCCCAGCCCTTGCCGCATGGCCAGCGCCATGGACACACAAGCCAGGGCATCGGCGGCGGCGCCGCGCGACGTGGGGTTGCCAAAAAACACCATCACACCATCGCCCATAAATTTGTCCACCGTGCCGCCAAAGCGCAGGGCAATACAGGCCATGGCGTTGAGGTATTCGTTAAGCAGCTGGGCCACCAGGTCTTCCGCCAGACTGTCCATCATGCGGGTAAAACCTTCGATATCTGCAAAACACACACTCAGGCAGCAGCGCTGGGTGTCCTCCTGGTCGCTGCTGGCAAGGTGCTGATAAACCTGCGGTGAGACATACCGCTGCAGCCGCCTGGACAGGCCCTCAACCTGATACTGGCGGGCTACAAGGTGCTTGCGACCCAAGCCTAAATGCCGGCTTACTCGAAACCCAAGGCCCGCCACCATGGCGCTGTAAATGACCACCGACATGCCGCTGAGCCAGGCCTTAGGCTCGGTCATGGCCTGCGGCGCAGAGCCCTCCCAGGCATAACCGCAGCCGACCACCAACGCCACCAGTGCCACATTCAGCAACATGCTCGACAACACGCCGATCAGCAGGCTGCTCATCAGCAAGGCCGCAACAAAACTTGTGGCGGCAAACAGGTGATAATGATTGGCGATAACCAGCAGGCCCACCAGCAGGGCATCCGTGTGCATGGACCGGCGTGCGCCCGTCGCGGAGTTGGCCAGCAGTCGAGTCAGCCAGAAGGCCAGGTGTGGGTAAACCAGCAGCCACAACAGGAACCCCACCAGCAGAACGGACGGCGGACTGCCAACCAGGAAATCACTGGCGGTGACAAGTGCTGCCAGCAGGTAGGCTATGACCCGCGGCAGATAGATGGCATTGACCAGATAGTGGGGCTGCTGCATGCCACCATTGTCGCCGTTGGCCAGAGATCAGATGAGTACCAACCAACCCTGGCACTTGTCGGCATTTCGCATTAACCGTTGTGCGACCCTGCCGACGGGACTGAATCAGGCGCCAAAGGCCAGCGTCATACCCACTTCAGGATCTATCTCGGCTTCGTAGTCGACCTCGGGGAAGTCGAACCCGTGCATCTGCAAAAATGCCTGCCGGTAACCGGCAAAATCGCTGATCTCCATCAGGTTGTCTGCGGTCACTTTTGCCCAGTTGGCTTTTACAAATGCCTGGATGTCATCCTGCAGTTCCCAGTCGTCGAGGCGCAGGCGGCCTGACTCGTCCAGTTGCAGGGCGTCACCGTTGAACAGGTTTTGAAACAGCCGGGTGGTCTGTTCAACACAACCTTCGTGGCTACCCTTTTGTTTCATGATCTTGAAGAGCAATGACAGGTAAATCGACATTCCCGGAATAGCCGAGGCTGCCTGAGTCATCAGGCCTTTCATCACCGCCACATAGGCCTTGCCATGCACCGCCGCCAAGGGCACCTGCAGGGCCCTGGCGGCTCGGTCCAGGTCTTCCTTCGCCTTGCCAATGGTACCGTGGTAATAAATCGGCCAAGTCACCTCACTGCCAAGGTAGGTATAGTTGGTGGTCATACAGCCGTCGGCCAGAACGCCAGCTTCGAGCAGGGCTGCCATCCACAATTCCCAGTCTTCCCCGCCCATGACCTTAACTGTGTCGTTTACTTCCTGCTGAGACGCGGGCTCCAGGCTGACTGAACGCAATTCACCAGAATTAAGCTCAATCGTGGCACCTTCGAAGGGTTCGCCGACAGGCTTCAGCGTGCTGCGTACCAGGCTGCCATCAGGCAACTGCCGAGCAGGGGCGGCCAGGGAATAGATCACCATATCAACCTGCCCGAGATCCCTCTTGATCAGGTCAATGGTGGCCTGTTTAAGTTCAGCGGAAAAGGCGTCGCCATTGATGTTGGTGGCGTATAACCCGGCGGCATGGGCCTGCCGAGTAAAAGCCGCAGACTTGTACCAGCCGGGTGAGGCGGTGCGGTTTTTGACTGCCGGACGTTCAAAAAACACGCCAATGGTGGCGGCCCCACAACCAAATGCCGCCGTAATCCGCGACGCCAGGCCATAACCCCCTGAGGCACCAATCACCAATACCCGCTTCGGGCCCGCGGCGATGGTACCAGACTGCTGGACATGGGCTATCTGCTTTTGAACATCCATCGCACAGCCCAATGGGTGGGCCGTGGTGCATAAAAATCCCTTAATTCTCGGTTTTATGATCATATTCAGTGCTGCGCGTCTCTTTTGGGTTTCTTGGGTTTCTTGGATGTTTTGGTTTTTGTTGCCGTTGTTGTGACTACAGGGGCCTGTTGATATCCGTAATAGATAAAACCCAGACCCAGCACCACCATGGGCAACGACAATAACTGGCCCATGGTCATCCAGTCAAAGGCCACAAACATCAACTGGCTGTCCGGGGTGCGGAAAAACTCTGTCGTCAAGCGCAGCAGACCATAGGCGATGAGGAACATGCCCGACGTCGTTACCGGTGGCCTGGGCCGCCGACTGAAGAGCCAGAGCACAGCAAACAACACAACACCCTCGGCAAAGGCCTGGTACAGACTTGACGGATGACGACCCACCACCTCACCCGGGTAAATGGCCGCCCAGGGCATATCCGTCACTCGCCCTGGCAATTCACCATTAATAAAATTGCCGATGCGCCCACAGCCCAGGGCAATAGGCACACTGGGCGCAATAAAATCCGTGACGGCAAAAAAGCCGCGGCCCAGGCGCCGGCCGTAGAGATACATGGCAAACAGGACACCCAGCATGCCGCCATGAAAGGACATGCCGCCCTCCCAAACCCGAAACAGACTCAACGGGTCCTGCACCAGGTTCTGCCAGCCATAAAAGACCACGTAACCAATTCGGCCACCCAGGATAACCCCCAGCATGCCGTAAAAAATCATGTCGGAAATCTGCTCGTCGTTCCAAGCCAGGCCTCGGGCCTTAGCCCGCCGCCCCAGCGACCACCAGACCAGGCTGATGCCCACCAGATAGCTCAGCGCATACCAATGGATGCTCAAGGGGCCAATGCTCACCAGCACTGGATCAAATTCAGGGTAATGCCACATAAGATCAACTATCAGACGAATTGTGAGGGGGTATTATCCAGCAACCCATGACGATGATAAACTCGCAATTCGAATTCTGCCGTACTAAAGCCTATGTGTCTGATTTTGTTTTCAATTTCACCAGACCCGGAGCACACCTTGGTGGTGGCTGCAAACCGTGACGAGTTCTACGGCAGAGCCACGCAGCGACCGGCATTCTGGCCAGGAGAAACGCATATCCTTGGCGGCCGTGATCTGCAGGCGGGCGGCACCTGGCTGGGCGTCAGCCGGTCGGGGCGTTTCGCCGCGGTCACTAATTTTCGCGAGACGCCCATGGAACCTGTGCCACCGCGCAGTCGTGGCGCCCTCGCAGCAGACTTTCTGCGCACCACCGAGAGTTGCCTCGACTACATTGAGCGCATCAGGCCCATCGCGGCCGAATTTCGCGGTTTCAACCTGCTGCTCAGCGATGGCCAGACTAGCTGTTACTACAGTAATCGCCAGAGTCTCGAGGCCACCCCTGCAGCAGGGTCGGCAAGCCTGTCTGGCGGCACCAGCCTGCGGTGCCTGACACCGGGGTTTTACGGGCTCAGCAACCAGCTACTGGATTGTCACTGGCCCAAAGTCAGCGGCGGCCGAGCCCAGTTGCAGGCCCTGGCACCCGCCGGTTTTCCGGTCCAGGCATTGTTTGCGTTGCTTGCTGATCGTGGCGACCAGGAGCCTTTCTCAGCGCGTTTTATCCAGCAGTCTGAGGCCTATGGCACCAGCGCCTCAACCGTCGTCAAGATCCAGCGGCAGCAGGTTTATTTTGAGGAGCGGGCATTTCTGCCATTCGGCGTTGCCGGCGAACGTCATGTATTTGAGTTCCCCATTCAGCCGCTTTAGTCTCTGTTACCCATCAGGTGTTACC
>JANQYP010000017.1:55066-63005 GCA_030728785.1 Pseudomonadales bacterium
TGTTACCCATCAGGTGTTACCAGTCAGGTGTTACCGACCGCCACTTCAGGGCGCCATTCGCGACCTGACGATGCGTCCGAGCCCGGCCTCGCGCATCTGGCCGTCGACGTAGATTTTGATTTCCTGGGCGTTGTCCATTTTCAGGACCTTGTTGAGAATGCGCTTGGCCTTGCGCAACTCAAAACTTCGCACAGCCCACTTCACCATCAGCAGGTTGGTCGAGTTCATGGACAACACATCAAAACCCATGGCCATGAGCAATATTGCGGCAGCCGGGTTACCCGCCATTTCACCACAGATACCCAGGGGCTTGTTTTCCGCATGGGCAGCATCGACAACAAATTTTAAGGCGTGTAAGACGGCAGGATGAAATTCCTGGTAAAGCTCGGCAACCCTGGCGTTATTGCGATCGACCGCGAGCATGTACTGGATCAAGTCATTGCTGCCGACAGACAGAAAGTCGACCCGTTTGATGATATCCCGGGCCTGGTAGACTGCGGCGGGAACTTCAATCATGACCCCCACCGCTGGCATGGCCACCTTGGCACCATCCTCGATTATTTCGGCATAACACTGGGCAATCAGGCGCTTGGCCTCATCTACTTCGGTGACACTGCTGACCATGGGCAGCATGATACGCAGATAGGCATTTACACCCTCGTTGGCGCGAATCATGGCGCGCACCTGCGCCAGGAAAATCTCCGGATGATCAAGGGTGACGCGAATCCCACGCCAGCCCAGGAAAGGATTCTCTTCCTGGATGGGAAAGTAGCTGAGGGCTTTGTCACCGCCGATATCCAGGGTTCGCATGGTGACATTGCGCGGCGCATAGGCCAGCAGGTGTTCCCGGTAGATAGCCTTCTGCTCTTCCTCGGTGGGAAACCGGTCGTTCATCATAAAGTGCACTTCAGTACGATACAGGCCAACACCTTCGGCGCCACGATCAAGGGAACGGGACGCATCCGTCATCAGGCCCGTATTGACCCAGAGCCGCACCCGATGGCCATCAAGACTGACGCAGGGTTTGTTCTTGAGTTCTTCCAGGCCCTCATTCAAGGCCGCCTCATCCTTCAGCATATTGCGATAGAACACCAGCTGGTCAGCGCCAGGATGGGTAATCACGCAGCCATCAAAACCATCGACAATCAGTGGCTTATCTTCAAGCAGGTGAATGGGCAGAGCCTCCACACCCATGACCGTTGGAATACCCATGGCCTTGGCCAGAATTGCCACATGGGAGCTGCCCGAACCCTTCACCGATACCAGGCCCAGCAAACGCTCGCGGGGCACATCGGCAAACATGGACGGCGTCAATTCAGCGCCCACCAGAATTGTGTTCAACGGGTAACTGACCCGGCGATCAACACTGCTCTGCAACTTCGCCAGCACCCGCCGACCCAGATCCAGCACATCGGTGCCGCGCTCGCGCAGATAAGCATCTTCCATGGCCTGAAAGCTGGCGACGTGGGACTCAATCACCGCTCGCAGTGCCCCCTGGGCCCATTGCCCGGCCTCAATCAAGGCCACCACCTCACCGCTGATAGCGGTGTCGTCGAGCATGTGCAGGTAGGCTTCAAACAAACCCAGGTCTTCGGGCCGCAGGCGGTCAGACAGCTTGTCGCTCATGGCCCGAATTTCATTCCTGGTCTCCGCTACGGCCCGTCGAAACAACACTACCTCGGCCGCCGTATCGCTGGCCTTGCGATCAGGCACTGTATGTAACTCGGCCTCAGGATAGATGACCACCGCAGTACCGATGGCTACCCCCGGGGCCCCGGCTTTACCCTGGAAACGACTGGCAGGCAGATCGTTGACAGATCCTGACAAAGACAGCGAGCCTGTGGCCCGAGCATGGGCAATAACTCCAGCCAGCTGCGCCGACAGGGTAATAAGGAAGGCTTCTTCACTCTCATCGTAACGCCGGACGCTGGTCTGCTGCACCACCAGCACCCCAAGGACCCGCCGATGGTGAATGATAGGGACACCCAGGAAGGCATTAAATGGCTCTTCGCCGACCTCTTCAACATAATGGTAGCGCCGGTGTTGCGGAGCATTTTCAAGGTTTACCGGCTCCGCCCGCTCACCCACGTAACCCACCAGGCCTTCACCCAGACCAAGACTCACTTTGCCCACGGCTGCGGCATTGAGGCCACGGTTGGCCATAAACACATAACGGTCACGTTCTTCGTTCAGCAGGTAGACACTGCAAACCTGGGTGCCCATGGCCTGCTGGATGCGCTCGACAATAATATCGAGGGCAGTGCCGAGGTCACGGGCCGAGTTGACTTCCTGTATCACCCGGCGAAGAATTTCAAGCATGGTATGTCCGACAGTAGCGGTAAAAGTGAGCCTGCAGTGTACCAGTTGGCCGTCAACAGACCAGCCGCAGAAGGGCGATGCTTAAATCCGGCTATTTATCAGTGCAGCTTGACAAATGTGGCACCAACTCCTTCATGGCACGCCGGTAGACATCTTTCTTGAATTGCACCACCTGGCTGAGGGGGTACCAATAGGTCACCCATTGCCAGAAGTCAAATTCTGGCGTGTCCGTGTGATCAAATGATACGGAGTGATCCTCGGCCAGCATCTTCAGCAGAAACCACTTCTGCTTCTGGCCAATGAAGTGGCTGGATTTATGTCGCAGCAAGCGCCTTGGCAACTTATAGCGCAGCCAACCCCTGGTACAGCCAACTATCTCAACCTGCGCAGGCAACAGGCCAATTTCTTCCTTGAGCTCACGGAACAATGCCTCCTCAGGAGACTCACGATCCTGAATGCCACCCTGGGGAAATTGCCAGGCTTGCTGGCCTACCCGTCGTGCCCAGAGAACCTGACCTTGACTATTGGCAACAATCATACCGACATTGGGCCGGTAACCATCTGCATCAATCAATCTTCAAACCCCGAGCTCTGCATCAAATAAGAATTATTGTGTCTGAATCCGTGCCGTTGGGCAATCGACCCACTCAATTGCCCTGCCGCCATCTTGCCTTTCACGCTACAATAGCCGACCTTAACCCGACACTGGCTGACAGTGGGAGCAATAGTTTTGGCACTGGCAATATTCGATTTGGATGAAACACTGATTGCAGGCGACAGTGATCACGCCTGGGGCGAATTCATGATACAGCAGGGGCTCGTTGACCCTGTGTCCCATCGTCGCAAAAACGACGCATTTTATGCCCAGTACAAACGTGGAGAACTGGACGTCGATGCTTACCTGCGCTTCGCCTGCAAGGCCTTAACAGAACACAGCGCTGACTATATGGAAGGCCTGCGCGCAGCATTTGTCGAGCAGATGATCAAACCCCTGATGCTCAACCAGGCTATGGCGTTGATCGACAGGCATCGCCAGCAGGGCGATAAGTTGCTGGTGATTACTGCGACACTGGAATTTGTCACCCAGCCCATCGTTGCCCTGCTGGGCATTGACGACCTTATAGCACCCATCCCCGAGCGCATTAATGGCCGCTATACAGGCGCTATCGCCGGGATTCCAAGCTTTGGCAGCGGCAAAGTAACACGCCTGCAAAGCTGGCTCAAAGGCACCACGTACGATCTGCAGGGCAGTCACTTCTATTCTGATTCCGCCAATGACGTGCCCTTGCTGGAACTGGTCGACTATCCTGTGGCGGTGGACCCGGACCCCAGGTTGCGCGCCATCGCAGAGGCGCGTCAGTGGCCTGTTATCAGCTTACGTGACTAGGCATCCCCAATCAGGCCCCGCACATGACCGTAGCCTACCCCGGCAAGACCAGCAAACCCATGGCCCTACTGCGGCATGGCGGCTTTATGCTGCTGGTGTTGCTAGTTGGTGCCTGCTCGGATCCTGGCCGATCAACAGCGCCCGCGGCGCTGAGCCGGGTGCCGTTGCATATCGACCTGCAGGCTTATCACAGCCTGGTGGACGCCCAGACCCGCAAGAGCCTGATTTTTGCCGAGACACTGCGACTGTCGACCGAACAATTTCTGCACACACCTGATGCCACACAACAGGCGGCTTTGCAGACAGCCTGGCTGAAAGCACACAACGCTTTTGTCGCTGTTTTGGCTCTGGCCGCCATCGACCAACAGGCGCCGTTGCTGTTCCAGATTGATGCCTGGCCCATAGAACCAGGTTACCTGGATTCCCTGCCGGCTTATCCCGACAGCGGCCTGATCAGTGACGTCACACTCGCCATCACCGCCGAATCCCTGCGCGAGCAGCATGGCTTTACAGATTCTCAGGAAGTCAGCCTGGGTTTTCACGCCATGGAGTACCTGATCTTTGCCAGGTCTGCGGCCGACTTTTTGAACTTGCCGGGGACAACACTGAGCCAGCCGCAACCCACCGCTGGTACCGATGGCGACCAACAGCAACAAGGGGAGGGCGGCGAAGTGGATCCGGCTGGCGCCGTTGCAACGGATGTGCTGTCAAGACGCCGGCAGACACTCAAGATTCTGGCAGATCTCATCAATCAGGACCTGTACCAGCTGGTGACCGGGATTAACACCGCAACGACAGCGTCTTCAACCGCTACCCCAGCAAACCAACTGCTGGCTATCTTAACTCGCAGCCGCCACACCAGCGACAGGGCGCTGGCCGCAAGCCAGCAGCTGCTGACGGGTGAAGCGGGTCACGGCGCTTTCAGCAGTTCATCTGCGGAAATATTACAGTTAACCCTCAGGAGCCTGCAGCAGGTCTTCTCCAGTCCTGCTGATCTTGGCCAGGCGCTGCTGCCACTGGCACCAAAGGCCACCGCCGACCTGCTGGCGACTCTCGCCCAGGCACAGACACTGAGCGGCGCCCCGCAGCCCGCCAGCGAGGCAGACCATGCGCAACTGACCCTACTGGTTGCGGCCCTGCCCCATCACTTCGATGATCTGATTGCCGCCCTCAACAGCCACCTTGCAGGCCACTGAAACCCTCTGCCAGGGCATTCGCCGAGGCATTAGCAGACTGACAGAGAAACAGGCCAGCAAGCCTCGAGAACCTGGCAATAGCCCGTTTAAATGGTTCGGCTGGATGACTGCTTCCAGACCAGGTCCAGATCACGGGCCGCCTTCACGTCATCAAGCCGCTTCACCGGCAGGGTCACAGGCGCATTGGTCAACAGCTCCGGCGTCTCGCGGGCCTCGGCAAGAATACTGATCAGGGCATCACAAAAACCATCAAGCTCCTCCTTACTCTCTGTTTCCGTGGGCTCAATCAACAGACACTCAGGGATCAGCAAAGGGAAGTAGGTCGTGGGCGCATGATAACCGTAGTCAAGCAGGCGCTTGGCAAAGTCCATGGCGTTAACGCCCAACTCCTTCGCCTCGCGGGACATGGTAATAATAAACTCATGGGTCGCGCGACGCTCGGGATAGGCCAACTTAAAGCCCGCCTGCTCCAGGCGCCGAGCCATGTAGTTGGCATTCAGGGTGGCATATTCACCGACCCGGTTCATGCCTTCCTTACCCAGCAAGCGCGCATAGGCATAAGCTCGAATGAGAATACCTGCATTGCCCATAAACGCTGACAGGTTACCAATGCTGTCGGGAATTTCGGTCTTGTCGCGCCAGTAGTAGACATCGCCGTCTGCGGTTTGCCGCTTGCCAACAATGGGCGTCGGCACAAAAGGCTCGAGCCGTGGACCCACTCCCACTGGACCTGAACCCGGTCCACCACCACCATGGGGGGTAGCAAAAGTCTTGTGCAGGTTCATATGCAACACATCAAAACCCATATCACCAGGCTTAACCTTGCCGAGAATGGCATTAAGGTTGGCGCCATCGTAATACAGCAGTCCACCCGCTTCATGGACCAGGTCAGCAATCTCCTGGATTTTACGCTCGAAAACGCCACAGGTTGATGGGTTGGTCATCATCAGGCCGGCTGTCTGGGGACCTACGGCCGCACGCAAGGCCTCAATATCCACGTCGCCGTCTTTGCCAACCGCCACTTCGCGAACCTGGTAACCACACATCACCGCCGTGGCAGGGTTGGTGCCGTGGGCCGCTGTGGGTATAAGAATTTCCGTACGCTGAGTGTCACCGTTTTTCTCGTGGTAGGCGCGTATCATGGCCACACCGGCAAATTCACCCTGAGCGCCCGCCATGGGCGTCAAAGACACAGCGCGCATGCCAGTGACATCCTTGAGATACTCCTGCAACTCAAACAGACAGCTGAGGAAACCCTGGCTGAACTGTTCAGGCGCCAACGGATGACGATTCAGGAACCCCGCCAGCCCGGCAACTTTGTGGGCACCGCGGGGGTTATATTTCATGGTGCAGGAACCCAGCGGGTAGAACTGGGTATCAATCGCAAAGTTTTTCTGCGACAGGTTGGTGTAATGCCGCACAACCTGTAATTCTGATACTTCCGGCAGGCCCGCAGGGACCTTGCGCCGCAGCGCCTCGGGGATTTCGCCGGCAGCCGGGTATTGGGTTACGGGATACTGGGCGCGGGCAGAACGACCGCTGGCTCCGATTTCATATATCAACACTGGATTAACCCTCACAAGCCCGTCGAAGACTGCTGACAAATGCATCTATGTCAGCTTCATTTTTTGTTTCGGTGACATTGGTCAGCATACAGTCGGCCAGTGCCGGTGATACCAGCCCCAGATCGTACCCACCCAAAATGCCATCGCCGGCCATGGTCGCCAACACCGCGGCAGCCGGTTTTGGCAGGCGTAATACCACCTCGTGGAACACCGCCGCACTGAAGCGCCGGCTGACCCCGGGTATGCCTAGCGCCTTGTTCAGCAGATTCATCATGCCGCCATGGCAGTCACAGGCCACTGCATACAAACCCTGGTCGCCAAGCAGACTCATGTGAATGGTTGCAGCGGTCACCAGCAAACCCTGGTTGGTGCAGATATTTGAGGTCGCCTTAGCACGCCGAATATGCTGCTCACGAGCTTGGAGGGTGAGAGTGAAGCCAGTTTTGCCATCCAGATCGTTGGTGCGACCAATGATACGGCCAGGCATCTGCCGCACCAGTGCCTGCTTGCAACACATAAAACCCAGGTAAGGACCACCGGAAGACAGCGGCACACCCAGCGGCTGGCCTTCACCGACCACAATATCTGCGCCCTGCGCGCCCCATTCGCCTGGCGGCTTGAGCAATGCCAGGGCTACCGGGTTGACTACGGCAATCACCAGCATGCCCTGAGCTGCGGCCCAGTCGGTCAGGGCGTCGACATCTTCAAGGGCCCCAAAAAAGTTCGGATAAGGGACCACCAGGGCCGCATAGTCCTGGCCTTCATAAACCGCCATCTGCGCCATATCCAGGGTCCCGCTCTGGTCACCCGTGTCGACTACATCAATATGCAGATTCTGGTTCCTGACGATATTTCGACAGGCACTCAGGTAATTGGGGTGCACGCTGCCGGCGCAGAGAATGCGGTGGGACTTGGATTTACGGTTGGCCCGCACGGCCATGAGGATTGCCTCTGCCATAGCCGAGGCCCCTTCATAGACCGAGGCGTTGGCGACTTCCATCGCTGTCAGGCGGGAGATCATGGTCTGGAACTCATAGATCAACTGCAGAGTGCCCTGACTGGCCTCGGCCTGGTAAGGCGTGTAGGCGGTCATAAACTCGCCGCGGCCCACCAGGTCCCAGACGGCGCTGGGAATGTGGTGGTGGTAAGCACCAGCACCAAGAAACGACAGGCGCACCTGATCTTGCTTGGCGCGTTCGCCCATCAGGCGTAACAAGTCCATCTCGCTGATGCCTGTCGGGGTCTGCTTCAGCACACCCGAGCGCAAGGCTTTTGGAATCTCGTCAAACAGTGCTTCAATGGAAGAAACACCAATAGTCGCCAACATCTGTTGTTCATCGTCGGCTGTGTGGGGAACAAAAGGCATTGCTGAACCTCGATGCAAAAGTAATTTTTACACCATCACCGGACGCCCTGGGATGACAACCCTGCGATGACACTGGTCTGAATTATGTTGGGTAGATATTGGGTAG
>JANQYP010000017.1:63105-84687 GCA_030728785.1 Pseudomonadales bacterium
AATAAGCTCTCGAATAAAGTGCTGTCAGCGCCTCGGCGCCGGCGACCCTCAGTCGAGTTTGTAAACCTGTTTACCGTTGCGAGCAAAGGGCGGCTTGACCTTGTGGACCGGCAGGCGCTTGCCACGAATCTCTACCTCAAGGTCGCCTACACCACTTTTCACCCGCGCCAGAGCAATACTGTGCTCAAGTGTCGGCGAAAAAGCGCCGCTGGTAATTTCCCCCACTTGCTCACCGGCACTAAACAGCGGGTAGTGAGCGCGCAACACGCCCCGCTCCAACAGCACCAGTCCTGTCAACTCCTGCTCAATGCCCGCCGCCAGCTGCGCCTCCAGCCGCGCACGACCGAGAAATGCCCGGTCGCCGTCAAAGCTGACAGTGGTGGCCATATTGGCCTCGAGTGGCGTGACCTGCTCGTTCATGTCGCTGCCATACAGGTTCATGCCCGCTTCGAGCCGCAGTGTATCACGGGCGCCCAGTCCAACGGGTTTGATACCCGCCTGCACCAGTTGCTGCCATAGTTGCTGGGCGTCTTCACCAGGCAGGATAATTTCGACACCTTTCTCGCCGGTGTAACCCGTGCGGGCGATAAACCAGTTGCCAGACCAGGCGCCTACAAAGGGCTTTAGCCGGCTGATGACAGCGGCGTGCGCCTCTTCGACAACAGCACTTACCCGGCTCAGCGACCTTGGCCCCTGAATGGCGAGGATCGCCAGCTCAGGGCGCTCAGTCAGCTGACAATCAAAACCCTGGGTCTGCTTGGTCATCCACGCCAGATCCTTTTCACGGGTCGCGCAGTTCACCACTATCCGGTACGCCACACCATTGGGGCCCGTATCCAGATAAACAATCAAATCGTCCAGCACACCACCAGCTTCATTCAGCATGGCGCTGTACAGGGCTTTGCCCGGCATATCCAGCCTCGCCACATCATTCGCCAGCAGATAGCGCAGATAGGCAGTGGCATCGGGCCCGCACAGGTCTATCACCGTCATGTGTGACACATCACAGATACCCGCATCACGCCGCACAACATGATGCTCCTCAAGCTGGGAGCCATAATGGATGGGCATATCCCAGCCACCAAAATCAACCATTTTGGCTCCTGCGTTGATGTGCTGTGCATATATTGGTGTGCGCTGACCCATGAAAATTGCCCATGCAAGGAGATTCGAAAACGGCGCCATTCTACCGATTCAGGTGCTGCGGGAACAGTGCCCAGGATTCATCTGGAACGTGAGTCGATTTCGCCTTCAGTTGCCCGCGGCAAGCCTGGCGACCATGGCTTTGAGCGTACCCCTGCTGTCCAACATTGACACGCCAAGATTACGCACCCAGCTGACGGTGGGATCACCAGAATCAAAAATTCGCTTTAAACCCTCCATGGTAGCTGTCATCAGCAGGTTCGCCGCGCGCCTGGAGCTCTCATAACGCTGCAACACAGCAAGGTCACCGGGCGAGGTTTCGTTAAACCGGCACTGTTGCAGCACCAGCGCCAGGGCATGGGCGTCTGCGAAACCAAGATTTGCACCCTGGCCAGCCAGCGGATGGATGGTGTGCGCAGCATCACCAATAAGCGCCAGCCCGCCTTTAACATAACGCAGAGCATGACGCTGGCGCAGGGGGAATGAAAAACGCCGGTCGACACCGGACACCTTGCCAAGTACGCTTTCCGAGGCGCGCGCCAGAAGCTGGCATAGGGCCTGGTCATCGAGGGCGAGTAACGCCTCGGTGCTCGCCGCTGACCAGACAACGGAGCACAGCTGCGGATTCGGCAAGGGCAGGAAGGCCAGGGGGCCTGTGGCGGTAAAACACTGACGGGCGATACCCTGGTGTGGCAGCTCGGTCTTAATGGTGGTCACCAGGGCCTCCTGCTGGTAGCTCCATTCGAGGGTCTTAATCTGTGCCAGTTCGCGCACCTGCGAGGCGCCGCCGTCGGCGCCCACCAGCAACTGGCAACGGATCTCACTGCCATCCTGCAACTGCACACGGTAACCAGTGCCATCAGCAACCACACTGGCAAGACTAGAGTCAAAGCGCAGTTGAGTATCCTCAAGCGTCAGCGCCTGCTGGTAAAGAGAGGCAGTCAATACTTGGTTTTCAACAATACTGCCGAGATGGTCGGTACTTGTCAGATCACTGTTGAATTCAATGGCGGCGGTGCCACGCCCATCCCAGACCCGCATACCCGTAAAGGCACAACTGCTGCCAGGATCTGCCGGCCAGGCACCAAGGCGCTGCAGCAGGGCCTCGGACGCCAGATTGATTGCGCTGACCCGAGGGCTGCGCCCTGATGCCAGGGCATAACCCTGGCATTCGGCAACGGCAGTCACCACTGGTTGGGGTATCGGCTGGCTGTCAATCACCAGCACCGCAAGCCGCGAGCCGCGCAGCGCGTTCGCCAATGTCAGGCCTGCCAGGCCACCACCGACTATCAGCACGTCAACTTCCGTGGTGCCTGCCATACTTTTGCTCGCCATGTCTGGGTCTACCATGCTTGCAGTGACTCCCCGTACCTTACTGCGTCCTTGGCAGCCTCGCCTGCCGCCAGACCCTTGCCGCCGACACACATATACGACTCTATCTCAGCCACGGTTTTTGGAATCATTGCGGTTAATACTTCATGACCATCCCTGGTCACCAACACATCGTCTTCAATGCGCACACCAATACCGCGGTATCTGGCAGGTACGTCAGTCAAGTCTGCGGCTATGTAGATGCCTGGCTCTACGGTGGTCACCATGCCGGGCTCAAAAACACGCCAGGTATTATCAATCTGGTACTCACCGACATCGTGAACGTCCAGACCAAGCCAATGGCCGGTGCGGTGCATGTAGAACTTTTTGAAAGCCTCTGTGAGGATCAGGTCGTCAACATTGCCCTGCAGCAAACCCAGTTCAACCAATCCTGCGGTGATCACCCTGACCGCTGCCTCGTGGGGTTGGTTCCAGTGATTGCCCGGTCGAACCGCTGCAATGGCAGCCAATTGGGCATCCAGCACCAGGTTGTAAATGTCAGCCTGGGCAGCTGAATAACGGCCACTGGCGGGCAGGGTGCGCGTCACGTCCGCAGCATAACCTTCATACTCCGCGCCTGCATCCACCAGCACCAGATCACCGGCCCTGACGATACTGTTGTTGCCAGTGTAGTGCAGGATATTGGCATTATTTCCGGCACCGACAATCGCTGGGTATGCCATGGTTCTTGCTCCCGCCATCACAAAGGCGTGGTTCAGTTCGGCCTCCAGCTGAAACTCCATCAGTCCCGGCGCCAACACGGTCATCAAGCGCAGATGCCCGGCGGCGGTGGCATTGGCAGCATAGCGCATAAGATTAATTTCCTGACTGCTCTTAAACAGGCGCAGTTCGTCCACTTGCTGGCCAAGGTGAACAAACTCTCCCGGCGGCCTGGCACCGGACTGCTGGCTTGCGGCAAGGGCTTTTGTCCAACCGATCACCTGAGCATCAAACTCTGTATTGGTACCCATGCCGTAATACAACCTGGACTTACCTTCGATCAGGCCAGGCAGGATATCGTCGATGTCGGTGATGGGGAAGGCATCGTCCAGCCCATAGCGCTGCATGGCCCGCTCCGGCCCGGTAATCTGGCCATGCCAGCGCTCCAGGTCGGGATCCCGCTCGCGACAGAACAGCAACGTCTCGCCGTGGACTCTGCCGGGCACCAGCACCAGGACTGCGTCTGCTTCGCCAAAGCCACAGAGGTAGTGGAAGTCGCTGTTTTGGCGGAAAGGGTAATCCACATCCCGGTTGCGGGCGACGATTCGCGCGCTGGGAACAACAGCGATACTGTTGGCAGCCATCATCGACATCAGGTCTGCGCGCCGCCGCGCAAACTCTTTTTTGGTAATTGTCGGCCCAGCTTTCATGCCACTTTCATCCTGCTCTCCATCAACTACCCGCCAACCACAACCTGCCAACCACAACCCTAGTGCACAGCAGCGCCGGCACATTCGGCGAATACCAGCAATGCCGACATTCGTACATATTCGGTAATCTCTACCAGATCCACCTCGTTCTCCTCATCATCCGACACTTCGTCGTCAAGGCTGGCGATCTTACCCAGATCTGCCAGCAGCTCGCGCAGATCCTCGCTCAGGTCGGCGGTCTGAAAGCGACCTGAAAGGCCAAAACCCGACAGAAAACCACTGCACCAATGGCCCAGGGCCGCTGCCCTGGTGGCGACCTGTGTATGATCACCGGGTATGAGGGGCTGAAAGTTGAAATCCGGGTCCAGCAAGCCAGCACTGGCCTGCTCAAACAGGACCGCAAAAAAAGTCGCCTGCTCTTGGTCAAACCTCACATCCAGCCATGTTTCAAGGGTGCCCGGCCCCGCCGCGCCGGGCACCTTCACCCCGGCCGACAAGAGGCCGGTCACCATGCCATGGACCTCAGCCGCGCTGTGATCACTCACAAGCCCTAGAAGGGCCGTAGTCAATTGGTCGAAGTCCACCTGGTTTGCTGTCATTGTTTTGCTCGAACTCACGGAGGCCTTAAGATATCACGACTGGTCGCGGCAGTTTGACCTTTCACAAGCTGTGGCTCTATAGTACTCAACGATTGACGAATGGGTGCTTGACCGTTGGAAATTAAAAATCTGGAAGCCAAGATTGATGAGTTGATTGTGCTGCTTGATGAGCTTGAGCGCAAACAGGCTGTGATGTCTGCCGACAAGAACACCTGGCAGACAGAACGCTCAAGTTTGCTGGAGAAAAATAAGCTTGCCAAAAACAAGGTAGAAGCCATGATCATGCGCCTGAAGTCCCTGGATCAGGATTGAATATGCCAACCCCGCCAAGAGAGGGCCAACCATGAGCAGCAGTCAATGAATAGCCGTCCATGAACAGCCGTCCATGAACACCAGCCCATGAGCACCCATCTGGAAGAATATGAGGACTTTGGTGGTATCGATAAGGTTTTGTTTCGCGAGTTAATTGTACAATGGGCGACTGAGGTTTGCCGGAGGGCGTGAGCTATGGTGGAGCTAGACAATTTGCTGAGTGCGGAAGAACTGCAAGCCCTGTCTGCAGGATTTGCCAAGAGCAATGTCCAAACTGTCACCGTCTCCATCTTTGACAAGGAATATAAGGTCAGTTGCAAAACTGACGAGGTCGCTGCACTGCGGCAGTCGGCACAGTATGTAGATAAGAAGATGCGCGAGATAAAATCCAGCTCAACCATCCTCGGACTTGATCGAGTTGCTGTAATGACCGCCTTGAATATCGCCAACGAATTCCTCAGCGCCAGCCAGAAGACCGAAAATGTCATTACTTCGCAGGCTGCCGAGATCACCCATCTCACCGACAAACTGGATCAGGCGCTAAATCGTCTTAAATCTATTAATCGCTGAGCCAAAGTTGCGATATACTGGCCCACAGATTCCCTGGGTTGTGCGCCAGTCAACACGTCCTAAACCCTTTAAGCGCTAGCCAGGAGGTCTTTTTTCATGGTGAGTGTGCATGTCCGGACTCCGGAACGCCTGTAGCCAGTTAGAGGCCACCGCCTTGAACCGCTGGGTTCAAGGGCTTGTATGACAGCGGCAACTTGGGGAATTTTCTAGTGTTTGAAACGTGCCTGGTTCAATGCGCAGCTCATTAAGGTCGCAACTCAGAGCAACACGCCGGCTGCTGACTCCGCAACAACAATACAAGGCCACTGCCGCTGTCTGCCGTCTGCTGGCCTGCGATGCCAGGTTTCGACTGGCCCGGCATATCGCCTTGTATCTGGCCAATGATGGCGAAGTTAACCTGCTGCCACTGTTGAATTACCCCCTCGCCAGCATCAAGACACCTTACCTGCCCCTGCTTTCAGATGTATTGCGCCCCTGGGAACCCACTCGACTGCTGTTCCAGGCTTGTGATCCTCGACATGAGTTACTGACCAAAAACCATTACGGCATCGCCGAACCCGTTTATGACCCAACTCGCCTCCTGCCTGCAGCCATGCTCAACCTGGTGCTGCTGCCGCTGGTAGGGTTTGATGCTCGAGGCAATCGCCTGGGCATGGGCAAGGGTTATTACGACAGGACCTTCGCCCAGACAGGGCGAGCCTGGCACCAGCCAGTTTTACTGGGTGTGGCGCACAGCTGCCAGGAGGTCGACAAGCTACCGGCGGCCAGTTGGGATGTACCTCTGGACGGCCTGGTCACCGAGCGCGAGTTGGTTTGGTTTTCCTGAGGGCGCAACCTGTCACAAAAGTGGCAAAAATTGCCGCAACGGCAGAGACGCTCTAGAAGCCCAGCGCCTGACCAACCGCATTGACCGCCACACCAAGACCAAAAATGATAAAGATCAGGAAGATCAGGTCAGGTTTCTTGTTCATCAGGGTCCTTCAGAGAGTGAGTTGTTTTCTTGCGCACTGGCTTAGAGGTAAAAACTTTAGTAATCACTTATACCGATCGGGGTTCGCGCTTTGTCAGCGCCGGCATTTAACGCCGGCCAGCCCATAGCTCACGGGAAGGCCACATTATAACCAAGCGTAATAATAGTCAATACTGGCCATCGCCCTTTTTTGCGACTCTGTCGATCCGACCACCAATAATGGCATGCCTTAATCCCTAAGTGAGCATTTACTTATTCTATACAAAACACAAAAATGGCCTTTCCCGGGGCTACCAGTAAGTGCGAGAATTTGCCGCGCCAGCAAACTGATAATTACAATTTAAGCCTCTGAGGTATTAACAATGGCCGTACTTGATATTGTCCGCATGGGACACCCAGTCCTGCGAGAAGTTGCCAGTCCCTATCCCCTCGCCGAAATCGGCACCTCGACGTTCACCAAAATAGTTGCGGACATGCGCGATACACTCCATGCCAGCGGCGGCATAGGTCTCGCTGCACCGCAGGTCAATATTCCCTACCAGCTGGCCGTTATCGAGATAAGTAATACCAGCAGCCGTTACGGGGAAATTCCGGCGCTACCCTTCAGCGTCTATGTCAACCCAATCCTGACGGTGATAGATGTCGCCGTTGCCGGCTACTGGGAGGGCTGTTTGTCCGTGCCCGGCATGATGGGTTACGTGGAGCGACCCCAGCATGTTCAGGTTGATTATCTTGACGAAAACGGCGCGGCCCAAACCATGATCTTAAAAGGCTTTCTGGCTACCGTCTTTCAGCACGAATTTGATCACCTGCAGGGACATCTTTATGTTGATCGCCTCAAGGACCCCGCCTTGTTTGCCTTTGATGCGGAATATCGCCAGTTTCACCAGGGTGACCGGCAGGAGCTGGCGGACTGATCCAGCCGACTGTTCAGCCCAGCCAGTTAAATCCAGCCAGTTAAATCCAGCCAGTTAAGCCAGGAATAAACGATAGGCAGGGTTAGCGGTCTCTTCCCAGCTACGATAGCCAATATCTGCCAGATAGGCTTTGAAACGTACCATATCAGCAGTCGGCACCTGGATTCCAACCAGTACCCGGCCATAGGCAGAACCGTGATTCCGATAGTGGAACATGGAAATATTAAAATCCTTGCCCAGCACCGTCAGGAACCGCAGCAGGGCGCCCGGCCGCTCGGGAAATTCAAAGCGAAACAGGTGCTCGTCCGCGGCAATCACCGCGCGGCCGCCCACCATATGGCGGACGTGCAGGATGGCCAACTCGTTATCAGACAGGTCCACCACCTCATATCGCCCGGCGAGGCGCTCAAGCACCAGCTGCCGATCTTTGTCCTGGGGATGGGTCTGGATTCCCACCAACACCTGGGCACCAGCAGTGGAGGCATAACGATAGTTGAACTCCGTGATATTACGCTTGCCGATGGCCGCACAGAATTGGCGAAAACTCCCAGGCCGTTCGGGGATAGTGACAGCCAGAAGCATCTCACGGCGCTCGCCTATTTCTGTGCGTTCGGAGATATGCCGCAGCCGATCAAAGTTAACATTGCTGCCAGAGACTATGGCGACAAGGGCGCCAGATGCTGTGTTACCAACAACACCTGCCTTGCTCACAACATCGGCAACTTTCGCGGCTGTCGCTGCACGCGCCAGATAGCGCTTGAGCCCGGCAACTGCCAGGGCACCGGCAGGCTCAGAGATGGTTCTTGTGTCCTCAAAAATATCCTTGATCGCCGCACAGATCTCGTCCGTCGTGACACGAATCACCTCATCAACACACTGTTTGGCCAATTTGAATGTTTCCGTGCCCACCTGCAGCACAGCCGTACCGTCGGCAAACTGGTCCAGCTCATCGGGGTTCAGGCGGACGCGCTTGCCCGCCTGCAGGGCCGCCCACATGCAGGCCGAACCCTCCGCCTCAACACCAATAATCTTCACTCCCGGGCGCAGGTACTTGACAAAGGTGCCGACACCGCTGATCAGGCCACCTCCGCCGACGGGGACAAAAATGGCTTCCAGCTCATCCGTATACTGGCGCAATATCTCCATGCCGACGGTGCCCTGGCCGGCGATTACATCCGGATCGTTAAAAGGATGGACGTAGGTATAGCCATGGGCTTCGCAGAGCTTTCGCGCATGAGCCGCGGCCTCGTCATAACTATCGCCGTGAAGAATAATTCTGGCACCGAGTCGAGCAACCGCCTGGACCTTGATGTCCGGCGTGTTCCGGCCCATGACAACCACGGCATTAATGCGCAACTGCCGCGCGGCCAGCGCCACACCCTGGGCGTGATTGCCCGCCGAGGCGGTGATCACACCTTTGGCCCGCGTGGCGGCGTCAAGCTTTTTGATTCGGTTATAAGCGCCGCGCAGTTTGAAGCTGTAGACGGGTTGCTGGTCTTCGCGCTTCAGCAACACCTGGCGGCCGAGGCGCCTTGACAGGCCCGCAGCCAGATCCAGCTGGGTTTGTTCGGCAACGTCATAGACGTCGGCCGCCAGAATCTTCTTGATATAGTGGCTGAACACGTGATGTTGTCCCTCGATAGCAATGCTGATGGCAATGCTGATGGCAATGCCGGTGCCAGACGTTCGAAAGTGATTGTAAAAATTCGCTGCAGCGCATTGCAGCTGCAGCGGGGGCCCGGCAAAAAGTATAAACTGCCTCGGGCCGTTCCACACCGGCGGAAGATCATGCTGCAGACCCGCAGCCTACCTCAAAATCCCCAACAATGAGCCTCTATTCATGAATGATGTATCTGCCCGGCAAGAAACCCTGAAACAGCAGGTTGCCCAGGCCGCAGTCGACTATATGGACAGCCAACTCAAGAACCATTCCATAGTGGGCATTGGCACAGGTTCCACAGCCAACTACTTCATTGATGCGCTGGCTCGCATCAAGCACAAATTTGACGGCACCGTGGCCAGTTCCCTGGCGTCAGAGCAACGCCTGCGCAGTCACGGCATTCCCGTTTATGACCTGAATGTCATCAACGATATGCAGTTTTATGTCGACGGGGCGGATGAAAGTAACCACCAGCTTGAGCTGATTAAAGGCGGCGGTGGCGCCCTTACCCGAGAAAAAATTGTCGCATCCATGGCGGATCAGTTTATCTGTATTGTTGATGCCTCAAAGATGTGCGAGACCCTGGGCAAATTTCCCCTGCCCGTTGAGGTGATTCCCATGGCCCGGTCAGTTGTCACCAGGGCAATAGTGCGAATGGGTGGCCGGCCCCTGTATCGGCAGGGTTTTGTCACAGACAACGGTAACATTATCCTCGATATCCATGACCTGCAGATCACCCAGCCGCGGCAACTGGAGTCTGCCATCAATAACATTCCCGGTGTGGTCACCAACGGTCTGTTTGCACTCAAACCCGCTGACCTGATTATGATCGGCACGGCCAATGGTGTAGAGACCCGCGTCGCGCGCTGACCGGTTGTTCCCGGCGCAAACCAAGGCGTCGGGCCGCCGGTCCAGAACAGTCAGCGTCAGAGGTAGAGTCAGGGCAGCAGTTTGCCCGGGTTCATGATGTTGTTGGGATCAAAGACGCTCTTCACGGCCTGCATCAGGGCAATCTCTGTGGCCGAGCGAGTGTGGTGCAACTGGCCCTTTTTCAGCAGGCCAACGCCATGCTCGGCCGAGACACTGCCTTCAAAACGCGCCACCAGAGCCATGACATATTCGCTTACCTGCTCGCATTGGGCCTTGAAAGTGGCCGTCGCCAAAGCCGCGGGTTTGAGGATATTGAGGTGCAGGTTGCCATCACCAATATGGCCAAACCAGACAATCTCAAAGTCTGGATAACGTTGCCCAACTTCCGCATCCACCGCCGCCAGGAAATCCGGTACTTTCGAGACTCGCACAGCAATATCATTCTTGTAAGGGGTAAAGCGCGTGATTGACTCAGAGATATTTTCCCGCAGGCGCCACAGGTCGCGCCGCTGGGCTTCACTGGCGCTGACCACACCATCTACTGCCCAGCCCGCCTCGACACAGGCCTCAAACGCCGCAAGGGAGGCGTCCTGATCCTCGGCTGCGAGTGTTTCATACTCAATCAGCGCATAAAAAGCTGTGGCCGAGCCAAAGGGATGGGTGGCTCCCGTATGGTGGATCACATGCTGCAGCGCCGCTTCAGAAAAGAACTCATAGGCCGTAAGGTGCACTTTTTGCCGAAACGCTTCCAGCACAGCGATAATTTTAGTCATCTCCGGCACAGCCAGCAGCAGTACATGCAGGTCACCGGATTTTGGCGCAAGCCGAATGGTGGCCTCAACAATCATGCCCAGGGTACCTTCAGAGCCGATAAAAAGATGCCGAAAATCATAACCCGTGGCGTTTTTCACCAGGCCCTTGTTCAGGTCCAGCAACTCACCGGTACCCGTCACCACCTTCAAGCCAGCCACCCAATCGCGGGTCAGCCCATACCGCAGGACCTTGATGCCGCCGGCATTGGTAGCGATATTACCGCCTATCTGGCTTGAACCGGAGGACGCAAAATCCACCGGATACAGACAATCGTGCGCTTCGGCAAACGCCTGCAGCTGCTGGGTAATGACACCCGGCTGCAGCACCACACATTGGTCTACAGGCTCATAATCGAGAATTTTGTTCATCTTCTCGAAGGACACCACCAACTCACCATTATTCGCCACGGCGCCGCCGCTGAGGCCTGTGCGGCCACCCGAAGGCACCAGCGCCAGACCATGGCGGTTGGCAAACTTCACCAGGCTCACCACATCATCAGCGCACAATGGAAACACCACTGCCAGTGGCGCCGGGATATAAAAGCGGGTCCAGTCAAGCCCGTACTTTTGCAGCGCCTCAGCCTCTGCAGTGATGGGGCAGGTCAACTCAGTCCTCAGTAAATCCAGCATCGGGGTATTTACGCCTCCAGGCGGTCATCAATCACAGGCTGGCCCGGCTAACGCCCGAGGCCTAAAACAACATGGGCTAAAAACAGACCAGGCTGATGCTGCACCACGGCAAGCTGCTCGCGGGTCAGGATAACCGCGGATTAAGTGCTCCGGAGGCATAACGCTCGGCCATTTTTTCCAGGGATACGGGTTTGATTTTTGATGCCTGGCCGGCGGTACCAAAGGCCTCATAACGGGCAACCACAATATCTTTCATGGCGCGGGTCGAGGCGGCGAGATATTTGCGCGGATCAAATTCTGCTTTGTTTTCGCCCAGGAAACGTCGAATGGCGCCAGTTGATGCCAGGCGCAGGTCTGTGTCGATATTGATCTTGCGCACGCCATATTTGATACCCTGCTGGATTTCAGCCACGGGCACACCATAGGTCTCAGGAATCTCACCGCCAAACTCGTTAATAATGGCCAGCCATTCCTGTGGGACACTGGAAGAACCGTGCATCACCAGGTGAGTATTCGGCAGGCGCTCGTGGATTGCCTTGATCCTGTCGATGGCAAGAATATCCCCAGTCGGTGGACGGCTGAACTTATAGGCGCCGTGGCTGGTACCAATGGCAATCGCCAGCGCATCAACACCCGTCTTCTCGACAAAATCGCGGGCCTGTTCCGGGTCCGTGAGCATCTGTTCCATACTCAGAATACCTTCTGCACCACCGCCATCTTCTTCACCCGCTGCGCCTGTCTCCAGGGAGCCCAGGCAGCCCAGTTCACCCTCAACGGTGACACCACAGGCATGAGCAAAAATGGTTGTACGACGAGTCACTTCGACGTTGTAATCATAGTCAGCTGGCGTCTTCTGGTCGGCTAACAAGGAACCATCCATCATCACCGAGGAAAAGCCCATCTGGATGGATTGCTGGCAGACATCCGGTGAGGCACCATGGTCCTGATGCATGACAACGGGGATATCAGGAAACTCTTCGATGGCCGCCAGAATCAAATGGCGCAGAAAGTTAGAACCGGCGTATTTACGCGCGCCGGCAGACGCCTGGACAATCACCGGACTATCAGTCTGCGTCGCGGCTTCCATGATGGCGCGCATCTGCTCCAGGTTATTAACGTTGAAGGCCGGCACACCATAGCCATGCTCCGCCGCGTGATCCAACAATTGCCGCATACTTACTAGTGCCATGCTCTTTGCTCCTTGATCCTGATGATCATCCCCCACAGGGATGCCTGATGTGCTGCTGGCGGCCAACGCCAGGCCCTGCCGTTAACCCGCAAGGATTTAACCGGCGCGTGCTGCCAAAACGGTCACAGCTGGCAACGCCTTACCCTCGACAAACTCCAGGAAGGCGCCGCCACCCGTAGAAATGTAAGAAATCTTGCTCGCCACTGCATACTTATCGATGGCCGCCAGGGTGTCACCACCACCGGCAATAGAAAACCCGTCACTGCTGGCAATATCATGGCTCAGGCGGCGAGTCCCATCGGCAAAGGCATCGATTTCAAAGACCCCTACAGGGCCGTTCCAGATGATGGTTTTTGCCGCCCGAATAATATCGCCGATCATCTCGCTGGTTTTATGCCCAATGTCCAGGATCATATCATCCGCCTCAATATCGGCTACCAGCTTATATTGGGCGACGGCGTCGACCGACAGCGACTTGGCAACCACCACATCCACCGGCAGCGGGATATGGGTTTTGGCCAGCAGCGCTCTGGCAACATCCAGCAGACCGGGCTCATACAGCGACTTACCCACCTCTACACCGCTGGCAGCAAGGAAGGTGTTGGCAATACCACCGCCGACAATCAATGTATCAACCTTGGCCGACAGAGCGTCCAAAACCTCAAGTTTAGTGGACACCTTGCTGCCGCCAACAATGGCAACCACCGGCGCCGCCGGATTGGCAATGGCCCGCTCCAGGGCGTTTAATTCAGCCACTAACAGCGGACCCGCACACGCCACCGGCGCAAACCGGGCTACTCCTTCTGTCGTCGCCTGGGCCCGATGCGCGGTACCAAAGGCGTCCATCACAAAAATATCACACAAGGCAGCAAGCTTTTTTGCCAGCAGCGCATCGTTGCTGGTCTCACCAGTATTGACCCGAACATTCTCAAACAGTATCAGGTCTTCGGTGCCCCACTCGACGCCCTCCAGGTAATTTTCGACCAGCCTGACAGACTTGCCTGTCAGTTGCTCCAGGCGCCGGGCCACTGGCGCCAGGCTTGACTCGGGCTGGGCGCTGATGGGTACACCTTCCGTGGGTCGGCCCAGGTGGGACATCAGCATCACTCTGGCACCGGCGGCCAGCGCCATATGGATGGTCGGCAGAGCGGCACGAATGCGCGCATCGCTGGTCACCTCCCCGTCCTTCACCGGCACGTTGAGATCTTCACGAATCAGCACGCGCTGGCCCTTGAGCTTACCGCTGCTGGCCAGATCCTCCATGGCAATAAATTTCATGAGTCAGAGCATCCCCTTGGCAATCTTGACCACGTTCGCCACTGTAAAACCAAAATGCGCCAGCACCGCCGGACCCGGACCCGACTCGCCAAAACTGGTTAAACCCAGCACCTGGCCATCGAGACCAACCCATTTCCACCAGTAGTCGACGTGCGCCGACTCTACCGCCAGACGCGCGCGACAGGCGGGTGGCAGAACGCTGTCACGGTAAGCCTGATCCTGCGCAGCAAATACGTCAGCACTGGGCATGGAGACCACCCGCAGGGTGATTCCCTGTGCGGCCAGAATATCATAGGCCTCGACCGCCAGGCTGACCTCAGAACCAGTGGCGATGATCAGCAACTGGGGCGCCGCTGCGATGTCACCACGCAGGACATAGGCGCCACGCCGAATATCAGCCCGCTGGGCCGCCTTTCGACTGATATGGGGCAACCCCTGGCGCGACAATACCAGGGCCGTAGGGCCGTCGGCGCGCTCAACCGCCGCCCGCCAGGCGACCACCGTCTCAACGCCATCAGCAGGTCGCCAAACGGACATATTCGGCGTGCTGCGCAGGTTGGCGATATGCTCAACTGGCTGGTGCGTAGGGCCGTCCTCACCCTGGCCAATGGAATCATGGGTATACACCAGCACATTGCGCAGGCCCATCAAGGCCGCCATGCGCACCGCATTACGGGCATAATCCATAAAGACCAAAAAAGTGCCGCTGAATGGCAGAAAGCCACCGTGTAAAGCCAGGCCATTGGTAATGGCGGTCATGCCAAATTCGCGGACACCGTAATAGATATAGTTACCGTCAGCCTGGTCATGGCGCACTGGCCGCATTAAAGGCCAGTTGGTGAGATTCGAGCCCGTCAGGTCGGCAGAGCCACCCAGCAATTCCGGCAGTTGTTTCGCCATTTGGGCAATAATCCGCGCCGATGCCTGCCGTGATGCCAGGTTTTCTGCCAGGCCGTCGGTGGTCTCCAGCAACTCATCCATCATCTGCGCCCAACCGTCGGGCAGATCACCCCTCAGACGGCGCAGAAATTCACTGGCCAGTTCGGGAAATTGCTCCTCATAGATCGCAAACTGTGCCTGCCAGGCGGCTTCCAGCTCGGCACCGCGAGCGCGTGCATTCCAGCTGGCAGAGATTGCTGCCGGAATCACAAATGGCGCGTCGACCCAGCCGAGCGCCGCCCTGGCACCCTCGATCTCGGCAGCGCCCAGTGGTGAACCGTGACTGCCGGCGGTGCCGGCCTTGGTGGGCGCGCCAAAGCCAATGGTGGTCTGGCAGCAGATCAGGGTAGGTTTATCCTGCTGGCTTCTGGCTGCCTTGAGGGCGGCGCTGACTGCTGCGGCATCATGGCCATCGACCACGTCAATCACTTCCCAGCCGCAGGCACGGAAGCGGGCAGGGGTGTCATCGGTGAACCAGCCTTTGACATCACCATCAATGGAAATGCCATTGTCATCATAAATACACACCAGCTTGCCAAGGCCCAGGGTCCCTGCCAGCGAGGCCGCCTCTTGGGAAATACCCTCCATCAGGCAACCATCACCAACAAAGGTATAGGTGTAGTGATCGACGATCTTCAGGGCCTCCGCGCCTGTCCCACGGTTAAACCGAGCGGCCAGGATTTTTTCCGCCAGTGCCATGCCGACGGCGTTGGCAAAGCCTTGGCCCAATGGCCCGGTGGTGGTTTCAACCCCCGGCGTATGGCCAAATTCCGGGTGACCGGGAGTTCGAGAACCAAGCTGCCGAAAGTTCTCAAGTTCACTCATGGGCAGGTCGTAACCGCTGAGGTGCAGCAGGGAATAGATCAGCATGGAGCCATGGCCATTCGACAGCACAAAACGGTCACGATTAGCCCACAGGGGATTGGCGGGATTATGCTGCAGGTACTCATGCCACAGGACTTCGGCGATATCAGCCATGCCCAGCGGCGCGCCTGGGTGGCCGGAATTGGCTTGCTGAACTGCATCCATTGCCAGGGCGCGAATGGCATTGGCTCTTTGCTGGGGTGTCGTCATCTAGGAATCCATACTGGCGCTGGCAAATTAGGCCGGCATTTTCCCTTAGCACCCTCAAGACATCAATAAAATTCCCGGCGAAACATGAAAACTTTCTTTGACCAACGTGAAGCAATGTCACGCGCCGGGCCTGTAATTGGCAAAGGCATGCAGGTAACATTCTCCATCTGAAAACTTATGCTTACAAAGGTCGCTTTATGTCACGTACCACGCTGTTCACCTCCGAATCAGTATCAGAAGGCCACCCCGACAAGATGGCAGACCAGATTTCTGACGCTGTCCTTGACGCGATACTTGCCAAAGACGCCAATGCCCGCGTCGCCTGCGAGACCCTGGTCAAGACCGGCATGGTGGTGCTGGCTGGCGAGATTACCACTGAGGCCTGGGTAGATCTCGAGGATATTTGCCGCAAAGTGGTACTCGATATTGGCTATAACAGCTCTGCCGTGGGGTTTGACGGCGCCTGTTGTGCGGTCCTGAACGCCATCGGCAAACAGTCACCGGATATTGCCATGGGCGTCGATGAGACAGCTGAGCATGAACAGGGTGCCGGTGACCAGGGCCTGATGTTTGGTTATGCCAGTAATGAAACCGATGTGCTGATGCCCGCGCCCATCACCTATTCTCACCTGCTGGTGAGGCGCCAGGCAGAAATGCGCAAATCCGGCAAGCTGAAGTTCCTGCGGCCGGATGCCAAGAGCCAGATCACCTTCAAATACAACGACAAGGGCCAACCCGTCGCCATCGAAGCGGTGGTATTGTCAACCCAGCACGATCCGGATATTTCCCAGGCTGACCTGCGCGAAGCGGTAATGGAAGAAATCATCAAACCCGTATTGCCACCGAACTGGCTCCACGCCGGCACCCAGTACCATATCAACCCCACGGGCAAGTTTGTCATTGGCGGCCCCGTCGGCGACTGCGGCCTGACCGGCCGCAAGATCATCGTTGATACCTACGGCGGCATGGCCCGTCATGGTGGTGGTGCCTTCTCTGGTAAAGATCCGTCAAAGGTCGACCGCAGTGCCGCCTATGCCGGGCGTTATGTGGCCAAAAACATTGTTGCTGCCGGCCTGGCTGATCGCTGCGAGATTCAGGTTTCTTACGCTATTGGTGTTGCCGAGCCTACATCCATTAGCATCGACACCTTTGGTACAGGCAAGCTGCCAGACCACGAAATCGAGCTGTTGGTGCGCGAAAATTTTGATCTGCGCCCAAAAGGCCTGATTGCCATGCTGGACCTGAAGCGGCCCATCTACCGGGCTACTGCCGCTTACGGCCACTTCGGTCGCGAAGAGCCAAACTTTACCTGGGAGCGCACCGATAAAGCTGCGATCCTGGCGAAGGCCTTATAGGCTGACGACGCAGATGAACTCACCGACAAGTCCAACGGCCATGCAGAATGCCAGCCCGCAAAGCCATTATCCACGACATTTCAGCTTTGAGTTCGCAGCGCCCAAGTCTGCTGAGGCGCTGGCGAAACTGGCCAAGACCCACAGCCTCCTGCAGGCCCTGAACCCGCACTTTTTCTCCGTCACCTATGGCGCTGGCGGTTCCACCAAAGACGGCACTCGGCAGGCAGTCTTGGACATCAATGCCGCAGGATCCTTGGTCGCGCCCCACCTTTCCTTTGGCGGCGACCCGGCGAGTAAAATCGCCGGGCTACTGCAAGAGTATAAAGCTGCCGGTGTGACACGGGTTGTGGCCTTACGCGGCGATGTGCCTTCAGGCTCAGGCGGGGCGGTAAAACTCACTTATGCCAATGAACTGGTGGCCTTTATCCGTCAACAAACCGGTGACCATTTCCATATAGAAGTGGCTGCCTACCCGGAAGTACACCCTGATTCACGTAGTGTCGACTCTGACCTGCAGTACTTCAAGGCCAAGGTAGATGCAGGGGCGAACAGCGCCATTACCCAGTATTTTTATAATGCCGAGGCTTACTTTCGCTTTGTTGAGGCCTGTGACCGGCTGGGCATCAATATCCCCATAGTCCCCGGCATTATGCCGATTACCAATGCCCAGGCGCTGGTACGGTTTTCGGCTAACTGCGGTGCAGATATTCCGCGCTGGATCAAAAAGCACCTTGAGGCCTACGAGGATGACCTACCCAGCCTGAAAGCCTTTGGCGAAGAAGTGGTCACTCGCCTGTGCCAGCAACTGCTGGACGGCGGTGCTCCGGGACTGCACTTTTACACCCTGAATCAGAGTGCGCCGACCTTAAGTCTCTGGCACAATCTAGGGCTTTAAGCTGGCAAGACCCTCATGAGACAATCCCGCCTGTTTGTCCTGCAAGACCTTGCTGAGGGCGCCCTGATTGCCCTTGACCCGGCGCCGAGCCACTATCTGCGCAACGTCCTGCGAGTCACCGTGGCAACGCCAGTAACCTTGTTCAACGGCCAGGGCGGGGAACATCTTGGGCATATCGCCAGCATCAGCAAGTCGGCAGTGGGCGTCCAGCTAAGGCATTTCTCCAACATCGACCGAACCTCACCGCTGACTGTCAATCTCGGCTTATGTATTACCAAGCGCGACGCCATGGACACTGCTGTGCAGATGGCCACGGAGCTTGGGGTCAGCCAAATACAACCGGTTTTGTCCGAACACACCAGCGTCGGCAGACAGGCCGCAGCAAAACGCAGCAGCCACTGGCAACAGATCATCTACAGCGCCTGCGAACAGAGTGGCCTGAACCGCCCGCCGACGCTGGGGGCAGTGACCCCCCTTGACACCTGGCTGGCAAGCGCAACAGGGGACCTGAAACTGGTCGCCGACCCATCCGGCAGGGTCAACCTGCTGACCCTGGCCGGCACACCCCAAAGCATTGACCTGCTGATCGGTCCGGAAGGCGGTTTTGCTGAGGCAGAACTGGCGCGCGCCGCGCACCAGGGTTTTATCTGCGCGGGCCTGGGACCGCGGATTCTGCGCGCCGCCCACGCCCCGGCGGCGCTGATTAGCCTGTTACAGGCACGCTTTGGCGACCTGCAGCCGTTCGGCTGAACCTGGCCGGGCTGAAGGGATAAGTACAAGAAGAGTACAAGCAGAGTACAGGAAGGGCACAGGAACAGGCGCTATAAAACCGTCTCAAAGGCGATCTGGTCAATCTGACCTTCGATATAGTCCACATCAGGTATGGACACCAGCAAGTCACTATACCTGACCTTGAATAATTCAGTAACAGCCACATCCTCACTGACCTGGAACAGTTCGTCGGCCGTGACCAGCACCAACCGCGGTAAGGCCTGGGCCACCAGCGCAAAATACTGAAAACCTTGCCAGCCGCCCAGTGCCCGCAGCACTACCAGGCTGGCGGACGAGACACTGACCAGGGAAAAACTGGCGCGTTTTACCGTCAACATCTCAAAAGACACCACTGGCACCTGCACGCCGCGCCATGCCAGCACGCCGATAAACCAGTCCGGTGTGTCCTGGACACGCTGCAGCGGTTCATAGGGAATAATCTCGGCAACGCTGGCATTAGGCAGCATGATGGTGCTTTTCTGCAGGGGTATGACAAAGGCTGGCAGTGCTGCTTCAACATCGCTCATGCTGACACCTCTCGAACCGCGGCCAGCACGTCTTCGATGCTGCTCATCAGTCCGGCTTCCTGAAAAGGCTTGCCTAAAAAGCCGTTAACACCAAGCTCAAACGCCTGTTGCTGGTGCTTCTCACCGGTCCGCGACGTAATCATGATGATGGGCAGGGACTTGAGTCGTTCATCCCGGCGCACTGCCCGCAACACCTCAAAGCCGTCCATGCGGGGCATTTCGATATCCAGCAACACCATGTCCGGAAAGACATCCTGCAGTTGGTTCAAGGCATCGACACCGTCTTTTGCCGTCAGCACCTCCCAGCCCTGGCGTTCCATCAAGCGGGATGTCACTTTACGCACCGTCACAGAATCATCCACAATCATCACTGTTCGAACCCTTGCCTGCGGCTCCTCCGCCGCAACGCTCTGATGCCCAGGGGGAACGGCATCCGCCGTTCTGACCAGGGCCATGATGTCGAGGATAATCACCACACTGCCATCGCCCAGAACCGTCGCCCCGGAAATGCCGCCCACCTCGCTGAACTGCCGACCCAGGGTTTTCACGACAACTTCTCGTGAGCCAATAACACGATCCACCTGCATGGCGACCGCTGTCTCGCCGCTGCGCGCCAGAATCACCGGCAGCGCCGCCAACTGCCCGTCAAAGGTCGGATTTTCAGATCTTTCCAGCATCTTGCCCATATAAGCCAAGCGATAGGGTTGGCCCGCATATTCGAACATAGGCGCATCTGGTTGGTAGTAGGCCTCAAGCTCATAAGGACTGACCCGAACTATTCCCTCAATGGTGTTCAGTGGCACGGCGTAAACCTCTTCCTTGACGATCACCATCAGGGCGCGGTTAATGGAAACCGTAAAAGGAATACGAATAATAAACTGGGTACCACGGCCAATGGTCGAATCGATGGTCAGGGAGCCGCCCAGTTGTTTGATCTCACTGTTCACTACGTCCATGCCGACACCACGCCCGGAGATCTGCGTCAGCCTGGCAGCAGTACTGAAACCTGCATGCATAATGAACTGCCTGATCTCATGGTCAGTAATGTTGGTCTCAGCAGTGATCAGGCCACGCTCTATGGCTTTTGCCTTGACCGCGTCGACATTGATACCGGCACCATCATCGCTGACCGTCAGCACAACATAACCACCCTCGCGGGACAGGCGCAGGCTGATTCGACCCGTCTCTGGTTTATTCGCCAGGCGTCGCTGTTCTGCCCCTTCAATGCCATGGTCAACGGCGTTGCGAAGCATATGCTCCAGGGGTGCAACAATTCTCTCCAGGACATTTCGGTCAAGCTCACCTTCCACATTAAAGGCATCGAAACGCACGGACTTACCGACTTCGGTGCTGATCTGACGGACGATTCGGCGCAGCCGCGGAATCAAACGTGCAAAAGGTACCATGCGGGTTCGGGTCAGACCTTCCTGCAACTCAGCGCTGATACGCGCCTGCTGGTGCAACAACGTCTCTGTGTCACGGCTCTTGTTCAGCAGGGTGTCCTTCAGGTCCAGCATGTCAGATGACCCCTCGCTCAAGGTCCGCGAGATATCCTGCAGTAATGTATAACGATCCATCTCCAGCTCATCGAAGGCAGAGTCTCCCGCAGCGCTCTGCCGCGCGCGAAACACGGTCGCCCTGGATTCAGCCTCTATCTCCAGCCGCCGCACCTGTTCGCGAATCCGGTCGATGGTGTCCTCCATCTCTTCGATGGCACCACCAAAGTCAGCAATTTGCTGCTCGATACGACCGCGGCTAATACTCGCCTCGCCCGCCAGGTTGATCAGCTGCTCAAGCAATTCGGCAGACACTCGAACCATCTCCGGCCCCTGGGCAGGCACACCCCTGGCATCCGCTGCGTCGTCGTCAGCAGTGGCCGGGACCATCGCCGGCGGCGTCTGCGGGTTGACCACAGCCGACGGAGTTTTGGCCGGCAATACAGCCGGTTGTTCGAGTGCTGCCAGACCTTCCCCGCTGACCTCACCTGTCACAAGCTTGCTGTAAACCTCAACTCGCCGGGTCAACTCATCCTGTTGCTGATTAAGATATGCAAAAAACGCTGCGTCGGGCTGTTCCTGGCGTTGCTGGACGCCGAAGAGGAAACTTTCGAGCTCGTGGGCAAACTCGCCAAGACTGTTGAGCCCCGCCAGGCGTGCACCGCCTTTGAGTGTATGCAAGTGCCGCAATAACAAATTCAGGTGGGTATCGGCAGCCGCATCCTCACTCCAGTGATGAATGCACTGCTCAATGGCCTCGAGCAGTTCCTCTGCTTCCTCAATAAATATTGCCATAATTTCTGCATCAACTTCTGCATCAACTTCTGCATCAAC
>JANQYP010000017.1:84787-86595 GCA_030728785.1 Pseudomonadales bacterium
TTCTGCATCAACTTCTGCATCAACTTCTGCATCAACACCGTCTTCTGGCCCCTCTGACAATAACGCGGGCGCCGTTGCCGCAGGCGTTTGTGTAGCGCCCGCAGCCCACGGCTGGCGCAACGCTGCAAGGGCATCGGCATTCATGAGACCCGCCAGATAGCTTTGATAGACCGTAACGCGGCGACTGATATCATCCTGGCGCTGATCTAACAGATTGAAGAATTGGTCATCCAGCGCTGTGTGACTGTGCTGCGCTTCCGTCAGGAAAGTTTCCGTGTCGTGGGTGACCTCCCCCAGCGTGTTCAAGCCTGCCAGACGTGCACCGCCCTTGATGGTGTGCAGGTGGCGCAGGAGATTATCAAGAATACCCGGCGTTGACGTATCGGCGCGCCAGTCAAGGATACACTGGTCAATACTCTCAATAAGCTCTTCTGCTTCTTCCAGAAACAGCGCCAGGACATCCGGGTCAATCTCGTCTGCCGGCAAGAGTCTCAACGACTCTGCCTCAGTTGCCGGCGTGACCGCAGCGACAGCTTCTTGCAGGCGTTTCCGCAGGCGCTCGAAAAGCTCGTCGGCACTGGCGAGTGGCTGCGCCAGCGGGATTTGAGACAGCTGTTCTGCAAGACAGGATCGTCCAGACTCAAACAGCTGCGAATCTTCGGCTGCGACGGTCAGCTGGCCTGAAACGAGATACTCTGCCAGCTGCACCATGGCTTCGAGCAGCGCCGCCATAGGCCGGCGATTGTGGGCCTCGGCAAGTTGCCTGAGACTCACTAACTGCTGCTGCATCGCCTGTATCGCCTGTAAAGATGCTGTAAGGCTGGTATCTGCCTGCCACTGGCTCAGAGATTGACCCATACGCGCCAGTAATGCCCAGGCGTCGGCGGCGAACCCGTCTGCTGCAATATCAGCTTCCAGCTGCTGCATATCGACCGCGGCCAAGGCAGCAATCATTGCCGATGCCGGATCAATATCCTGGCTGGCGGCAAGCTGATCAAACATGCTAACCAGCGCCTCGTGGGCCGTTACCAGCAACTCAACAACGGCGTTTGAGGGCCGGTTCTGAAGCTTGCCGTAAAGCTCCAACATGGCCGTTACAAGACCGCACAATGCATGCTGGTTGCAGATGCCTGCTTGTAACCCAGCCGTTTCAAGCTCCGCAACAACCTGGCTAATGGTCGCCGGCTGCCATTCATCGATGATCTCAAAAGGTCCGCTAAGCAGCTTGATGCCGGCGAAATCGAAACCCTGCGGCGCATTGACTCCAGCCTTGGCGGCATTGAGCGCCGCCAGGTCGTGCAGCAGTGCATTGCTGCCTGGCAGAGACTCGCTCAGATGGTGCAGATCCGCCAGCGCCAGGGCGATCAGGTCTGCGCCGCGCTGCATCAGGCTATTCATTTCCGCAGTCGGCGGAATACCAGCAGCGTGGGTTTGCTGGCAGAGCTTCTCAAGTGGCGCGGCTATTGCTGCGATGCTGCTGACATTGGCCATACCAGCGCTGCCTTTCAAGGTATGGAAAGCGGCAACCAGATGCGCGGGGATATAAACAGGGTTAGCAAGATAAGCCGCAATGGTCAGAAGTTTCTCACGGGCCTCAGTGATAAAGATCTCAAGCAGCTCTTCGTCAAACTCAACCGCCGCGGCTACGCCGATTGTCTCTCTGTCATCAGCATCCAGACTCAGTGCCGTTGATCGCTCTGCTGCCAGGGCGCCGGCAGCCGATCCAGCAACGGCGTTGGCATTAGTTTCTGCAGGCTCACTTTCTGCAGAACCTGTTCCGGCAAAATCACTTCCTGCAATGTCTCTTT
>JANQYP010000017.1:86695-99284 GCA_030728785.1 Pseudomonadales bacterium
GCTCCTCTGGAAGCTCCTCTGGAAGCTTCTCTGGAAGCTTCTCTGGAAATTCCTCTGCAGGCTCTGCCCGCAGTTCCGCGTCCTCAGCGGCCGCTTGCCAGAACTTGTCAGCCTGAACATCAGGTGGCGGAAGGCTGCCCTGCTGGAGAATTTCTTCCTGCAAGTTACTTTCCAGCAGGTTGCCTTTGACGATTGGCAGCGCTTCCGCGGGGCCAGAAAATTCCAGTGCAGCAGCCTCAGGGAAATCCATTTCGGTTGCATCCGGTGACTCACCTGCGTCTGACGCGGTTCGCAGCATTGCAGCACCAATTGGTACAGATTCGCGCTCGGTAAGATCAGCCTCGGCTGCCGGCACTTCTCCTGCCGCCCAGGCCTGAGCCTGGCGAATCAGGTCAATGACATCAAATGTCTCCTGCTGTTGCGCCTCAAAAGCCGCAAGACCCTCAGGAATCCTGCTGACAACCCGGTCGAGTAATAAAAAGATATCATCGCTGACTGCCACAGTGCCATCCAACAACCCGTTCAAGAGCTTCTCCACTGCCCAGGCAAACTCGCCCATGACAGTTGCGCCCACCATTCGGCCGCTACCTTTAAGCGTGTGGAAGGCCCGGCGAATTTCCACCAGTGGGCTCTTATCCTGCCGATCAGCGCGCCAGCGCGGGTAATACTCGTTAATGGTTGTCAGTACCTCGGCGGCTTCTTCAGCAAATATCTCGAGAATTTCATCGTCAACCAGATCTTCTGCTGCGCCAGCAGGTGGTGGGACCTCAGCCTTCGGCTGACGTTGCTGCGCCAGCACCGCTGCAACGGCATAACCCAGTTTTGCGACTGCGGCCTCTGCCACCTCCAGCATCTGCAGATACGGATCGGTCGCATTTTCGAGCAACCGTTCAAGGTAATAATCGACACTGGTCATGGCATCCGCCAAATCATCCAGGGCGTCAAGGCCAGGTGGTGTTGAAGCACCCACCAATTGCCCGTCAATATAAGCCGCACAGGCAAGCAGCACATTGCCCGAACGGTCCTGGTTAACCATGGACAAGCCACCACGCAGGTTGTGCAGATTAACGACAATACCTTCGAGCTTAGACTGGTCAAACTCTGTCATGACAAAATCGACAATCACATCCCGGGCTTGCGCCAGACCATTGCGAGTCTCCCTGAGGACCGAGGCCTGGGCTTCGTTCAGATCACCAAAACTGTCGGCAGCGTCTTCTGCGGTACCGCTGACATTGCGCAGTGAGGCTTCGATCTGCAGGAATGCCCTGGCCAGCTCTATTAACTGCTCGTCGTGCGCGTCTTCCGCCTGAGCCTGAATCTGCTCTATCAGCTGGATTTGCAACAAAACTGTTTGTTGATGCTCAGCAAGCCCAACCACCGACAAGGTGCTGGCAAACTGCTTCAGCGCAGGCACAAGATCGACAATCAACTGTTTTGATCGGCTTCCCGAGCGAACATAGAGATCCAGTTTGTCGATGATCCCGGTGAATTCTTCCAGCAGAATGTTAGCAACGGCGGCCATTGTGTCAGCGTCAGGTCCGACGTTTGAATTCGACGCTGGCGCAACGGCAACATCATCACCCTGCAGAAACTTTGCTTTTGCTGCGACTATGCGCGGCGTTGTTTTGCTGGCGTCTTTGAGCCGCGCCAACAGACCCAGGCCCAAATCTGCGGAAGTCTTGCCCAGCACGCTGGCGCCAAATTCGCCGAGGCGCTTAAGCTCGCCGTCGATGGCTTTTAATTCATTGGCCAGCGCCCCATCCAGCCTGATGGCACCGGCACTGATACCCTCAACTACCGCCAACCCCAGCTGAAACAGGTTGGCCATGGCAGACTGGCCGCAAAGTTTCTCAAGGCGGGCAAAAACCTTGCCGAGAAGATTGAGGTTTGCTCGCGGGTCTTGTTTTTTCAGCAGCGCGTGTAATGCCTGCTGATAGTGCTGGCGCAGTTTTTTGACCGCGTCAGCACCGTGACCGGCGTCAAAGGCTGTCTGGTCTGTAACGTCCGGTTCTTGCACAAACCAGTCAGACATGGCTTTGGCCGCGCTTACTGCGGCGCCAAAAGCCAATGGCGCCTCACCCCTGGCAACCCGTAACTCGTTTACCAATAACCCAACAAAAGCCGGTGAGTCCTGCTGCTCACGCTGGATCCGGTTGAGATAAGCCGGCATCTGCAATATGGATTGCATCAGGGTTTCCTGCGCCAGCGGCACATCAGCGATGGATTCCCCCAGCAGGCCCTGCGCCAACTCCTCCATCTCAGCGGCGATCTGCATTGGCCCGTCTAATTGCACCATTTTCAAAGTGCCGTGTACCTGGTGGATAGCCGTCAGGCAGGCGCGCATGCTGCTGGTATCTGCCGCAGACGCTGCAACCGCCTCAAGTGCATGTTGGGCCTGCTCAAGAGTTTGGGATATTTCGGCCTTTATCCAGTCCAGGGCCACGTAATCTTGAGTCGCGCTCATCGCATTCCCATTCTCTAAAACTTCACAATCTAGAAAGTGTCAGTCTCGCTGATGTTCCCTGGCGCCAGCCGGCTTGCCTGTTGGCTCATGCCACATCGCATCATCTGCACTGATAAGGCTCGCGCCTGTGTCTCGACGCACTCGACGGATCCTGCTCAACTCGGCAGCCGACTCGGGAGTTTAAAACCCGTGACCGAGGATCTCAGCTCATTGGTCATGTCTGCCAGATTACCCACCGCCGTGGCAGTTAACTTGGTACCTTCGGTGGTTTGCGAGGTAATCTCCTCAATACTCTTCATGGTGCTGGAAATTTTGCCAGCAGAAGCAGCTTGTTGGCGCGCGGCGTCCGAGATGTTCTCAATAATCTCAGCCAGAGACTTGGAGACACTCTCAATTTCCCCCAGCGACACCCCTGCATCCTGGGCCAACTTGGTGCCCTGGACAACCTCGGCAGTGGTCTGCTCCATTGAGGAGACCGCCTCATTGGTATCACTTTGGATAGTTTTAACCAGCGCCGAGATCTGTTTTGCCGCCGCCCCTGAGCGTTCCGCCAGGCGCTGCACTTCATCAGCAACTACCGCAAAACCCTTACCAGCATCGCCCGCCATGGATGCCTGAATCGCCGCATTGAGGGATAAGATATTGGTCTGGTCGGCAATGTCATTAATCAGCGAGACAATGTCACCAATCTCTTGTGAACTTTCACCGAGGCGCTTGATGCGTTTTGCAGTTTCTCGAATCTGGCCTCGAATCTTGTCCATGCCACCAATGGTATTCTGCACCATGACAGCGCCCTGACTGGCAATATCCACCGACCGCTCAGCCACGGACGACGACTCGGCTGCATTGCAAGATACCTGATCAATCGAGACGGCCATTTCATTCACCGCCTCCGAAACATCGGCAATTTCTTTGGCCTGGCGCTGCGAAGCCTCGGACAACTGGCTCACAGAACTTCGCGTCTGGTCAGCAGCGGCAGATACCTCTGCTGAAGTCTCATTAATCTTCGAGACCATGGAGCGCATCTGGTCAATTGAGAAGTTGATGGAATCGGCAATAGCACCCGTAAAATTCTCTGTGACGGTGGCTTGCACACGCAGGTCACCGTCCGCCAGATCCGCCAGCTCATCAAGCAGCTGCAGAATCGCAGCCTGATTCTGCTCATTTTGAACTGACGTTTCAGCAACGCTTCTTCTGGCTTGCTGGGAGACCAGCAGACCAATCAGCAACATCACAAAAAATGCTCCTAAGGCGCAACCGAGCCCCACCAGCGGCGACATCAGGCCACGCCCGGTATTCGCCTCGTAAGCCTGCGATAAGCCATTCAGCAAACCCGAAAACTCGTCGGCACTCTGATATATCCCAACGACGGCCTGCTTGACGCTGGCAACCTCTTCGGCACGGTTGAATACTTCACTGGTTCGAGCAGACCAGGAGCGGAACAGCTCATCTATTCTTGTCAGGCTGGCCTGCACTGCAGCAGCATTAGCAGCTACCAGTTGCGAAGACTTAGCGCCATTGTTCAGGCCATCGAGGACCTGCAAAAAATCGGTTCGGTCACGATTGAAGTTGTCGACAAGCTTCTTGTTACTACCATCCAGCTCCAGGACCTTATCCATTGTCCTGGCCATTCGCTCCAGCAACTGGGCCTGTTGTTGCGCACGAACCACCAGCACAGACGGCGCGCCGAGTCTGAGCAGCTCTTCAACCACTTGTGCGTTTTCCTGCTGAATGGCCGCCAGGCTAATCGCCATATCACCAGCTATGTCAGGCATGCCCATCAGCCACTCACGAATGCTTAGTATTTGCTCCAGCTGACGACGAGTATCGACCCACAATTGACTGACGCTGTGCAGCTGAGGTCGCATAAATTCTGGTGAAGGCGGTAAGCCAGTGCTGGAATCACCATTCTTCAGGTATCCCAGGCTCTGATCAAAAGCCTTAATGTCTGCTGTCAGTAAGAAAAACGCGCCTGCCTTGCCGTCAGCCGCCTGACCGCCATGGTTGGCAATTTCCTGAGACAACACTTGCAACTGGTTCACATGCCGCTGGTAACTGGCGGACTTCTGCACATCCCGAGCCACCAGGTAATAATTGCCCACATAACCGGCGACCAGCGCCACCAGAACGGCAATCATAAGGGTGATTTTTGGATTTTTCATTGTTGCGCTTCTCCGCCGGATTTTCCCTACTTAAGCTTTTTGGTTCGAACCAACCTGAACAGGTTCACACTCGGCTTGCCAACTTCTCAAGTCCAGGATCGGCTGCGAGGGTTTTCAGACTCAGCACCGGCCAGACGGCACCAGCAACTCGATAACCACCTCTGATAAAAGGCTGAAACATCCCATCAACTTCTTCAACATCAGCAGTAAACGCCTCACTCGGAAAATGCTGCATACCCAGCGACTCATCCACCAAAAAGCCAAAATAGTGCGCATCATCTTCGACCGCCAGAACTCGCCGCAGGCCACGAGGCAATACCGAACTGGCACCAAAGAACATGGCCAGGTCAAGCACAGCCATCAAGCGGCCACGGACGTTGGCCACGCCAAGCACAAAGGGCTTAACGCCCGGTAACCGGGTCGCCGTTGGCGCCCGCATCAGTTCAGCAACCTCGCTCATGGGTGTGACAAAATGTTGGCCCAGCAAGCTGAAACCCAGGCCATTCCAGTGCGTCTGAGCATTCTCTCGAGCGGGCAGAGCTACCGCCACCGTCTGGCTTCTGCGTGCCAGTGCGGTAAGTATGGCAAACCCCCTGCTATGGCTCACCGAGCAATAACACGCTGCATGACCGCCATCAGCATGCTGCTGTCGACGGGCTTGGTCAGGTAACCGCGTGCACCCTGGCGCTGACCCCAGACCTTATCGGTTTCCTGATCTTTGCTACTGACAATAATCACCGGGATATGACTGGTACCGGCCCCTCGGCATATTAGCCGGGTCGCCTGAAAGCCATTCATGTCTGGCATGACTATATCCATCAGAACCACATCGGGCTGTTCGGCATTTGCCATAGCGACACCATCACGGCCGTTATCTGCGGTAATCACTTCATAACCGAGACTCTCCAGCAAATCCTTGAACTGGAAAGTTTCCGTGGGGGAATCGTCGACTACCAATACTTTAGCCATTTCCTAAACACTCCCAGTCATGCTGCTAATCAACAACCTTGACGTGATCTCGGATCGCGCTGAGAAGCTCATCCTTGCTAAATGGTTTGGTCAAATATTGATCAGAACCAACAATCCTGCCTTTGGCCCGGTCAAATAAACCATCTTTGCTGGAAAGCATAATGACGGGCGTTTTCTTAAATGCCTTGTTGTTCTTAATCAATGCGCAGGTCTGGTACCCATCCAGTCTCGGCATCATGATATCGACAAAAATAATGGCGGGTTGCGTGTCCGCAATTTTTGCCAAGGCATCAAACCCGTCAATCGCTGTGGTAACGTCACAACCAGCCTTAGCGAGCAGCGTTTCTGCAGTGCGGCGAATAGTTTTGCTATCGTCTATCACCATGACGCGAACCCCCTCGAACCTGTCTTCCATATGCCCTACCTATCATCGGATAACCAGCCTGGAACAGGTCATACCACTCCCGGCCGGCAGCCCACATGCTTTTTCTAACACAGTCGTCAGACCCTAACCATCAGCACCAGACAGACACAGGATTTTTCAACATAACTGGTAGCAAGTGGTTTACAATCGCCAGTCAGCCGCACCCCACTATGAGGCCAGAATCATAGCCACCCAAGGTGTCGATGGCAGCTTCAGTGGTTCGGCATCTTTAACCTTAAGGTTCAATCACAAGGAGTCGCTATCTTGAGTTTTGCACTGGGCGTTGTGATGGACCCCATCGAATCAATCAACCCGAAAAAAGACAGTACCCTGGCCATGATGCTTGCTGCCCAGGCTCGCGGCTGGACTGTCTATTGCCTGCAACAGTCAGATCTGGTGATCACGGGCGGCAAGGTCCACGCCCGTCTGACAGAGGTGGAATTACGCCATGACATGCATGACTGGTATACGGTCAAGGCTATCGTCGAGGCTCCTCTGAATGATCTTGATGCGGTATTAATGCGCAAAGACCCGCCCTTTGACATGGAGTACATCTACACTACCTATATGCTGGAAATGGCAGAAACCGCCGGCCTGCTGGTCCTCAACCGCCCCGGTAGTATTCGCGACTGTAATGAAAAACTGTTTGCCCTGCAGTTCCCCCAGTGCTGCCCTCCACACATCGTCAGCCGCGACCCGGCGCACCTGCGGGCATTCCATACTGAACACCAGGATGTGATTTACAAACCGCTTGATGGCATGGGCGGCTCGTCAATCTTTCGTGCCCAGCCAGGTGACGCCAACCTGAGTGTGATTATCGAGACATTGACTCGGCAGGGTACAACCCAGACCATGGCGCAGAAATATATTCCCGAGATCAAGCAGGGCGACAAGCGCATTCTACTGATCAACGGTGAACCCATACCCTATGCCCTGGCCAGAATCCCTGCTGTCGGTGAAACCCGTGGCAATCTGGCTGCCGGCGGTGAAGGCGTCGCCAGGCCGCTGACTGAACGGGACCGTTGGATCTGCAACGAAGTAGCACCAGCGCTGCAGGCCAAGGGCCTGTATTTTGTCGGCATTGATGTCATCGGTGACTATCTCACTGAAATTAATGTCACCTGCCCAACCTGCATCCGTGAACTCGACAAAGCCTATGACCTGGATATCGCAGGCGACTATATGAACTTTATCGAGACCCTCTGCAGCAATGGTCGCAGCTAGTATTGCCAGCCCGGCAGCAGCAGCTAGCGCAGCCTCGGTGGCGCCTGTTGACCGGCTCAGCTTTACAGTATTTCTGGCGCTGGCGGTCCACGCCGCCATTATTTTAGGCGTCACTTTTACCGTTGGTGAGCGCGAGCAGTCAACCCATACCATGGAAGTTACTCTGGCCCAGCATGTGACCATGAATCGGCCGGACAAGGCGGATTTTATCGCCCAGTCCAACCAGGCTGGCAGTGGTACCCTGGATGAGGCAGCCCTGATGACGGCACCAACCCAAGCTGAATATTTTGATTCCGTCGTTCGTGAGACAGGCCCGCAGGTCCAAGCGGCCGCGGCACCCAAGGTCGAACCCAGCCAACCGAAGGTGGTGACAACCACGGCCACAGCAACCAGCAAAGCCAGCGTCGCCCCGCCTGTGTATGCGCAGCCACCGAATGTACCATCCGCCGACCAAAAAACCTTGCTGCAGCGCAGCCTTGAGATCGCCAGCCTGGAAGCCCGGCTTGATGCCCAGCGCCAGGTTTATGCCAAACGGCCGCGCGTCACCCGTCTTACCAGTCTGTCGACAGTGGCCAGCGCAGATGCTTTTTACCTGAATTCGTGGCGCCGCAAAATCGAAAAAATCGGTAACCTCAACTATCCGGCTGAGGCTCGACGGGACAAATTGTATGGCAGCCTGCGCCTGCTCGTGGCGATTTTGCCCGATGGCACTCTGAAGGAAGTCAAATTGCTGGAGTCTTCAGGTTATGCGGTGCTTGATAGTGCCGCCATCAACATCGTCAGGCTGGCAGCACCTTATGCACCTTTTCCCGATGAGTTAAGAGCAACCACTGACCAGCTGGAAATCATCCGAACCTGGCAGTTTCGCAAAAACAGCTCGCTACGGAGCTTTTAACATGAGCGCCAGCGATCTGAACCCGTCTTTTGCTGATCATTTTCTCGTCGCCTTGAGCGGCACCGGCCTGGCGCAGGACTATTTCCACGACAGCATTTCCCTGCTGGTGGAGCACAACGCCGAGGGCGCCTTCGGGCTGGTCATCAACCGACCGCTGGACACCAGCCTTGCTGAACTGCTGCCGGGATTTGCCACTGCTGGTGCAAAACACCAGCTTGCCGGGCAAAGAGCAGCCTGCCGGGTACTTGAAGGCGGCCCCGTCGAGCCCAACCGATTATTTTTCCTGCATTCCGCGGAGCGCGAGTATCCCGGCACCCTGAAGGTCAATGCAGATATCTACCTGAGTACCGCCACCGAGTTGGTCGAGGAATTGCGCCACGACGCTGGCCCCGCGCAGATTGTCGCTTTACTGGGCTATGCTGGCTGGGGCGCCGAGCAATTGGAGCAGGAGCTGGCGCAGACCATCTGGCTCCTGACCCCCACCGATGCCGACATCGTTTTCACGACACCAATGGCCGAGCGGCGCTCTCGAGCGGCAGCCATACTGGGTGTCGACTTGAACCTGATCAACAGGGCCGCCGGTCATGATTGATAGCCAGGAGCCTGCAAGGCAAGAGCCCGAAAGCCAAAAATCGGCCTCCAGAGGTCTGGTGATGGGCTTTGATTTTGGTACCAAAAAAATTGGCGTGGCAGTAGGACAGGGCCTGACTGGGTCAGCGACACCAGTGGCCATCATCACCGCCCGTGACGGTATTCCTTCATGGGACGAAATTGAGACATTGATCAAAACCTGGGGGCCAGAGCTGCTGGTGGTGGGTTTACCCTTGAATATGGATGACTCACCCAGCCCTATTTCTATCCGCGCCGAAAAATTTGCCAGGCGCCTGACGGGCCGTTTCAATATTCCCCACCAGACAGTGGACGAGCGCCTTTCCAGCCATGCAGCAAAGACCAGGACCGGTCGCAACCAGATGGTCGATGCAGTTGCTGCCCAGCTCATACTTGAGACCTATTTCCAGAGTCTGGGGTGAGCCAGCAGACCTGATGCTGGCTGCCCGTCAAATGGTTACCAGCCGCTGCGATCAGCGGCGGCGGCCACTTTCATCACTGTTGGCTTCCAGAGACAGGCTTTGAGAACTACTGCCTATGGCCGGACCATCACCGGATAACTTAATCATCAGGCGTAAGTCATTGGCCGAATCTGCTGACGCCAGCGCCACATCGTAGGCAATGTCACCGGACCGGTAGAGCTCAAAAAGTGCTTGATCAAAAGTCTGCATACCCAGCTCGGTGGACTTGCCCATGATCTCTTTTAGTGTGTGTACCTCGCCCTTGCGAATCATATCTGCCACCAACGGCGTGTTAATCAGGACTTCAATAGCCGCTCGCCGACCCTTACCATCAATGGTAGGCAACAACTGCTGCGCGATCATGCCCCGCAAATTGAGGGACAGATCCATCCACACCTGGCTGTGTCGATCTGACGGGAAAAAATTGATGATTCGGTCCAGCGCCTGGTTGGCATTGTTGGCATGGAGCGTTGCCAGGCAAAGGTGCCCGGTTTCGGCAAAAGTCAGGGCGTAGTCCATGGTTTCTCGCGTTCGAACCTCACCCACCATAATGACGTCCGGGGCCTGGCGCAGGGTGTTCTTCAACGCCACATCAAAACTTGGCGTATCGACTCCCACTTCGCGCTGGGTGACCATACAGCCACGGTGCTCATGGATAAATTCAATGGGATCTTCAATGGTGATGATATGGCCTTTGCTGTTGGCATTACGATGACCAATCATCGCTGCCAACGACGTGGACTTACCGGTGCCCGTGGCGCCCACAAAAATAATCAGGCCGCGTTTACTCATGGCCAGCTGTTTGATAATTGGCGGCAACAACAGGTCATCAACACTGGGGATATGGGTTTCTATCCGTCGCAGGACCATGCCGGCAAAATTGCGCTGGTAAAAAGCACTGACCCGAAAGCGGCCGGCTACAGGGGAGTGAATCGCAAAATTACACTCACGCTCGGCCTCAAACTCCTGCACCTGGCCCTCGGTCATGGTGCTGTGGACCATTTCCCTGGCCTGCTCAGGCGTCAGGGGCGTTTTCGCCAAGGGCATCATGCGGCCGCTGACCTTGATGGAAGGAGGCAGGCCCGCAGTGATAAACAGGTCGGAGGCTCCTTGCTCAACCACCACTTTTAATAACTTATCAAAATCAATCATAGCGTCCAGGTCTGCCGCTCATATCAATGCCAGAGCACCCATCACGACAACAGGTTGATGCCTCTTGAGGTATGTTTGCGCTCACCACTGCGCTATCTGAAATCATCGGGAATCTTGGCTTTTTCCCGTGCTTGCTCCTTGGTAATCAGCTTTCTTTCGATCAGGCTCTTCAAGCACTGATCGAGGGTCTGCATGCCAAGCTGGCCACCGGTTTGAATCGCAGAATACATCTGCGCCACCTTGTCCTCACGAATCAGGTTTCGAATGGCCGGTGTACAGAGCATGATTTCATGCGCTGCGACTCGGCCACCGCCAATTTTTTTGAGAAGATTCTGCGAAATAACAGCTGCCAGTGATTCCGACAACATGGACCTAACCATCGACTTCTCTGATGCTGGGAAGACGTCGATCACTCGGTCAATGGTCTTTGCTGCAGATGAGGTATGCAGAGTACCAAATACCATGTGGCCGGTTTCCGCGGCCTCGAGAGCCAATCTGATGGTTTCAAGGTCGCGCATCTCGCCTACCAAAATAATGTCTGGGTCTTCCCGCAGGGCTGAACGCAGCGCTTCGTTAAAACCCAGGGTGTCGCGATGTACTTCGCGTTGGTTAATCAGGCATTTTTTACTTTCATGGACAAATTCAATGGGGTCTTCAACCGTCAGGATGTGCTGGTAACGACTGTCATTGATATAGTCCATCATGGCGGCAAGGGTTGTACTCTTGCCGGAGCCTGTGGGTCCCGTCACCGTAATCAGGCCCCGCGGGGTTTCAGCGATACGCTTGAACACCTGGCCCATCCCCAGGTCTTCCATACTCAAAACCTTCGATGGAATTGTTCGGAACACGCCTCCGGCACCACGATTATGATTAAAAGCATTCACTCGAAAGCGCGCTATGCCCGGAATTTCAAAGGAAAAGTCACATTCGAAGAACTCTTCGTAGTCCTTGCGTTGCTTATCATTCATGATTTCATAAATGAGGGAGTGCACCTCTTTGTGGTCCAGCGCTGGCAAATTGATCCGTCGAATGTCACCATCCACCCGAATCATGGGCGGCAAGCCGGCTGACAAATGCAGGTCAGACGCACCTTGCTTCTCGCTGAATGCTAATAGTTCTGTAATATCCATGGGGCTAACCTTTTCCGCGGCGTACGCGCGCAGACTAAAGTAGAGAGAAAGGCAGAGAGGAAGGCAGAGAGGAAGGCGTTGGCCTTTCAATATCAACGTTACGACACACGTCTCTGCCCCCAAAGCTCGACGACGTGCATTCGTTGCAACACTGGTCCCAATACTATTATCGAATGCACGAATAAACCACTGTTTCGTCCAGCACTGTGATGGCGTCGACACTATCGGCAACACTATCGGCAACACTATCGGCGCTAACCAGCCGGGTCCGATGCTAAGCAGCCGGGTCAGCAGAGAAGCCCAGGCACTAAAAGGAGAATAGATGCGCCAAAGTAACGATAATTTTCCTGCCAGCACCGCGGCCGACCAGGCCATTCGCGACAACCTTGTCCAGCTGCGGCAGCAGATCAGCAGCTGGAGCCTGGCTTACGGTCGCGACCCGGGCACGGTAAAACTGCTGGCGGTGAGTAAAACCAAGCCGCTGCAGGATATTGAGGTGGCGTTGGCAGCTGGGCAGCACGACCTGGGTGAGAATTACCTGCAGGAAGCCCTCGAAAAAATCCAAATGCTGGCCACCACCAGCGCCCAGCACCCTGTCTCGCACCCTGTCTGGCACCCTGTCTGGCACTACATTGGCGCGATTCAGTCCAATAAGACCCGGCCCATAGCCGAACATTTTGATTGGGTTCACACCGTCGCCAGCAGTAAGGTGGCCGCCAGGTTGTCGAGCCAGCGGCCCGCCGGTCTGGCGCCATTAAAAATCCTTATTCAAGTTAACATAGATGCCCAGGACAGTAAGGCAGGGGTCAGCGTCGAAGGGCTGTTGCCGCTACTTGAAGCCATCTTGCCACTACCAAACATCACCTTGCGGGGTTTGATGGCCATTCCCAAAACCGCCCATGACCTCGACACACAACGCAGGCCCTTCAATCACCTGCGGGAGCTGCTGCTGCAAGCCCGGCAAACCTATGGCGCCGACCTGGCAGAATTTGACCAGTTATCCATGGGCATGTCGGGAGATATGGAGGCAGCCATTGCTGAAGGCAGTACCTGGCTGAGAATTGGCACTGCCATCTTTGGCGCTCGACCCGCACAATCT
>JANQYP010000017.1:99384-102542 GCA_030728785.1 Pseudomonadales bacterium
CTCGACCCGCACAATCTTGACCCGCACAATGATGCATCATCAGCATTCAAGAAACATTTCGAGTCACGGCGGGTCTCAGGTAAGCTTCACCAGTTTCCTGCAGGACACCCGCAGGTATCTTTTTCCCCGCAAGTACTCGGCAGGAACACTATGGAACAAAATCTAGCAAACGCCGGCATTTATCTGGTGCAGTCATTTTTTGGTATTTACATGATCTTGCTGATGGTGCGCCTGCTGATGCAGATTTCGCGGGCGGACTATTACAACCCCATCTGTCAGGGCATCGTCAGAGTAACAGACCCGGCCATTATGCCGTTCAGGAAGATGCTGCCTACGGTCAAAGGCGTCGACCTGGCGACCCTGGCGGTCGCTTTTGTCGTTCAGCTGGTGGCCGTGGTGCTGATCATGATGCTGTATGGCAATACCCTGTTCCACCCTTTGTATCTTGCCTGGGTGTTGCTGGGTTTGTTTTCCACTATTTTGAACATCTATTTTATTGCCTTGATCGTCATGGTCATCGCCAGCTGGATTGCGCCGCAGTCCAACCATCCGGCCCTCAGCCTGGTGTACCAGATTACTGAGCCCGTCTGCGCGCCAGCGCGGAAACTGTTGCCCCCTATGGGCGGCCTTGATCTGTCCATTATCCTGGTGTTTGTGGTTCTCAACCTGATAGACAACTATCTGGTGATCGCGCCACTGGCGCAGATGTTACAGATCCCGCCCGGCATCATTATTGGCCTGCCCTGACCGATGCTGCCTCTATCTATGCTTGGCTGGCAGCAGGGGGAGCTGGTCCTGCACTCGAAAGTAGTGCCGGCGTCGAATATCCATCAGTTCGCCATTGCTGGCGACCAACTGCAGCAGCGATGCTCGGCCGATGGTTGGCCCATTGCTGGCATCTGGCCGGTAACGCAACTTCTGCTGCTGTTGCTGGCCTGTACCGGGACGGCAAACGCCAGAGCAGATCAGTTCATCAGCTGGCAGGGGTTTGACATTCACTACACCACCTTCAGCAGCCGGCTGATTCCCCCGGCAGTCGCCGCCGTGCACCAGATTCCCAGGGCGGACAACAGACTCGTGACCAATATTTCGGTGCGGCGTGACGGCCAGCCAGTTGCCGCCAAGCTGCAGGGTACGGTGACCAACCTGCTAAACCAGCAGAGCATTATGGAATTTACCGAAGTCCTGGAAGCCGATGCCATCTATTATCTGGCGAACCAACTGGTTGATGAACGCGACACCCTGCGTTATAGCATCAGCATTGTGCCGGCCGGCGCTGCAGACCGAACTGAAGACGAATATAAGCTGGTGTTCAGCCGAGATTTTTACCAGTAAACACCGGCCTGCCAACAAGCGCTGGCAGCCCTCAAACAGCACAACATCGACCCGGTTAACCCGCCCATGAGCCAGCAGCATCAATTTGTCCTCGCCAGCAGCAACCAGAAAAAACTGGCAGAACTGCTTGCCTACCTGCCTGAGCACTTCACGCTGCTGACCCAGTCCGCGCTGGACATTCCCAGCCCAGAGGAAACAGGCACTACCTTTATCGAAAATGCCATCATCAAGGCCAGAAATGCCGCGCAACTCAGCGGCCTGCCGGCTATAGCCGATGACTCAGGCCTTGAGGTTGACGCCTTACAGGGCCAACCAGGTATCTACTCATCCCGTTATGCTGGCATTAATGCCAGTGACAGCGACAACAACGCCAAATTGCTGGCGGCTCTGGCAGGGGTGGATGAGACGGCCCGAACTGCACGCTTTCACTGTGTTATCGTCCTGCTTCGACATGCCCTCGACCCTGTGCCTATGGTCGCCACCGGCTGCTGGCCAGGTGTCGTGCTGCACGCCCCTCGAGGCGAGCAGGGTTTTGGTTATGACCCAGTGTTTTTTGATCCCCGCCTCGGGCGTTGTGCCGCCGAACTGCACCCCGCCGAAAAGATCCGGGTGAGTCATCGTGGCCAGGCGCTGCGCCAACTCCAGCAGTTACTGGCCAGAGCTGGCTGAAATGCCCCCTACCCAGCCTATAGCCCTGTATATCCATTTCCCCTGGTGTACACGCAAATGTCCCTACTGCGACTTCAACTCACACGCGGTCACCGCAGGCATTCCCGAACAAGCCTATATTCAGATGTTGCTCAGGGATCTGGACAGTGACCTGGCACAACTGGATGTTGAGCCTCGGCTGACCTCCATATTTATGGGCGGCGGCACACCCAGCCTGTTCCAGCCGGCCGCCATTGCGGCGCTGATGACCGGCATCAAACAACGTATGGATCTGCCCTCGAGCATAGAAATCACCATGGAGGCAAATCCCGGAACCACCGACTATGCCAAATTCCAGGGTTACGTCGAGGCCGGTGTCAATCGCCTGAGTATCGGCGTGCAGAGCTTTAATGACCAGCAACTGCAGGCCCTGGGACGCATTCATTCTGCGGCGGATGCTGCTCGGGCATTTACGGCGGCACGGACGGCGGGCTTCAGCAATATCAATATTGATCTGATGCACGGCCTGCCAGGCCAAAGTCTTGCAGCCGCCATGGGCGACCTGGAACAGGCTCTGGCACTCGGACCCGACCACCTGTCCTGGTATCAACTGACCATTGAGCCAAACACCGGATTCTATCGCTTTCCGCCCACCTTGCCCGATGATGATGCGTTATGGGCTATTTACAGCGAGGGGCTGACACGTCTGGCCACAGCTGGATTGAACCGTTATGAAGTGTCAGCATTTGCCACCGCCGGCAAGCAGAGCGCCCACAACCTGAACTACTGGCAGTTTGGCGACTATCTGGGTATCGGTGCCGGTGCCCACGGCAAATGGAAATCCCTGGGCCGCTTGCAACGAACAACCAAGACCCGCGCACCCAAAGACTACCTGCAAACACCCAACCCCAAGACCCGAGTGATTGACGCAGAGCAAATTCAGCTGGAATTTTTGATGAACAGTTTGCGCCTCAACGCCGGTTTCAGCTGGGCAACCTTTGAAGCCAATACAGGTTTAGCAAAAGCCAGCCTGGATGCTTTTGTTCAGCAGGGGACCAACAAGGGACTACTCGCAGAGACCCCAACGGGGCTGCAGGCTACGCCCCTGGGGATACAGTTTCTTAACGATCTGTTGCTACTTGTGGACTAGCGGCTGGTGGACTAGCGGCTGGTGG
>JANQYP010000017.1:102642-112666 GCA_030728785.1 Pseudomonadales bacterium
GTGGACTAGCGGCTGGTGGACTAGCGGCTGGTGGGGCAACGGCAGACCAGGCCATATCAAATACCTCGTGACCCAGGCGCAGCCCGCGCCGCTCGTATTTGGTCAGCGGTCGTGCTGGCACTGCCGTGGCGACAAAGCCGGGATGAGCAGCCACCGTGTCGGCGACAACCTCCGCATAAGGTGCCCAGTCCGTCGCAAAGTGCAGCACGCCGCCCACCTTCAACCGACTTGCGGCGAGGGTCAGGAAGTCAGTATTAATGAGCCGGCGCTTATGGTGTTTTTTCTTATGCCAGGGATCCGGAAAAAAAACCTGCAGGGTATCCAGAGCATTTGCTGGCAGGCAATGCCGCAGCACATCCATAGAGTCAGTACAAAATACTCGAAGATTTTCCACACCGGCACCAGCAGCCAGATGTAACAGGTGGCCAACTCCCGGTCGATGCACCTCAACGCCAATAAAGTTGGTCTGGGGCCTTTGCTGGACCATCTCAAACAGGGAGTCACCCATGCCAAAGCCAATTTCCAGCACCAGCGGGGCAGTGGCGGTAAACAGCGCCTCCAGCGCCAGGGGTGTGGTCTGTGGCTCCAGGCCATAACGCGCCCACTGGTTCTCAAGGGCACTGCTTTGGCCCGGGGTCATGCGCCCGGCTCGAATCACATAGCTGCGGACCTGGCGGCGATCAAAAGTGATAGTCATTCAGCTGGCCTTCTGCCAGATGCCAACACTCAGCAAGGCCCAACCGGCCAGCAAGGCAAGGCCACCCAACGGCGTAATTGGTCCTGGCCATTTCCAGCCCGTCAGGGCCAGCAGGTACAGGCTGCCGGAAAACAGCACAATACCCAGCATAAAACCGTAACTGGCATAATCCAGGGCCCAGTGGCGTCCCCAGACAAGACTCAGCAGACCCACAAACAACAATGCCAGGGAGTGCTGCAACTGGTAGCTGACGCCGGTTTCAAAAGCGCTCAGCATTCGCGGCTCAAGGCTGCCACGCAGGCCATGGGCGGCAAAGGCGCCAAGGCCGACACTCAAGAAGCCGCTTACAGCGGCAAACATCAGGGCGAGGTTAGGCATGGGAACATCCTGGATGGAATACAAGGGCTAAAAGGCGAGACTGAATATCAGTGCGGCAAGGGCCTGACGGCGGCGCCGGATCCTGTCCTGAGGATGGCACAGACCAGCGCCTGGCTACCTAAGCCGTAAACTGCATGCGCAATTTTTTGATGGCATTTTTTTCCAGCTGCCGAACACGCTCAGCAGAAATACCAAAATGTTCTGCCAGCTCATGTAGGGTGGCTTTGCTGTCCTGCAGCCAACGCTGCTGAATTATGTGCTTGGCACGGTCATCCAGGTTGGTAAAGGCTTCTGCCAGTTGTTGCTGCCGACCCAGGGCGCTGCTCTGCAGTTCCACAATATCCGCCGGGTCGCTGTTCAGATCTTCGAGATAACGGGCAGGCGACAAAAATTCTTCATCCTCATCAGGTCCGCCGTCAAACGCCTCGTCATGGGCTGACAGCCGTCCCTCCATCTGCCGCACCTGGTGAGGCTCTACGCCCAGCTCACCTGCCACAAATCTGACCTCCTGGTCGTTCATCCAACCCAGGCGCTTTTTGCTGCTGCGCAGATTGAAGAACAGTTTACGCTGGGCTTTGGTGGTTGCTACCTTGACGATGCGCCAGTTCTTGAGAATAAACTCATGCATCTCGGCCTTGATCCAATGCACAGCAAATGACACCAGTCGCACCCCAAACTCGGGATTGAAACGGCGCACAGCCTTCATCAGACCCACATTGCCTTCCTGGATAAGGTCCGCTTCAGACAAGCCATAACCGGAATATGACTTGGCGATATAAACCACAAAGCGCAGGTGTGCCATCACCAGGCTGCGGGCAGCATCTATGTCTCCGTCTGCAAACAGCCTGACGGCAAGCTCCCGCTCTTCCTCAACGGTCAACAGCGGAATGGTATTGACCACCTGGATGTAGGCTTCCAGATTGGCACCTGGCGACATCATGTGAAGCGGCTGGATACTTTTACTCATAGGCGTCTCTTATTTCGAGGGAGCGAATACTAACATTCCTCGGTCATAACTGCGAACTATCGCGGTCAGCGTCCGTCAATGCCGGAAAAAAGTCGGCGAGTTGGGTCGTTGCCACTCGATGGCGCCATCTTTTGCTGTTCACGCCAGTCGGTTAGACCGAACGCCGGGGTTTACGTTCAGGGTGCAACATCGGATGTGTCTCAACTGGGTTCAATTTGGCGCAGGTGTCGGCCAACCGCCAGCGCCGCCCCCAGAATCCCTAAACCACTGCCCAACAGCAGCAATAGCAGGCTTTCGCCACCGCTGAGACCGATAACCAGAAAATCGCCCTGATAGGAGGCCAGCAACATTTCTATGGGGGCCGACAAAAAAACCAGGCTGGCACCGACCAGCACCCAGGCCATCAGAGCGCCACCTAATCCGTACCAGAATCCCAAGTAGAGAAATGGTCGGCGCACGAAACTATCGGTGCCACCCACCAACTTGACCACTTCAATTTCGGCGCGGCGATTCTCGATGGCCAGGCGGATGGTGTTGCCGATCACCAGCAATACACCAAGGGCCAGAAAGCCGCCAAGAGCCGTCACAAAACGCTCCGCCAGGTCAAGAATCGCAAACAGGCGCTCCATCCAAGCCAGGTCAAATGACACGGAGGCAATCATAGCTTCGGCCTCAAGCCTGGCCACCAGCGGCTTCAGCTGGCCCGTCTGGCTTACCCCTGGCTCTATGGTGATTACTGCGGGCAGGGGGTTGCGATCAAGGCTGCGCAGCACATCGCCGAAGCCGGAGCGTTGCGTAAACTCCGCAAGTGCGGCGCTTGGACTGACATAATCTACGGCGACTACCAACTCATCAGCGAGCAGTTGTTGCGCAAACCCGCGACCATCGGCTTCACTCACTGACTCCTGCAGATAGATGCTGATTCGCGGCTTGCCGTCCCAGTCGCCGCTGAGAGTGCTGGCATTACTCAAGATGAGATAAAGCATGGTTGGCAGGGCCATGGCAATGCCAATCACCAGCCAAGTCATGGCACTGGCCAGCCAGACTTTAAACAATCCCTGCAGGCTCTCCCTGGCCACGCGCCTGTGATTCGCCAGATAGGCCCGCCATTGGTCACCCAGGCTTCGCTTCGACGTGCTGGCACCGCCAGCTCCGTCGGCTTTATTGACCACCCTGGTGGCGGCCTGCAAATTTGGCCGCCGCGGCGGCCGCTTACCAGCCATCGCCACTACAGTCCGCCTCGCAGGTCAGTCGCAACCAGCGTCGCCGGCGGCCGGTCTTCCAGCAGCCGGCCCTCGTGCAGCAACAGCTGCCGGCGATTCATCCTGTTAATCAATGCCAGATCGTGGGACGCAATCAGCACCGTGACCCCAACCTGGTTGAACTGCTCAAACAGATTCATGATCTCTGCAGAGAGCCCGGGATCAAGATTGCCCGTCGGCTCATCCGCCAGCAACAGGGAGGGCTTGTTAACCACCGCCCGCGCTATCCCCACCCGTTGCTGTTCACCACCGGAAAGAGCGATGGGCAGCTGCTTTTCCTTGTCACCCAAACCCACTTTTGCCAGGGCCGCTCGAACCCGGCGCCCCACTTCTCGAGGCTGATAGCCAGCAATGGTCAGCGGCAGGGCAACATTCTCAAACACCGTTCGATCAAAGAGTAATTGATGATTCTGGAAGACCACACCGATATCCCGGCGGATAGCCGGAATATTTCGTCGCGCCAACCGGTTGAGGTTTGTACCCTGGACAAACACCTGGCCCTGGCTGGCACGCTCCATAACAATAATCAGCTTCAGCAGGGTACTCTTGCCCGCGCCAGACTTGCCCGTGAGAAAGACCATGTCACCTGCCGGAATGTCAAAATTAACCCGGCTTAACGCTTCCCGGCCTTCCGGGTAACGTTTGCTCACCTGATCAAATCGAATCATCACAAGACCCGCATCATGTTATGTCCTGCTTTAGGGTAAATACCCGCTTTGCGGTAAATGCGAATGGCAACGCCAGCGCCGCTCAGCTGCTGCCAGTTCTTAGTCATCTTCAGGGTCAAAAATGGCATGGACAAAACTGTCCGTATCAAAAGGCCGCAAATCATCTACCTTTTCACCCACGCCAATAAATCGAATCGGGATCTGTAATTGTTTGGCTATGGCAAACACCACGCCGCCCTTGGCCGTGCCATCCAGTTTGGTGATGGCGATACCTGAGACATTGACCGCACTGAGGAACTCCCGCGCCTGGGAGATGGCATTCTGCCCCGTAGTGGCATCCAGGACCAACATGACCTCATGGGGTGCATCGTTGTCCAGTCGATTCATCACCCGTCGAATTTTGGTGAGCTCATCCATCAGGTTCTTCTTACTTTGCAGACGCCCGGCCGTGTCCGCAATCAACACGTCCACACCCCTGGATTTTGCCGCCTCCAGCGCGTCATAGATCACCGAAGCGCTGTCAGCACCCGTCGCCTGGGCAATAACGGGCACTTTGTTGCGCTCACCCCAGACTTTCAGTTGCTCCACTGCGGCCGCTCGATACGTATCGCCCGCCGCCAGCAACACGGATTTTCCCTGCCCCTGAAAACGTTTTGCCAACTTACCAATAGTTGTCGTCTTGCCGGCACCATTGACGCCAACCATCAGAATAACAAAGGGTTTTACCCCTTCGGGCAACACCAGCGGCTTGGCCACCGAGTGTAATACGCTGGCCAGCTCCGCCCGCAGATTATCCTGCAGCGCCTGGGCATTACCCAGCTCGTTACGAGCAATCTTGCCCGTTAGCGCGGCGATGATATCGCTGGTCGCAGCAACCCCAACATCGGCGGTCAATAAAATGGTTTCGATATCCTCCAGCAGGGATTCATCGATGGCTTTTTCGCCAAGAAAGACCCGCCCCATCCCTTCGGAAAAGCGTGAGCGAGTCTTCGCCAGACCAGCCTTGATCCGCTTAAAGAAACCAGACTTGCCATCCGCGTTTGCATCTGCAACATTGTCGTTCATTGTAACCCTGTAGTTATAGCCCTGTAGTTTGATCAACCGTGACCATCGATAATCTGCGCCGCCCGCCAGGCCTGCTCTGACCGGTAACTGCGCGGAAACTGGACGGTGATTGTCCTACCTATTGCCAGACAAAGCGAATTTTAGGCCATGACAAAACCAGATCTCGAAAACACGCTGCGAATTATCGGAGGAAATTGGCGCAGCCGCAAAGTATCTTTTGCCGACCAGATCCAGATTCGACCCACACCGGCCCGGGTTCGAGAGACCCTGTTCAACTGGTTGCAATATCATATTGCCGGCAGCCGCTGCCTGGAACTCTATGCCGGCAGCGGCATTCTGAGCCTGGAAGCACTGTCACGCGGCGCTCGTCACGTCACCTTGGTTGATGCAGCCGCTTCCATCTGCAGTCATTTACACGGTGTCCTGCAGGCCCTGGCGGCAGATCCCCAATCCTACACCTGCAGCAGCAGCACCGCCCTTGCGTACCTGCAGGCGAATCCCAACCTGACGCCGTTTGACCTGATTTTTCTTGACCCGCCATTTGACAGCAAGGAGCTGAGCAGCATCCTGCCTCTGCTGGCCGCCGGCAAGCTGGTGACTGCAGACGGCTTTGTGTATATCGAAAGTGCTGCTGTGGTGGACCAGCAAGTGCTCCCTGAGGGCTGGCAGATACATCGCCAAAAGCGCGCTGCCGGTGTCCACTATTGCCTGTGTCGGCCAGCCCGGGAAAGCTGAAACACTGGCCATTGGTGAGTCCAGAAGAGAGGTGGCAGAAGTCCGTTGGTCATGTATTATCAGTCTTTCCGTTTTTGGACTTGCTAACCAAGATGACTACTGTTCTTTACCCCGGTACCTTTAACCCCATTCATAATGGCCATGCTGACCTGGTAGAACGGGCTGCAGAAATATTTGATCGGGTGATTCTCGGCATTGCGACCAGCCCCCATAAAAGCCCCAGCGTCCTCGAGGTAAGGGTCAACCTGGCCCGCGAGGCACTGGCTCATGTCAGTAACGTTGAGGTGATTGGCTTTAATACACTGACTGTCGACTTCGCCAAGGAAGTGGGTGCACAGGTCATACTCAAGGGTATTCGAACCGTGACTGACTTTGAATACGAATTCCAGATGCTGAGCATGAACAGAATCCTGCAGCCCGGCCTGGAAACAGTATTTCTTGCGCCGTCGGAAGAGTTTTCGTATATCTCATCGACCCTGGTACGGCAAATTGCCAGTTATGGCGGTGACATCAGCCGGTTTGTCCATCCTGCCGTTGCTAAAGCGCTTTCCAATGGCGAAGTAGGCTAAGGAAAGAGGCTGCGCATACTTCGTGAGCCAGGCCAACCTCAGCGCTGGCAGCGGGAACAGTAAACGGTGGTACGCTGGCCCAGGCGGATTTCAACCAGCGCGCGCCCGCAGGCCAGGCAGGGCTCGCCGCCACGGCCATAGACGTGTAATGCCTGCTTAAAATAGCCGGCAGATCCATCTTCGCGAACAAAATCCCGTAAGGTGGTGCCGCCAGCCTCAATGGCCCTGGCCAGCACCGCCTTGACCTGCTCAACAAGACGCAAGTAGCGCGCGAGGCTCACCTTGCCTGCCGGCTTGTCCGGCCTGATGCCCGCCAGATGCAGGCTTTCATTGGCGTAAATATTACCAACACCAACCACAACATGGCTGTTCATCAGGAAGTTTTTAACGGCAACGGACTTACCCCTGGACCGGGCAAACAGGTAAGGGGCGGAAAACGCCAGCGTCAGGGGCTCCGGCCCGAGGCTGTCAATCAGTTCGTGGTTATCGGCACCGGCAAGCCAGAAAATAGAGCCAAATCGCCGCGGGTCATGAAACCGCAGCACCTTGTCATTCGAAAGGACAAAGTCCACATGATCATGAGGCCTGACAACCGCAGCACTGTCGACAATCCGCAAACTACCTGACATACCCAAGTGGATCATGACCCGCCCAGTCGCCGTCACCAGCAGGATATATTTGCCGCGGCGATTAACAGCCATGATGCGCTGCCCGGTAAGCCCTTGCCCCAGATCAGCAGAGACCGGCCAACGCAGCTTTTCCTGCCTGACCAGCACCGCCGCAACGGTCTGGCCCAGCACATGGGGCTCAATACCCCGGCGGGTGGTCTCAACTTCTGGTAACTCGGGCATGGCAACTGGTCTCGCAAAGCATCTTGTTCAGGGTTTGCCTAGCATACCGTCCCTGGGATACCGTGCGCATCTGTAGCCGGCTGAAAAAGGCAAGACAACCATGGAAACTGCACCCACTGCCTTTCTTGGCATCGATACTGGCGGCACATTTACAGATTTTGCCCTGCTGGCTGCTGGCCAGCTTCGGGTCCACAAGGTGTTGTCCACGCCAGCGGCACCACAGGAAGCCATTCTCAGCGGCATTCAAGCGCTGGGCTTACAAACCATGGCCAACAATGGCGAGTTAGTGATTATCCACGGCACCACTGTTGCGACCAATGCAGCCCTGCAGGGCAAAGGCGTCAGAACGGTTTATATCACCAATAAGGGACTCAAGGATGTCCTGCTGATTGGTCGCCAGACCCGCCAGCAACTCTATGACTTGACCCCGGCGCTGCAACACCATGCCTTTGATGAAAACCTGATGCTCGAGATCAACGCCCGGCTGGATGCCCAGGGCAATGTGATCGAGCCGCTAACAACGGCTGACCTCAAGACGTTGCAGCGCCAGGTAGAGGCACTGCAACCGGTTGCCATTGCTATCAACCTGCTGTTTTCTTTCCTCGACCCGGAACACGAACAGCGCATTGAAGCCGTGTTTGCCGAGGACTATTTTGTCTCTCGGTCATCGTCGGTGTTACCACAACAGCGGGAATACGAAAGGGGTATGACCACCTGGCTGAATGCCTGGCTCGGGCCGCTGATCAAGGCCTACCTGTTATCCCTGGGTCGTGCTGTCGCACCCTCCAGACTCGCCATCATGCAATCCTCGGGCCTTACCATCAGCGCTGAGCATGCTGCCGAGCGGGCTGTCAACCTGCTGCTGTCCGGACCCGCGGGCGGACTGGCGGCAGCCGTCCATATCGGCAGGCAGACCGGCCAGCAACAGCTTATGACCTTCGACATGGGCGGCACCTCAACAGACGTGGCACTGCTGGAGGGTGAGATTCGCCTCACGGACCAGGGCCGGATTGCCAGCTACCCTGTCGCCGTACCCATGGCTGACATCCATACCATTGGCGCAGGTGGTGGCTCCATTGCCTACGTTGACGCTGGCGGCCTGTTGCAGGTTGGACCGGCGTCAGCCGGTGCCAGCCCCGGGCCTGCCTGTTACGGCCGAGGTGGCACAGCAGCCACAGTCACTGACGCCAACCTTATGCTCGGCAGATTACGCGAAGATGCCTTTCTGGGAGGAAAAATGCCGCTCCACCGCAAGGCCGCCGAGGCGGCCTTGCTGCCCCTGGCAGAAGCCCTGCAGATCAGTACCACAGCCGTGGCCCTGGGTATTGTCAAAATTGCCAATGAGAATATGATCCAGGCCCTGCGGGTCATCTCCATTCAGCGAGGTTACGACCCAAGAGCCTTTACTTTGATGAGTTTTGGCGGTGCCGGCGGCCTGCATATCTGCGAGCTGGCAGAAGCGCTGGAAATTCGCCAGGCGGTTGTGCCGCTCAACAGTGGCGTCTTGTCAGCACTCGGCATGCTGGCGGCACAGCCGGGCAGGGAACTGGTGCGGACTCGACAGGGCCTGATGCATGCTATTGACGAGCCCAGCTTAGCCGCGGAACTTCAGCTGCTGCTGCAGGAAGCACAGGCTGAACTGCGCCAAGAAGGGGTTTTCAACACGCGCCACCAAAATCACGTTGACCTGCGCTACCAGGGCCAGACTTACTCTATCGCCATCGCTTATGAGGGCATTACCCAGGCAGTGCAGGCATTTCACCTTGCCCACCAGCGTTTATATGGCCATACGCTGCCCAAGGCCGTCGAACTCCTCAGCCTGAGAGTCCATGTAGAGGCAGAGCGCCCGCCATTCAAGCTGCCTGGTGTGGATACCGCAGGCCGAACGCAGGCAACAGACGCGTCTTCGGCGCCGGCCCTGACTGTCGACAACCTTGTTGATGCCCAGGGCAAAACAATTCATGCACCGCTTTACCAACGCGGCACTTTGCCAGTCGATTGCCTGTTGAGGGGACCGGCGCTGATCATTGAAGAACATACCAGCGTGTTTCTAAAAGCAGGTTGGCAAGCAACCCTGGACGAGACTGGCAATCTGCAACTGCAGAATCAGCAGCAGGCTTGACAATAAACGTTTGCAGGTATTTTTCGCGGCAACAGAAAAAGCAGCACACCATCACAGTGCACTGCCCGCAAAGCCATTCGGCCTTGGTCTTACTTGATTTTGGCTTCTTTGTAGGTCACATGCTGACGCACAACTGGATCAAATTTCTTGATCTCCATCTTGTCTGGCATGGTCTTTTTGTTTTTGGTGGTCGTGTAGTAGTGACCCGTGCCAGCTGAAGAAACCAGCTTGATTTTATCTCTCATGGTGTTCCGACCCCGTTAAACTTGTTGGCCCTGGGCACGTAGGGTCGCCATGACCTCGTCGATGCCTTTCTTATCAATAATGCGCATGCCTTTTGCAGAAACCCGCAGTTTCACAAAACGGTTTTCGCTTTCTACCCAGAACCTGTGGTCATGGATATTGGGCGAAAAACGCCGCTTGGTGCGGTTGTTCGCATGAGACACATTATTACCACTTACCGGCCTTTTACCGGTGACTTGGCATACCTGGGACATGTCATTCCGTCCTTACAATTGTTGCTACCAACCGGGCGTTTACACCACCAGACTGATATCCATAAATGAGTGTTTTAGCATCACCAACATACTTCCCATCGGCTGCTCCTTAAGAGCCGTGCTTTATACCAGATGCTTTGCAGCAGTTCAAATAGATTTGCATGTTCAGGCCGTGGGCGCGACGTTGCAATCCTGCTTGCGGCACCAACCTAG
>JANQYP010000018.1:0-5700 GCA_030728785.1 Pseudomonadales bacterium
GATCAGTAACGAGAGCGCAGCACTATACATGAGTGGTTCCGTGTAGTCACTACGGGTGAGCCAAAATAAATGAACAATCTGCAACACGGCTACGGGGAACACAAGGCGGTGCAAAAGCTGCCATCGCCTCTTCAGTTTGCCGATCATATATCTATTGGAAGTCAGCGCCAGCGGTAAGAGCCCCAGCAAGGCCAAAAAACCCACTGTGATAAAGGGTCTCTCAATCAACTCCTCGCCCAGATCACCAAACCTGAACTCCAGCAACAGCGCCACATAGGCGGAAAAATGCAATATGCCATAGGTAAATGCAAAAAGCCCGAGCATGCGCCTGAGGCGTGCCAACTGGGCCCAGCCTGTCACCATCCGCAGGGGCGAGACTGCAAGGGTCAACAACATAAACCGCAATGCCCAATCGCCGTTGAACAGGACAATAGCCTTCGCAGGATCAGCACCCAGGTTTGCTGTATTGCCACAGCTTAACAAGACAACCTGCCAGATAAGATATATCAGCGGTGCCAGCCCGGCACAAAAAACCATGGGTTTTAGATATGCCTTCAAGAGCCCCTGCAGATCAACGTTGGCGCTGGCAGCACCACCATGTCTCATGGTTAGAAGTCCCTGGCGAGATTCATCCCCGCGTATAGATAGGCCACCTGTTCGGCATAACCGTTAAACAACTGGGTAGGACGGCGGTTAGAGGAGAACAGAGACGTGGGCAGACGCCTTTCAGAAGCCTGACTCCAGCGCGGATGGCTGACCTGCGGATTTACATTGGCATAAAAGCCATACTCGCGGCTGTTACTGCGCTCCCAGGTTGTAACAGGCCGCTTCTCCAGGAATTCAATTTTGACAATAGACTTGATGCTCTTAAAACCGTATTTCCAGGGAATCACCAGACGCAAGGGCGCGCCGTTTTGCGGTGGCATAGCCTGCCCATAGAGACCTACCCCGACAAAGGCCAATTCGTTGAGCGCTTCATCCATACGCAAGCCCTCCACATAAGGGTAGTCAATGGCCGTGAATCGGGATCGCTGACCTGGCATCTGCTCGGCATCTACCAGGGTTTCAAAACGTACAAAGCGTGCCTTTGAGGTGGGCTTGAAACGCTTAATCAAATCCGCCAGGGGAAAACCGTTCCACGGCACCACCATCGACCATGCCTCCACACAGCGCATGCGATAGATGCGCTCTTCAATATCATGGGGCTTCAGCATGTCTTCAAGGCTAAATTTACCGGTAATCTCCGCCTCGCCAGCAATCTCCACCTGCCATGGGTCGACACGAAAATTCCTGGCATTCTCTGCGGGATCACCCTTGTCGGTACCGAACTCATAGAAGTTATTGTATGTCGTCACCACATCCCAAGGCGCCAGAGGTTCTGTGGTCGCATACTTGCTTTGCCTTGCCGCCGCCACTTTTCCTTGCAACCATGCTGGCGCTCTCGTCTTATAAGCCAGATCGCCGTTATACCGAGCAATGCCTTGGGCAGGCACCTCGCCGACGGCTGCAGCCATGGAGGGCAGCAGTGCTGCACCAACGCCAAGGGCAGCGCCCTGCATAAACAAACGGCGCTGACGATAAACTGACTCGGGAGTAATTTCAGACGATTTGATGCCACTGGCTTTTTTTATGAGCATCCTGAGCTTCCTTCTATTGGCGTTCAGAGTTGGCGTTCAGAGTTGGAATTCATAGCCGGAAATCATAGCCGGAATTCATAGCCAGCCTGCAGGTTCGAAATTCTGACCGCAATCTCTACTGCAATCGCAGCTGGCTTACCTGCAATCGCAGCTGGCTTAAAGTCGAGCCGCAACCATCGGGGCAGTTGTTAGATCACCAGTTTCACAATTGGCTACCTGGATGGCTCACGGCGCGGTTGCTGTCAGCTACGCGCCTCAGACTGCGAACTTCTAGACGCCGGCCTTTTTGCGCTTACGCAACAAGGCCTGCAATGGACCAGAGGCCGCATAGAGGATTGACAGGCTGAGCAGAACCAACGGAGGATTGACAAACACCAGCGCAAACAGCGCAACAACTGCCAGCATATACATGAATGGTACGCGATGCATATCGATCTGCTTGGGGCTGTAGTAGCGGATACTGCTGACCATCAATACTGCCGCAAGAGCAGTAAGCACCGCCATCGGAATAGCGATAGGCAAGGTCACATCACTGGCGACATTATCCGTCCAGACCCAGACGGAAGTTGCAAGCAGACCTGCAGCCATCGGACTTGCCAAGCCAAAAAATACCGTATTGTCCGGTTTAGTATTAAATCTGGCCAGGCGCAGGGCTGCACAGGCCATATACAGGAATGCCACCATCCAGCCTATTTTGCCGAGATCAGACAGCAGCCAACTGAACATCAGCACAGCCGGCGCGACACCAAAAGCCACAAGATCAGACAGGCTGTCGTATTGCACGCCAAATTCACTCTGGGTATTGGTGAGCCGCGCAATGCGGCCGTCAAGCGCATCCAGCACGCCCGAGACGAGAATCGCAACAGCAGCGTTCTCAAGCGCACCGCTCATGGCGGAGATAATGGAAAAAAAACCTGAAAACAACGCGCCAGTGGTGATCAGGTTTGGCAACAGATAGATGCCGCGACGCAAGCCCGCGCGCTCTTCCGCACGATCGGCGACCGAGGCTAACTTCGCGCCGTCATGCTCTTGCTGGTCTTCCATTGCCTTCACCTTAATAGCAGTCATCCACCGATCCAGAAGCACGGTAAGCGTGCGTTGCACCGCTAGACTAAACCGCGAGAATTTTCTCTCCTCTGGACACACCTGACACACCAGACCTGACTACTTCCAGAACCACCGACTCAGACATTGCCCTTAAGAAAGCGTTCAGCTTATCAGACGTGCCAGCCAGCTGTATGGTGTATGAATTGTGTGTAACGTCGACTATCTGACCTCGGAAAATATCTGAGGTGCGCTTTACTTCCGCCCGCTGCGCACCCGTCGCTTTGACTTTAATCAACATGAGTTCGCGCTCGATATGATCGCCATCAGTCAGATCTACCAGCTTTACCACCTCGATCAGCTTATTCAACTGCTTGGTGATCTGCTCGACTTCCGCGTCACTGGCGGATGTGGTCAGCGTCAATCGCGACAGTGTTTCATCCTCGGTGGGTGCTACTGTCAGCGTTTCAATGTTGTAATTGCGTTGTGCAAACAGGCCAACCACACGGGACAAAGCCCCGGCTTCATTCTCCATCAGCACGGAGATAATCCTTCGCATCAGGTTCGCACTCCCTTTTTCAGCCACATGTCACGCATGGATCCATTGGGTGCAACGTGCATGGGATAAACGTGCTCATCACGGTCAACAATCACGTCGACAAACACCAATCGGTCCTGCAGCGCAAAGGCCTGCTCCAGCGCGGCATCCAGGTCGGCGAGACGCTCGACCTTAATACCCACGTGACCATAAGCCTCCGCCAGCTTGACAAAGTCAGGCAATGACTCCATGTAGCTGTCCGAATGGCGACCTTCGTATTGCATGTCCTGCCACTGCTTCACCATTCCCAGCGAGCGATTATTGATATTGATGATCTTAATCGGCAAACCATACTGGGCACAGGTAGACAACTCCTGGATGTTCATTTGGATACTACCTTCGCCAGTGATGCAGCAGACCAATGCGTCCGGAAACGCCATCTGCACGCCCATCGCTGCTGGCAGGCCAAAGCCCATGGTGCCAAGACCACCGGAGTTGATCCATTTACGCGGTTCGTCGAAGGGATAATAGAGCGCCGCAAACATCTGGTGCTGGCCCACATCAGTGGTCACATAGGCGGCACCCTTGCTGGCCCTGAAGACCGCCTGGACGGCTTCCTGGGGTTTGATGGTAATACCGTCTGCCGATGGCGTCACGCGCAGACTATCCTGCTTCCGCCAGCCCTCGATCTGGGCCCACCATTCAGCAAGCCGACTCGCCTGAGTCTTGGTGCGCTTGCCAATTTTTGCCTGACTGACTTCAAGCATTTCAGTGAGCACGCTTTCCACGGGCCCGACTATAGGTACATCAACCATGACATTTTTTGAAATAGACGCGGGATCAATATCAATATGAATAATTTTTGCATAGGGACAGAATTTAGCCACTGTATTAGTCACCCGATCATCAAAACGTGCGCCTACAGCAATCAGCACGTCACAATGATGCATCGCCATATTCGCCTCATAAGTCCCGTGCATGCCTAACATTCCCAGGAACTGCTTATCGGTGCCCGGGTAGGCCCCTAGGCCCATCAGTGTGTTAACAATAGGATAGCCCAACAGGCGGGTCAGGCTCGTCAACTCACTAGCGCCGTTGCCCTGAATGACTCCGCCGCCAGCATAAATCATGGGTCGCTCGGCTTCCATCAGCAGGGTCACAGCCTTCTTAATTTGCCCCGTGTGACCTTTGGCCGCTGGATTATAGGATCGCAGGGAGATCTGCTGAGGATATTCGTACTCCACCAGGTCTGTCGGATTTGTAATATCCTTAGGAATATCAATGACGACGGGGCCGGGACGACCTGAGGTCGCGATATAGAAGGCTTTTTTGACGGCGAGGGCAAGATCCGCTGCACTCCTGACGGCAAAACTGTGCTTCACGATCGGTCGGCAAATACCAATCATGTCTGTTTCCTGAAAAGAGTCTGTGCCAATCAAGTGACTTTGCACCTGCCCGGAAATGACCACCATCGGAATCGAATCCATATAGGCGGTTGCTATACCGGTGATGGCATTAGTCGCGCCCGGGCCCGAGGTTACAAGGACAACGCCTGGTCGCCCTGTACTCCGCGCATAGCCGTCAGCCATATGGGTTGCAGCCTGCTCATGCCGCACCAGAATATGCCGAATCCGGTTCTGCCGGAACAGCGCATCGTAAATATGCAAAACCGCTCCGCCAGGATAACCGAACACATAGTCGACGCCTTCTTCTTGGAGACATCGAATCAAGATATCCCCACCAGATAGCATTTCCACCTTTGCTCCCCTCTTTCATGGGCCTTTAAGGCCGGGCATTCTCATTCAAACCAACTGACACTGTCAATAAATAAGACAACCCGAGCAAAATCGCGAATGACGTAGCGGCGCTTTTTCGCGACCAATGCAAGGCATTATGTCGAAATATTCAGCAGCATGGAGTAGACTTTCCAACGTTAATTCTGGCGTGGCTTAGATGCGAAAATTAATTTCTGCACTGATGCTGTTACTGCTGTCCGCGAATACGTATTCGCAGGGCACCTATTATGTCTGGGTAGACGAAAATGGCATTACTAACTACGCTCAGCAAAGCCCAAAAGGACTAAATGCCGAGCAAGTCACCTCCGCCCGTCGATTTGGTGACGGCAAATTCCCTGCTAACGATCTGCTCACTTTGCCCAGCCGCGGCTCTCGCCCTGGGGCACGAGCCGAACCCATCAGCACAGCAGTAGACCCTGATGAGGTTATAGCGGAACAAAAAGCCACAATGGCAGCAAAAATCGCCCAACAAAAAACTACTAACTGCGAAATCGGCAAGAAGAACCTGACGAGCCTGGAAATGTTCAAACATATTCGAGTAAAAGCTGAGGATGGTACTGAAAAGGTCTTGTCCGACGAAGAGAGGGCTCAGAGAACGGCGACCGCTCGCCAGGTTATTCGCGAAAACTGCTCTGGCTAGACTGTTCTCTGGCTAGACTGTTCTCTGGCTAGACTGTTGGAGGTG
>JANQYP010000018.1:5800-30009 GCA_030728785.1 Pseudomonadales bacterium
CTCTGGCTAGACTGTTCTCTGGCTAGACTGTTCTCTGGCTAGACTGTTGGAGGTGCCCGCAGCGCAGCACTGCCAGCGCGCCCGTCCCTGGACCGGCTGCCCGAACACCAGCTGCCTGAGGCGTCTAGCCAAAAACTGCGCGCAGCTATTCCCGCCAAATGAACACCGCAAACCTGCCCGTTGCGCCATCGCGGCGATAAGAGTAGAAACGCTCGTCACAAAAGGTACACACATCGCCACCTGCTAAAGTCTGGACGCCGCAGGCTGTCAGCTGCTGGCGCGCTAACACACCAAGATCAAACATCCAGTGGTCCGCGTCTCGGCCAGGGGCAAACCCCTGCCCACCTGGAAAATGGTCCCTTAATGGTGCATCTACCTCATAGTGGCAGGGTCCAATCGCCGGACCCAACCAGGCAGTGATGTCAGTAGAGGAAAAGTGGGCAAGGGTCTCAGCGATGATGTTTGCGGCCAGACCACGCCAGCCGGCATGAATTGCCGCGATTTCATTGCCATTGCGACTGTACAACAGAATTGGCAGGCAGTCGGCTACCATAATGGCAAGGACCTGTCCGGCAGCAGAAGTATAAGCCGCATCAGCCTCGGGGGCTGGCCCCGCCATCGACATGGCATCGCGATGATCTGCCAACACGACACTTTTTCCATGTACCTGCTGCAACCATAGGGGTTGGCCAGGAAGTCCAGCCAGGGCTTGCAGACGCTGTCGATTAACTGCAACGCGAGCAGGATCGTCACCCACATGTTGCGCAAGATTCATAGAAGCATAAGGGCCGTCGCTGACGCCACCCGAGCGCGTCGAGACCAACCCATGAATATTTGCCGGCGCCTGCCAGGCCGGCAACAGAAAAGCAGGCTCGTCGGGTGCAGAACGATCAATCACAGATATCTGCCGCTGCCAATGTTGCCAACAAGTCTTCCATATCCTCAGGCAGCGGTGTAAACCAACGGCAGGGCTTGCCACTGATAGGGTGTTGCAAACTCAACTCTCGCGCATGTAATGCCGGCCGGGGAAAACTCTGCAGTGCTTCGAGCAACATGGGTTGGCGATTACGCGGCGTCTTATACCCGCCACCGTAGATTGAATCACCAATCAGACTATGGCGAATATGCTGCATGTGAACACGAATCTGATGAGTTCGCCCTGTTTCCAGCGACACTTCAAGCCGCGTGTGTTCACCGAACTGCTGCAACACCCGATAGCGGGAGATCGCTTCCTTGCCATCCTTGCGTACGGCCATTCTGGTCCGCTGGGTGGGATGACGGCCAATGGCCACATCAACCTTACCGGCGCCCTCAAAGACACCATAGACCACCGCCTCGTAGAGACGTTTGACGGTCCTGCTCTGCAGTTGGCGGACTAATTGATTCTGGCTCTCCAGCGTTTTGGCAACCACCATCAAACCGGTGGTATCTTTGTCCAGGCGGTGGACAATTCCGGCCCTCGGTACGGCATCAAGATCAGGGTAATGGTAAAGCAACGCATTTAGTAACGTGCCATCCATGTTCCCGGCACCCGGATGTACGACCAGCCCCATGGGTTTGTTGACCACCAGCAAGTCATCATCTTCAAAAACTATGTCCAGCGGCATCTCCTGCGGCGCCGAACCCACCTCTGTGGCGACCACCTGGATTTCTATGGCTTCGCCACCATAAAGCTTGTGGCCGGTGCGAAATGCCACACCGTTGACGGTCAAACCGCCACTTTTTATCCACGCCTGCAAACGTGACCGGGAATATTGCGGGAACAGAATCGCAACAACGTGATCTAATCGTTGCCGCGCCATACTGTCCGGCACTTTTGCGTAATGAGCTATTTCAACTGGCATACTACCTGCTAAGACTTCTTGGGTATGAGGGGAGGCTATGGTTAAATAGCCGGGTTTTCAAGCACCTAGATTAGATTCTGGAATCATCGGAAGAACTTCGAACTATGCGTCTTACACTTATTTTGATTACCCTGGCCCTACTTTCCTCATGCGCCAGCGATACTGTCGATGACCTTGACTCGACAGAGCTACAATTCTACCAGATGGCCCAGAGCAGCCTGCGTGGTTCAAACTATGAGGAGGCGGTGCGACGCCTCCAGTTGCTTGAGGCTCGCTTTCCTTTTGGGCGATATGCAGAGCAAGCGCAGCTGGAAATTATCTACGCCTATTATAAGAGCAACCAGGCTGAATCAGCCAGAGCCGCGGCTGATCGTTTTATACGCCTGCACCCACAACACCCGAATGTTGACTACGCCTATTACCTGCGGGGCATGGCCTCATTCGAGGAGGACCAGAATTTCCTCGCCCAATTCCTGCCCATCGATCCCTCAACTCGAGACCCAGGTGCTGCACGCGACTCATTCAACGACTTCTCCCAGCTGATCAACCGCTTCCCCAACAGCCAGTATGCGCCTGACGCTCAGAAGCGGCTCATTTATCTGCGTAACTTGCTGGCTCGCGCTGAAATCCATGTAGCCCGCTATTATATCTACCGCGGTGCCTATATCGCCGCCGCCAACCGCGGCCGATACGTTTTTGAAAACTTTCAGGAAACACCCTCTGTACCCGATGCGCTAGCGGTCATGGTAGAAGCCTATAGATTATTACAGCAAGATGACCTGGCCAACGAAACGCTGCAGGTATTGAGCAGCAATTTTCCGAATTATGACTCACTCGACAAGAGCGGAAATCTGAAAAGCAGCGCGACGGTGAAGGCTAATGAGCGCTCCTGGATAAGTCGGCTGACTTTTGGCCTGCTCGGCTAGATCGTTGGCATAAGCTCATGGATTGAAAGAAAACTTAATGGTTGATGACGTCCTTGAAGCACAACACAGCCTGCAGCGCGCCACTATCCTGCGGGTCTATAACTACTACCGAATTCTAATTTCTTTCCTGTTTTTGGTCCTGTCCCTGGACCCCAACTTCAACGCGTTTGTCGGCAAAGTCAACCCGGAGCTTTTTCGCGCTACCAGCATTGGTTACCTTGTCCTGAACCTCATTGCCGGCCTGGCTAGCTTTTTTGTCAGTGCCAGGTGGCTGGCCAATACAACACCTTCGTTTGTTATTCTGGTGTTGGATATCGTTTTCCTGACCCTGCTAACTTCCGCCAGTGGTGGCGTCAGTTCCGGTCTCGGCAACTTTTTGATTTTTACCTGTGCCTTCAGTGGCAGTCTGATCCTGGGCCGGGTTTCAACGGTACTGCCCGCCATTGCGTTTATCCTGGTGGCGTACGACGAATTCTATCTGTTCTTTTTAGGTGAAAATGACCTGCAGAGTTTCTTTCAGGTGGGCATTCTCGGCGTCGTCTATTTTGTCGCTAACGTCTTTTTCCAAAGCGCTTCGCAACAATTGCGCAAGACCAAATCTGCGGTGTTTACGCTGGAGCAAACCAACCAGTTGATTATCGACAACATCAAAACCGGTGTTGTGGTGGTTTCACCAGCAGGCAAGATAAAGTCTATCAACCGCGCCGGTGTAACTTTCCTGAGCATCCCTGCAGTACCAGAGATCGCCAGAGAACGCCTGCCCTACAGGTTAGTCGACAAACTCCAGGAATGGCGCAACGACCATCACCAAAGCACTGCCACTTTTCATACCAGGGAGGCTTCGCCGGAACTGATTGCGACATTTTCGACGCTGGGTCCCGTGACTACCACAGCTGACACACTGATCTTTATTGAAGACAGCACAGAGGCCCAAAGACAGGCACAACAGCTGAAACTGGCGGCACTGGGCCGGCTGTCGGCCAGCATCGCCCATGAGATCAGAAACCCCCTGGGCGCCATCAGTCATGCGGCCCAACTACTGGCTGAATCGGATGACTTGAGCAAGGGTGATCTGCGCCTGAGTGAAATTATCAAGAATCATTGCCTGCGTATGAACGACGTGATCGAGAATGTACTCAACCTGTCGCACCGCAAACGCGCCACACCAAGAACTTTGCATCTGCAGCGATGGTTGGAGGGCTTTGTCGAGGATTTTGTTGCCGGCCAACCGGGTACTGTCAGCATTGAAATTGATGTCGACCCGGCGGATCTGAGCGTCAACGTCGACCCCATGCACTTGTCCCAGGTTCTTGGCAATCTTTGTCAGAACGGACTACGATACAGCGAACAAAACACTCATGAAGCCCGCGTGCTGGTTAGTGCTCGTCACGCTCAGGACTCGCAGAATCCCTATATTGAGGTCATTGATTACGGCACAGGTGTTGACAAGTTACTGGTCAAACATTTATTCGAGCCCTTTTATACAACAGAGGCCAACGGCACCGGCCTTGGCCTGTACCTTTCGATGGAGCTGTGCGACGCCAACAATGCGCGACTTGCCTATTCTCAGGCGAGCCACGGTGGTGGTTGTTTCCGTATCTCCTTTCTCGGGCAATTCAGACAATAACCAGAGACGTGTATGCAGCAAAAATGTGCACTGATTGTTGACGACGAGCCAGATATACGCGAACTCCTCGAAATTACCCTTGGCAGAATGAATATCAATACCCGTAGCGCCGCTGATCTGCGATCTGCACGCTTGTTGCTGGGTGAACAGGCTTTTGATTTCTGCCTGACAGACATGAAACTGCCTGACGGTAACGGCATTGAACTGGTTGAGCACATTCAGGCTGAGTATCCCAGCACACCTGTCGCCATGATCACAGCCCACGGCAACATGGAGTCTGCGGTCGAGGCCCTCAAGGCTGGCGCCTTTGACTTCGTCTCAAAACCCGTCAATCTTGATCTGCTGCGCCATCTGGTAGATACGGCACTTAAATTGGAGTCCATAGGCCCCCAAGGCACCCCTGGCGGGGAAGGTAACCAGCTGCTCGGCCAGTCAGAGGTGATGGAAAATCTGCGCCGCCAGATTACCAAACTCGCCCGCAGCCAGGCTCCCATTTATATCAGTGGTGAATCCGGTAGCGGCAAAGAGCTGGTGGCGCGCCTCATTCACGATCTGGGACCGCATCGAGAGGCGCCTTTTGTGCCCGTCAACTGTGGCGCAATTCCCTCGGAGTTGATGGAAAGTGAATTTTTCGGCCATGTCAAAGGCAGTTTTTCAGGTGCCTCAACGGATAAGGAAGGCCTCTTTCAGGCTGCCAATGGTGGCACGCTGTTTTTGGACGAAGTCGCCGACCTGCCCCTCGCGATGCAAGTTAAACTCCTGCGTGGCATCCAGGAAAAGGCCATTCGCCCTGTGGGGGCCCAAAAAGAGATCCCCGTGGACGTGCGCATACTCAGCGCAACCCACAAAGATCTGGCCGTGGAGCTCGAAAAGAACAATTTTCGCCAAGATCTGTATTACCGGATCAACGTCATTGAACTCAAGGTGCCAAGCCTCAGGGAAAGGCAAGGTGACATTCCGGAGCTTGCCAACTATCTACTCAGGCGAGTCGGTAAAGGTTATGCGCAGACCCCTACCACCATTACCCCGGCGGCAATCAGCGCACTCCAGCAATATCATTTCCCTGGTAATGTTCGAGAACTGGAAAATATCCTCGAGCGGGCGTTCACCCTCTGTGAAGACAACCACATCAAGCCAGAGGATCTGAGCCTCAGCCCCTCGCCCAGACAAGCCACAGAGGCGAAGCCGGCGTCCATGCAACAGCTGGAGGCCGCCGACAAGGCCAGCAATGTCTCCTTTCCGGCGGCGTCACAGCCAGCATCGGAGGACGGTGACTCCCTGGAGTCATACCTCGAAGACATTGAGAAACATGTTATCGTCGAAGCCCTTGAGGCGACTCGCTGGAACAAAACCGCCGCCGCAAAAAAACTTGGCATTACTTTTCGTGCGCTGCGCTATCGATTGAAAAAGCTCGGCCTTGAATAACTGCTGAATCCCTGCCGTGACGTGCAGCGGCAGCTGCACGCACAATGACCCACAGCTCGAACAGAACCTGGCTACCGCCGTCCCGGTCACTTCACTTACCTCAAAAACAGCATATGCCGGTGCAGCAGATGCCCCAACATAACCAAAAATAACCTAAAGGTTCTGCGGGCAACTATTCCGGGAATTCTTAGGGGCACCAGCGGCGTATGACTATGCACAAGGGCGTATGACTATGCAAAAGGGGCGTATGGCTGAGCACAAGGGGCGTATAGCTATGGGCAAGCGCTCCCCTGTGGCGGCACTTTGCCGAGGCTTCACGTTGATAGAATTACTAACATGGCTTGGCATCAGCCTTGTCTTCAGCAGCCTGGCCATACCACCACTACAGCGCGTCATCCATCGCAGTCAGGCCACCGCGCAGGTTACCTGGCTGGTCACTGCCGTCAACTACACCCGCCACGCGGCGGTGCAGTACCGCGCAACCGCCACATTGTGCCCAGCAAAAATTGCTGACAAAGGCTGTAATGGCAAATGGCATGACGGCCTCCTGGTATTTATCGATCACAACCAAGACGGTCGGCTGAATGGCAAAGACAGGGTGCTGAGCCGTCTGCCGCCATTGAATACCAGCGGAACAATTACCTGGCGCTCATTCCGTAACCGCCAATACCTGCAAATGACCGAAGCAGGCCATACAAATTACCAAAATGGACATTTTATCTATTGCCCCGCCATTGAGGGTGCGCAGCTGGCGCGCAAGATAGTCATCAATACTCAGGGGCGAGCCCGCCTGTATTATCTGCAACGCGGCTCAGCACTGGCTCGACAGCGGCTGCCAACTGCACTGCGCTGTTGATCCGCACACTCCTGGTATTTGTCTGGAGCACGCCAGCTGCCAGAACTCAGACCACTAATAATCCTGCTGTTGGCCAGAGCCCTCAATAACACGAAGCTCTGTCACTCGACGAGCGCCATCCCGGTCAACGAATTTGACCGCCAGGAACATGCCCCTCGACAACATATTCACTGTGCCACCCACAACATTGCGGAGCTCGACTTTTGGTGGCTCGAACGCCGGCCCAAGATCGTAGGGAACACCCCCTATGACAGCACTGCGCTCTATCAGATTCAACTCCGTCAACCAGCCCACAGCAGCATTATAGGCAGCGGGGCTGAGCGTGGCATCCGCCTCGCCACTTGCGACTGCGGCCATACTCTCCGCCGCCCATAAATTTACAGCCAGCAGCAGCAAAAGTGTTTTCATTATTCACCCCGTTAGGATTTTTGTATAAGGTCCACTTTCAACCAGGCGCCCCCAGCTAGGCGCCCCCAGCTAATCAACAGAATCCAGCTGTTTCCAGGACAGCCGACCCGTAAAGATGCCTTGCTGGGTGTTCGTCAGAGTTACATTAAGGGACTGGTCACTGAGCTGCGTGACCCGCTGCGAACCAATAAAGGCCGAATCTGACGGCACTGAATCCTCGAAGCGAATACCAGCAACCGCCACACCGTTTGTCTGATCATTGCCATCAAACTTACCATCCTGATTCAGGTCGAATACTGAACTGCTGGCAAAACAATTAGCGCCGCCAGTGCTGGGACAAAAGGCCAGACCAAAACCGCCATCCACCTTTATACAGCTGTCAGTGCCACGTGGAATAACACTATTAACAAATGCAACATCGCCCCTGAGTTGAATATTCCGCACCGCCCGCTCACCAGGAAACTCCGGCAGGTCTGTACCCTGCACGCCATCGGCAGGCACCACATCCAGATGAATATACCAGCCTCGTTTGCCGCCATTCGCCACATAATCAACAGGATTGCTCGACAGGCTGCGCAGGGGCCCAAAGACCGGATCAACCAGATTGGTATAACTTTGCTGGACCATCTGGCTGGTGGTAATCAGCTCAGGCCCAAGCCGATCCCAGAGCCCGTAAATGGACTGGATACTGGTGTCTGCGCCATCAGGCACTGTGACGTAACTGCCTGTACCGAAGATAACCAGAAAACCATCGTCCTGAGTCGGATGGGCTGTCACAATCGGCTGGCTGGTGATTGCCTGGGCTATACCACCGGTATACTCCGCCTTGAATATCTTGGTTGAGGTCCACTCTGCAAAGTTGTCAGAGCGGAGGTCAAAACGGTAAAAGTTACCAAAAGTGTCACCCGCATAGGCATAGTCAACGGTACCATTACCATCCGTATCAATAGCCCGAGGCGTACCAAGACCATTAGGATAACCACCCTCGGCGCCAAACCCGGTGTCGATTTTGACAAAGTCCTGCTTACCAATACAGGCTTCCGGCAAGTCACCATTCAATATGGTGTTATGGATCATGTCTGGATGACACCAGGTGCCGTCGGCGCCGTGGTCCACCAACAACACAAAGAGCTTGGCGATACCGGCGGTACTGTTATAACCATTACCGAAAATAGCAACCCATTCATTCTCGCCATCATTCTTCAGATTACTCATGACGATGGTTGGCACGCTGAAGGAGTAGCCTAAATCCTTAACAGGTTGCGGCACCGCCTGCAGATCCCTGCGTTGCTCACCCGTCGCTGTGGTCAGTGGTTCCATGGTGGTTATTTCATCCACCGTGACGGGTGTTGTGGGATAGCTATCGTCAGCATCAGTAAATTCCCACAGCGCAACATCAGCTGCAGTCGCTTCCGAGAATTTCGTCGGGTCCGTTACATTCAGGCCGAAATAGGCCTTGCCGCCTGCGCCCTGCCCACCAATCATCAATGTTGTCCACTCGCGATCACCATCACGGTCAGCATCCATGTAGACATCATTTAATGCTGGCGTCAGGTCGACAAAAAAGCGATGACTGTACTGATAATCCAACAACTCAGTAATTTTCCTGCTGTATTTGCCCAGCATCAGGTTGTCTGGCACATAGGCGATCAACTCCTGGCCATTGTTGGCATCAAAACCATGCAGCATGCCATCGTTGGCAGAGACGTAAACGACTTTTTTGCGGCCCCCAAACGCTGACTTGAACGCCGCGTAAGGGTCATCCTGGGGGTAAGGACTCAAGGTCCGGCGCAGCCTGTCGGGCGAACCAACAAAAACCGGTGCTGAGTGCACCAGGTCACCCAGGCGCCCGCCTTTTACCGGGCGCTCACGAAAGTCGCCAAAAGGTCGCTCCAGGCTGGCGTCACCGCGCAGATAGTTAACTCGGTCGGTGATCTGGCCAAGCTTGACAGCTTCACTGGCGCCGGGATCGGCGATAAACAGCTGGCGCTGTTCTGCATTCAAAGCCTCCGCGCGAAACTTTATGCCCGTGTTGTTTATACGATCGAGAGTAATGATCTGACGATCTGTCGCCGCTATGGCATCCAGGGTCTTGGCGGCTTCCCACACTGGCACAGGATCCAGGCCCGAAGCTGAGATAGCCTGCGCAACCAGATTTCCGGCATTGGTTTTAGTGTTGTAAAAGGCCCGAAAAATCAGCGTTCCTGCCTGAACCTCCTGCGAGTTAAAACTGACAGCAGAGGCGGTACCACTACCCTGCGAAAACTCCTCAAAGGCAGAGATCAGGGCCTGGGTCAATTCATTAACACTGGATGCATCCAGGTGTTCACCGCGGCCGTTAAACGCCGCATGGCGCAGGTCATCAATCTTCGCCGGGCTTCGGGCATCCGACATAGGATCACCCCAATCAAAGGTGCCTGCGGTGCCGGCCACAAACACCGGGGGCGCTGTTATAAGACCTTTGGCACCAAAACCGATGGTGTAGGTTGTCATGTGCTGGTGCATATACTCATTGCCGCCACCAGCAAAGGCAGTCGCGCTGGCACCCGCCTTATCACGGCTGTTGGTGGCCACCTGGTCCGCCAAGGCTGGATGCAGATCATATTCATAATAGTACATGGCGATATCTGCCAGGGTATCAGACGGCGCCCCGGCATACACATCACCATCAAAATTGGTGTCGTTGTCATCATCAGTTTCATGCACATTCGGCGGCTGGCCGCTCCAGGTGCCGTCTGTGATCATCAGTACAAAATTCTGCTGACAGTTACCAGCCGGCGCAGGTAGAACAGGGCAATCGGCATAACCTTGGGCGTCAACCGCACCGAATGCCGATTTTTGGTTCGAGCCGAATATGTTCTGATTCTCGCAAGCAAAGTACCGGCCGGCATCCCGCAGTTTACGCCGCAGCGGTGTACCACCCAGTGTCGGAGACAGGTAGATGGCGTCGAGCAACGCCGCCTTGGGACCCGTACGCTCTGACGTATTCATGGAGATGATTTTCTTATTGTAGTTATCATCATTCAACAGGGCATAACCCATACGCAGACTTTCGCTTTTTGCCACCACTCGACCCAGGGCCATTTTTGCGGTTAATTCCCGGGTTCTGGCATAGGTGAACCAGTTGGCAAAGTTCTGCAACTCCTCTGTATAGCTGCATGAGGTCTCTGTGGTGATGCAGTCAGTCCGATCAGCTGATTTGGGAAAAGGCGCATTTGCTGGCCTAATTTCAACCAGTCGACCCTCGGATAACGGGTTGCCGTCTTTAGGGGATGGGGTGTAATCCAGCTTGCCATTGTTGTTTTTGTCTTCCCAAGCATAATACCGAGGAATATAAAAACCATTTACACTGACCTCATTGAGTTCATATTCGGTGCTGCATACCTCTGCCCATTTTTTGCACTTGTCTTTTTTGTCATAAACAATACAGACTCCTTTTGCGACACACACATTTTTACCTTCAAGCGCTCGCCCCGTATAACCTACACCGGGATCTAAGGTCAGGTCGGTAGTATTGGCAGCGCTTGCAGCAAGCCAGGGATAATGTTTTGCCGCCGTTGGCGGGCTGTCAGGGAAGGGTTGATCACTGGTATCCAAACCGTCCCATGGGCGATACTGGACCGCAGGATCATAGTAGATTTTGTTCTCACTGGCAGACCGCAGGGTCCAGAAACCCTGTCCTGGAAACTGCTCTTCGGTAGGCGCAATTTTCGAATTTTCTATGGACCAGCTATCGGTGGCAGAGGCCGCCATCACCCAGTAAAGGCTGTCACTGCTGTCACGATTCAACTGGGTGCTGAGACGCTGCGGGAAATAGAAGACACCTTCGAGACTCGATGTGCTGAGGTCCCACTCCATTGAGCGCGAGTCATCTTCAATAATCAGCACATTGGGCTCTGGGCCAATGGGTAACTCAAGGGGCGCATCCGCCAGTTGATAGTCATACTCGACTACCCCATTGACGGCACCCTGCGGGGCGCCGTCAATGGGATTAACAACAATCAGTGCTTCGATACCATAGATACAATGACTGGCATCGCCAGGCAATGGCACATCACAGACATCAAAGGTAAAACTATCCTCGCCATCAAAATCCGCATCCGGCTGGTAGGTAAAACTACCATCCGCATTATAGGGCGGCAACAACTCCCCATGGGCGGTGATAGCTGACGTAAAGCGAAAGTACAGTTGGTCGGACTGGGGCAGCGCAAGACAAGGGGGGCCCGACGGATCACAGCCAAGACCATCACGGTGACTGTTATCAACATCGTGTACCCAGGGTAACAGGCCGTTAGCTGCATCACGTTGCAAGATACCCGCCTGGTCCATAAAAAAGTATATGGGGCCAGAAGCCGTTGGCAGATCGTTCTGCGGCAAAACGTTAATGGTTACTGTCGCGCAGCGCGAGTCGTTAGGCGGCGTAAAGGCCGACTCGCCAACACTGGATGCATCTTCAATACAGTAGGTAAATACATCTTCACCATTAAAGTCCGGCATAGGCATATACCGCACCGAAAACACATCAATTCCAACCTGGCTGACAACAGAATCACCGCTGGGCGAACATCCCGCGGCCGCACACGCCACCTCACCATTGATGGTAATAATCAAGTTCCCGGGATTAAAAGGATCGTCCGCCAGGCGACTGGTTGTACGCCAGCTGTGGCCCACATTAAACGAGTCTATGATGGTTTGACCGGCATTAATCACCCCTGCCGGCACGTCGCCCTGATAGTCATTACCAATCACATAGATATCAATGGGGCCGCTGTCCTCCAGCACCACCAGCAACGGGTTGTTGCTGTAGTGGTCATCAACGGCGATGGGTTGGTCATCTATCACGCCATTAATGACCACTTGAAAGCTAGCCTCAGCAGACAGCGGCACAGCAGCGCTCGGCAGTGCCGGCGGTCGACCCTGGTCGGTTGCGCGCACGGTCACGTTGAGGGTACCAAAAGCGTCGGGATTGAACACCAGCCCCAGACTCGCATCATTGGTTTGCACGACTATTTGTCGAGTCCCTGCCACCGGCGTATCTTCAAGATCACTGATAACACCCAGGCCGCTCACATCCAGCAGGTCCGTCATGACAAAATCAGCAGGTATGTCGTCGATCGTCACCATGTAGGTCAAACTATCGTCGATGCTGTTACTGTCGGTCATATCAGCATCAACAAAGGCGCCTGCCAAATCAATCAGCAACAGGCCTGCATCTTCATCCCTGGTGATGTCAGGTAAGCTACCTGCCTGATAGACAGGCGCATCATTGACAGATGTGACGGCAACGGCGATTGCCAGACTGACCGAACTGACTCTCTCTGCGGGCGCTGCAGTATCTGTAGCGGTAATTTCCAGGATTCCCTCTCCATGCTCGTTTGCACGACTGAACACCTGCAGAACACCATCCACCACCCGCGCATCAAGCAGGGTTGCATTGTTATTACTTTGCAGCGCAAATACCAACGCGTCCCTGTCACCTGCAGTATTGCTGTCCATCTCGCCGTCGGCGTCGATATCCAGGTCATAAAACAGATTATAAATCGGTAATGACAAAACATTCGCCAAGGAGGTATGTTCATCTTCTGCATACTGCAGACCTGCCCCTTGCACTGCCAGGCCCGCGGCGCTGATGGCAGGCTGGTTATCATTACGCGGTGTAATCTCGATAGTGATGAACGCCGGGGCAGAGTCAAACAGGCCGTCACTGACCACATAGTTCGCCGCAGCACTGAACAGCTCAACGGCTGGGTCAGGAGTTGCGACAAACTGCGCACTACCATCAGCATTGACTGTCAACGCACCCACCACCACACCGCCAACGGTAATATCCTGCGCCACACCCACGGCACCGGTATCACCATTGAGACTCTTGACCACCAGGGTGCTGGCCGGCAGATCCGCATCCGTGTCATTATCGAGAACATTAAAGACTACTGTGTTTTGCTCATCGACATTCACCAGATCGGCGACGCCCACCGGTGGATTGTCATTCACAGCAATAAGATTAATCGTCACAGCCGCCGTCGCCGATAATGGCGGTAGGCCACTATCTGTGACGTCGAGCGCCAGCAGCAACTGGGACTGCGTCTCAAAATCCAGCAGCGCCGAGTCGTTGACCCATATTTTTCCACTGCCATCAATTGAGAATGCTGTACCACTTAACTGATAGGCTAAAGTCTGCGCCGGCTCACCGCCCACAGGTTCAATATCTGTCGCGACAATCTGTCCGACGAAGGTGCCAACAACGGCATTCTCTGCGATGGAAAATGCCTGATCAAGGACCGTCGGCGAATCATTAACAGGGTTGACAGTAACAACAATGGACCCTGTCTGTGAGGCTTGATCGCCGTTATCCTGCTCAATGGCAGTGGCTGTTATCGTCACTGTAAAATCGTCATTGACATTCGAGGCAGGTCTTACGGTGATGGCCGATAACAACCAGCTAGAGATATCAATGGCCGCGCCACTGGAAATGGCCAACTGGGCGCCATCAGCAAGGCGCGCGCCAACGGGTACACCACTGATAAAAATTTTGAGAGACTCACTGCCATCAACATCAGCCAACTGAGCGGTTATCTGTAACGAGATGGCCGTATCTTCATCACCGCTGGCCGGGGTTGTTGTTAACAAGGGTTTGTCGGCAATGCCGACGACCTGCACCGCGATAGATTTTGTTGCCTGCGCCTGGGAGCCATTGTCCGCCTCAGTGGCGGTGGCAGTAACCTGCAAGGTAAAGTCAACGTCGCTATTTGCTGCCGGGGTAACGGTAACAGCCCCATAGTTCCATCCAGAAATGTTTACCGACCAGGACGTGGCCGACCGAACACCATCTGTAACCTGGGCACCTGCAGGCAATCCTCGCAATCTCACACTGAGGGTTTCACTGTCCACATCCACAAGAGAGGTACTCAGGCCTATATTAAAACTCGTATCCTCTTCGACAATAATAGTATTGCTCACTGCAACGCTCGGCAGGTCGGCGACAGCTGTCACATCAACATTCAGACCGTAATCGGCGACACTCTGCTGACCAGAACTATCCTCGATCCTAAATCGAAAGTTGGCATAAGCCGTTGCTGATTCATTGGTGCCGGGCTGGTAGGTGAGTCCTGAAATCTGGCCCACTGCCAATACCTGGCCTGGCACCACATCAGCGCCGGCGAACCGGAATTTGCCGCGCGCAGGTAATGTTGTGATTTTTATGCCAGCAAAGGTATCCCCATCGACATCAGCAAAATAGAACTTTACCGGGCTGAAGGTATAGATACTGTCCTCTGCAACAGTAATAGATCCGTCTTTTGACACAGGCGCTGTATCCCTGACATTAAGCACTCTGACGCCGACGTACTCTTCATCTGATCCGACACCATCGCTGACCCGCACCCTAACGTAATAAACATTGTCCGTGTTTGAATCCTGGGGTTGCTCAAAGTCAGGTGCGCTGACAAAACTCAGGGCACCAGTAGCACTATTGATAACAAATTTATTCTCATCCCAGCCGCCGGTGATACTGAACACCTTGCTACCGACAGTGTCGGGATCTATGGCGGTCACCACCATCACATTCAGTTCATTCTCATCAACCTCTACTCGTAAGAGGCTGTTAATTACCGGCGCCACATCGTTAATGTCATCCACATTGATCTTTACCGTTATGGGTAACGCAGCATTTAAACCATCGGAGGCGCCGAGGGTTAATGTGTGCACCACAGCCACCTCGGCATCCAGACTCTGGTCATCCTTGACCCGCAACTGGCCTGTGGCCGCGACAATTTCGAAGATCCCGGCATCATTGCCGGCATCAATACGCCAGTTCTGGATTTGTCTGAAAGCAGCAGGGAGATCACCGTCAGTCGCCTGTACAGTACCCACAACGGTGCCGTCACTGGCATTCTCTACAACATTAAACACCTGCCCGGGCGTGATCACAGGTGCAACATCGTTAACGTCACCGACATTGATTTTTACTGTCTGGGGTAACGCATCATTACTGCCGTCAGAGGTACCAAGAGTCAGTGTGTACGTGACGGTTACCTCACCTGGATTCAGATCTTTCTTGACACGCAACTCGCCCGTGCCTCCAACAATTTCAAAGATGCCGGCATCATTGCCAGCGTCAATTCGCCAACTTTTTAGCTCGCCAAAAGCTGGGCTGATATCACCATCTGTCGCCTGTACCAACCCCAGCGAAGTGTCATCACTGACACTCTCCACAACATTAAACACCTGCCCAGGCGTGATCACAGGAGCAACATCATTCTCGTCAACAATTGTGATGGTGAAGGTCCGCATTCTCGGTGAATTGATATCAAAACTGCTGGCCCGGACAGTGATCACCTGAGTTGCGGAAGTTTCACTGTCAAGTTCAACGCCAGTGGTGAACACCTCGCCACTTGATGCATCCACTGCGAAGCGACCATCGGCATCATCGTCCAATGAGTAGGTAACGGCAGAATTACCCGTTGCGTGGGCACGAATCTTGACTGCCTTGCCCGCCGGCGAGTTCTCTAACACCTCGTCGGTACTTGAGTCGAGGTCTGTTATTGCGGACAAAAGAGCATTGGCATCCTGAGCTACAAAAACCAAAGCCAGTAAACCCAGCACGCAATGAGATAGGATTTTCTTGTTCATAACTCTTCCTTGATCATGCCCGATCATCCGTGATCAGAACCTTTTGCCGTATGTACTTTGGATTAAGATGTGGGCGTCAACCGATCCGCCGGTGCCGTACGCTGTGATTCGAAAAACCTCACTTAGCCCCGAGCCCGTACCCTGGCCAATATTGTCCATATTCAATGTATCTTCGCTGGAAACAATAGATTTAAGGTGCTCAACAATGTATCTGGGGGGCTCAGCCACACCATCGACAACCGTGGCTGCGGTGACATAATTGCCGTTGCTGTCAGACCAGTCGACCTGACTCCAGTTGTTCGCAGCATTGTAGTCTGCTTCCAGGTACAGGCCGTCTTTATAGGCATCCACTGCTGCAAATTCGCCAACGCTGGCGGTGGCTTCAATAAGCGCTTCGGCATCTTTCATGGCCGATTCCGCGGCAAGAAAAGCAATATTGATATCGTGCGAGTTGCGCGCCATCAGCTCCTGCATACGTGTTGTTTGCACTGAAGATACTCCCAGAACCGTGAGTATCAGCAGAATGACTAAACTCATGAAAAGTGCGATGCCTTGCTGCTGATGAGGCCAAGCAGAACCAGGTCGTCGGTTATTCATCAGATTTTTATCCATGATTACGTAATTGAAAGGTTTGGGTAAAAGTCCGGCGCTGCAGACCGTCCACGGCACAACCTGCAGGCTGGGGACAACCTGCAGAGGACATCGTTGTGCCACCAGTATCATCAATGCTGTTGACTACCACAGTGACATTCAGGGTTGTCAGCTGCCGCCAGTCCAGAACCAGGTTAGCCGGTAGGTATTGATTTGGCGTTCGGTCATTATCAGTATCAACTCCATACAGGATCTGCAGATCTTCAACACCTTCCACCAACTCCACAGGGGCTTGCATGCCTGACTTGCGCCAGAGGGAACGTGGTGTTTGACCAGCATTATTTACCCCACCGCCAGGCGCAATGAAGTAGGTATGGGATTCGATAGCGGAGATGGCAGCATCCGTGTTGAAATTATTAGTCGAGGCGAGTCGCAGAGAAGAATTGCGGGTTGCATCGGTGTCATCCATGTCGTGACCGATTGTCAGATCCTGGCTGCTGGCAGAAGGGTTACCGGCCAGATCTGGTGACAGATCCGTCACTCGGAAAATTGTCCCTTTCTCACAATCATGAATCATCACCAGGTGATCCTTTTCGAATTCATTCCAGCCAACACCAATATGAACCCTGGGGTCGGCTGCTTCCGTCAGTAACTCCACACCCAGGCGTGCCTCAATCTGGGACAGATTACGAAAAGTAATCACATCCGTTCCCGAGATTATTTGGCCAAGATCAATGCCCGCGCCAGCACCGTCGCCATTTGCGGTTTTAAATACATTTGTATCAACACCGCTGGAATTGGTGCTGGGAAGGACTGCTGCGATAGCGGGTGCCCAGACACCCGCCCCCTGGGCGTCGTAACCTGCAACGGCAAAGCGCAGATCAAATTCATAGGGGATGCTGCTGACCGGCAATATGGTGCTGCGTATTTCATCATTCCGCGAGAAGCAGCCACGATACCCAGCCTGCCTGGCATTGCGTCCGATAAATTCCAGCGACATGCGCGCCGACTCCTGCATTCTGGACTGTCCTTCCAGCAGGTTATAGGCTTCAGAATTTGCGACAAACAGTTGGCTAACACCGGCCACGACCAGGGTCCCCAGGACCAAAGAGATCATTAACTCTACAAGTGAGAAGCCCCTGAATTTTTGCATTTTCACGGACTGCCCGTCTGCGAACGTAAGCTGATGGCCTGCCTGGTGCCAGCACGATTATCCTGCCACTCGACAGTCACTGTATAGACGCCGCTCTGCTTGCTGACCGCGCCAGCACCCAGGGGCAATGCACCCGTGACGCTGAGGTCAACGCAGGCAGGAAACTGCGTCCCTAGCGCCTCGTCGAGAGTAGAATTGATACTGCATTTCCACCACGTCAGGTCATAGCCGACAAGTTCGTCAGGGTTACAACTTTCAGAACTGCAGTTGCGCGCAGCGCCAGGGGCGTCGGTGAGTAATACGGGGGCTGGCGCATAGTCCTGGAACGTATTGGCACGCATCCGATCAAGCAGGTCGTTACCCATCTGCAAGGCCTCGGAGCGAAACATGGCGCTCTGGTTCAACTGCAGACTGGTGATCTGCAGACCCGCGACCCCAAGAATGCCGACCGCCACAATAAGCACCGCAACCAGCACCTCAATAAGGGAAAAGCCACTGGCGTGGGCTCCCAATTGATAATTCAGCATGCCGGCAGCCTCGGGTCGTTAGCGGCGAACGCCGCCGTTGACTTATGCGCCTTGGCACGCCCAACGAGGGAAATATGTATCCTTCGGCCGGGCTGGCTGACATGACACATGTCCACGTCAATGGCTGCACCGCCTTGCAGACCACCAAGAGAATTGAATCTTATGGGTGTGGTGCCGCCCACCAGACTCAGCGTGGTCTCACCTGCCATGGGCGGAAATGCCATAATGACGGCGGTTGAGCAATCGCTGGGGGCACCTCGGGCAATACACCAGCCGCCAGTGTAATCAGTGGCCGCAGTCTGGCCGAGGATACTGACGATGCTGCCTGTTTTACTCGCTTCACTGCGCGCCCGCAGCAGGCCCAACATAAACTCATTGACCTGCGTCGCCATGGTATTGCGCGCCAGCATTTCCTGAAAACTGGGGATCGCAATAGTCATGCCCATACCGATGATGACAAGGCCGATCATCAATTCAATTATGGTAAAGCCACGAGCGAACGCACTCGAGAGATCGCGGTCTTGGGTTGCCATCGAAGTTCCTTTGCTAATGGACAAAAGGATTCTATGGCACAATCAGAGACAGTTTTGTGACGGGGCGATCAGCCACCGGTAACGTGGGATCAGTGGTCGATGGAGCGTACAACTCGACCCGCATCTGGTAGTCGAGGTGAGTGGTCGCTGTTTTAGGTAACGGCTTAGGAAATGGCTTAGGAAACGTTTAACAAACCGACACTACAACTCAGGTCATGGATTTTTGGGTCAACAGCTCTTGGCCTCACAGGTCTCAAATCAAGGCGCCGTGAGGGTGCCTACTTGGTCAAGGGTCATCGCGCCACCGCAGGATGTGGATGGGGTTGCCTTAATCGTAAAAGTCGCCGTGCCGGGGCTTCCAACAAAATCCAGACTGAATTTTTCGTTATCTGCGCTGGGGGACTTGTCGAGACAGATAGTTGAGAGATCGTCACCCGCCACGGCGTAGGTGAAGCCGTTACTGTAATGCCGCTCCATACCTAATGCACAAACCTTCATATCGGCAATAGCCTGGCCAACAAAGGTATCGCAGGTGTAGGACTGGTAACTGGGATAGGCAATCGCGGAAATGATGCCGATTATCCCTATGACGACCATCAATTCAACGAGGGTGTAACCTTTTGTGGCTTTGGCGCGCATGGTCTTTCTCCGTCCTGGCCTGAAATTCATTCGCGCATTATGCCCTTGCGTCGCGGCAAACTGCAATTACCTGCCGTCAGCCGGGCGCCGTAAGCCTTTCGGTAAGGAAAACTCAATATTTTCTTCCCGGGTCAAGAGCGTCCTCACGGGTGCCGGTCCAGCCGTCTGTTGCAGATGGGCAATCACCCCTTCCACCAGATTTTCGGGTGCACTGGCGCCTGATGTCACACCAACCACACCTATGTCGACCAACCAGGTGTTGTCAATTTCTGCGGCCTCATCAATCAGATAGGCTTTTACTCCGAGTCGCGCCGCAAGTTCGCGCAGGCGATTTGAATTGGAACTGTTGCCTGAACCTACCACTAGAATCAAGTCACACTCTGCGGCCAGTTGTTTCACTGCATCCTGGCGATTCTGGGTGGCATAACAGATATCGTCCTTACGGGGTCCCTCAATTTTTGGGTAACGCTGCCTCAGGCGGTCAATGACTTTTGAAGTATCGTCGACCGACAAGGTGGTCTGGGTCACATAAGAAACGTGGCTGTCATCGACCAACTGCAAAGTGTCAACATCTTCAACACTTTCTATCAGATAGATACGCGTTGGGTCTGCATATTGGCCCATGGTGCCCTGGACTTCCGGATGACCAGCATGACCAATGAGGATGGCCTCACGGCGATCTCTGGAAAAGCTGCTCACTTCATTATGCACCTTAGTCACCAATGGACAGGTTGCATCAAATACCCTGAGCTGTTTTGCTTCGGCGTCGGCACGCACCTGCTGGGAAACACCATGGGCACTGAAAATCACCAGTGCGCCTGCAGGTATGGCATCAACCTCATCGACAAACACTGCGCCCTTAGCACGCAGGGACTCCACCACAGTGCGGTTGTGCACCACTTCGTGCCGCACGTAAACCGGTGCACCATAAATTTCCAGAGCCCGATTGACTATCTCAATCGCCCGATCAACACCGGCGCAGAAACCTCGCGGGCTGGCCAATATAATTTCCTTTAACATCACCTATTCACTCACCCGAATGATTTCGTTAGAGACCTGCTCGACGCTGACAATGTCGACCTCAAACACCAGATCCTTACCCGCCAGGGGGTGATTAAAATCTACCTCGATGCTTTCGCCCTGAATTTTCCTGATGACGCCCGGCAACTCTGAATCCGTCTGGTCGGCAAAGGACATCATCAAACCTTCGGCAAGTTCCATATTGACCGGGAACTGGGCCCGGCGCAGGCGCTGCACATTACCTGCATTATGCTCACCAAAACCCTGGCTTGCGGGGATTGCGAGGCGCTCTTTGGCACCGGCCACAAGGCCATACATCGCCCGCTCAAAACCCGGCAGCAGATTACCGTCACCGACGGTCAGTTCTGCCGCTTTGCTGCCGGTGGTATCAACCACTTCGCCGGTTGCCAGTTGTAAGGAGAAACGCAGGTTGACCCGAGTACCAGGCCCAATGGGGATATTTTTAGCCATTAACTTGACTCGCCTCCTTAGGCTTCAGCAATGTATCGAGAATCAGCAGGATGGCGCCGATGGTAATGGCAGAATCTGCAATATTGAAAGCTGGAAAATAATAGTGCTGGTAGTGAACCACAATAAAGTCCACCACATAGCCATCAAGTACGCGGTCGATAAGATTACCAATGGCGCCACCCAAAATCAGCGCCAGGGCTGTCGCCAGCAGCCGCTCGGTGTGCCGAACGCGATACAGCCAGACCGTAATGACACCACTTACCAGCGCGGAGATGACCACTAACAACCAGCGCTGCCAGCCGCCAGCGTCACTCAAAAAGCTGAAGGCTGCCCCTTCGTTATGTAACAGGGTGAAATTGAACACGGGCAGCAGGACAATACTCTGGCAATTACCCGCCACACACAACGGCAGCAAATCGGTCATAAATGCCTTAGACCACTGGTCGCCAATAATCACCAAAAGACTCAGGAAGAAATAAATCATTATTGATCCCTTGCTGCAAAATACGTCCGCGCCACTTCAATATCCGCTCGAATCGCCTCTTTCAATGCCGCCAGGCCAGAAAATTTCTGCTCCTCCCTGATCTTCTTGCGAAAGATCACTTTGACAGTCTGGCCGTAGAGGTTTTGCGCAAAATCAAAAATATGCACTTCAAGGATGGGCTTCACCGTAGCGTCATTGAGGGTTGGTCGTACGCCAACATTGGCGACGCCGCGGTAGGTCCCGCCCAGACACTGAATTTCTATGGCATAGACACCATCAATTGGGGCTCTGTAGCGATGTAATTGAATGTTTGCCGTAGGCGCATCCAATGTACGTCCCAACTGCCGTCCGTAGACCACCTTGCCAGTGATGGAATAAGGTCGACCGAGCAGCTTTTCAGCCAGATCAAAATCACCCAGCGCCAGGCACTCGCGGATCCTGGTACTGCTGACCCTGGCCTCATTCACCGTTAGTGTGTATAAATTGGTGACATCAAAACCATATTTTTCACCGGCGGCCTGCAACATGACAAAGTCCCCGGTGCGGTCGTTACCAAAGCGCGCATCATCACCCGCAAACACTGCCCGCACCTGTAACTTAGTCGCCAGCAAATCGATAAACGCCGCTGCTGACATGGAGCGGGTCTGCTCATCAAACTTCAAACACAAGACCTTGTCGATGCCATGCTCAGCCAGCAGCTCAACTTTCTCACGAAAACGGGTCAGCCGTGCTGGCGCATTGTACAGATCAAAAAATTCCTTCGGCTGTGGCTCAAAACAGATCAGCATCGCCGGCGCCGCAATCTCTTCGGACCTGGCTTGCACCTGCCGCAGGATTGCCTGATGCCCCAGATGTACGCCGTCAAAATTACCAATCGTGACTATACAGCCACGATGGCGGGGTTTGATGTTGTGTATACCGCGGATAATTTCCATACCGTGTCAACGTACCATTTGCTTGAATTTGAAGCCTGACACCTGCAGGACGGCAGCATAACTCAATGCCCCACCCGCACAGATCAGGAGCATGACCGCCAGGCGCTCCCAGAAGGGCATTAGCAGCCAGGCGCTTTGCTCCGGTGCCAGTAACACCAGCACCCCACACATAAAGCCGTTGGCCATCAGTACCTGCAGGGCGAATTTCAGCCAGCCCGGGTTAAAAACCAGCACACCAACTCGGCGCAAACCGAAGAATAACAACCCCGCATTGAGAAATGCCGACATGGATGTCGCCAATGCCAGGCCGGCATGTTTGAACTCCCACACCAGCAACAGATTGAAAACCATATTCGCGACCAGCGCCATGATACCGTATCGAACCGGGGTACGGACGTCCTGGCGGGAAAAATAGCCGGGCGCCAGCACCTTCACCAGCATATGCCCCAACAGTCCAAGACCGTAGGCCTTGAGACTGTAGGATGCCATGGTGACATCTCTGGGCGTCATCTCACCCTGGTAAAACAATGTTGTAATAAGGCTTTCAGACAGCACAACAAGGGCTGCAGAGGCAGGCACCCCGACCACACATACCATGCGTATGGCCCAGTCCAGGGTAGCCGAAAAGGCGGCCGGTGAGGCGCTGGCATGTTCGCGAGACAGGCTGGGAAGAATCACCGTGGCAATGGTGATGCCAAACAATGCCAGCGGTAACTCCAGCAGGCGGTCAGAATAGTACAGCCACGACAGGCTGCCGGTCTCCAGGAATGACGCCAGTACTGTATCCAGCAGCAGGTTGATTTGCCCTACAGAAACGCCAAAAATGCCCGGCAGCATCAGCAGCAGGATGCGCTTAACCCCCGGATCACGAAAGTCCACTTTGGGCCTGGGCAGCAGGCCTGCGGCATGCAGGAACGGCAACAGAAACGCCAACTGCACCATACCTGCAAACAACACACCCCAGGCCAGGGCCATAATCGGCACATCTAACTGCGGCCGCAACCACAACGCACAACCAATTAACGTCAGATTAAGCAGCACCGGCGTAAATGCCGGCGCGCCAAACCGGCCAAAACTGTTGAGAATTGAACCAGCGAGGGCTGTCAGAGAGATAAACATCAGGTACGGGAAGGTCAGGCGCAGCATCTCCGTCGCCAAAGCCACCTTCTCGGCCTCGCCATGGTAGACAAAACCCGCGGCAAACACGCTGATAAGGCCAGCAGCGCCCAATGCACCCAGCGCCGTAATCACCAGCAGGACCAATCCCAGCGTACCGCTGACGCGATCAATCAGATGCCTGACCGCCTTCGGGCCACGCTGGGTGCGGTATTCTGTCAGGACCGGGACAAACGCCTGGGAAAATGCGCCCTCGGCAAACAGCCGGCGAAAAAAATTTGGTATTTTGAAGGCCAGGAAAAACACGTCTGCCGCAGCGCCGGCACCAAAGAAAAACGCCACTACCATATCCCGAATGACACCAAAGACCCTTGAAACCAGCGTCATGACAGACACCAGGCCGCTGGACCTGAGCAGGCCGCGACCGGTATTTATTTTGTCTGATTCTTTGTGTGAATCCGGATTATCCATGATCGTCCGACGGGTGCTGGCACCCGAACTGGCAAAGCTGCCCATGATACGTCGATTTGCAGGTAAATTTTCGCCTATTTTGCGCCCAGCGCACCAACACGTTATTTTGCGCCCGTCGATGATGGTGTTTGACATCCGGCCTTCGAATCGGCATAGTGTCGCGTCTTATTTTCCGGGTTCACAATCGAGGAAGCACTACCGTGGCCAATACTCCCCAAGCAAAAAAGCGCGCCCGTCAAGCTGAAGTTCGCCGAGCACATAATGCCAGTCAGCGATCTGCAATGCGTACCGCTATCAAGAAGACAATTGCCGCTCTTAGCACCGGCGATTACGCTGTAGCCCAGACTGCGTACCTGTCTGCTGTGCCTGTTCTTGACCGCGCTGTCAGCAAAGGCATCATCCATGCCAACAAGGCCGCGCGCCATAAATCCCGACTGAATGATAAAGTACAAGCCCTGCAGGCCTAAGCTAGCTTCCTGAGGGACCTCGGATCAAGAGGCCCCTTAGTTCAGACAAGGCTAGCTTGTGACCCGCTTGACTTGTAACCAGCTT
>JANQYP010000018.1:30109-34525 GCA_030728785.1 Pseudomonadales bacterium
ACTTGTAACAAGCTTAGCTGATCACCAAATTATCGCGGTGAATGAGTTCATCTTCACCCACATAACCTAACAGCGATTCTATTTTAGAGCTGGGCTGCCCGCAAATTGCGGCGGCCTCGAGGGCGCTGTAATTGACGAGGCCACGGCCAACTTCCCGGCCATGCTCATCAACACAAGCCACCATACTGCCCCGCGTAAAACTACCCCGCACAGCTTTGACACCAACGGGCAGCAAACTGCGGCCGGATTTTCTCAGCACATCCACAGCGCCACTATCGAGCACCAGACTGCCACTGGTAGGCAGTGCGGCCAGCCACTGCTTGCGGGCGACCATCACCTCACTGCGACTGCGCAACAAAGTGCCGGAATACTCCCCTTGCGCCAGGCGGGTAATCACCCCGGGACTGCGCCCCGGCGAAATAATGGTATTGGCACCGCTTCGGGCGGCTGTCCGCGCGGCACGTAGCTTGGTGACCATGCCGCCACGCCCCAGCTTGCCACCGTCACCGGCCATCAGGTCGAGGCGTGCGTCATAGGCATCAGCTTCATGGATAAGTTTGGCCTGGGCATCCTGCCGCGGATCAGACTCGAAGAAACCATCCTGATCTGTCAGCAACAACAGGGTGTTAGCTTCAATCAGGTTGGCCACCAGCGCTGCCAGGGTGTCATTGTCACCAAAGCGAATCTCATCAGTGACAACCGTATCGTTTTCGTTAACCACCGGGATGACCCCCAGTTCCAGCAGACTGCGCAGGGTGCTGCGGGAATTAATATAACGTTCTCGAGAGCGCAGATCGTCGTGGGTCAGCAGAATCTGCGCAGTGTGCAGGTTGTGGCGCTGGAACTGGGATTCATAAGCCTGGATAAGGCCCATTTGGCCTACCGCTGCGGCTGCCTGGAGCAAATGCAGGGCCTTGGGGCGAGTTGTAATGCCAAGCCGCTTCATGCCCTCCGCAACGGCACCGGAGGACACCAGCACAATCTGCACCCCGGAGCGATAGACCTTAACAATATCATCTACCCAGGCACTCACCTGCTTGATGTCCAGTCCCTCACCGTTGGCTGTCAGCAATGAACTGCCGATCTTGATGACCCAGACGTCACCGGGATTATAACGCTGCGCTGGCATGGCGATCTGCTAGCGCTCGTAGTGCACTATGACGCCATGATCGTCGTCATCGTCATCTTCAAAATCGTCATCTTCAAAATCGCCATCTTCGGGGTCCTCACCCTCCACATACTCGTAGTCGACGTCATCTTCATCTTGATCTTCGTCTAGATCATATTCATCTGGATCATCTTCATCGTCGAAGTCATCATCATCGTCTTCAGCCCGCTGCTTCTCCTGCAGACGCTCTGCTCGGCGTATATCACGCCTGGACATGGCGTAAATGTGAGTTTCACTGACAATTCGCGCTTCCTGCTCCGCATAGGCTTCTTCCAGAGCCGCATCAGCCATCTCCTGCGCACGCAGGTCAGCCAGGTACTGATAGACCGCAGACATCAACTCGCGGGTACCCTGGTTGGCAACTGCAGAGATCATAAATACAGGCATGGACAGATTCAGGCGCTTGAGGATATCCGCTGCTCGCAACTTGGCCTCAGCCGCTGTCATGGTGTCGAGCTTAGTAAGCACCAACCAACGATCCTTGAGAGCAATACCTTCGCTGTAGTTTGCCAGCTCCTGCTCAATCACATGAAAATTTTCTACCGGGTCGCTGTTGTCCAGCGGCGCGATATCTACCAGATGCAGCAACAGGCGGGTTCGCGCCAGATGCTTGAGGAACTGCACACCCAGTCCGGCACCGTCGGCCGCGCCCTCAATCAGGCCGGGGATATCCGCAATGACAAAACTTTCGTCTTCACCCAGCCGTACGACCCCAAGATTAGGCACCAGGGTTGTGAAGGGATAATCGGCTATCTTCGGCCGCGCCGCGGAAACCGTCGCAACCAGCGTCGACTTACCGGCATTGGGCAGACCAAGCAGACCCACATCGGCGATCAAGCGCAACTCCAGACGCAGGTTTCTTATCTCACCCGCACCACCCTTGGAGGTTTGCCTTGGCGCACGGTTGGTACTGGACTTGAAACGCACATTGCCTAAACCGTGGAAACCCGCTTTGGCTACCAGCATGATCTCGTCCGCGCGGCTCACATCGCCGAGGTACTCGTCGGTTTCGTCATCAAACACGCTGGTCCCCAGAGGGACACGCAGGTAAACATCCTCACCTTTGGCGCCCTTGCGGTCCGAACCCTTGCCGTGCTCGCCCTTCTGCGCCTTGCAGCGCGGCTTGAAGCGATAATCTACCAGCGTATTGAGGGCGGCGTCACCCTTCAGGTAGACAGATCCGCCATCCCCGCCATCACCACCATCGGGACCGCCATGAGCAATATATTTTTCGCGACGAAAGCTCAGGCAACCATCTCCGCCTTTCCCGGCTTCTACCTTGATACTGGCTTCATCTACAAATTTCATGTTGGTTCTCAGGTTTTAAGGAGCACAAAAAAAAGCCCCGTCGAAGGACAGGGCTTTTTTTAAACGCGATTGGCGTTAAACCCCTGCCACCACATTAACGTACTTACGCTGCTTTGGTCCTTTTACAGAAAAGGTCACAACCCCTTCGGCCTTGGCGAACAAAGTGTGGTCTTTACCACAACCAACGTTCAGTCCAGGGTGGAAACGCGTACCACGCTGACGAATAAGGATGTTACCGGCATTGGCTATCTGGCCGCCAAATATTTTTACACCCAGGCGTTTACTTTCCGAATCGCGACCGTTGCGTGTACTGCCGCCTGCTTTTTTATGAGCCATTGTCTAGCCTCCAGTAATATCGGTAATCTTGACTTCGGTGTACCACTGACGGTGACCGGCCTGGCGACGGTAATGTTTACGCCGACGCATCTTGATGATGGTGATCTTGTTACTACGCCCATGAGAAACAACCTCAGCAGTCACCTTGCCGCCCTCTACGAAAGGCGCACCAACGGTCACTTGACCATCATTGCCGATCATCAGGACTTCATCGAAACTTACGGTGCCGCCCGCTTCCACATTCAGCTTTTCCAGCTTGAGCACTTCACCGTTTTCGACTCTATGCTGCTTACCGCCACTTTTAATTACAGCGTACATGTTATTTCACTCTATCTGTTTGAAGGTTGAAACCCATTAAACATCAACTTGGCCGCGCGCTATCCTTCACTGCCCACAGGTCCCGATTCAGGGTGCGCAATTCTACGGGAAGCAATCTCGCCAATCAAGGGATCAATCTGCTCTTTTTGATAATGCTCGCCGCTTGACAGGTGCGCCGACCAACCCTAGCATTCCCTTTCTCTGGCGCTTGCGCCCCTATCTGGCCAGCCAGTGAGCAAACAATGAAATACCCCTTCTATACGGTAGTCGCCAATGACTTCACTGCAGTCGATCAATTGATCATCGGCAGCCTGTCTTCGCGCGTGCCTCTGGTGGAGGAAATATCCGGCTACTTAATCGAAGCTGGCGGCAAACGCCTGCGGCCGCTGCTGGTGCTGCTGGCGGCGAATGCCTGCAACTACAAAGCCAGCAAACACATCAACCTCGCCGCCATCATCGAGTTCCTGCATACGGCCATGCTGCTCCACGACGATGTGGTGGATGAATCGGACCTGCGACGCGGGCGCAAAACCGTCAATGCCGCCTGGGGCAATCCCGCCAGCGTCCTGGTGGGCGACTTCCTACACTCTCGCGCATTCGAGATGATGGTTGAAATCGGCAACATGCGGGTGATGGAAATCCTCTCACGAGCAACCAACACCATTGCCGAAGGCGAAGTGCAGCAACTGGGCAATATTCGCAACCCTGATACGACGGAGGCCAACTACCTGCAGGTTATTGCCCGCAAGACCGCCATGCTGTTTGAGGCCGCCTCGCATTCCGGCGCGGTGCTCGCCAACGCCAGTGAAGCCGAGGAGAAAGCCCTGCAAGGCTATGGCCTGCACCTTGGCCTGGCATTCCAACTCATCGACGATATCCTTGACTACGAAGGCACTACCGCGGATCTGGGCAAGAACGTGGGTGACGATTTTGCGGAAGGCAAGGTCACCCTGCCGCTCATCATTGCCATGCGCAATGGCGACGACGGGCAGCGGGCTTTTATCCGTGACGCCATTCTCAGTGGCGATATCTCCGAGATGGCGCAACTACTTAGCATCGTCAAGGCCACCGGCGGCCTGCAGTACACCAGCGATATGGCCAGGGCGGAAGTCGACAAAGCCATCAACTGCCTGGCCAGTCTGCCATCCTCCAAGTACACCCAGGCGATGCAGAACCTCGCCGAGTTTGCTGTCGCAAGGCGTTATTAACAGGTGGGCGTACTGAGCACTGTCTTCGGGAGGCAGGGGTCGTGAGTTCAATTCTCGCCATCCCGACCAAATAAAAAG
>JANQYP010000019.1 GCA_030728785.1 Pseudomonadales bacterium
GATAGTTGCTGCGATAGTTGTAGGCGAGGACGGCGCTGGCCGCGCGCTCATGACCGCAGCTTCTGCCTGTAACAAATCAACAATGGGGCGCAACGTCTCGCGCCAGACCCGCTGCGTTACTTCACCCACATGCCGGTAACGAATCACCCCCCTGGCATCCAGCACAAAGGTTTCCGGCGCGCCATAGACCCCAAGGTCGATACCCAGCTTGCCCTTGTCATCAACAATACTGAAGGCAAACGGGTCCTTATGCCGCACCAGCCAGCGCCGCGCCTTTTCCGAATCGTCATTATAGTTTATGCCATACAGGGGAATACCCTCTTCGCGACTGATGCGCATCAGTTCGGGATGCTCCAGCAGGCAACTGGGGCACCAGGTAGCCCAGACATTCACCAGCGCCACCTGGCCAGTGATGTCAGCGCTGCTTAGCTGCCGCTTCGGGTCGTGCAGCGCCTGCAGGGAAAATTCCGGAAAAGGCTGGTCGATCAGCTGGGAAGGCAGGAAGTGGGGATCGTTCAGACGAAAGCCAGCCGCCAGCACTGCCACCAGCAGCACAAACACGCCGAGAGGAATCAACAGGCTGTTGCTCACTCCCTTCATACCAGCGCACCCTCCAGCCGGCTCGCCTGGCGCGCTCGACTGACAGCGCGATAGCGCCGATCAAACACGGTGATAACACCGCCCAGGCCAATCAGCAGCCCACCAAACCAGATCCAGCGGACAAATGGTTTGTAGTGCACCCGCACTGCCCAGGCATCGTCGCCAATGGGTTCGCCCAAAGCCACAAACAGGTCACGGAACAGCGACGGATCGATATCAGCTTCGGTCATGACATTACCCCCGGTCTGGTAAAAGCGCTTTTCCGGAAACAGGGTCACAATCAACTTGTCGTTACGGAAGATATCCATCTCACCCTGGTCGGCTTTGTAGTTAGGACCCTGAATCTGGCGCACCGTATTAAAGCGGAAGTCATAACCCGACAGGCTGACCACATCCCCTGGGACCATGCGCAGGTCTTTTTCTTCGCTGTAATAAACCGTGGTACAGACCCCAATAACGGCGACGGCAATCCCCAGATGGCCCAGCAACATGCCGTAATAGGACATGCTCTGCTGGAAGAGTGCCGGCACCTTGCGGACTTTGTGCGCCACCTTTGACCAGAAGTCACGCATCAGGCTTAGCAGAATCCAAAGTGCCAGGGTATTGATCAGCACGACCGAAATCTCAAACCGACTGGCCAGCACCAGCACCAAAGCTGTCATCACCACCAGGCTGCCCAGCAAGGGCACAATCTGGCTGGTAAAAAACGCCATCGGCGTTTTTTTCCAGCGCGACACGGGACTGCAGGACATAAAAGCAAACAAAACCAGCATCAGCGGTACAAACACCGCATTGAAGTAGGGGGGACCCACAGAGATTTTCTTGCCCCCGGTCATGGCCTCGTAAATCAGGGGATACAGGGTTCCCAGTAACACCGCGCCGGTGGCGATCACCAGCAACAGGTTATTTGCCAGGATCATGGTTTCCCTGGAGGTCCAGTCAAAGCTCGCATCACTTTTGATACCCGAGGCCTTGACGGCATACAACAGCAGCGAGCCGCCAATCACAATAACCAGAAAACCCAGAATAAACATGCCGCGCTCTGGATCAACCGCAAAGGCGTGCACCGAAGTCAGTACTCCGGAACGCACCAGGAAGGCGCCCAGCAAACTGAAAGAAAAGGCAAAGATGGCCAGCAACACAGTCCAGCTTTTGAACACGCCGCGCTTTTCAGTGGCAGCCAGCGAATGAATCAGGGCGGTGCCGATGAGCCAGGGCATAAAAGAGGCATTTTCTACCGCATCCCAGAACCACCAGCCACCCCAGCCGAGTTCATAATAGGCCCACCACGAACCCAGGGTGATACCCGCGGTAAGAAACCCCCAGGCGACATTGGTCCAGGGCCGTGACCAGCGGGCCCAGGCGGAATCCAGGCGGCCGGTGCTTAAGGTGGCAATGGCAAAGGCAAACGGCACAGCAAAGCCGACATAACCCATATACAACATGGGTGGATGGACAATCAGGCCAAAGTCCTGCAGCAGCGGGTTAAGGTCGGCGCCATCACCAGGAAACACCGGCAGGGTCCGGTCGAAGGGATTGGAGGTGAAGAGCATAAAGGCCAGGAAACCCACACTCAGAGCGCCCATAACAGCCAGCACACGGGCCCGCATATCCGGCGTCAGGCTGCGACTGAACAGACTGACCGCCAGGGTCCAGCCTGCCATTACCAGAGTCCAGAGCAGGAAAGAGCCCTCATGGGCACCCCAGATAGCCGACACCTTGTATTGCAGGGGTAAAGCCGTATTGGAGTTGCGCGCCACATAGGTGACAGAAAAGTCATCGTGCCAGAAGGCGTAGGCGAGACACAAAAAACTCAGCAGCACAAACACAAACAGCCCGGCAGACAATGAACCCGCCAGATTCATCAAGCGCAACTGCTGCTGCTGCACGCCGTAGGCGGGCAAAATAGCCAGGCACAGGCTCAGACCGAGTGCCAGAATCAGACTAAAGTGGCCAAGTTCAACAATCATAAGGTGCTGCCCTGGACTTGTGCATCTGCGGCGGCGCGGGATTGCGCGAGGGTTTGCGCAACTTCCGGCGGCATATAGGTTTCATCGTGTTTAGCCAGCACTTCCTCAGCAAAAAACACCCCCTGCTCGTTCAACTGGCCACGGGCAACGATACCCTGCCCCTCCCGAAACAGATCCGGCAGAATGCCTTCATAAACAATAGTGACCTCAGATTCGTGCATATCGGAGACAACAAAATTGACCTGCAGATCTGTTGTTGAACGTTGCACGCTGTTGTTGACAACCATGCCCCCTGCGCGAATCACTGTGTCTGTCGGCGCTTCACCGTTCTTGATCTGCGCCGGCGAATAATACAGGTTGAGGTTTTCATTCAGCGCTGACAGAGCCAGTGTTACCGCCACTCCGGCGCTCACCACCACCAAACCGACCACCACCAAACGGTTACGCCGTTGCGGCTTCATCTTGCCAAATTTCATCGCTTCATCCGTCTGTTGTCTGTCAGCTTTTGTCTGTCCATTGCTACGGTCGAAACCGCGCCGCGGCTCAGTAAATACTTCTGCTCCATCAGCCGCCGACACCACCCCCGCGCTCGCCAGGGTCATCCACCGACTGTTGCGCCTCGTGTTGCAGCGCCCGCAGTTTCTGCTGAATCAGCCTTTTTTTCAACCGCAATGGCCGAACAATATTGGCCACCAAAACTACCAGAGTGATGGCATAACAACTCCAGACAAAAAGTCCGTGACCACCCATATGCAGAAAATCGGCCAAACTGGCAAAACTCATCGGCCTGACACCAGGTCACGCACCCACTGGGTACGTATCTCCCGCTGCAGGATTTCGGTCCTGATACGCAACATCCAGGCGGTCGCAAAAAACAGGTAAAACCCCACCACCATCACCAGCAGTGGCAACCACATTTCGGCGGGCATGGTCGGCTTTGCCGTCATACTGAAAGAGGAAGACTGGTGCAACGTAAACCACCAGTCCACTGAATATTTGATGATTGGCAGGTTAACCACACCCACCAGGGCCAGCACGGCGGTGGCCCGGCCGGCAGCCTCGCGGTTTTCCATGGCTGAACGCAGGGCAATCACCCCGGCAAACAGGAAAAACAGCACCAGCGTAGAAGTCAGGCGAGCATCCCAGATCCACCAGGTACCCCAGGTAGGCTTACCCCAGATAGCGCCGGTGACCAGAGCCAGAAAAGTGATGGAGGCCCCCAGGGGTGCAACACACTGCACGGCAATATCAGCCAGCTTGATGCGCCACACCAGAAACACCAGGGCCGCTGCCGCCATCATCATATAGCTCGACTGGGCCAGAATGGCGGCCGGCACATGGACGTACATAATCCGCGCGCTGTTACCCTGCTGATAGTCTGGCGGCGCAAAAGCCAGGCCCCAGACGGCACCCAGAACCAGGGTTAGCACTGCCAGGACGGCAAACCAGGGCAACAACTTACCGCTCAGCTCAAAAAAAGACTTGGGCGCGCTTAACCTATGAAACCAATGCCACACGAGATTATTAACCTTTTGCACATGTATCGACCCGTTAACCCGCTGCCTGCACACACCGGCCGCGGCCACCTTCGTCACCGCTGAGCATGTTAGCAGGTTTCTCTGCTCCTGTTGATCACGCAGGCCGCACAGGTGACTGAAAATCTGCTTGTTTGACTACGACAACATCACATTGGGTATGTTCCATCACGGCTTCAGCGGTATTACCGATAAACAGACCAGAGACCCCGGAGCGCGCCACGGTACCCATGACAATCACACCCGCACCAATTGCTGCGGCCTGCTCATTAATCACCGCTTCAGCTGCACCTTCGCGCAGATAGACCCGTTCCGGCGCTATCTGGTGGGCCGCCGCCAGGCTGACAGCCGCCGCCAGCTGTTGCTGATGCCGCTGACGCATGACCTGATAGGCCAGTGGGTCAGTCAGCTGGCTCGCCCCCGACAAGGGTGACAGACTGAAGGCGTTAACCAGATGCAGGTGGGAAGCCAGAATGCCAGCAAACATTCGCCCCTGGGCCAGGACAATATGATTCAGCTCAATATGGGCGTCATCGGTCGCCGCTACATCTACCGCCGCCAGCACCGGCTTGCCCCTGATGGGATAGGCATGGCTGATTAACAACAGCGGCTGGGCACAACAGCGCACCAGATTCCAGTCTGTGGCGGAGAACAGGGCACGCCTTAAAAAACCATGCTGGCGCAGGGGTTTGAAGACAAAATCCGCATGGCAGGCGGCGGCGCTCTGAATAATCGCCTCATACAGTCGGTCAAACAGGACCACCGTCGTTTGGATCTTATAACCCAGGTCGCGCAGCGGCTGCACCAGTTGCTCAAGCCAGGCGAGTTTACCATTTGCCGTGGCGGTCTTAGGCACAAGCCGTGGCTGAGGTTGCGACTGGCGATCACGCAGGGTGGTTGAATAACGTTCGAGATAAACACTCACCACAAAGTGGATATCATCCACGGGCATGGCCTTGATCCGGTTTAAGCCGGCATGCTCCGCCTCGTCCGGATCAATGACCACCAGTATCGTCGCCATCCACACCTCTGCACACCACAGTTAAGCAGGGAGTTTAAACTGGCGATTTTTTACCCCCTTGATGCACATCAACGGCGGTCGGGACTGGCTCCTAGTGGCTAAGGGAGATTTTTACCCCAAGGGCGGTTGCCAGCGGCGCAAGACCGATACTAAGAGCCAGGATGGCCCCCAGCCAGAGCATGTGCCCGGTGTAGTTGCCGGCCTGCATACCCGTCTGGACCATGGCTGTTGCCAGTATCAGCACCGGCACAAACAGCGGTAATATCAGCACCGCAATCAGCAGACCACCCTTGCGCAGGCCCACTGTCAGGCTCGCACCAATGGCACCTAGCAGGCTGAGAATGGGGGTGCCGATAAGCAGGGACAGGAACAATGCCCTGGCGCCTGTCTCATTCATGAACAACATCAACGCCAGCAGCGGGCTGAGCAGGGTCAGGGGCAGGCCCGTCACCAGCCAGTGACTAACGATTTTGCCCAGCACCAGCAACAGAAAAGGCGCCTGGCTGAAGGTCATCTGCTCCAGCGAGCCATCGTCATAATCGCTGCGAAACAGCAGATCCATGGACAGCAGGGTCGACAACAACGCTGCCACCCAGATAATCCCAGGGCCGACCTGGCGCAACACCGACTCCGACGGGCTAATACCCAGGGGAAAGAGGCTGATAACGATGACAAAAAACAGTAACGGATTCAGCAGGTCGGCGGCATTGCGATAGGCAATCAATAATTCCCGGCGGATAACGGTCAAAAACAGGTTCACGAGCCCAACCTCAGGCTGCGGATGGCATGGGGCAGCGCCAGGCGCTGGTGACTGATAATAATCATCAGGCCACCAGCATCGAGATGTTCACCCATACGCTGTTCCAGGCTCTGAATGCCGGCTACATCAATGGCACTGAAGGGCTCATCCAACACCCAGGCGATGCTGTCCAGCAGATACAGACGAGCCAGGTTGACCCGTTTCCGCTGACCCTCTGACATGGCACCACAAAGGACATCTTCAAAGCCCCGCAGGCCGACTTTGGTGAGTGCCGCAGTGATGGCCGCCGCCGTTGCCGGACCCTGCTGCATGTTTGCCAGCCAGCCGAGGTTCTCGCGGGCACTCAGCAGGTCCTTGACCCCCGGTTTATGGCCAAGGTAAAGGGGCAATTGCGGCAAATCCCAGCTGACCTGACCGGTGTAATCCGTGTAAAGCCCACTGAGGACGCGCAGCAGGGTGGTCTTGCCGGCGCCATTACTGCCTTCAACCCACAACACTTCGCCCGGCGCCACAGCAAATTCCAGGTTCTCAAACAACAGACGGTGATCTCGCTCACAGCTGAGTTGGCTGACGTTCAGCATCTTGACATTGCTAATTGGGTCATCGCTAAGTGGGACATTGCTAAGTGGGTCATTGCTAATTGGGTCATTTCTACTAAGAACATTGCTACTAAGAACATTGCGACTAAGAACATTGCGACTAAAGACATTGTTATCCGGTTGCCTCCGGGCATGGACTGCCGCGTGCTTCGGCCCGCAGGCTCCTCCAGCGACTGTGGCTACGGATAATAACAGACCCGAGCAGGACTGCAGCGCGGATTCTCAGGACATTTGCTATTAGTGCCTGCACGAAAGCCCT
>JANQYP010000020.1 GCA_030728785.1 Pseudomonadales bacterium
TCCGACCCCAAACTTCTTACTCCGACCCCAAACTTCTTACTCCGACCCCAAACTTTTTACTCCGACCCCAAACTTCCCAAATTTCCTGCGGGTTCGGGTTCATGTCTGGATGCCAGTGCGAGGTACATGCTGGGGAGAATGATCAGGCTGAAGAAGGTGCCCAGTAACATTCCGGCTACGAGGATGATGCCAATGCTGTTGCGCGCTTCGGCGCCTGCGCCGGTGACCAGCACTAACGGAAAGTGACCGATCACTGTCGCGCCGGTGGTCATCAACACAGGGCGTAACCTGGTGCTGGCGCCCTGGCGGATCGCCTCGAATTTGCTGAGGCCCTGGCGCTGCAGGTGGTTGGCAAACTCAACAATCAGAATGCCGTTTTTAGTGACCAGGCCAACCAGCGTAATCAGGCCTATCTGCGAGTAGATATTCAGAGTTGTCCAGCCGAGAAAGGTAAACATCAGTGCGCCTGCGAGGGCCAGGGGTACACAGCCGAGCAGCACAACTAACGGATCCCTGAAACGGTTAAACAGAATCACCAGCACCAGAAACACAAACGCCAGTGACATACCCAGGGCACCATACAGGGTGTTACCCTCCTGGCGGATCTGCCGTGATTCACCAGCATAATCAACGACATAACCCGCTGGCAGAATTTCCGCCGCCGCCTTCTCAACGGCTGTAAGCCCTTGCTCCTTGGTGTAGGCAGGAATCATCCCGGCATACAGGGTAAAAGAATTACGCTGCTGGAATTTGGTCAGGACCCGTGGCCCGACCTTTTCCTCGAGTCTCGACAGCGCCGAGAACGGCACCAGGGCGCCCGTCGGGGTTTGTATCTGCAGATCCTGCAGGGCGTAGATATCCAGCCGATCCTGGTCTTCCAGCATGGGAATCACGCGATAGGCCTTGCCGCCCAGGTCAAAACGATTGACGTAATTGCCCGACAGATAAGTGGACAACTGCTGACTGACACCTGCCACAGTCAATCCCAGATCGGCGATACGATCCCGATCCAGCTCAAAATAGGCCTGGGGGAAATCGATTTTAAGATTGGTGTCGGCGAACAGGAACAACTTGGAGGCATAGGCGGCCGTCAGCAGTTGCTCGGCATAGGGCTGCATTACCTCGGCGCTGTCAGCGGAGGTGACGACCAGTTCAACAGAAAATCTTCCGGCGCTGGGCAGCGACGGCGTGGAATTGGGAAACGCCTGCAAACCGGGTATTTTCGCCAGCCGGCCATAGGTCATGCCCATCAGGTCCAGCGTCGTAAAATCCCGCTCACCGGGATCAACAAATTGTTGCCCGCCAATGGCACCGCCCGGATTGACGATCTGCCACATATAAGTGGCCTGGGGCAGGTTGTTCATGACATCCACCACATCGTGCATATGCTCATGGGTGTAATCCAATGAGGCTTCGGGAGGGGGTGTGGAGATGACAAAAATCTGGCTCTGGTCCTCAATGGGCGCCAGTTCCTGCTGGGATAACAACAAAAAAGGCACCGTTAGCAAGGAAAAAACCAGAGCAAACACAAGAATTTGTGGCGTCCATTGCAAACTGTGCGACAACAGAATTTCGTAACGGCGACGCAGGCCGTCGAAGCGCGTATTAACCCAGCGGGTCATGGCGCCCTCCTTACCACTGGCGGGGCTGGCATAGGCACTCATGATGGGCGACAGGGTCAGCGCCACAAAGCCAGAGATCAACACTGCCACCGCCAGAGTAAAGGCAAATTCCTTGATCAGCACACCCGTCAGGCCGGACAAAAAGCCGATGGGTATATACACCGCTGCGAGGGTGATGGACATGCCAATAATAGGGGTCAGCAACTGTCGTGAACTGGCCAGGGCGGCTTGCTTGCGACTCATACCCTCGCGCATAAAACGCGCCACATTCTCCACCACCACAATGGCATCATCCACCACCAGGCCCACCGACAGCACAATGGCGAGGATGGTCAGCAAGTTAAAGGAAAAGCCCATGGCCATCATCAGTGCCGTGGCGCCCAGCAGGGAGATAGGAATGGTGACTAATGGCACCAGGGCGCTGCGTAACGACCCCATAAACAGCAAGACCACAATACCCACCAGCAACACCGTCTCGGCGAGGGTGATAAAAATCTCCAGAATGGCATCACGCATATACAGGGTGCCGTCATAACCCATATCGATGCGCATGCCGTCGGGTAAGGTCGCATTGACCTCATCAAGCACCGTGTAAAGCGCATCACCAATTTCCAGTTCATTGGCGCCAGGCAGGCCAAATACAGCCAGAAACAGGTTGTCCCGCTGGCTCAGGCGAGCAATCTGGTCGCCTTCCACCTCACCCAGCTCAACCCGAGCAACTTCGCCCAGGCGAACGATGGCACCATCCCTGTTGCTGATCACCAGTCGCTCAAAGTCTGCGGCGGTCTGCAGGGTGGCGCTGGTCTGCAGGTCAATGCGCTGCTGCTGGTTTTCGACCTGGCCAATGGGGGCAATGACATTGTTGTCGGCCAATGCCTGGCGGACCTGCGTGGCGCTGAGATTAAGGAAGTTGAGGCGTGAGGGATCTAGCCAGATACGCATGGCGGGGTCGCGGCCACCAGCCACTCGAACCCGCTGCACGCCGGCAATTGAAGACAGAATGGGTACCACATTGCGGGTCATGTAGTCGGCGGTTTCAGAGCGCGAACGCTTCTCCATGACCACATCAAGATAAAAGATGGCGTTGTTAGCATCGGCGCGGTTGACGTTGATGGTCGGGTCTTCGGCGCCAGCCGGCAGTTCAAAGCGGATCTGGCCAAGGCGGGTGTTGAGCTCCGCCAGCGCCAGGGTGCTGGGCTCATTAAGCTTGAGCCAGGCGGTCACCGTACTGACGCCGGCGATAGTCACAGACTCCACATAATCAACGCCCGGTACAGTCGCCGCCGCACGTTCAATAGGGTCGGTGACAAAACCCTTGACGGTCTCGGCCGAGGCGCCGACATAGGGCGTGGTTATGAGCAGTGACGAGCTCTCGATCTCCGGAAATTCGAGTACCGGCATCTCTACCGCAGCACGCAGGCCCAGGAGTATCAGGGCTAGGGAGATCACCACGGCGACGGCCGGCCGCTCGACAAAGATATCAAAGAAGTTGGGCCGCCCCTGACTTGCGCTCATGGTGTGCCTGTCTCCAGGGCGTCAGCTATTGCGACCCGCTCGACGACGTTGACCAGCAAACCCTCCTGGAGTTTAAAGGCGCCAAGGGCGGCCACCAGTTCCCCCACTGCCAGGCCCGTGGTGATCAACACCTGCTCGCCCTCGGCGCGAACCACATTGACCGGCCGCCGCTCGGCACGATAGGGTGCCACGGCACCAGCCTCGGCTTTGTTCAGGACATAGACAAAGGCACCAAAGTTATTGCGCCTTACTGCCGTCGCGGGCAGGCGAATAACGTCTTGCAACACACCCGTTGGTACTGCAACTTCCACCACCGCGCCCGGTGCCAACGCCGCACCAGCGTCCTGCAGCAGCGCACGGTAGCCACGGCTGCGCGAATCTGGATTGATCGCCGGTTCGGCTGCAATAACCTGTGCCACCAGGGTGGCGTTGGCGAGGGCGGGCCCGAAGAGAGTGACCTGGGTGCCAAGCGCAATGCCGGCCATGTCCTGGGGCAGGTCGAAATCTAGCCACAGCTCATCGCTGTTGCCTGTCAGCCCGGCGATCAGAGTATTGGCCGGCAGATACTGGCCCACCTCCAACGTATGCAGGCTGGTGGTCGCCGCAAAAGGTGCGCCCAGTTGTTTCTTGTCAATACGGGCACTGAGTGCCGCGGCGTTAGCCTGCAATACCGCCTGATCTGCAGCAGCACGATCAAAGTCCTCGGGGCTGGCCATTTTATCGGCACGCAAGTTGCGGATACGCTCCAGGTGCAAATTTGCTAACTGTAACTGGGCGCGGGTAGCGTCCAGTTGCGCGACTTCTTCGCGGCTGTCGAGATGCAGCAGTACCTGACCTGCCGCCACTTGGTCACCGCCGGCGAAACCGATGGTGGTAATGCGCCCTTCTACCTCATTGCGCAATTGCACAGCGCGTGTTGCCCGCACTTCACCGATGGTGCGGTAAACCTGGGTCCAGCTGCCGGCCTCGGCCGTCACCGCTGTGACTGCCGCCGAGCGTTCCGGGAAAGACGCCGCATAAGCCATGGCTTGTTGAATCTGCAGAAATTTCAAGCCGGCCAGGCCGGCAACCAGCACCAGGCAGACTGCCAGCAGCAGTAGCCAGCGTTTGATGCGTGTGCCAGGCCCAAGGGTAGTTTCAGTTCTCATAGGTTAACCAGATCATCAAAAATGCAGCGCCGACAGGGACGATATGAATGGCCGGGTTTTCCCGTCATTGGGTGCTGGCTACTCACAATTGAGCGCGCAGATTAACATGAAACCCGACTGTCGCGAACGCCAGGCAATTGTCCATATCAATTGCCAGCAGATTTACCGTATATTCCCTCACCCGAAACAAAAAATTCTGCGTCATGCCTCAGACTCGTCTATCACTTGTTATCCTCGCCCTCGGGTTATTGCAATGCCTGCTGCTGGTTTTGATCGCCCTCACAACCTTGCCAGAGAACAGTGTTGGCTTGGCCCATGGGCAGTATGACGGCATGCGTATTGGTGGCGATGGCGCCGCGCGTTATACGCCCATTGCAACTTGCGCCTATTGGTTGCAGCTGGTGGTGCTGGCCCAGATCTGTTGTATGGTCGCCCTTGGCGTCAAACCCGCTCGGCGCTCAAGGACTTTCTGGATGCTGCTGACAGCCTGCTTTGGCGCCGCAGCATTTGTCTGGACAGGTCTGGTCACATCTTATGCAAGCTTTCTCGCCACTGGCGAAACCAGCATGCTGGCCGGCTTCCCCATTGCCACCACCTGGCTGGTTTACGCCATCTGGTTTGCCGGCCTGGCCCTGGTGGCGCTTTACTCTCTGGGTTTCAAACACTATGTCTGGTCCGATGCTGATCAGCGCGCCTTTGAAGCTCTGGTAGAACAGAACCGCAAGTCGCAGTAACCAAAAAACCATAGGAAATAATGTGGAAGTCTTTCGCCAGGAAATCATTTTATCTGCCATCGCCATTTACATGCTGTTTTGTATCGCCGTTGGCCTCTGGGCCATGGGGCGGACACATTCCTCCAGTGACTTTTTTATTGCCGGCCGCAGCCTTGGGCCTGTTGTTGTGGCGCTGGCGATCTTTTCCAGCACCTTAAGCGGCTTTGGCTTTGTCGGCGGCCCCGGCTTGGTTTATTCCCAGGGCGTCAGTTCCTTCTGGATGATTATCCTTTCCACCACAGGGTATGCGCTCGGCTTTTTTCTGGTGGCAAAACGAATTCGCATGATTGCAGAAGTGCGTGATGCCTTATCCCTGCCGGATATCGTCGCCGCGCGCTATGGCAGCAATGCCGTCCGCTTTCTTATCGCCCTGACCATTGTTCTGGGTGTTATGGGTTATCTGGCAACCCAAATTCTGGCCATGGCAGTGGTGATGAAATCCCTGCTCGGTGGCACTGCCATGTTTGCCGACATCAGCCTGCTGACCTGTGTGGTGGTGTCGTCTGCGGTGCTGGTATTCTACTGCGTCACCGGCGGCATTATTGCCTCGGTCTACACGGACGTGGTGCAGGGCGGCATTATGATGGTGGCAGGCCTGCTCATACTCTATACGGCGACTCAGATATTCGATGGCGGCTTTGCTGAGGCAACCCAGATAATCCTTCAGGATGATCCAGAGTCGATGATGCCATTTGGTACCGCCGGGGTGGTGACCTGCCTCGGCTGGGCGTTTATTTTTGGTCTGGGTGTTGCCGGCCAGCCGCACCTGGTGACAAAAATGATGATGAGTCGCAATATTGCCGATAACCGCATTGTCCTGCCCGTGTCACTGCTGGGTTATGCTTTTGCCGCCTTGTTGTGGATCTCTATCGGTACCGTCATGCGTGCCCTGGTGATCGACGGCCAGGCCGAGCCCCTGACTGCGCCTGACCAGGCGGCAGCATTTTTCTTATCAGTTTTTGCCAGCCCGGTGCTTGCCGGTATTGTCTTTGCCGGGTTGTTTGCCGCCATCATGTCCACCGCAGATGCTTTCCTGAATGTTGGTGCGGCGGCCATTGTGCACGATATTCCCAAGGCTTTTGGGGTTAAGCAGATCACCAACGAACTGCTGAAGGCGCGGATTGTGACCGTGATTCTGGCAGTCGCCGCGGCGCTGATTGCCCTGGCCAGCGACACCCTCGTGGCCTTGCTAGGCACCATCGGCTGGGGCACCTTTGCCGCCGCCATATTTCCCGTGCTGGCCATTGGCCTGAACTGGAAAGGCGCTACCAGCCAGGGGGCGATTGTCGCCATTGTCTCGAGCCTGTTGCTGAATGTTGTGATTAACGTTGCCGCCATCCAGTTACCCAATGGCATGAACGCCGGCTTCCTGGCCTTTGTGACTTCCATCGTCCTGTTTATCGGTGTCTCGCTGCTGACTCGGGATCGCCACACCATCGATGATGATATCGACCAGATAATGGATTTTTAGCGTCTGATGCCTCACCTCAATGCGGCAGAGGTGCGTGTAAAAGGTGCGTGTAA
>JANQYP010000021.1 GCA_030728785.1 Pseudomonadales bacterium
GCCAATGGCGGTCCTGCCGGGGATCTTTATGTCCAGGTGAATGTTCGGGCGCATGCCATATTTACTCGTGAAGGCGAAAATCTTTATTGTGAAGTGCCCATCAGTTTTGTTGATGCGGCCTTGGGTGGTGAGCTTCAGGTGCCGACCCTGGATGGTCGAGTAAACCTGAAAATTCCCGAAGAGACCCAGACCGGCAAGCTGTTTCGCCTCCGCGGCAAGGGCGTCAACGTCACTCAGGTCAGGGGCGGCGGTATTGGTGATCTCTACTGTCGGGTTGTGGTAGAAACCCCGGTCAAGCTCAGCAAGAAACAAAAAGAATTGTTGCGCGAATTTGACGGTCAGTCGAATGAGAAGCAGTCGCCGAAGCGTTCAACATGGTTTGAAGGCGTCAAACAATTCATCGATTCACTGACCTGATATGGCCGACATCCAAGCAGGGAATGAGGCTATGATAAAAATTGCCGTGACGGGCGCTGCCGGGCGCATGGGCCGGACCTTGATCCAGGCTATCCAGGAGACCCCTGGCCTGGTGCTGGCTGCCGCTGTTGAGCAGCCAGGGTTCAGCGGCCTTGGTGCTGATGCCGGGGAACTTGCCGGCGTCGGTCGCCTGGAGGTGCCCGTTGTGGCTGACCTGGCGGCCGTTGCGGCGAGCTTTGACGTGTTGATTGACTTTACGGTGGCGGCCGCCACTGTGCCCAATCTTGAGGTCTGTGCCCGTTATGGGAAAGCCATGATTATCGGCACGACCGGCCACGATGAACAGCAGCTGGCGGCGATTGCTCGATTGTCGGCAACAACAGGGGTTGTTGCTGCGCCTAATTACAGTGTCGGCGTTAACGCTACCTTCAAGTTGTTGGAAGTGGCCGCCGGGATCTTTGGCGATGATGTGGACATAGAGATTATCGAGGCTCACCACCGCCACAAGGTCGATGCGCCCTCAGGCACGGCGTTACGCATGGGAGAGGTGGTGGCCGAGCGCCTTGGGCGCAAACTGAAGGATGTAGCTGTCTTCGGGCGTGAAGGCACAGGTGCCGAACGTGACCGCCAGACCATCGGCTTTAGCACTGTTCGCGGCGGCGATATCGTTGGCGAGCACACGGTTATCTTTGCTGGCGCTGGTGAGCGCCTGGAAATTACTCACAGGGCCCACAGCCGCATGAACTTTGCCGAGGGTGCGCTGCGGGCCTCGCGCTGGCTGGCTGATAAGCCGCACGGTCTTTACGACATGCAGGATGTGCTGGGTTTGCGGGCCCTGAAGGCCGATTAAAGTGTGAAATTCTCTGGCAAGGAATGGCTGTTTGACATAGAATCTGGCGTCAACAAGGCATCTCCGATAGAGCACACTTCAGGCGAGAATACACAGCGAGATGGAAGTAATTCCCTCTCGCTTTTTTTCGACCCGAGAGCCGCAATTTTCAAGGTATTTTATGATTAGCCAATGGAGGCAGAGAGTTGACCAGTAGAGCAGTACTTGCACTTGAGAACGGCGTAGTGTTCGAGGGTGCAGCTATTGGTATTGATGGTCAATCAGTTGGGGAAGTGGTTTTTAACACGGCCATGACTGGTTACCAGGAAATACTGACTGATCCATCATATGCCCGCCAGATCATTACCCTGACCCACCCCCACATCGGCAATACCGGCGTTACGCTCGAAGATGAAGAGTCTGACAACATCTGGGCTGCCGGGCTGGTGATTCGCGACCTGCCTTTGGCTGTCAGCAACTGGCGCCAGCAGGGCACACTGCAGGAATATCTGGTCGATCGTCAGGTGGTTGCCATAGCGGGTATCGATACCCGTAAACTGACCCGTATTCTTCGTGATGAGGGTGCGCAGAAGGGCTGTATTATTGCCGGCCCGGCGATCACCGAGGCGGATATTGGCGCTGCCCTGGCGGCCGCGCGAGGTTTCAGTGGCCTCAACGGTCTCGACCTGGCGCAGGTGGTGTCAGCCCAGGCCCCTTATCAGTGGCGCCACGGCAGCTGGGACCTGGAACATGGCTACCCGCAGCTGAGCAACTTCAAATATAAGGTAGTGGCTTTTGATTTTGGCGTGAAGCGCAATATCCTGCGTATGCTTGCTGATCGTGGCTGCGACCTGACCATTGTGCCAGCTAAAACGTCAGCGGCTGATGTCCTGGCCATGCACCCCGACGGCATTTTTCTCTCCAATGGTCCGGGCGATCCCGGCCCCTGCGACTATGCCATTGAGGCGATCCAGACCTTGCTTGAATCGGGCATCCCAATTTTTGGCATCTGCCTGGGGTTGCAATTGCTTGGTCTTGCCACCGGTATGAAAACCATAAAGATGAATCATGGTCACCATGGCGCCAACCACCCGGTCAAAGACCTGGCCACGGGTTTAGTGCTGATCTCCAGCCAGAACCACGGTTTTTGTATTGACGATGCTGCCCTGCCAGAAGGCGTGAGGGTGACCCATCGATCCTTGTTTGATAATTCGCTGCAGGGCATCGAACTGCTGGACAGACCAGCATTTGGTTTCCAGGGACACCCGGAAGCCAGCCCGGGCCCGCACGATGCAGCCCCGTTGTTTGATCACTTTATTGAGTTGATTGAGCACTCCAAGACGATCAAGAAGTCCCATGCCTAAAAGAACTGATATAAAAAGCATTCTGATTATTGGCGCCGGGCCGATTATTATCGGCCAGGCCTGCGAATTTGACTATTCAGGGGCGCAGGCCTGCAAGGCGCTCCGCGAAGAGGGTTACCGGGTGATTCTGGTGAACTCCAATCCGGCGACCATCATGACCGATCCGGCCATGGCCGACTCAACCTACATTGAGCCCATTACCTGGGAAGTGTTGGCGAAAATTATCGAGGTGGAGCGCCCCGATGCGTTGCTGCCCACCATGGGTGGCCAGACGGCCCTCAATTGTGCCCTCGACCTGGCGCGAGAAGGTGTGCTGGAGCGCTTCAATGTTGAATTAATTGGCGCCAGTCGCGAGGCGATCGACAAGGCCGAAGATCGGCAGAAATTCGACAAGGCGATGAAATCCATTGGCCTGTCAACCCCCGTCTCAGCGTTTGCCCATTCTCTTGAAGAAGCCAAACAGGTGCAGGCGCAGCTGGGTTTCCCCTGCGTGATTCGACCCTCATTTACCATGGGTGGTTCTGGTGGTGGTGTCGCCTACAACCAGGATGACTTTATCGAGATCTGTACTCGCGGCCTGGATCTGTCACCCACCAGTGAACTGTTGATCGACGAGTCTTTGCTGGGCTGGAAAGAATATGAGATGGAGGTGGTACGGGACAAAAACGATAACTGCATTATCGTTTGTACTATCGAAAATTTTGACCCCATGGGCATTCACACCGGCGACTCGATTACCGTCGCTCCGGCCCAGACCCTGACCGACAAGGAATACCAGATCATGCGGAATGCCGCTATTGCGGTGCTGCGCGTGATCGGCGTTGAAACCGGCGGTTCGAATGTCCAGTTTGGCATTGACCCGGCTACCGGGCGTATGGTCATTATTGAAATGAATCCGCGGGTCTCCCGCTCGTCAGCACTGGCATCAAAAGCCACAGGCTTTCCCATCGCCAAGGTGGCGGCGAAGCTGGCCGTGGGTTACACCCTGGACGAGTTGTCGAATGAGATTACCGGTGGCGTGACACCCATTTCGTTTGAGCCGTCGCTGGACTATGTGGTCACCAAGATCCCGCGTTTTACGTTTGAAAAATTCCCCCAGGCAGATAATTTCCTGACCACCCAGATGAAGTCTGTGGGCGAAGTCATGGCCATTGGCCGAACCTTCCAGGAATCACTGCAGAAAGCCTTGCGTGGCCTTGAAGTAGATATTAACGGCCTGTCGCCCATCATGGATGACGCTTCCCGAGAATGGAAAACCCGTCTGCGTAAAGAGCTGCAGGTGGCCGGTGCCGAGCGTATTCGTTATCTCGCAGATGCTATTCGGCTGGGTTTTGACATGGAAGAAATCCATGAGCTGACCCGTATTGATCCCTGGTTCCTGGCGCAGATAGAAGACCTGATCCGTCGCGAGCAGGGCCTTGCTGGCGTTGCCCTGCAGGCCATCGGCCATGATCGTATGTTCGACCTGAAGCAGCGCGGTTTTGCCGATGCCCGCCTGGCAGAGTTGCTGGCCGTGAGTGAAGCAGACTTACGCGCACACCGGCTTGGACTTGGGGTTAAGCCAGTGTATCGCCGGGTTGATACCTGCGCGGCTGAGTTTGTCTCAGCGACGGCCTATATGTACTCCACCTACGAAAGTGAATGTGAAGCCAGGCCCTCGAACCGCGACAAGATCATGGTCCTTGGTGGCGGTCCGAACCGGATTGGCCAGGGTATCGAGTTTGATTATTGTTGTGTACATGCCGTACTGGCGATGCGGGAAGACGGTTACGAGACCATTATGGTCAACTGCAACCCGGAAACCGTGTCGACGGACTTTGATACGGCAGATCGCCTGTATTTTGAACCCCTGACCCTCGAAGACGTGCTGGCGATTGTTGATGTTGAAAAGCCCAAGGGTGTCATTGTCCAGTTTGGTGGCCAGACTCCGCTGAAACTCGCAGAAGCGCTGCTGCAGGCCGGCGTTCCTATTATCGGCACCAGCCCCGAGGCCATTGACCGGGCTGAAGACCGAGAGCGTTTCCAGCAGATGATCACCAAGCTGGGGTTGCGCCAGCCACCGAACAAAACCGTTAAGACTCTCGAAGAGGGGCTGATCGCGGCTCGCCGCATTGGCTTTCCGCTGGTGGTTCGGCCGTCTTATGTGCTGGGTGGGCGGGCCATGGAAATTGTCTATGACGAGTCGGAATTAACCACCTACCTGCGCGAAGCCGTGCAGTTGTCTGACCGCTCGCCGGTGTTGCTCGATCGGTTCCTGGACCAGGCCATTGAGATAGACGTGGATGCCGTGTCGGATGGCAAGCAGGTGGTGATTGGTGCCGTCATGCAGCATATCGAGCAGGCTGGCGTCCACTCCGGTGACTCAGCCTGTTCCCTGCCACCCTACAGCCTCAGTGCTGCAGCACTCGACGAGATGCGCCGGCAAGTGGTGGAGATGGCACTCGAGTTAGGTGTCATTGGCTTGATGAACGTCCAGTTTGCCATCCAGAATGGTGATATCTACATTCTCGAAGTGAACCCGCGCGCCTCACGAACAGTGCCTTTTGTGTCCAAGTGTATTGGCGCCTCATTAGCCAAGATTGCCGCCCGTTGTATGGTGGGTACCAGCCTTGAGGCACAGAATTTCACCACAGAAATTGTACCCGACTACTTCAGCGTCAAGGAGGCAGTCTTTCCCTTCGGCAAATTCCCTGGCGTCGACCCGATACTCGGCCCGGAGATGAAGTCAACGGGTGAAGTAATGGGTGTGGCCGAAACTTTCAGTGAGGCCTACCGCAAGGCGCAGGTTGCTTCTGGCGAGAGTATTCCTGCGTCTGGCCGCGCCTTCCTCAGCGTTCGTGACGTGGATAAGGCTGAGCTTGTGCAGATTGCCATCGATCTGCTGGAAATTGGCTTTACGCTGGTTGCCACCCGCGGCAGCGCCAAGGTGCTGCGGCAAGCCGGGCTGGAGGTGGACATTGTCAACAAGGTCCAGGAAGGCCGGCCCCATGTGGTTGACATGCTGAAGAATCACGAGGTGAACTTCATCGTCAACACCACTGAAGGCAAGCAGGCCATTGCAGACTCCTATGCGATCCGGCGCACGGCATTGCAGCACAAGGTATACAATGCCACCACCATGGCGGGTGCCAGGGCCTGTATTGATGCGGTCCGGCACGGCGACCATATATCGGTTTACCGACTGCAGGATCTGCACAAGCGCCTGCTGGGCCAGTGAACTGATTCTGGTATCTTCTGTCACAGGTGCTGAACATCCTGGACAAACTTTTATCGGACGAGAATTTATGGACAAAATCCCAATGACAGCCGAGGGTGAGCAGGCCCTCAGAATTGAGGTTGACCACCTTAAACAGATCGAGCGTCCGCGAATTATCAAGGAGATTGCCACGGCCCGTGCCCAGGGTGACCTGCGCGAGAATGCTGAATACCAGTATGCGAAGGAAGAGCAGGGTTTTATCGAGGGGCGGATTGCCGATATCGAAGGTAAGCTGAATCATGTTCAAATCATTGATGTGAAGCTTATTGAGCCAACGGGTCGAGTGATTTTTGGAACGACGGTACGACTGCTCAACCTTGATACAGAACAGGAAATCACCTACAAGATAGTCGGGGACGATGAAGCCGACCTTAAACTCCTGAAAATTTCGGTATATTCGCCTATAGCCCGCGCACTGGTTGGCAAAGCGGCGGGCGACGTTGTCATCGTCAAGGCACCGAACGGCAATATCGAATATGAAATCTGCTCGGTGGAGCATCTTTAGGGCCAATCAAAGCGTCATTTATGCTTGCTTGGTTTGCGGATGAGTCGCCAATGACCCCCAGGCAGTGCCGTCACCAAAGTTTCGCGCCTCTGGCCCTACTGCGGTGCTACTCAGCTGCGGTG
>JANQYP010000022.1 GCA_030728785.1 Pseudomonadales bacterium
GAAAGAGTTGCTTTAGGAAAGAGTTGCTTTGCGGATAAGTAGCGTGGCTAACGACTTGTGTGGTGCAGTAGCAGCGATGGGTCTGCATGCCAAATAAAATACCATAATATCGAACGATATTATGGTGCCGAGGAGAGGACTTGAACCTCCACGCCCTTGCGAGCACTAGCACCTGAAGCTAGCGTGTCTACCAATTTCACCACCTCGGCAATGAGGCGCGAAAGATTACTAAGGCAATACATTGCTGTCAATCAAAGTCTGGTACTGAATGATGAAAAAAGACCCTTTTGGGCAACGAGAAGCAAGAAAATACGAGCATCCCATCGCCAGTCGAGAATTTATCCTCGAATGTATGGAGCAGGCAGGTGAGCCCATGGGTTTCAAAAGCCTTCTGCAAACCCTCAACTTGGACCAGGAAGGCCAGCGTGAGGCACTCCAGCATCGCCTTCGAGCCATGGTCCGCGACGGGCAATTAGTTGTCGACCGGCGTGATGTCTACGCCATCGCCAGCAAAATGGAGCTCATTACGGGCAAGATCTCCGCCCACTCTGACGGTTATGGCTTTTTGGTGACCGCCAAGGGCGAAGAAGATGTGTTTCTGTCGGAGCGCCAGATGCGCCGGGTTTTCCATGGTGATGTAGCGCAGGTGCGAGTCGGCGGCAAAGACCGCCGTGGACGCCTGCAGGGTGACATTGTCGAGGTCCTGGAGCGCCACACTGAGCAGCTTGTTGGGCGTATTTTCCATGAGGGTGCCCTGTGTTTTGTCGAGCCGCTGAATAACCGCATTAATTTTGACATTCTATTGCCGGCGGCGGCAGTGAACGAGCAGCCGGAAGGCCAGATTGTGCTGGTCAGAGTGCTGGAGCAACCCATGGGTCACGGCCATGTGACGGCAGAGATTGTCGAAGTCATGGGCAAACAGCTGACGCCCGATATGGAGGTGGAAATTGCCCTGCGCAACCATGACATACCTATCGATTGGCCAGAAGGTGTTGAACAGTTGGTGGACGCCATGCCCAGCGCGGTGCGGGCTACCGATCTGACGGGACGCCAGGATCTGCGGGAACTGCCCTTTGTGACCATCGACGGCGAGGATGCCCGCGACTTTGATGATGCGGTGCTGGTTGAGGCGCGCAGTCGTGGTGGCTGGCAGTTGCGGGTTGCCATCGCAGACGTTGGCCACTATGTGGAGGTCGGTTCCATACTTGACCAGGCCGCTCATGCTCGTGGCACGTCCGTTTATTTTCCGCAGTATGTGGTGCCTATGCTGCCGGAAAAATTATCCAACGGCCTGTGCTCACTGAACCCCTATGTGGACCGGCTGGTCATTGTCTGCGACATCCAGATATCCGCCAAAGGCCGGATCACCAGCTACAAGTTCTATGAGGCGGTTATCAAGTCAGCTGCACGCCTGACCTACACAGATGTGGCAAAACTGCTGAATTCACCCCATGAGCCCTTTGCCAAGCCAGAACTGGTGCCCCACTTGTTGGCGCTGCAGTCTCTCTATGATGTCTTGCTGGAGGTGCGCCACCAGCGTGGCGCTCTGGAATTTGAGTCTACGGAGCTGCAATTTGGCTTCGATGAACGCGGCAGTGTTAATTCCATTGTGCCCCGTAGTCGCAATATTGCTCACCGCATCATCGAAGAATGTATGTTGTGTGCCAATGTCTGTGCCGCCCGGTTTATTGTCAAACATGGCAAGCCGGGACTGTTCCGGGTCCATGAGCCGCCCACAGCAGAAAAGGTAGAGTTGCTGCGCGGCTTCCTGGAGCGTTTTGACGTTACCCTTGAAGAAGGTGAGAAGCTTACCACCGCTGATTACCAGCATGTCATCAGCCAGCTGCGGGACAAGGAAAACAGTCACGTGTTGCAGATGGCGTTGCTGCGCTCCATGAACCAGGCTGTCTACCAGCCCGACAACAAGGGCCATTTTGGTCTGGGCTACAAAGAGTATGCGCACTTCACCTCGCCTATTCGCCGCTACCCGGACCTGTTGATGCATCGCCTGATCAAGAGTGTCATCCACAGCCGCACCCTGAGTGACTGGATTCTGCGGTTTGGCAAGCCGGCAAAGGCTAGCTACTATCCTTATGAAAAATCCGAGGTAGTGGCCCTGGGCATACATACGTCTCTGGTAGAGCGGCGTGCCGATGCGGCTGTGTACGAAGTACTTGAATGGATCAAGTGTGACTACATGAGCGATCGCGTCGGTGATATCCATGACGGCATTATCACTGGCGTGGCCAAGTTTGGGTTTTTTGTGGAGCTGGTGGATGTGTTTGTTGAGGGGCTGGTACATGTCAGTACCCTTGCGGGTGACTACTACCAGTATGACCAGCCCAGCCAGACTCTGGTGGGTGAACGCACAGCGGTCACTTACAGCATGGGTGACAAGGTCGGTGTGCAGGTGGCGCGCGTCAATGTGGCCGAACGCAAGATGGATTTTGAGCTGGTTGACCATGCGCCCCTGGCGAGTCGCCGCAAGCCGCAGAAAGCCTCTGGCAAGAAAAAGGTAGCCAAGAAAGGTGCTGCCAGCAGTGCCAGTGATAAGCCGGCGGGGAAAAAGCCAAGGACAACAAAAGCGGCCGCCGCCAAGGCAAAAACACCGTCAAAGGCCAAAGCCAAGATCAAAGCGCCAGCTGAAGTTACTGCAGGTGCGGCGCCCGATGCTGCTGCCAAGCCTGCCAGCCGCAGGAGGCGACGTCGTTAGATGAAAGATGCACCTGTCACTGATCTGCTGTTTGGTATTAATTCAGTGGAAAGCCGACTCCTTGCGGGTAATCAAGGCGTCCATGAGTTGACAGTCCGCGAGGGTCAGTTGTCACGGCGTGTGGAAGCGCTGGTGGCGCTGGCCGAAGAAGCCGCCATTCCGGTGGTGCGCGTCACGGACGCCGACCTTGCGCAGCTGACGAGTATCAATCACCAGGGTGTGGCGCTGCGCGTGACACCCATGGGCCTGCTGGGAGAAAAACAACTTGACCGTATTCTCGAGGCCAACCCCGAGGGTCTGCTGCTGCTGATTCTTGATGGCGTCACGGACCCGCGCAATTTTGGTGCCTGCCTGCGCAGTGCCGCAACCCTGGGAGTGCACGCTGTTATTGTCCCCAAAGATAACAGTGCGCCACTGAATGCGGCTGCGGCCAAGACCGCCTCCGGTGGTGCATCAATTGTCCCGGTGGTGCAGGTGGTCAATCTGGTTCGTTGCATTGAGCAGCTGCAACAGCGGGGTATCTGGATTGTCGGCACCCTGCTTGAGGCTGACCAGGCCCTGCACCAGGTGGACCTGACGGGTAATGTGGCGATTGTCATGGGCTCTGAAGAGCGCGGCATGCGGGAGCGAACTCGCAAGACCTGTGACTTTCTGGTGAATATACCCATGCCCTGCGCAGATCTTGGTTTTAATGTCTCCGTGGCAACGGGTATCTGCCTGTATGAGGCAGTGCGGCAGCGGCTTGGTACCTAAGTGGTTAAAGGCCGGGCCTTTTAAGGCCAGAGCGTTTTAAGGTTTGAATTGCGGCGAATGTGTCGTTACAATGCGCCCCCCAGTTTTCTCCTTGCTTCACCGCGGCCGTTGTTCCCTCTTTGGGGGCCCCGCAGGGAAGCATTAACCCGAAAGGAGTCTTGAATGAGACATTATGAAATAGTGTTTCTGGTGCACCCTGATCAAAGTGAACAGGTCCCAGGAATGGTTGAGCGTTACTCCAGCCTGATTAAAGACGGCGGCGGCCAGGTCCACCGTGTTGAAGATTGGGGGCGCCGGCAGTTGGCCTACCCGATCAACAAAATCCATAAAGCCCATTACGCATTGATGAATGTTGAATGCGGCCAGGATGTCCTCGAAGAAATTAACACTGCCTTTCGTTTCAATGATGCGGTGCTGCGGAACCTGATTATGAGCCGTAAGGGCCCGGTAACAGGAGATTCGCCCATCATGAAGGTCGAGCGTGAAAGTCGTGAACGCAAAGAGCGTGACGATACGCCCGCATCACGTGCACCGGCTGCCACTGTTGCCGACGATGTCAGCGATGCGGATGACGCCCCCTCAGACGAAGCAGCAAGTTAACCGGAGAACCTCATGTCACGATTTTACCGAAGAAGAAAATTTTGCCGGTTTACTGCTGAAGGCGTAACCGAGATTGATTACAAGGATATCGAAGTGCTCAAGCAGTACGTCTCCGAGACTGGCAAGATTGTCCCGAGCCGTATCACAGGCACCAAAGCCAGGTACCAGCGACAGTTGGCAAAAGCCGTCAAGCGCGCTCGTTACCTTGCCCTGATCCCCTTCACTGACAGTCACCAGTAACTCAAGCGATCTTTGATTGCGGTGTTTGCGGACAGCCAGCGGGCACCTGACGCGGTTTTGATGCGCAGCGGAGACCAGTAACATGCGTGCCCTTGCAGAGTTTGTCATGCGCAGTCGGTTGCATGCGGCGGCGGCCTGTGTCGTTCTGGGCATCGTGCCCCTGGGTCATTGGCTCAGTGCCGCGATTGTCAGCCTGGTTTTATTACGCCGGGGTGCAACAGAAGGTGCGATGCTGCTGCTGGTGGCCGCCATCCCTCTGATTGGCTTGTATGCTGTGACGGGCGATCCCGGTCCGCTGATTGGCCTGGCAGGTATGGTGTGTCTGGCTTCGGTCTTGCGCAGCAGCCAGTCTTGGCCGTGGACCCTGGCGACGGTGTTGGTGGTATCGGCCTTAGGCAGTCTTGCATTTGAGGCGTTGGTTGCAGCAGACATTGCCACACTGGTGGAATGGTACCTGACACTGATGGCAGGTAATGCGACCGAGGCAACGCTCGCGGCAGATCCTGAGCAGGCCCGACATTTGGCAGGGCAGGTTATTATGGGCTTGTTTGCTATGGGCCAGGCCTACGCCATGATTGGTTTCCTGGTGTTGGCGAGGTGGTGGCAGAGTCTGCTGTTTAATCCAGGTGGATTACGTGCAGAGTTCTACCAGTTGCGGTTGCCTGTTCCGCTGGCGGCGACCCTGGTGGTATTGCTGGCCTTGTGTGTTGGCCTGGGTACGCCCGAAGCCATGCGCTGGATTCCGTTACTGACGGTACCGCTGGTCATGTCTGCCATAGGCTTGGTGCACTGGCTGGTGAATAACAAAGGTTTGTCCGGGCACTGGCTCGGCGGGTTTTATGTATTGTTGATTTTGATGTATCAGCTGGTCTCGCCATTGCTTGCTTCGTTGGCGCTGATGGACAGCTGGTTTGATTTGAGAAAGAATTTTCGATCTGATCGAGAGGTGTAAAAAATGGAAGTTATTCTGTTAGAACGTGTTGCTAACCTGGGCGATCTGGGTGACAAGGTATCGGTAAAATCTGGCTATGGCCGCAATTTCCTGATGCCACAAAAGAAAGCCGTACCGGCCACAAAAGCGAATCTTGCGTCATTCGAAGTTCGCCGTGCGGAACTGCAGAAGCTTGCCGACGCAAGGCTCGCTGAAGCGCGTGCACGTGGCGAGAAAGTCAGTGCGCTGGACATCACAGTGACAGCCAAAGCAGGTGATGAGGGCAAGTTGTTTGGCTCTGTTACGGTTCGCGATATTGTTGATGCCGTCTGCGCCATGGGCTTTGAGCTCGAGAAGAGTGAAGTGCGTATGCCAGAGGGTCCAATCCGTGACCTGGGCGAACATCTGGTGGATATTCACCTGCACAACGAAGTCAACGTCAAGCTGAAGGTCGGCGTCATCGCCGAGGCTTAACACCAGCGTCTTTCGGCTAGGCGAAGATTTGTCGGCGCTGCGCCGAAAGAGCCTGGTGGCAAAACCATGATCCTGCTGACAGGCGCGCTGCTGGCCTTGACAGGACGGGCGTGGCCGGGAATTGTTGTCGCAGGTCGCAAGACCAGTTCCCTGTGGTGTTATCCCGGGACATGGGCGCCGCCGTGGGCAGCGCCCTGTGCAACTTACTGTGCAACTTACTGTGCGACGTTCTGTGGTACATTCTGTGCTACATTCTTTGCTACATCGTGCCTGGCTTTAAAACAGGCGCTTGAAAAGTTTTTCTTGCCGGGTACCCTATTCGGCCTGGCTTAACCTTCACGCGGCGAACCCTGTGGCCTTAGCATTAGACGATATCAGCACGGCGACGCTCAAAGTCCCTCCCCATTCCCTGGAGGCTGAGCGCTCGGTGCTTGGCGGCCTGATGCTTGACGAGCAGGCCTATGACCAGATTTCCGGGCTGATTACCGCCGCAGACTTCTATCGCGGTGACCACCGGGTCATCTTCCGTTGCATGGAAGCCATGGCGGAGCAGAACAAACCCCTCGATATCATCACTATTTCTGAGTCCCTGAGTGCGGTGAACGAGCTCGCCAACGTCGGTGGCATTGCATATCTTTCGGAGCTGGCTAACAGCATCCCCACCACCTCAAATATCCGTGCCTACGCCACAATTGTTGTGGAGCGGGCAACGGTGCGCAAACTGATCTCTGTCGCCCACGAAATAGCCGACAGTGGCTTTAATCCTGCCGGTCGCG
>JANQYP010000023.1 GCA_030728785.1 Pseudomonadales bacterium
GGGACGCCCAGTCGGGGACGCCCAGTCGGGGACGCCTAGTCGGGGACGCCTAGTCTGCCTGGGCCCTGGACAGCCTGGCGGTGCGGATCATGTTGTCCTGTATCTGCACTATCTCGATGCGATAGCCGTCAATCACCAGGCCAATATTGGCCTCTGGAATGGTTTCCAGATATTCGGTGATCAGGCCGTTTAAGGTTTTGGGTCCGTCCTGGGGTAGGTGCCAGTTAAGCTGGCGGTTGATGAGGCGAATGTGCGCGCCGCCATCAATCATGAAGGAGCCGTCATCCTGGGGATGTATGTCGATGCTGGTATTGGCCAGGTCGGTAGTAAACTCACCGACAATCTCCTCAAGAATATCCTCGATGGTGACAATACCCTGAATATCACCATACTCATCCACCACCAGGCCGATGCGTTGTTTCTGCTGCTGGAAATTAAACAGCAGGGTCTGCAGCGGGGTGTTTTCGGGGACAAAATAGGGCTCGTCGGCACCTTGCAGAATCAGTGCCTTTGACAGGGTGTCCTGGGTTAACAGCTTGGCGGCATTGCGCATATGCAGCACGCCGATGATCTTGTCGATATCGTTTTTGAACACTGGCAGGCGGGTGTGCTGGGAGGCGCGGATCTGCAGGACAATGTCCTCCAGGTCGTCTTCCAGGTCGATGCCAAAAATCTCTGTACGGGGCACCATGATGTCCTCCACGGTAACCTTGTCCAGATCAAGCACTCCCAGCATCATGTTCTGTGGGTGCGCTGCAATCTGTGCGCCTTCAAATACCACGGTGCGCAATTCTTCGTGGCTCAGGTTATCTTCGATGGCGTTTTCCGGCCGAAAGCCCGCGAGTCGCAGCAGGCCGTTGGCAGTGCCATTCACAAGCCACACCAGGGGGTAGAGTATCCACATGAGGATGTTGAGGATGTAGGACGAGGGCAGGGCAATTTTTTCAGGGTAGGCGGCAGAGACCGTTTTTGGTGCCACTTCGGAGAAAATCAGGAAGATCAGGGTGCAGGCCACAGGCGCTATGGCAATGCCGGCTTCGCCGAAGAGTTTTAATGCCAGCAGGGTGGCGATGGAGGCCGCGGAAAAGTTGACAAAATTGTTGCCAATCAGGATGACGCTGAGTAGTTTGTCGGGTCGCTCCAGCAGGCGGCTGGCGCGCCTGGCACCGCCGTGACCTTCGTTCGCAAGGTGCTTCAGGCGATAGCGGTTCATAGCCATCATGGCTGTTTCAGAACCAGAGAAATAAGCGGACAAAACTACAAGTACAAATATGGCACCCGTCAGGGCGCCAACAGACAGATCGTCCAAGAATTGGACCTCAGGCTAGATACATCGGCGCAGTTTCATCGACCGGCTGTGTTGGTGTCAAGAGTTGCAGAGGGCAGGCGTCGCTGGCTAGGATGGCTATCAACCTTGGAGAATAATTTCTAGCACCAGCTTGCTGCCGAAATAGCCCAGCAACAACAGGGCAAAACCGCTCAGGGTCCAGCGTGAGGCCGCAGCGCCACGCCAGCCAAGTCGGTAACGGCCCCAGAGGAGGATGGCAAAGACAATCCAGGCTGCCAGGGTGATGGATGTGTGATGGATTAGGCCGGGCAGGTTGAGGTCGCTGAGGAACATAAAGCCACTGACAATAGACAGGGTGAGGAATGTCAGGCCACTCCACAGAAGCTCAAACAACAGCGTTTCCATGGTCTGCAGGGGCGGCATGTGGCGCAGCAGGCCAAATTTGCGATTTTTTAGTTCATAGTCACCAAAAGACAACAGCACAGCCTGCAAGGCAGCAACGGCCAGCAGCCCATAGGCAATAACTGACAGGATAATGTGCAGGAGGATGCCAGGCGCAAGCTGTTCGCGCGGTGCATGGCCGGTCTTGGTTGCTAACGTCGCCAGGATAGTGATAATGGCCAGCGGAAAAATAGCAAGCACAAGGTTGGCAACGGGGCGGCGCAGGCTGCTGGCCACCAGAATAGTGCTGATGGCCAAAGTGATTAACGTCGCCATGGGCATGATGCTGAGATCAATACCCTGGTCTGTATCGAGTTCGCTGAAGCTGAACAGTCCATGGAGAACAATGGCGCCAAGGCCGGTCAGGGAAACGAACAGGTGTTTCGCCTGTACCTCGCGTCGCAGGCCCAGCAACTGGGCCCCGGCGCTCACCAGGTACAGCAAGCAAGCAAGGATGCCAAAAATTGTCGCGTTCATGATTGCATCTCTGAGATTGCGTCTCTGCAAAGGCCCCTGCAGGTCACCCCCTGCAGGTCACCCCCCGCAGAGCACTCCCCGCAGGGTACTGCCAGAAAGATTGTCGCAGTGAGCGAAAACCAGTGGCAGAAATTGGGGTATGATAGCAGGTTCATTAACGATCTGAGTCAGGATAACGCAAGTGTTTGATTCTTTAACAGAGCGACTAAGTGCCACCCTGGGCAATATCACCGGTAAAGCCCGGCTGAGCGAAGAAAACATCCAAGACACGCTCCGCGAGGTGCGGATGGCCCTGCTTGAGGCTGACGTCGCGCTGCCCGTGGTCAAAGATTTTATCGACCAGGTCCGGGCGCGAGCCGTGGGTCAGGATGTCGCCAGCAGCCTGTCGCCGGGCCAGGTATTCGTCAAGATAGTCAACGACGAGCTGATTCGGGTGATGGGCGCCGAAGACAACAGTCTGAACCTCACAACCCAGCCACCCGCCGTGATTCTGATGGCGGGTCTGCAGGGTGCCGGTAAAACCACATCCGTGGCAAAACTTGGCCTGTGGCTGAAGCGCCGGGATAAAAAGTCGGTGATGGTGGTCAGTACGGACGTCTATCGCCCAGCCGCTATCGACCAGCTGCGGACACTGGCGGCCGAAGCGGATATCAGCTTCTTTGAAAGTAACCCCGAGCAGAAGCCACTGGATATTGCTCGTGACGCCCTGGTTGCCGCCAAACGCCAGTTCTGTGATGTGCTGATTGTTGATACTGCCGGTCGCCTGGCCATTGATGCTGCCATGATGGCCGAGATCAGGCACCTGCATGATGCGCTGAAACCCATCGAAACCCTGTTTGTGGTTGATGCCATGACTGGCCAGGACGCGGCCGCGACGGCGCGGGCCTTTAATGACCAGTTGCCGCTCACTGGTGTGATCCTGACCAAGACTGATGGCGACGCTCGCGGTGGTGCTGCCTTGTCAGTGCGGACCATCACCGGCAAGCCCATCAAGTTTATGGGGGTCAGTGAAAAGATTGATGGCCTGGAAAGTTTCCATCCTGACCGTATCGCCTCACGCATCCTTGGCATGGGCGATGTATTGTCGCTGATTGAAGAAGCTGAACAGAAGATCGACAAGAACAAGGCAAAAAAACTTGCCAATAAGCTTAAAAAGGGCAAAAAGTTCGATCTTGAGGATTTCCGTGACCAGATTCAGCAGATGAACAGCATGGGCGGTATCGCCAGTATGCTCGACAAGTTACCTGGTATGGGCGGCATGGCCAAGGCTGCCCAGGCGAAACTGGAGGCTAATCCCTTTGGGCCGATGGAAGCGATCATCAATTCCATGACACCCGGCGAGCGTCATTTTCCCGACAGTATTAATGGTTCACGCAAGAAGCGTATTGCCAACGGCTCCGGAACCCAGATCCAGGATGTCAACCGACTGCTCAAGCAACACAAACAAATGCAGAAAATGATGAAAAAGCTCACAAAAAAAGGCGCTATGGCCAACATGATGCGCGGTATGGGTGGTATGATGCAGGGCCCCGGTGGCGGTATGCCACGGATGTAGAATTTCGAGTCTAAAAAAACAAGCGCGGCAGTGGATAGCCCCCATCCTGAAGAAATATACGGTGGGTGCTTAGCAACCTATTTAATTCTGTACGCCTTTACCGTACAATACCGGCCCTTTCGGCAGCCTTAATTTCTGCCGGGCCGGAATTTATAAAGGAAATCAAGAACATGGTAACGATTCGGTTATCCAGAAGTGGCAGTAAAAAACGCCCTTATTATTACATCAGTGTGGCTGACAGCCGTGTCGCACGCGACGGTCGCTTTATTGAGCGCCTGGGTTTCTTTAACCCAATAGCCCGTGGTGCTGATGAAAAGCTGCGTATTGACCTTGAGCGTTATGATCACTGGACTCGCCAGGGTGCGCAGAGCAGTGAGCGTGTGCTGCAGTTGGCCAAGGATTACCGTAAATCAGCCGTGGCCACCACGTCTGAGGAAGTAGCGGCTTAATTGACCTGTTGGGGCCGGTGCCTTGGCTGCTAGTACACCAGAGATCAGCGCCGTGGCGCCCATTGCCATAGGCCGAATCCTGGCGGTGTATGGCCTGAAGGGCTGGGTCAAGGTTTTTTCTTTTACCGACCCGATTGAGCGTATTGCTAGTTACAGCCCCTGGTTGATCAAAAAGCCGGACTCGCGAAGTCCACTTCAATTGCTTGAGATAGAGGCGGTTAAGTCCCACGGTAAAGGTATTATCGCCTTGCCTAAGGGCTATACAGACAGGGACCAGGCACAGTTGCTGATCGGCAACGAGATCTGGACCCCGGGCGAGCAGTTAGCCGAACTTGACGAAGGCGACTATTATTGGCGCGAACTTGTAGGTTTGCGCGTGGTGAACCAATCCGGCCAGGACTATGGCAAGGTGGACCACCTGCTTGAAACCGGCGCCAATGACGTGCTGGTGGTCAAAGCGGACAAACACAGTATGGACGACCGGGAACGTTTGATCCCGTTTGTTGTGCCGCGATTCATCCAGCAGGTGAATCTGGCAGAAGGCAAGATGACAGTGGACTGGGACCCGGAGTACTGATCCCCAATAGACGTTGCTCGTTTTGACCAACCTTCGAGGACACTGGTATGTGGATGGGAGTGGTGACTTTATTCCCGGAAATGTTCCAGGCGGTGGCTAACCACGGGATTACTCGGCGGGCCATTGAGGCAGGCCTGCTGACATTGGCAGTGTGGAATCCGCGGGATTTCACCACCGACAAACACCGGACTGTAGACGATAAGCCCTATGGCGGTGGCCCGGGCATGCTGATGAAAGTGGCGCCGCTAACCATGGCCATTGCTGCCGCACGCGAGGCTGCAGGGGCAGATTGCCTGGTGATTTATCTCTCGCCCCAGGGCCGGCGAATCGACCAGGCGGCACTTGAGCGGTTGGCCCAACAGCCACGGATGATTCTGGTGGCGGGTCGTTATGAAGGGATAGATGAACGTCTGATCGGGTCAGTGATCGACGAAGAATACTCCATTGGAGACTATGTCTTGAGTGGAGGAGAGCTGCCAGCCATGGTGTTGATAGATGGTGTAACCCGTTTAATACCGGGGGCAGTAGGTGATCCGGAATCCATTAGCTGTGATTCTTTTCAGGATGGCTTGCTTGACTACCCGCAATACACGCGGCCTGAGGAGGTCGATGGAATGCAGGTGCCACCGGTTTTGTTGGGTGGTGATCACCGAAAGATTCAGCGTTGGCGCTTGAAACAGGCGCTGGGGCGGACATATGAACGTCGACCAGATTTGCTCAAAGGTCGGGAACTGAACGAGACGGAACAGCAGTTGTTGGACGAGTACTTACAAGAACTTGAGTAACAAGTTTTTGTTCGAGTGCAACATCCGCAGACGCTAATTGAGGAAAAGGTAATGAAGAATAAATTGATTGCAGATATTGAGAATGCCCAGCTCAAGCAGGACATTCCTGATTTTGGTCCTGGCGACACCCTGATTGTCCAGGTCAAGGTTAAGGAAGGTGCTCGAGAGCGTTTGCAGGCTTTCGAAGGCGTGGTCATTGCCAAGCGTAATCGCGGTATCAACTCTGCCTACACGGTCCGTAAAATTTCCCACGGTGTGGGCGTTGAGCGTACCTTCCAGGCCCACAGCCCGCTGATCGAGAGTGTCACTGTCACCCGTCGTGGTGATGTACGCCAGGCGAAGCTGTATTACCTGCGCGAACTCAGTGGTCGCAGTGCCCGTATCAAAGAGAAGCTGGCAAAGCGCTCTTAAGCGCTGCCCAGTTCGGAAAACGCCGCTTCAGCGGCGTTTTTTTTTAGTCGCCAGGAACCCTTCAGCGCCGCCGCTGATGTTGCGAGCAGCCCCTGATGCGCAGTAAGGTGCCGTGATGAGTGAGCAGATCATCGACAGGTTTCTGGACAGTCTCTGGCTTGAAAAGGGCCTGAGCCGCAATACTCTTGAGTCCTATCGACGCGATCTCAAAGCCTATAGCGGCTGGCTCGAGTTGCAGGGGCTGGCGTTGTTGCAGGTGCGGCGCGAAGATATCCTGCGCTACCTGGCCGAGCGTATGGGACAGGGCCTCAAGGCCAGGTCCATCGCCAGGGGGTTGTCCTGCCTGCGCAGCCTGTATCGATATCTGCTGCGGGAAAACCAGCTGCAGCTGGATCCTACCCTGCGTATCGAGAATCTCAAACTTGGCCGTCCTCTGCCTGATACGCTCACCGAGCGCGACATTGAGCGGTTGCTGGCGGCACCCGATGTGACAACCCTGTTGGGACTGCGTGATCGCACCATGCTGGAAGTGTTGTACGCGACAGGTTTGCGGGTGACGGAACTGGTTTCACTGCGCCTGACAGAAATTAACCTGCGCCAGGGTGTGGTTCGTGTCACCGGTAAGGGTAACAAGGAGCGGCTGGTACCACTGGGCGAAGAAGCCATCAGTTGGTTGCAGCGTTACCTGCAGGATGGCCGGGCGCCATTGCTGAAAAGCAATCTGTTTGCAGAGGTGGTGTTTCCCAGCAGCCGTGGCCAGCTGATGACCCGCCAGACCTTCTGGCACCGCATCAAAGCCCATGCCGCAACAGCTGCTATCCAGCATAAGCTTTCACCTCATACCCTGCGCCACGCCTTTGCCACCCACTTGCTGAACCACGGCGCGGACCTGCGTGTGGTGCAGTTGCTGCTGGGCCACAGCGATCTGTCAACCACCCAAATATACACCCACGTCGCCCAGCACCGCATGAAAGAACTGCACCAGACCCATCATCCTCGAGGGTGACGCAGGAAAAATGACCGTTTGGCTGTTAAATTACCCGTGGCGCGGCGCTGCAGGGGTCTGTTACAGACTATAATAGGCCGGTTTTTGTTGTGGATCATGTGCACCGGCTTGGCCGGTTCCCCAGGCTATTTGCTGAAGGAATTTGCATAGGGACTTTGCTTTCAGGCAAAGTATTGCTCGTAAAATCAGGAATCCAGGTTATGAATACTTTCAACAACTCAGGCACCAGCAGGTTGCACCGCACCGTTGTTGATGCGTCAGGTGCTGCTGGCATTGTTAAGAGCTGCTGCCGTGCCGGCGCCCTGGTGCTGGCCCTGCTGATGCTGCAGCTGGTTCCTGGCCAACTTGTCGTGGCGTTGGCAGCGACACCCGCTACCGCAACAGCAGCGGCGGCACTGGATGCTGCAGGCATTCGCAACCGTTTGCTGCAGGCCAGGCCAGGGCTGCCCATCCTCGATGTGACCCCCAGCGAGCTGCAGGGATTCTGGGAAGTGACATTGCCTGGCGGCCAGGTGCTGTTTGTCAGTGCTGATGGCAACAATTTTGTTGTTGGCGAGCTTTTCCAGGTGACTGCCAACAGTTTTGTGAATCTCACTGAGGAGACCCGCAGTGCCGCGCGCGTCAAGCAGTTGGCTGCGATTGATCCAACGCAGATGGTGATTTTTAAGCCCGCAACGGGTGAACCCAAAGCGGTGATTACGGTGTTTACGGATATCGACTGTGGCTTCTGCCGCAAGATGCACCAGGAGGTCCCAGAGCTGAACCGTCGTGGTGTTGAAGTTCGCTATCTGGCCTATCCTCGTGCCGGTGTGCCGTCGCCTTCCTACGACAAGTTCGTCTCTGTTTGGTGTGCTGACAACCGGCAATTAGCCCTGACCCTGGCCAAGGGTGGCACTGATTTGCCGCCGCGAAGCTGTGAGAATGGTGTTGCCGAGCAATATGCCCTCGGCGGTGAAATGGGTGTTACAGGTACACCAACACTGGTGTTTGCTGATGGCCGTATGCGCGCCGGTTATGTGCCGGTTGACCAACTGGCAGAAGAGCTGGGTGTCAATTGAGTCAACCCGCGGTTTGCTGTTGTGCCGCCCGGCATTGGTCGGCGGGAGTCAGATAACACTTGGACAAACAGGCAATGGCGCAGCGGCATGCTGAACGCCGCTATGATTTACAAGTTCAGCGGGACCTGCCCCGCAACTTTTACGCTCACCTTGGGCATGGCATGCTTGGCCAGACAGGTTTTCGGCTGATCAATGCGCCCACCTTCCTGCCGGCCTATATCATGTTGCTGTCCGGCGGATCAGAGATGATGGTTGGCCTGGCCTTGTCAGTGCAGGCCCTGGGCATGATGCTGACGCCATTGCTGGGCGCTAACCTGATTGAACACCGCAAGCGGGTCCTGCCAGTGGGTTTCCTGATTGGCGCTATGATGCGCCTCAGTGTCCTGTTTATCGCCTTGTCCGGGCTGCTGCTCGGTGGCACCAGCGTCCTGGTTGCGATCCTCGTCAGCCTGACCCTGCTTGGCCTGTTCCAGGGCATGCAGGGTGTGGTGTTCAATTTCCTGATGTCGAAGGTCATTCCCGTGAAAAAACGTGGCCGTTTAACCGGCCTGCGTAACTTTCTCGCCGGTATTACCTCCGCCGCTGTGGCCTGGCTGGGTGGCCACTATCTGCTGGGCGAAGTCCCGACGGCAGCAGGTTACTCCTATACCTTCCTGCTGGCATTTGTTCTCACCAGTATTGGTTTGTTGCTGCTGTTGTTTGTCCGAGAGCCAGAGCCACCCACCGTTAAGGTCAAGCTGGGCCTGGTCCAGCGCCTCGGTGAGGTGCCGCAACTGCTCCGCGAGGATCCGGCGTTCAGTCGGTATTTTCTGGCGCGCTCACTGGCCACCATGGGCCGCATGGCCATGCCCTTCTATATTCTCTTTGCCGGCCAGTCCATCGGCCTGAGCGGCCAGAATCTGGGTATCATCACCTTCGCCTTTACCATTGCCGGCACCGTGTCGAATCTTGCCTGGGGCAGCATGGCCGATCGACACGGTTTCCGCGGTACATTTCTGCTGTCCATTGCACTCTGGGTGGTGTCCACTCTGGTGTTATTGGTGGCCAGCAGCCAGTGGCTGATTATTCTTGTATTTATTGGTATTGGTGCGGCCGTGCAGGGTTTTCAGAACTCCTCCATTAACCTGACCCTGGAATTTGGTGATCGGGATAACCTGCCCATGCGCATTGCCATCGCCAATACGGCCTCAGAACTGGCGGGCACCCTTGGCCCTCTGTTGGGCGGTGTATTGGCTGCGCTGCTGGGTTATGAGGCGGTTTTTATCGCCTCAATTGTGTTCCTGATAATTGGTGGTGCCGTGGTCCGGATCTATGTGCCGGAACCAAGAAAGCGCTAATCGACCTTTGCAGCAGCAACCAAAGCTGGCTAATATGCTCACTCTTCACAGGTACTCGAGTCAGCCGGTCATGCCCCGTATTGTTGTTTTTGCAGCTGCATCCGCTCCCGCTGTGGCACCAGCCACGGCGGCTGTGGCGCGCCTGTTGGGTCAGCCTGCGCGATCTGCGGCAGCGGCAACCCCATAGATTTTGAAAACAGAGTGCCGGGTTCGCACTCTAGGTGTGAACCCGGTTTTTTTTTGGCAGTTATTTAACCGTAAAAGATGTAACCAACATGACAATGGAAGATTTTCCGCGTATCAAGCGCCTGCCGCCTTATATCTTCAGTATCACAGATGCTCTGAAAAAGACGGCCCGCGCCCGTGGTGAAGATATTATCGATTTTGGTATGGGTAACCCTGACCAGCCAACTCCCAAGCATATTGTCGATAAGCTGATTGAGACGGTGCAGCGCGGCGACACTCATCGCTACTCCCAGTCGAAGGGTATTCCGCGACTGCGCAAGGCCATCTGCAACTGGTACAAGGATCGCTATGACGTTGACCTGAACCATGAGACTGAAGCCATTGTGACCCTGGGTTCGAAAGAGGGTATTGCCCATCTGGCCATGGCGGTACTGGGGCCTGGAGACGCTGTGCTGGTCCCCAATCCGGCCTACCCCGTGCATCCCTATGGTTCAGTGCTGGCGGATGCTGACGTACGCCATGTGCCGCTGACACCCGACGTGGACTTTTTTACGGAGCTTGAAAACGCCATCATCAATACCTGGCCAAAGCCAAAGATGTTGATTATCAACTTCCCGGGCAACCCGACGGGCCAGTGTGTGGAGCTGGAGTTTTTTGAAAAGATCATCAGAATCGCCAAGGAACACAGTATCTGGGTAGTGCAGGATATTGCCTATGCCGATATCGTCTTTGATGGCTACAAGGCGCCGTCCATCCTACAGGTGCCTGGCGCCAAGGATATTGCCGTTGAGTTTTTCACCATGTCGAAGAGTTACAACATGCCTGGCTGGCGGATAGGTTTTTGTGCGGGTAACCCAACCCTGATTGGCGCCCTGGCACGGATTAAGTCGTACCTCGACTACGGCATGTTTACACCGGTGCAGGTGGCTGCCATTGCCGCCCTGGAAGGTGACCAGAACTGTGTGACAGATATTGTCGAGATGTATCGCAAGCGCCGTGATGTCCTGTGTGAGGGTCTTAATGCCCTCGGCTGGCAGGTGCAGAAGCCCAAGGCGACCATGTTTGTCTGGGCCAAGATTCCACCCCGGTTTGCCCACCTGGGTTCACTGGAATTCAGCAAGTTGCTGCTCCAGGAAGCCAAGGTGGCAGTTTCCCCGGGTATTGGCTTTGGCCAGCACGGGGATGACCATGTACGTTTTGCCTTAATTGAAAATGAACACCGCACTCGTCAGGCCCTGCGCGGTTTGCGCAAGGTGTTTGGCACAGCCGGCAGCAGCGATACGGCTCCGAAGGGAGAGTCATAGTGGATTCCGTGAAAATTGGCGTTTGCGGTCTGGGTACCGTCGGCGCCGGTGTGGTTAATCTGTTGCAACGGAACGCCGGGGAGATTCAACGCAAGACCGGCCGGCATCTCGAAGTGGTGCAGGTCGGTTGTCGGCGCGACAATGCCGATTGTGATCTGGCGGGTATTGACGTGGTGCGGGATATTTTTGCCGTGGTGAATAACCCGGCGGTGGACGTTGTCCTGGAGTTGATCGGCGGCACCGACACAGCCCTGGCGCTGGTACAACAAGCCTTGGGCAACGGCAAACATGTGGTCACCGCCAACAAAGCCCTGATAGCTCAGCATGGTGATGCGTTGTTTGCCCTGGCCGCCAGTGCGGGTGTCAGCCTGAAATTTGAAGCCGGTATTGCCGGCGGTATCCCCATCGTCAAGGCCATTCGTGAAGGCCTGGCCGGCAACACCATCACGCGCCTGGCGGGTATTATCAATGGCACCTCCAACTTCATCCTTACTGAGATGGAAGCCGCCAATCGCAGCTTTGCCGATGTGTTGGTGGAGGCGCAGGCCCTGGGTTATGCCGAGGCTGATCCCACCTTTGATGTTGAAGGCATTGATGCGGCTCACAAGCTGACCATCCTGTCGTCCATTGCCTTTGGCGTGCCCCTGCGTTTTGATGCTATTTACACAGAAGGCATCAGCAAGATCACCGCTGAAGATATGCGTTTTGCCAGCGAGTTTGGCTACCGCATCAAGCACCTGGGTATTACCACCAAGGGCAAACGCGGCATTGAGTTGCGGGTGCATCCGACGCTGGTGGAGAAGAGCCATCTGCTGGCCCAGGTGAATGGCGTCATGAATGCCGTGCTGGTTGACAGTGATGCCGCTGGCCAGACCCTTTATTATGGTGCTGGCGCCGGTGCCGGGCCCACAGCCTCGTCAGTGGTGGCAGACATTATTGATATTGTTCGTAACCAGGGTAGTGATGGTATACCGAACCTGGGGTTTGTGCCGGCGGCTATGCAGGCTTTGCCTATTCTGGGTATTCACGAAACACAATCCTGCCAGTACCTGCGCCTTTCTGTCCTCGATCGGCCGGGTGTGCTGGCGCGGATTTCATCCATTCTCGGGCAGCATAATATCAGCATCGAATCTTTGATCCAGAAGGATGCCCGCAAGGCGCTGGCACCCATCGCCATCATGACTGACGAGATACCCGAGCAAGCTATCATCGCGGCACTGGCAGAGCTTGAAGCCCTTGACGAAGTGATTGGCAGCGTCAGTCGTATTCGCGTCGAGTCCTTCTAGGGCTTTTGCCATGTCACAGCGCCTGGTTCGCCGTCCGGCCACGCATCAGCTTGATGTGGGTTCGCCGCTTTTAGGGCGGTTGTATGCCGGCCGTGGTATTCGTCACCTGGATGAGATTGACTGCTCCCTGCAGCGCCTGTTGTCACCCGGCACCATGCTTGGCCTGGCGCCGGCCGGTGAGTTACTGGCAGCCTGCGTCAGTGGCCAGCAGCGCATTCTGGTGGTCGGTGACTTTGATGCCGATGGTGCCACCAGCGCCACCCTGATGGTGTTGGGCCTGCGGGCCATGGGTGCGCTGCAGGTGGATTACCTGGTGCCCAACCGCTTCGAATACGGCTACGGCCTGACGCCGGAAATTGTCTTGCTGGCGGCGGGTATCGACACCCCGGCGCAAGCCTTGGGTGACGCCTGCCCGCACCTGATTATTACCGTGGATAACGGCATCTCCAGTCTTGAGGGTATTGCCCTCGCCAAATCCCTGGGTATTAAGGTGCTGGTCACAGACCACCATCTGCCGGGTGATGTTCTGCCCGCCGCGGATGTTATTGTCAATCCGAACCAGCCTGGTTGCCAATTTGCCAGCAAGTCCCTGGCGGGTTGTGGTGTTGCCTTTTATTTGCTGACTGCCGTCCGTCAGGCCCTGCGGGCCCTTAACTGGTTTGACCCGACCATTCGAGCAGCCCCCAACCTTGCTGATTATCTTGACCTGGTGGCCCTTGGCACCATTGCTGATGTGGTAGTGCTGGACCAGAACAACCGCATTTTGGTCAGTGAAGGCATTCGCCGTATTCGTGCCGGGCGCTGCCGCCCGGGTATCACCGCACTGTTGGAGCAGGCGGGTACAGACCCCCGCCGCCTGGTGTCCCGGGACCTGGCCTTTGGTGTTGGTCCAAGGCTGAATGCAGCGGGGCGTCTGGAGGATATGTCGCTGGGTATCGAATGCCTGCTGGCGCCGACCATTGAGGATGCCCGGGCCCGCGCCGGGCATCTGGATGAACTCAACAAGGCCCGGCGGCTCATTGAAAACGAGATGAAAGCCCAGGCCCAGCTGAACCTTAAACTGCAGCACAACCTTACCGCCGGTGGTCACCGCACCGGTGTCTGCCTGTTTAATGATGACTGGCACCAGGGTGTGATTGGCATCGTTGCGTCCCGTATCAAGGATCAGTTGCACCGCCCCGTGTTTGCCTTTGCGCAGACCACCGATAATGAAATGAAAGGCTCGGGCCGCTCTATCGCCGGCCTGCATATTCGAGACGCACTGGCGGTCATTGATGCCCGCAACCCTGGCCTGATTCTCAAATTTGGTGGCCATGCCATGGCTGCCGGCCTGACCATTAAGGCCAGCGAGTTTGAAACCTTTGCTCGGCTGTTTGACGAGCAGGCCAGTGCCAGCCTGAGCCAGGCAGACCTGGAGCGAGTGCTGGTGAGTGATGGTGCGCCAGGGGTGCCAGTAGACCTGCCCATGGTTCGCGAGATGCTGGAAGCCATGCCCTGGGGGCAGGGCTTTCCTGAACCTTTGTTTGATGGCGATTTTGAAATTCTTGACCAGCGTATTGTTGGCCAGCGGCACCTGAAGATGAAACTGCTCAGTGGCAACCAGACCTTTGATGCCATTGCCTTTAATCAGGATCGACTGGTGGAAGGGCGCAACAAACACATGGCCTACCGGCTGGATATCAACGAATATCGTGGCCGGCAGACTGTGCAGTTGATTGTTGAAGCCGTAGACGTGTTTCTGTAAACGTGGTGCTGTAGCGCTGCCTTTTTTGGTGCCTCAGGCCGCTTTACCAATCAGCAGATCAGCCAGCTTGGTGCGGTGGTACCTGGCATCGCCATACAGGGCCTGGTTATGCATCTGGCGCTTGAAGAACAGATGGACATAACACTCCCAGGTAAAACCAATGCCACCGTGGAACTGCACGGCCCGGCTGCTGGAAAATACCGCCATCTCACTGGCACAGGCTTTAGCCATATGGGCCAGTTTCTCTGTGTTGGCAAAGTCCAGGCGCTGCGGGTCTGAGTCGATGGCGCAGGCCGCGTTGTAGGCCAGCGACTTGGCCTTGTCGATCTCAATCATGACGTTCACCAAAGGATGTTTTACCGCCTGAAAGAAACCCAGGGGTCGGTCAAATTGAACCCTGACCTTGGCGTATTCCACCGTGGTCTGCAGCAGCCATTCACCGGCGCCGACCATGTCTGCCGCGACAATGGCCTGGATCGCAGGCAGGGCATGGCGGATGGCTGCAGCACCGGTACCCGGTGCGGCAACTTCAATAGCGTCAACATGGCTGAGATTGATATGGGCCTGGTCGCGGGTCAGGTCGATGATGCCATCGGCCTTGATGGTCACGCCGGCAGCGTTGCTGTTGACGTAGTACAAGCCAATGCCAGCCGCGGCGCGGGCACTGACCAACAGGCCTTCGGCTTTACCGGCGTCCTGGACAAACCAGGCACTGCCGTTGAGTTTGCCGGCCGTTACGCTGACATCTGTATCTTCAGGCTCCCACGAACCCGCCTTGTTAGTGATGGCCAGGGTCATGGGCGTGCCTGTGGCGATGTCCGCCAGCAGGCTGTCAGCCGTGGCACTGGCGCATTCACGCAGCACAAAGGTGGTGTTGAAGGTGGCAATCAGCGGTGACGGAAATGCCGCCCGGCCAGCTTCTTCTGCGAGGGCGACGGCTGCTACCAGCGGCATGCCGATACCACCGGCGGACTCGGGGACACAGGCGGCGGTCCAGCCCAGGTCTGTTATTTGTTGCCACAGGCCCTTGTCCCAGAGGCACTCAATGTTGCGGTGAATATTCGGGTTGGACGCCACCTGGCGGTGAATCTTGTCAGCACTGCAATGGTCGCTGAAAAACTTTCTGGCGGAATCCCTGAGCATGGTCTCGTCTTCGCCAAAACCAAAATTTTTAGGTTGCTCTTGCATGTTGTTTTCCTTTTATGGCGGTTGCGATGCCGGGCGTAAAAATCAGGGTTATTTAGATTTCGGCAGGCCAAGGACGCGTTCGCCAAGAATATTACGCTGCACTTCATTGGCGCCGGCGGCGATGGTGACGCCAAAGCTGTTCATGTAGGCCAGCTGCCATTCGCCACCACCGGCGGCGTTCTCATCATTCAGGTACAGGCTGCTGGCAGGGCCCTGGATGTCGTAGGTGATTGCCGCCAGGTCCTGGTTGAATTCGGTGCCAATTAATTTGTTCTGCAGGGGAATACGCATGGGATGGTCCGTCAGGGCCGGTACCAGGGTGCGGCGCTGGTTCTGCCGAAAGGCTTCCTGGCGAATGGCAATTTTGACCATTTCGTCGCGAATCAAGGGGTCGTCGGCGGCGGTCTTGCCGTTGCGACTACTGCTTTTGGCCAGGTTGATCAGGGCCGCGGGGCTGCTGGTATTTGCGCTTTTGCTGTTTTCCTGGATCATGCCACCGGCAGCGGGTGTGACCAGCAGACCCGCGCCGCGTTCATGGGCAAGGGTGGTCATGGCAACTTTCCAGCCGGCGCCAACGGCATCAAGACGGTATTTGTCCTCTATCACCAGGTCATCAAAAATCACTTCATTAAAGCCCGTCTCGCCGGTCAGTTTGATCAGCGGCCGAACAGTGACACCCTTGCCAACCGCTGGCTGGATGGGCACCACAAAATAGGACAGGCCGTTATACTTGTCGGTTTTGTCTGTACGGCAGAGCAATATCATCCAGTCGGCAAAGTGCGCCAGGGAAGTCCAGACCTTGTGGCCATTGATGACCCAGCTGTCACCGCGTTTCTCAGCAAAGGTCTGCTGGTTGGCAAGGTCCGAGCCAGCGCCGGGTTCACTGAAACCCTGGCACCAGATTTCCGCACCTGACAAAAGGCCTGGCAGCAAGGCGCGCTTGACCTCTTCCTGGGCATGGATATAGAGGGTCGGAGCCGCCATACCAAGGCCGATGATGTTCGGCAAAAAGGGTGTCCTGGCGCTCTGCATTTCCTGGTTGGCAATGGTCTGGCAGTTTGTATGGCCACCACCGCCCACCGCCGTTGAATAATCGCAGCCCACCAGGCCGGCGGCATAAGCGGATTTCTGCCAGGCCTGCAGCCAGGCCATCGCCTTCGGATCACTGAGCTCCAGTGCCCCGAGGGGAATCCGCACCGGCGGCTGGCCGGGATGGTTGGCGCTCAGCCATTGCCGGCAATAGGCACGAAACTCAGCTTGTTCGGGGGTGTCCATTCGATCAGCGTCTGCCATAGTGCTGCTCCAGAGAAGTGATTAACGAGTTTGCCAGGGATTGGCAAGCAGCCACGTTGGCAATGTTTTGCCTGCGGCATGTGTCTGACTGTGGAAATTACCTGATGGCTGGCGCCACAAAAAGGTCATTTATGACCAATTGTTGTGCCATGGTTGTGCCATGGTTGTGCCAGCGTGCCGTCCTGGCGGCACTGCAAGACGGGACTTGATACCCTGCGGGCTATGCCGTTTAATCAGGCGCGGACGATTGCCGCTATCGATGACTCGCGACCAAACCATATTAAATGCCATGGGTGAGCTGATGAACCAACAATTCAATACCTTCTGCCGTGTCTGTGAGCCTTCCTGCGCCCTTATTGCCGAGGTCGCTGACGGTGCAATTGTCAGTCTCAAGCCGGACCGTGAGCATCCTGTGACCAAGGGTTTTGCCTGTCACAAGGGCCTGGCAACCCTGGATTTGCACCGCGACCCGGACCGCCTGGATTATCCCCAGCAGAAGGTCGGTGATGACTTTCAGCGGATCAGCTGGGATGCCGCGGCCAAGGGTATTGCGGAGCGCCTGGCGGCCATCAAGGCTCAGTATGGCAATGATGCGGTGGCGTCTTATGGCGGTAACCCGCTGGCATTTAATGCCCTGGCGGGCCCGGCTATTGGCGGCTTTTTGATGAAAAATGAGATTCGCCGTAATTTCAGCTCCGGTACCCAGGATTGCACCAACAAGTTTGCCGGCAGCGAAGCAGTGTTTGGCTCCAGCACCATTCATCCCCTGCCGGATATTGAACACACGGATTTCCTGCTGATTTTTGGCTCCAATCCCCGTGTTTCCCATATGAGTTTTATCTCCATTGCCGACCCCATGAAAGCCCTGCGGGACGCCAAAAACCGCGGCGCGCAGATTCGTTTTATTGACCCACGGATCAATGAGTCGGTGAAAGGTATTGGTGAGATAGTCCAGGTCCATCCTGATACGGATGTCTATCTGATGGCTGCCATGCTGCAGCATCTGGATGCCAGCAAGCGCTTTGATGAGGTCACCATCAGCGAGCATGGCGAGCGTATTCACGAGCTGCGGGAGTTTGTCAGCGCCTACACTCCGGATCGTGTGGCCGCTGTAGTGGGTGTCAGTGCTGCGGAGATCAGGACTCTGGCAGATGATTTTGCCAATGCTGAGCGCGCGGCAGTGTACATGTCCACCGGCGTAAATATGGGGCGCCAGGGGACGCTGGCCTACTGGCTGCTGTTTATGCTCAGTTTTGTCACGGGCAATCTTGATAAGATCGGTGGCAATATCTACTCCCTGGGTTTTTACCCGGCGGCCAAGGCCGGCCGGTCACGGGCCGAAAGTCCGTTTTTTGACTCGCCCTATGGCGAGATCCGCAAGATTCGTGGCTCCCTGCCAGGCAACCTGATGGCCGATATGATCCTGGCCGAGGACAATCCCATCAAGGCGCTGGTGGTGATCTCCGGCAACCCCCTGCTGTCCATGGGCAGTGGCGCGAAGCTGCGGCGGGCCTTCAAACAGCTGGAATTTCTGGTAGTCATTGATATCTATCCCAATGCCACTGCTGAATATGCCGACTATGTGCTGCCGGCGACGGATATGTATGAACGCGAAGACGTGAACATGTGTGGCCTGGGCCTGCAGGCCCAGCCCTTTGTGCAGTACACCAACTTTATTGTGCCACCCAAGGCTGAGCGTAAACCGGAGTGGTGGATTCTGGGCAAGATCGAACAGGCCCAGGGTTTTGACTCCATCCTCGATGGCGACACCATTCCCTCCCAGACTTCGCGTATTGACCATATGTTGCGCCAGAGTGACGCAAGCATCGCGCAGATCCGGGCACTGCCGCACCAGACCCTGGTGTTACCGGCAAAGGCCGCCGGGCGTTTTTATTCCGATTGGATTCAGACGGAGTCTGGCCGCGTCGATTGTTGTCCGGCATTTTTTACGGAGGCGCTGGCACGTTGTGAGCGACTGTTTGTGGAGGCCCAGGCGGCAGACCCGCGGCAGTTGAAACTGATCTCGCGGCGCACCAACTATATGATCAACAGCTGGATGCATAACCTGCCAGCCTTGAAACGCCCAAGCCAGCAGACCAACCCCTTGTATATGCATCCTGACGATGCCCGCGCGCGGAATCTGGGAGATGGCTCAGACGTGCGTATTTTTAACGAGTTTGGCGATATTGCTTCCACCGTGGCGTTGGACGAGACGCTTAAGCCCGGCACTGTTGCCATGACCCACGGCTGGGGTAATGCCAAAACCCGCATGACGGTCGCCCAGCAATATGCCGGTGTTAACGCCAATGACCTGTTACCCTCAGGCCCTGACAGTTTTGAGAAACTCAGTAACCAGGCTTTTATGACGGGAATACCGGTGAATGTTGAACAACCTGCCTGATGCCGGCTTAAGGGCCGCCAGTGTGCCGCCGACCCTGCGTATCGGCCTGATTGCCGACACCCATATGCCGGGGTCCTTGGCCGCGCTGTGGCCGCAGGCTTATGCGGCTTTCTGTGCGGTTGATATGATTCTCCATGCCGGCGATCTGCATACCCTGGAGGTGGTGGATGAACTGGGTAAGCTGGCACCTGTGTATGTGGCCCGCGGCAATGGCGATATGGATATTGTTGACCCGCGAATGCAGGACAGCTGGCTGCTGGAGGTGGGCGGTGTTCACATAGGCATGATCCATCACTTGCCGTCGCCGGTGCGCAAGTCCAGCGACCATATCCGGCGTTATGTGGATAAACATTTTTGTGATATCCGGCCGCAGGTGTTGATCTATGGTCACACCCATCTTGAAGGTTTGCATGTTGTGGGCGATATGCTTTGTGTCAATCCGGGCTCACCCACTCTGCCGCGCAATCAGTCCCTGCGCCTTGGGACTATTGGTTTTCTCGATATTGCTGCCGGTCAGGTCACCGCTTCTGTACATCAGTTGACGGACCACGGCATTGAGGCGCATGAAAGTGTGCTGCCACTGACAATCTAGTGGCTGGATCTTATGGCCACTGGCCTGATCTTAATTAGACAAGCAGACGTAACGGTACCTAAGGCCTGGTTACAGACTAGTTACTGCCCTCTTACAAGGAGATACCCATGAGCACAGAACGTTCAGCCATCGTCCAGCGCATGCGCGATGGCGACATGACCATATCTAACGCGGAAATGCGCGGAGCTTTTGCCATTGACCCCCACCGCAATGTCAATGACATCCCCCTGGCAGAACTGGATCCGTCGCACCCGGACCTGTTCGAGAACGACACCATGTGGGCCTATTTTGACCGTCTGCGAGCCGAGGATCCGGTGCATTACACCGCTGAAAGTATGGTGGGGCCCTATTGGTCAGTGACCAAATATGCCGACATGATGTACGTCGACAAACATCATGAGCTGTTTTCGTCAAAACAGACCTATGGCGGCATTACCCTGGCCGGCTCACCCCGGCCCGAGGATGACCCCTATGCGTTACCCATGTTTATTGCCGATGATCCCCCCCGCCATGATGCCCAGCGGCGTGTGGTGACCCCGCTGTTTATTCCTCGCAACCTCGCCGAACTGGAGCCGCTGATTCGCGAGCGTGCCGGCCATATCCTTGACGGCCTGCCCCGTAATGAGGAATTCAACCTGGTGCGTGAGGTGTCGGTGGAGCTGACGGGGCAGATGCTCGCCACCCTGTTTGATATTCCCCAGGAAGACCGTATGAAGCTGATCCACTGGTCTGATGTGGTGGCCAATATTGGTAACCCTGAATACTTTGATAATCCTGAGGAGGCCTTTCAGGAGCTGTTCAAGTGCCTGGCCTACTTCACCGAACTGTATGAGCGGCGCAAGACCGAGCCAGCCAAGTTCGATTTGATTTCCATGCTGGCCCACGATCCCTCCACCAACAACATGACCCCCCAGGAGCTGCTGGGTAATGTCATCCTGTTGATTGTTGGTGGCAATGACACCACCCGTAACTCCATCAGCGGCGGCGTCCTGGCGTTGAACCAGAATCCGCGGGAGTATGAAAAGCTGCTGCAGAACCCCGGTCTAATTCCAAAAATGGTGCCAGAAATTATTCGTTGGCAGACACCCCTGGCGCATATGGCTCGTACGGCCCTGCAGGACACAGAGCTGGGTGGCAAGCAGATCAAGAAAGGTGATCGCCTGGCCATGTGGTATATCTCCGGCAACCGTGACGAAGACGCCATCGACAGACCCTATGAATTTATTATCGACCGGCCGAATCCCCGTCAGCACACCGCGTTTGGCTATGGCGTGCACCGTTGTGTGGGCAATCGCCTGGCAGAGATGCAACTGACGGTCATGTGGGAGGAAATTATGCGGCGCTTCCCCAAAATTGAAGTGACCGGCGAGGTCAAATATACCTCCAGCAGCTTTGTGCATGGTATTCGTGAGCTGCCGGTGACCATTCGCGACTGATTTGTTCGTGACTATGGACGGGCTGGTGGGCTAGGCTCTACGGCCCCATTCCGCTATATTGGGGGCCGAGTAACTTAAGGGGTAATAAAAATGATAAAAAACCTGGTGATTGTGATCGTGATTGCGGCGGCCGGATTTGGTCTCTATACCGTTATGCAGGACAAGGCCGCGCCTCAGCCGGCGGCGGTCAGCGACGCAGCAGACACAGGCGCAGTGGTCGCAGAGCCGACAGTGGGTCTGATTGATGATGCGCGCATTATCAGTGCCGAGAGCGAACCGGGTAACTGGCTGGCTCATGGCCGTACCTATGAAGAACAGCGGTTTTCGCCCCTGGAGCAGGTTAACAAGGAGAGTGTCTCGCGCCTCGGCCTGGCCTGGTTCAGTGATATGCAGAGCAATCGGGCGCAGGAATCCACGCCGATTGTGGTTGATGGCATGATGTTCCTCACCACCGCCTGGAGCCGGGTCTACGCCCTGGATGCCAAGACCGGTGAGCAAATCTGGCATTACGATCCCCAGGTGCCCGGTGCCTGGGCGCGTAAAGGCTGCTGTGACGTGGTTAATCGCGGTGTCGCGGTCTACAAGGGTAAAGTCTATGTGGCCAGCTATGACGGCCGCCTGATTGCCCTGGATGCTGGCACTGGTGCTGAGATCTGGCAGATCAACACCCTTACCGATCGTAGTCGCGATTACACCATCACCGGCGCCCCGCGGGTAGCAAACGGCAAGGTGTTTATTGGTAACGGCGGTGCTGAGTTTGGTGTCCGCGGTTATGTCACCGCTTATGACGCTGAGACCGGTGCCCAGGTCTGGCGTTTCTTTACAGTACCAGGTAACCCTGATGAACCCTTCGAAACCCCCGAAATGGCAATGGCTGCCAAGACCTGGAAAGGCGGTGAATGGTGGAAGATTGGTGGTGGCGGTACTGTCTGGAACTCCATTGTTTATGATCCCGAATTCAACCAGCTCTATCTTGGGGTAGGCAACGGGACTCCCTGGACCCGCGCCATTCGGTCACCTGGTGGTGGCGACAATCTGTTCCTGTCGTCTATTGTCGCACTCGATGCTGACAGCGGTGCCTACAAGTGGCACTACCAGACCACACCCATGGATAACTGGGATTACACCGCTGTGCAGGATATGGTGCTGGCCAATATGGATGTGGATGGTGTCGAGCGCAAGGTGCTGATGCAGGCGCCGAAAAATGGTTTCTTTTATGTCCTGGATCGGTCTGACGGCAAGCTGCTGCGGGCGAACAAGTATGTCACGGCTACCTGGGCAACCCATGTGGATATGACCACGGGGCGGCCAGTGGAAGACCCCGCTTATGATTACTCGGAAAAAACCAAATGGGTGTTGCCTGGTCCTTTGGGTGGCCACAACTGGCAGGCCATGGCCTTTGATCCGACGCGGCGCCTGGCGTTTATCCCAGCCATGGAAAACCCCCTGGCTTACGCCATGAATGATGAATGGAAGAATACCGGGGTCTACAAGCATATCGTCGGTGGCTGGAACACGGGGCTCGAGTTTGGCCGGCTGGTGCAGGTGATGGGTGAAGATGGTGTACCGCCCAAGGCGCGCGGTTACCTGAAAGCCTTTGACCCCCTTACAGGTGAAGAAAAATGGGCGGTAGAGCAGGTCCATCACTGGAATGGCGGCACCCTGGCCACGGAAGGTGGCTTGGTATTCCAGGGTAACTCATTGGGCGAAGTCAAAGCCTATGACTCAGATACTGGCGACGTGTTGTGGTCCTTTAACGCCTTCACGTCGTTTCTTGCGCCGCCCATTACTTACCAGATTGAAGGGGTCCAGTACGTGGCGATTCAGGCAGGTACCGGTGGCGGTGACCTGTTTGGTGGTGAGTCGAATAACCTGGCGTCTATGACCTATGGTAACTTTGGCAAGTTGCTGGTGTTCAAGCTGGATGGCAAGGCGGATCTGCCCCAGCCAATTGCGCTGGATCGAAGTATTCCGGAACCTCCTGCCAGCAATGCTTCCGCGCAAGAAATTGCCCGTGGTGAGAGTGTCTACCACTCTAACTGCGCCGTCTGTCATGGCTTTATGGCAAAATCCAGCGGTGTCGTACCTGACCTGCGCATGACCGGTGAAACCCGTCATGGCCTGTATAAGGAAATTGTTCTGGGCGGTATCCTGGCCGGCACCGGCATGGCAAGTTATGCTGATCTGATCGACGAAAATGATGTGGAAGCCGTTCAGGCCTATGTCATCAGCCGCGCCAAAGAGGATCGGGCGGCTGCCGCTGCGGCCGCTGCGGCTCAGGGTGACTAAGCGCTTCAGTTACCCTTGGGTGGCAGATTGTTGCGTTGCAGGGTTGTAAATTCCAACCCTGCATCGCGTTCCTGAAAGGCCGCATTGGCAGGATCCAGCGCAAGTGGCATGTCGCTGCTGCGGTCCTGCGTTGTTTCTGCCTCAAGCCGTTCTCGAGCCAGTTGCCCCTCAACAATCTTACCCTCGTCAATCTGGCGCAGGGCATCCTGAACTTTCTCCGCGGTTTCCAGTTCATAGGGCAGGTGATAGGCACGTGGCGTCGCGAGCAGTTTGCCGCCAGGCACGCTCGGTTGAATCCACAAATAGATGGCACCTTTAGCCTTCTGGGCCTTGTCGGGTTCATTAATGGTAGCCCAGTGCAGGCGAAAGTGTTTTGGTAATGCTTCCTCGACGGGCCAGCCCTGTAGTTCTTTAAGACCCAGATAGGTGCCGACATACAGGCCCGACACCAGTACCACCATGAACAGCTTGAAGGTGACGCTGCGGCGGGTTGCCACCAGCAGGTAGAGTAACAGCGCACCTATCACCGCATAGGCGATAGCCAAAATCTGGACTGAGATCAAGGGACTTTTCCTGGGTTGATTTTGGTCAGCAGGCGTTTCTGCAGATCGCTGGTGGCGGCCACGTCCCCATCACTATCCAGCACAAAACGGCTGGCGGTGACTTCCATACCGGCCCGGCTCAGTTGATGCACGCCGTAATACACCAGCGTCACCACGGGATTGAGTTTCTCCACCTTGACACTGACGGCTACAGGCTCACTGTAGTTAGCCTTGTAATGCAGGATGTTCACCACATACTCGCCAGGAATCCAGGCCCGCACCGTGATACTTTCCTGGTTAATAGGGTTGGTGACCAATTCGCCGTTGATGATCATCTGGTCCTGCACGGCCCCGCGATCATCCCGATCCAGGTGCATGGTGCCGGTATCTTTGTTGTCGAACCAGAGGATCTCGCCGTTAGGGTCTTCCACCAGCACATCTATATCGTCAGGGTGACCGTCGGGCCAGGCGACAGTGATGAGAAATTCTGCCTTGACGGTGACATTACCCTGCTTGTCAGGCTCGGCAATGAGGATAAACGCGATCAGGAACATAAAGGCAAAACCCAGCAGGGTGTTGAACAACAGGTCCGTAAAGGCGTCGTTAGTACGTGTCTGGCGGCTGAACCGGCGGCGCATGGATCAGGCCGCGGGCTGGTGCAGTGTGGGTAGAATATAGACATCAACAGCCACGGCGACCTTGTCGATAAGCCTCGAGGCGGCCGTATCCAGCATCTCATATTGCAGGCCCAGCAGGGTGCTGGTGACCAGACCGGCCATGGTGGTGTACAGCGCCACAGCCATGCCACCGCTCATCTGGCCCAGCAGTTGCTGCAGCACATTGGGGTCAAAGTCCGTGAGTTCACCAACGGGGCTTAACATCATGATAAAACCCAGGATGGTCCCCAGCAGGCCCAGCTTAAGCAGCATGTCGGCAGCCCAGTGGCCAAAGGCATAACGTGCCATCAGCCTTTCAGCGAGGACCTCCAGCAGTAACTGGTGGTTCAGTTCGCCACTGACATGACGTTGGGATTTATGCAGCAATTCCTGCAGATAATCGGCAAACACGCCTTTTTCAACGGTTTCGCCCTTGAGGCTGACATGCCCTGCGTCAAGTTGCAGGTCGCCCACTGCCAGGTCGCTGATACGGCTGCCCAGGTTATCGATCACTTTGGTGTCCGTTGCCAGTTGGATTACCAGTGCCAGCCAATGCAGGCTAAGCACGGCATATAACAGCAGGATGACGTAGGAGATGTAGCTGCGGTCACTGTTGAGGGCGATACTCAGCCAGCCGCGGTCACCCGCCAGGAAAAAGCCGAACAGCACCAGGCCAACCAGGATAAGAGATTTCAGCAGGAGATTGTAGTGGGTGACCAGGGACAGGTTTTGCATCAAGATGACTTCGGGTCGTGACAGATGGCCGAAGAATAACATTCTGCAGCGCCTCGGGGATACATTAACGGCGGGCATAAAAAAAGCGCCCGCAGCCCTTTAGCTGGCGGACGCTGTCGCGCTAAAAACCGCTGCCTACAAAGGGTGTACTTTCACGGGCAGTTCAGTAATACCACGAACAAAACTGGAACGCAGGCGTACCGGTTCACCAACAACTTCAACATGGCTGAAGCGCTTGAGAATTTCTTCCCAGACGATACGCAGCTGCATCTCTGCCAGGCGGTTACCCATGCAGCGGTGGATGCCAAAGCCAAAGGACAGGTGATGCCGGGCCTGGGGCCGGTCAATAATAAACTCATCCGGCCGGTCAATAGCGTCAGCATCGCGGTTGCCAGAGACATACCACATCAGCAGCTGGTCATCTTTCTTGATCTGCTTGCCGCGCAGCTCAAAGTCAACGTTAGAGGTGCGGCGCATGTAGGGCAGAGGTGTCTGCCAGCGGATAATTTCCGACACCATGTTGGGTATCAGCGCCGGATTGGCGCGCAGCTTGGCGTATTCTGCCGGGTTCTGGTTGAGGGCCAGCACACCACCACTCATGGAGTTACGGGTGGTGTCATTACCACCAACAATCAGCAGGATCAGGTTGCCAAGGAATTCAAACGGCTGCATGTCTTTGGTGTCTTTGCCGTGGGCCAGCATGGAGATCAGGTCTGATCCGGGGGTCTCAAGCTTGGCGCGTTCGTTCCACAAGGTGGTGAAGTAGGCCAGGCACTCCAGCAACTCGGTGCGGCGTTGTTCCTCTGATTCCACCACACCGGTACCGGGCGCGGCAGTGGCAACATCTGACCAGCGGGTCAGCTTGCGGCGATCCTCAAAGGGAAAGTCAAACAGGGTGGCGAGCATCTGCGTGGTCAGCTCAATAGACACCAGGTCTACCCAGTTGAAGGTTTCACCCACCGGCAGGCTGTCGAGAATTTTACCAGCCCGCTCGCGAATGATACTTTCCATTTTTGCCAGGTTGGGTGGTGCAACCACACCGCTGACAGTCGCCCGCTGCAGGTCATGTTTGGGCGGGTCCATGGCAATAAACATGGACAGGTTCAGGTCTGCCGGATTCAGTTCGGCATCTACCCGTGGGCCAATGGCAATACCATGGGCGGAGGAAAACATGTCGTGGTTCTTGTCGACAAACATGATGTCTTCGAATTTGGTGATGGACCAGTAGCGGCCAATGACGGGCAGTTCGTTCAGGTGCACCGGGTCTTCTGCCCGCAGGCGGGCAAAATGCGCCCAGTGCAGGTCCTGCTCAAACAGGCGACCATCAATCATGTTGATGTCTTCGATGGGCACAGCATAGGGATCAACAATAACCGGTGGTGCATCTTTCCCAAGAAAGGGACTCATGGTCTCGCGGTCGACGGGTTTCTGTTCTTCTTTGCGTTGTTCGCTCATGCTTAATGTGCCTGGTCAGGTTTTAGACGTGAGTCACACTAGCACAAATATTCCAATATTTAATGATCGAATCAGGACAGGCTGGCACCGCTTAAATTCAGCCTGGCGGGGCCACCGGCTGGCTGGCCAGCTGGCGTAAGCGGTAAGCGCCGAAGGCCAGTGCCAGGCCAATGCCCGTTAGCAGATACAAGCCAGCATCGAAGTGGCCCGTCAGGTCAAACAGAAAACCCAGGGACAAGGGGCCGAGGACGCCGCCCACTTCGGCAGCGGAGAAAAACAGGCCGCTGGCGACGCCGGCATAACGATCACCAATGGCTGGCAGTTCCACCAGGGTTAAAATTAATACCGTCATCAGGGCGGAGCGGGCAATACCCTGCAGCAGCAGGCCCATAAACAATAACGGCTCGTACTGGAAATGCAGCAGCAGGCTGGCGGCAGCGGCCGCCAGGCTCAGGCCAATCAGGATGGGAAAACGCCGCCCGGGGGTCGCCAGGCGCGGGATTAACAGTGAGCCGGCAATGCCAATCACCGTCGGTATGGCAGCCCAGTAACCGGCGGTGACCAGGTCCATGCCGTTCTGTTGCAGCAGTGATGGCAGCCAGTTATTCAGGCCATGGTTAAACAGGAACACGCCCACACTCATCAGCAGTACCAGCACGACTGCCGGTGCACGAATCAGGTTGAGCAGAATCTGGGTCTGGGGCAGGGCGGTGCCAGTGCTGGCAGTGGCCGGCGCCCGATCCAGGCTCGAATGACAGGCAATGGCCAGCCAGGCCAGGCTCGCCAGAGTGCCAAAACCCGCCCACAGCAACATCACGCTGCGCCACTGGCCATCAAAATTGGGCAGCAGGGTGGCGTGGGTCTGGGTCAGCGAGATGACGCCGCCAATAGCGGGGCCGGTCATATAGATACCCATGGCCAGGCCGCGAGAGGAACCGGTGAACAAGGCGGTTACAACCTTGGGCGCGCCGGCAGAAACAATGGGCCCGCCAATGCCGAATAACATCACCGCCAGCAGCAGCGCAGTGTAACTGTCTGCCACACCGCGGAAGCCGGCGGAGGCGGCAATCAGCAGGCCGCCAGCGGTCAGGGCCCAGCGCGGCCCGAGCTTGTCGAGCAGGATGCCACAGGGAATGGCCGAGAAAATATACACCAGTTGCCAGGCACCCATAATGCTGCCCATGGCGGCATGGGTCATCTGCAGATCACTTTCGATCAGGCCCACCAGCGGCGCAAAACTCGTGGCGACCAGGCCAAAGGCGCAGTACAGCAGCCAGACACCCGCGAGGATGACCCAGCGGTAGGCGTTGGGGGCAGTCTCTTCGGGTTTCGTCATAGGGGTGTCGCTGGTTACAGGGTCGGCAATTTATGCATCAGGTTTAACCAACTGTAGCAGGTTTGTCTGATATTTGGGGTCAGAGTAAAAACTCCGGCCTGGGTGAATAGAAGCCCCATCACCCGTGGCGCCTGCCAGACTAAAAAAACGCGTCCGCAGTACCATCAACAAATGCGATCAACTCTGCCCGGCTGCGCCCGGCCTGGAGCAGGATCAGGCGATCCACACCCAGTGCGGCATAACCCGCCAGGGTTTCGCGGGTCAGGGGTGCCCGCGGCGTGATACTGATTTCCAGATCGCCCAGCGCCTTCGGCCGAGGATATTTCTCCTGGGCCTTGCGTAACCCCGCAATTGCCTGGCCCGCCACCTCCACATCCATGGCAAAACCGTACCAACCCTGGCCTTGTGTCACTGCCCGGCGGAATGCCGACTGGCTGGCGCCACCGAGAACAATAGGCGGCCCCCCTGCTTGGTGTGGTTGCGGGCGGCTTTGGATACCCGCAAAGTTGACAAAGCGGCCGGCAAACTGTGGTTGGTCTGAGGTCCACAATTCCCGCATGGCCAGAATATACTCGTCGGTCCTGGCGCCGCGCTCTGCAAAATCCACCCCCAGGGCATCAAATTCGGCTTTGAGATAACCGGCACCAATACCGAAGATCAGGCGACCCCGGGACAGATGGTCGAGGCTGGCCATTTCCTTGGCCAGCACCACGGCATTACGCTGGGCCAGTAAGGTGATGCCGGTCCCCAGCTTAATGCTGTTGGTGACCCCGGCAATAAACGCCAGTGCTGTTGAAGGGTGGACCATGGGGGTCAAGGGCGCCGCGGGGGAGGGTGCCACCTGGGGATCTGGCAACACCACATGCTCGCCGGTCCAGAGTGATTCAAAGCCAGCGGCTTCGGCACGTGTTGCCACCTGCAGCATAATGGCGGGATCTGCGCATAATCCTGTATTGATACCAAACAGACCGTATTGCAACTGGCATTCTCCTTGTGGCTGAAATCAATGCAAAGGCGTGGTTGTTCATCCAAGGTTGGATTTATAACGCGAACTCGCCATAACAGCCAGCTTTCAGCCCAGTGCCGGCTGCAAGGAAAAACGCCGGCATCGCGGTCCACGGCTTGCTCAAAGCGCTCAAGCAGGCCGGCAAGAATCTCAGCGGCCATGATCAGGCCTGCGGGTAATTCCTCATTCTGGCGGTGACTTTTTTCAGGTAATTTTGCGACTCCAGCCGAATATGGCGATTTGTCAGGAACCAGTAAAACTCTTTAACCGTCATCTCGTTGATTCGGTCAATGGCTGATTGCCTGCCGCCAGATGGCGCAAGGCTGTTAAACAAACTGCCAGTACCGCCGTTGTAACTGGCGATGATCGCATACTCCAGCTTTTGCGGATGATAGATGCCAGCCAGGTAGAGGTCCGCCAGGATACTCAGATAGCCGGTCCCCACCTCGATGTTATTGGCAGGGTTGTAAAGAAACTGGGTTGTTGGCGTGTGGCTGCGACCATCAATGATTGAGAAATAGTCTCGACCGGCAGTCTCCGCCTTAATCTGCATCAGGCCAAGGGCATTAGAGCGTGAGCGCGCCAGGGGGTTGAAGGAGCTTTCTGTTTCGATGATGGCCATAACCAGCGGCAGCGGTATCTTGTGCCTGGCGCTGGCCGCCTTGGCTAAGGTGAGGTATTTGTTGCCGGCGATGGTTTTGTGCTGGTCGCTCATTGGGATGATTAAGCGCTCAGCTTGGGCGCCGTTTGAGCGCTGCAGCAAATGCTCGAGATAACGTTCTGCGCGCCAGACCGAAGCAATGTTTGCGCCGTCCTGGTCAACAATCTGGCCGAAGAAAAATGGTTTTTGGGTTTTGGGGTTGATAAGGCCAAAATCGCTGGCCGTGCTGCCGTCGATAATTGTCGGGTCAAATTGTGTCAGGAGAATCTCAACGGCAGCGCGTTTGATGTCTCGGGGTTCTGCGGCGCTGATGCTGATCAACCCGCGCTCAAAGTCGACGAGGATTTCTGCGTTACTTTGGCCTTGGTAGGCAAGAATCGACGGCAACATGCTGCCAAGCTCGTCAGAGTCGGCGTGGTACTCCTGCAGAAGCGCGGCCACGTCCGGAGCATAGGCAGCAAAGCTGGGCTGGTCCGCTGCATACAGGTTTGCCGAGGACACAAGGACACAGACAGCTGCTAACTTCTCGAGTATTCCATGGGCAGGCAGTCTTCGCATGGGTTTATTGTAGTCAATGGCGTTTTGTTAGAACAAGCATAGACTCGGCCGCAGAGATTGTAACTTGCACATCGGCGACCCTTGTGGCAGTTTTGTCCAGCTTTTATTCCCTACTCACATTATTCATGTCGGAGTACCCGTGCTGCTGGACTTACATACCCATTCAATCAAGTCAGACGATGGTCGTGCCAAGGTAGAGAACTATTGCCAGTGGATCCGTTCCAAAAACCTGCCCATTGATGGTTTTGTGCTCACCGAGCACCGCCAGTTCGACGCCGAGTCAGACTACTCGGCCTTGGCTGAGAAATTTGACCTGTGTATTCTCAAGGCCAGCGAGGTGGAAACCGAATATGGTCATGTGCTGGTCTACGGCGTGACGCCGGCGCTGCAGGCCGAGTTTGATTTTGGCAGCATATCCCTGCCGCTGGCCAAGGTCATTGCGGCCTGCAATGCCCATGGTGCCATTGCCGTGCCGTGCCACCCTGGCCGGCCGCGGGTCGGTATGTTTGCCCATACGGATGCGTTGGGCGTACCCGCAGGCGTCGAAATTGTCGAAATATACAACGGCGGCAGTCGCGATCAGGAAGACCAGATTGCCATTGAGCATGCCAGTCAGCTGGGTTATCGGGGTATTGGCGGCAGCGACTCGCATATTGTCAGCCATGTTGGCCGCTGTGCAACGCGGTTTGACGCCGAAATCAAATCCATAGATGATCTGGTGCTGGCGCTTAAGACAGGCCAGTTCGAAGCAGTTAATCTGAAGACTGGCGATTAGGCGGTCAGCTGCATATACCAGCCATTTAAACCAACAACCAACGCCGGGGATCATAGTGGACCAGGACATAACAGCAGCGCGAGAAAAGTTTCTGAACCAGGATTTTGATGAAAAATCATTTTCTGTTCCTGCCGAAAAAACCATTGAATATGCCCGCCTGTGTGGCGAAACGGCAGAGCGTTTTTTGGATGCCAGCCATCCGGATTTCCAGGCACCACCGACTTACATTGCCAGCCTGAGTGGCAGTCGGGCCTTGCCGGAAGGATTCCCACGTTTTGGTATCGGCATGGATGCGGGCAAAGGTATTGAGTGTTTCCTGCCAGTGCGCCCCGGCACCACGATTACCGGCCGCACCCACCTGCACGACATTTACAGCAAAACCGGGCGCTCCGGGCGTATGGTTTTTGCCGTATCGAGAATTGCGTTTTATGACGCCGAGGGAAATCTTCTGGCGAACTCTGACAGCCGGGTTGTGATGCGGGAGAAGAGCTGATGGCGATTAGCACAATACAGGAAGTTGTTTTTGGTGAAGACCTGCCCACCTTTGAGCCCGACACATCACTGGCCACTACCAGGCAGTTTGCGGCCCTGGTGGGTTGGGGTGGTGCCCGCTTCAGCGACCACGAGGCGGCTCGCAAAGAAGGTCTGGCCGGCGCCATGGTGCCGGGCATTCTCAACCAGGGCTACCTGGTAGCCATGATCCACCACTGGGCACCGAATGCCGAGATCAAAGCCATCGACACGGTCTTTCGAGCGCCCGTGATTGCCGATGAAAAACACACCATTTCCGGTGTGGTCACAGACGTTAACGAAGCAGATGGCCAGGTGGAGATAGACCTGACCGTGGCTAACGAAAAGGGTGAGACCCGGGTGTTTGGCACGGCGACGGTGCAGTTGCCGATCGCTTAGGGATGGTTTCGAGTAGCGAGTAGCGAGTAGCGAGTAGCGGGTTGCGAGGGGGGGTGGGGCTTCTAGCTTCTAGCTGCTGGCAAAAGCCTAAGAGGCGCTCTCGCTCGCGACTCGCAACCCGCCCCTCGCCCCTCGCTTCTGCCAGCAGCTAGCAGCCAGCAGCTAGCAGCCGCCCCCCACCCCCCCCATTGATATTCAACCAGACTGTCCCAATCTCTGTGCTCACCATTCCCTCTTAAGGATTTACCATGTCTCTGTATGCCGTTGCTGTACCCACGTTCAAGCGCACCCTGACCAGTCTGGCGGCGATTCTGAAGAAGGCTGAAGCCTTTGCTGAAGAAAAGAAGATTGATCCATCTGTACTGGTAAACGCCCGGCTGGCACCAGACATGTTTCCGCTGAAGCGCCAGATTCAGATTGCTTCTGACTCTGCTCGTCGCGGTACTGCCCAGTTGGCGGGTATCGAAGCACCCGTGATGGCTGACACCGAAGAGACCTTTGCTGAGTTGCAGACCCGTATCAGCAATACTATTGCCTTTCTTGACAGCCTCAAGCCTGCGCAATTTGAAGGTGCCGAGGACAAGACCATTACCCTGCCAGTGGCCGGTACCGAAATTAAATTTGATGGCACCACTTACCTGATGTCATACGTGATGGCGAACTTTTCGTTCCACTCGGTCACGGTTTACAACATCCTGCGTCATAACGGCGTCGCGCTGGGCAAGATGGATTACCTCGGTAAGCCTTGATGGGCGAGCTACTAGCTACTAGCTACTAGCTTCTAGCTGCTAGGAGCGAGAAGCCAGTAGCCAGAAGCCAGTTACGAGTTACGAGTCGCGAGATGCACTCGTAGCTCGCAACC
>JANQYP010000024.1:0-1738 GCA_030728785.1 Pseudomonadales bacterium
CCTGCTGCGGAAGAAGCGGACATTGGCGAATGCGCTGAATAACTACTAATTCTTCAACGCAGAACTATGAGGTGACACAGACAGCTGAAACTCAATTGAACACTGTCTTGACCATGGGGTCCGCTTTCGAAGACTTCGCGCCTGCAGCCGTTAAAAGCTCAGACTTTCGAATTACTTGAACTAGACCATGCTCGAACAATAAAAGCATAACAAGTCGTTCCAGCACCTCGCTCTATGGGTCCATTCGATACAGCAGATCGAAGTGAAGGAAACGCGCAGGCGAGCCTGAGGGAAAGCTGCCTTTTTTGTGTACGATCGGCCCGGTGTCTGTCTTGGGATTACTCCAGCACTTTACTCTGGCACTTTACTCTGGCACTTTACTCCGACCCCAGAAGTCAGGACATGCTAGCCAGGAACAACATGGAAACTTGCCTGGCCAGCATCTTTGTGCTAAGTCCCGATCCTATCAGCGACGTTTACCAGGGCAACCAGCCGCTGGCAATCAACGCAGCAATGCGTTCCTGGTAGACTGCAACCTTCTCGTGGTTATCGACCATCTTTTCGCGACGAGCGTAAATTTCAGCTTGGTCTCTTTGAATGGTTGCGCGGTTACCTTCAACCTTCTCCATCACCGCGGCAATCTTGGCGCGGCTAGCCGTCGCACGTTTCTGAATCGCAGCTATTCGAGCAGTGTTTGACGCGATCCGCTCAGCGTTGGTTTCAGGTGTTGCGCGCCCGGGATGCAGCTCGCCATCAAGATACTGCCGATTGATCTCAATGTTTGCCGAATTGAACTCAACGATCTCGGCGTTGCCTTCCATGATCATGTTGTTCACTGCAATCAACATCCGGTTGATCTCTGCCATTTTTTCACTGACTGCAATCACGCGCGCATTGAGTTGTGAGCGATGGTCCAGAAAATCGACTTTAGCCTGGTTTAGCATCGAGCTCTTAAAGTTCTCCTGCACGGGTCCCTCAACAATCATATTCTCAAAGATCGCCTGACGGTTTTTAAAAATATCGTCGGTGTCTTGGTTGGCGATCTGGCGATTGCCTATAAAGGCCGCCGAGTAGTTCTGCAGGACTGCGGAGCGGTTCTCCTCAATCATTGCGCGCTCGCGATATGCGAGCGCCTTGTTCCACATCACTGTTGATTCGAGTGTGAATAGCTTGGCCCGATTTTTTGAAATATTTGCTTGGTTGTCTTTAGTTTGACTCATTTCTAAAACCTCATTTGAGCTACTTGACCTTTCCCTATTTTTAGTACCATCTCTTCCGTAAGATTTCTTGAATTTATGCCGCTTGCTGCCTAAACACAATGGATGGCGAATGGCTAGATAAGCTAACCCGCGCCTGCAGTTCGAGACTTTGCACCTGCAAGGCCTGACAGCAGATCCACGGCGCCTTGTCGGTCGCATGGCGGGGCGCAGCTTGTTGTGAGGAAAGACTCTTGAACGATGTTTGAACCACGCACAGACTCGAAACCCTCAACGGCCTATCGATTTACTCAGTGTGTGCTGGCTACCAGGGGTTGGATCCACCGTAGGATCCAGATCGATTGTGATGAGGCATTCTTCTTGCGGCGACACTTGTGCCTTTGAATAACTGAATCGGCCAGCATCCCGCCCATGAGCAGCAGGTCAGCCCGTTTTGTTTAACTCCCTCTTCACTTCTTCGGGAATAATCCGGCCTGGGAAGCCCATGCGGTCCTAATCCAGTCAAGACACTTTGATCGCCT
>JANQYP010000024.1:1748-7002 GCA_030728785.1 Pseudomonadales bacterium
CTCTGGCACTTTACTCCGACCCCAAAAGTCACTTTGATCGCCTGCATTTTTGGGTGTAGGATTCAGCTCTCTTAGGAAACTCACTTGTGTTGCATGCTTAGCCTCGATAGCCTGAGTCATCAGGCCACGCGGGGTTTCCGCACCAGGGGCTCACTTGCCAGAAAACGATGATACAAAACATATACGGGCGCAAGCGGCCAGCTCGCGAAATGCCCAGTCTGGCAGTAATTTGCCTGTCACTCGTCATCTTGGCCGACCCTCGCCTGCCTTAGCGAGAACCGTGACCGCTAACCGTGCCAAAAGAGCCGAAACGGCAAGGTCACATGCCTTATCAGGGCCAGTATCCGCTGGGCGAGAGGCGATGCGGGCGGGCTCAACAAATCTGATGGCTGACATCAGCGAGGTGGCACAGCGCGGCTTAAAACCCAGTGAAATAAAAACTTTCAGCGGTATTAAGGATCGGCAGCGGCAAAAACAGGGTGTCGAGGCTCTCGAGCAAAAGCGCACACAGCATGGTTTAAGTAAGGACGAAGCGCTCCAGCTGTCAGCGGCATCATCCAAACTTCGTATGCGCAGCGAAGTATCCAAATTAATGAGCAAGGATGCGTCGGGTAAAGAACAAGGTTTTCATCCGCTCGCATCAGAGATATACATCCAGACACGAACCGCTGGCGAGATGGGTTTAAAACAAGCGCTACACACGACAACGAACGCTGCTTCTGCTGGCTTCATCCTAAGAGATGGGATTGATCCGACAAAGAGTCAACAATCCGGGCGCGGTGCAGATGGATTCTACGGCGCAGGCGACAGAGAAACCTCGCTCAGAGAAATAGGCGCGCACGGCTTTAAACCGCATCACGAGCTAACCCATACCATTGACCCCCGTGCAAAGGTGCGCGATTTTACGCACCCGGTTGATCGGCCAATCATTTCTAATCGGTCGGCTGATGACACCAAGAGAGATGGTAGAGAGAATCGTGGGGACTTTGTCAAAGCCGATACCGTGGGCGCTGGTGCCGAATTTGCGGCGCTGCCTTCGATGCGCCAACGCGGTGGTATCAATACCATCAAGTACACCCCCGGCATGAGCGGCTACACGGAGCAAGAGCAAACTAAAACCTATAATGCCGAGGAACAAGCGCGGCAGCCGATTAAGCTTGGTGGTCATAAAGAAACATCTGGCCCGCATCAAAAAGATGAAACCACACCAAGTCGACCTGACGTTCATGCACACCGGCAACGCACTGCACACCGCGCTCTGTTTGCTGGAATCCATGACAAAGCGCAAGCACACCGGCAACGCACTGCACACCGCGCTCTGTTTGCTGAAATCCATGACAAAGCGCAAATCTTGCAAAGAGGCCGACCTCGAGCTGCAGCGGTAGCTGCCGAGCACGAGGTCAGGCCGAAAAAATAATGATCTCAAAAGCAGCAAAATCAGCGCGGCCAAAGGCTGCGAGTCATGACGACACTCGCCTGAGTACTGAGCTGGATAAATCGGTTGGCAAGCGCCAGGTTCAGCAGAAAATTCAGTGTTTATCACCAAACATGTCGCGCTCTATACGCTCGTTGCTTAAGCAACTTTAGCCAGCGAGGGCTTATCGGCGTACGGTCGGCGCACAACAGGCACCACAGTGTTAACCAAAAGTAAGGGCCAGTCATGATCCGGGTAGTCTTCAACCGCAAGGGTGGTGTGGGCAAATCGTCCATCGCCTGCAATCTCGCCGCCATCGCTGCCAGCCAGGGAATCGCCACTCTGGTGGTTGATCTTGACCCGCAGGCAAACACCACCAGCTATCTTGGCCATGATGGCAAGGATGATGTGGTGGGTATTGCTGAGTTTTTTGAATCGCAGATTTCTTACAAGTACAGAGACTACAAACCCGATGACTTTATTCGGCGTACCCAGTTCGACCATCTGTCGCTGATATCCGCCAGTCAGGTGCTGCTGGACCTGGAGCAGAAACTAGAGTCACGGCACAAAATCTATAAGCTGCGTGAATTTCTGCATTCCCTCGGCGACAGTTACAGCCAGGTTTTTATCGACACCCCGCCCGCGCTGAATTTTTACAGCCTGTCAGCGCTGATTGCCGCTGACCGGGTGCTGATACCCTTCGATTGCGATGCCTTCGCCCGCGATGCACTGCTTGACCTGTTGGATGTGCTGGCGGAAATCAAGGACGACCACAATGCGGGGCTGGAAGTGGAAGGCATCATCATCAACCAGTTCCTCGCCCGAGCCAAATTACCCCAGGCGGCGGTCGAGGAACTCAAGGCTGCCGGGATCAAGGTCCTGGCGCCCTACCTGTCAAGTTCAGTGAAAATGAAAGAATCCCACGCCACTCGCAAGCCTTTAATCTATATGCAGCCACGCCACAAACTCAGTCAGGAGTTTGCGCTGCTGTACCAGCAACTGGCCGGCTAATTGCCCTGACCTGCCGCCACACTCGGTGGCAGGGGTGCGATAATACCGCCATTGAAGACTTGTTGGCGAGCGCTGCCAGGCAGTCAATCTGGCGGCTGACCCTGCCGGGCCTTCAGCATCGCTTTAATCTCCAGCAGTTCCAGGTGCAATTGTTTGACGGATACATACCCAGGGGTTTCCTCCAGCACGCGGGTCTGCTCTTCCTCAAGAACATTCACCACAATACCAATCACCATATTCAGGAATGCAAACGCTGTCAGGAAGATAAAGGTGATGTAGAACGCCCAGCTGAAGGGATACACCGCCATAGTTTCGTACATGACATCTGTCCAGTCCTCAAAGGTCATGATGCGAAACAGGGTCAGCATGGCGACGGCGATGTCACCCCACAACACCGGATTAATATCAGCAAACAACATGGAACCAACGGCTGCGTAAATATAGAAGATGATAAACATCAGCGCCATCACATAGCCGAGCCTTGGTAGTGCCAGCAACAGGGAATTCAGCAACATACGCAGCTCTGGAATGATGCTGACCATGCGCAAGACCCGAAATACTCGCACTAGGCGGGCAACCAACGCCATATCGGAGTTGTCGATGGGGATCAGGCTAATCGTGACGATAACAAAGTCAAAGACATTCCAGCCACTTCGAAAAAAGTCTCGATGGGGATGGGCCGCCAGAAAGCGCAGGCTGATTTCCACGAGAAAAATCAGGGTAATAATCCAGTCCAGGACAACAATCACCTGGTAACCTATTGGTGGCAAGGCATAGGTCTTCACCCCCAGCATCAATGCCGAGGTGATGATGATACCGATGATAAAAGCCTCAAACAGCTTGTTGCTGACGATGACCTGGAAACGTGACTGCCAACTCATAGGGTCCTCTTGCCCGGCTGCCGAAGGGCGGATTATATCGGCACAGCGATTCCCATAGCCAGCGCCATTGGCGGACTCGACAGCCGGTCCTAATACCAGCTCCATTGACTTGTATCAGGACGCAGCGGGTTGGCAAGCGGACTCCCTCAAACCAGCAGCTTGGCTCGCAATGCCTGCCTGGCCGCTTCGTCAACACCAATGCTCTGCAGGTAACCAGTGAGGGAACCATGATTTGTATGGATCTCTTCGAAGGCTGCCTGCAGGTATTCTGGCCTCACCCCACCCACGGCCGCCAGACTGGCCTCATCGAAGTCGGCGCCATAGTAATCACGCATCCGGGTATCCATAAACCTGCGCAAACAAACCGCTTCATTGGTCAACAGGTAATCCGCCATGATGACCTCGTCGTCGACACCCAGGGCAGCAAGGATCAAAGCCGATCCGAACCCGGTCCGATCTTTGCCAGCCGAACAATGCAGCAGAAAACCCGTATTCGTACTCAGCAATAATTCAAACAAGGTGCGATATTCATCGTGATGGTTTCGGGCCAGCTCTCTTGTGATGTCGGTCATATACCGGACCCGGTCAGCAGCTGACTGGCGAGGATCCTGGATACTAGCCCGCAACATGTCATTGCTGCCCGGTGTGATGGGTATATGCCGACGAACGTGAAATGGCGGTACCGATGGTGTGGGGTTACCCGCAGACTCATCTTCGCGCCGCAAATCGCAGATAACCCCTATGTTCAAGCTCGCAAACGCCTTTGTGTCTGCCTCAGTCAGCATACTCAGCGCACCGCAACGGAACAGCTGACGCCATTTCACCTGGCGTCCATCGGTAGTGCTATAACCACCAAAATCGCGAAAGTTGATGCTGCCCTCTAAAGGCAGAAAACGGCTATAGGGTTTGGACAGAGGCATGACAGCTCACTTTTAGCAGGGTTTGCCTGAGCGCCGCTGGGCGACAAGGCGAAAGTGGCGGATTCTACACTTGATTTTCAGGGTGACGCCACCAGTAAAAGGGCCTGTGGGGTTTGGCCCTGGAACCTTTGAGCCTTTGTGGCAGTGGCCGCAGAACGTCACCGGCCAACCAAAACCCCACTGAATGCAATGACTTATATCGAAATTCAAGAAAAGGAAGTCTTGCAATTCGTTTTAACAACCGTAGAATTTCCGAGGTCACTACTCAGGAGAGATTGAATGGCAGATGCACAGTTTTTATCCAGTAGCCAGAGTACGGTTACAGAGTCCCATAAGGTTTTACGCAACACCTATATGTTGTTGTCCATGACATTACTCTTTAGTGCCGGTATGGCGGCTGTCGCCATGGCCATGGACGCACCCTACATGGGGTGGATACCTTTGATCATCTCCTTCGGGCTGTTGTTTGCCATCAGCAAATTCAAGAACAGTGGCTGGGGCATAGTGCTGGTATTCGCCTTTACCGGCATCCTCGGCTTTGCCCTGGGACCCGTCCTGAACATGTACATGCAATCCCAGGCAGGTACGCAGACCGTGGTGACCGCCGCCGGTCTCACCGGGCTTATCTTTTTATCCCTGTCGGGTTATGTCCTGATCAGCAAAAAAGACTTTTCCTTTATGGGCGGTTTTTTGATGGCAGGTATGTGGGTCGTGCTTGGCTCCATTGTGCTGATGTTTGTCGGCTCTCTGCTTGGCTGGGAGGTTTCAGGCCTGCATCTGGCCATTTCAGCTGCGATAGTCATGCTGATGTCAGGCCTTATCCTGTTTGACACCAGCCGCATCATCAACGGCGGCGAGACCAACTACATCATGGCGACAGTGGGCCTGTACCTGAACATCTATAACCTGTTCACGAGCTTGCTGCATTTGCTTGGCGCCTTTGGTAATGACGAGTAAGGTTGTGGCTTTGCGCTGAAAGCGCAAAACACAACCGCCGGCAGGTTTTTCGCCCAGCGAAAATACCGAGA
>JANQYP010000024.1:7102-24054 GCA_030728785.1 Pseudomonadales bacterium
TGAAAGCGCAAAACACAACCGCCGGCAGGTTTTTCGCCCAGCGAAAATACCGAGAGGCACAACCGCCAGCACCAAATAAAGCCCCGGGCCACCAACCACCCCGGGGCTTTTTTTTGCTCGGCAACCTGCAATAATGCCAGCCTCAAACCACCCCAGCAGACTCCAGCCCATGAGATTCACCATAGTCGTCCAAGGCGGTCCCTATACAAGCCAGGCATCACTATCAGCCTGGCACTTCGCTCGGGCCGTGGTGGCAACGGGGCACGAGATTTACCGGGTGTTTTTCTACCACGACGGCGTTTACAACGGCAACAGCCTGCTCACCCCACCCCAGGACGAAACCGACCTGCATATGGCGTGGTGCACTCTGGGACGTGACCATGGCTGTGAACTGGTGGTTTGCATCGCCTCAGCATTGCGACGAGGTATGCTTGATGACGGCGAGGCCAGACGTTATGAAAAACCGCTGGCAAACCTCAACAAGCTGTTTATTGTGTCTGGCCTGGGGCAACTCATCGACGGCGCCATCAGTGCCGATCGCACCGTCACCTTCGGCAACTAATTAGTAAAAACCACTATGCCTGCAAACCCTGGTACACAAAACGCACCCAGCATTGGCACTACTGCCGGACCGGCAGAACGGCCAAACAAGACTCTGTTGTTTGTCCAGTCTCAGGCACCCCATGGCACTTTGTATGGCCAGGAGGGTCTTGATGCGATCATGATGGGCTCAGCTTTTACTGAATGTGCTGTGCTGTTTGTTGGTGATGGTATCTACCAATTGCTGGCAAACCAGGACACAAGCCTGCTGGCGAGTCGCAACTACTCCGTCAGTTATCGGGCCCTGGCCGACTATGGCGTGGAAAAACTGTATTGTACCGAGGCTGACCTGCAGCAACGTGGCCTGACGGTAGCTGACCTGGTAGTCACACCATGCGTGATTGATAGCCGAGCGCTGCAGGCTCTGATGACAAGCTTCGATGTAATCCTGGATTTTTAATGATACTTCACACCCTGAATAAGTCGCCGGAGCATGCTGCCCTGGGTCGCTGTTGCGAGACAATCGCTACCGGTGATGTGCTGGTGCTGCTTGAGGACGGAGTGTATTGCGGGTCGGCGGGCCGGGACCGGCAGGTTGGCGAGTTGCTGGCACAAAACATTGCGGTTTATGCCATTAATGCCGATGTGCAGGCCCGAGGCCTGGCCGTCCGCATGACCAGGGGCGTCACACTTATCGACTATGAGGGTTTTGTCCAACTCTGCACCGAACAAGCTTCAAGCAAGCGCTGGGGATGATGTTGATGGGCATGACGCTGAACTGTGACAAAGAAGGGTTTCTGCGCCAGCTGCAGGACTGGACCCCAGAGGCAGCAACGCAACTGGCCGCCAATGAAGACCTGCAACTGACCCAGGAGCACTGGGAAGTCATTTATCTTGTGCGCCGCTACTACCAGACGTTCAATATCTCACCACCGACCCGAGTGCTGGTAAAAATTGTCGGCGACCAACTGGGTCCCACCAAAGGCCGCAGCATTCACCTGATGCAACTGTTTGGCGGCAAACCAGCGAAACTGGTCGCTAAAATTGCCGGCCTCCCCAAACCAACAAACTGTGACTAGGTTTGTGTTTTGCGCCCCGCGCAAAACACAAACGCCGGCAGGTGTTTCCCGCAGGGAAACACTGAGAGGCAACCCTCAGCTAAGTTCGCTCCCCCCGCCCCGCGCAAAACACAAACGCCGGCAGGTGTTCAAACGCCCCTACCCCATCCCCAACGTTTCCCGAAAACTCACCACCTCACCAACAATAATCAATGTCGGCCTTTGCAACTGCGCCGTTTTAACTCGTTCAACGATATCCGCCAGATTACCAATCACCACTTTCTGGGTCGGCAAAGTACCATTGGAGATCACCGCCACCGGGGTGCTGGCATCCCTGCCATGGAGCACCAGCTGCGCAGCAATGGTGGCCAGCCCGCCAAGCCCCATATAAAAAACTATCGTCTGGTTCTTGTGGGCAAATTCGCGCCAGGCCAGATCCACGTTACCACCCTTTGGGTGACCCGTCACAAAACGCACCGACTGAGAATAGTCGCGATGAGTCAGGGGGATGCCAGCATAGGAGGCACAGCCCGATGCGGCGGTAATACCTGGGACAATATGGAAAGGAATGCCAGCGGCTACCAGCGATTCCAGCTCCTCACCACCGCGGCCAAAGATAAAGGGATCTCCCCCTTTGAGGCGCAGCACCCGATACCCGGCACTGGCGAGGCGCACCAGCTTGTCGTTAATAGACTCCTGTGGCGTTGAAGTATCGCCGCCAATCTTGCCAACATATTCTTTGGTTGCATCCCGCCGCACCTTTGCCAGCACCTGCTCTGACACCAGGTTGTCGTAAAGCACAATATCCGCCAACTGCATAAATTGCAGGGCCTTGAGGGTCAACAAATCTGCATCACCGGGGCCTGCTCCCACCAGAAACACTTCGCCGGTCTGAACCTCAGCAAGGGGCAGGTTCAGGTAGTCATCAGCGCGCGCATAATTATTCTCCATAGCAAATTGGTAGCCTGGAGATGCCATAAATTTTTCTGTATGGCGGCGGCGGTCATCAGGACTTTCAATCCGCGCTTTCAAGGCATCACGGCGGCTTCCCATGTAGGTGGCAAGATTCGCCAGGCCGGTAGGCACCAAAGACTCAAGCAGGTGCCGCAGCATGCGCGTCAGCACCGGCGACTTGCCGCCGGTAGAGATAGACAACACCACTGGCGAGCGATCCACAATAGCCGGAAATATCACCGAACACAGGGCCGGCTTATCCACCACATTAACGGGAATACAAAGATGATTGGCATCGGCGGCAACCTGCTGGTTAACCTGGGCATTATCCGTCGCACTGATCACCAGAGACTTACCCTGAATATCCGCTGTTGCATAGGATCGCACGTAAATCTCGTGGTGGGCATCCTGCAGCAACGCCCGCAAAGGCGCCTCCACCACCAGCGCCACCACGGTAATGTGGGCACCGGCCTGCAGCAACAGGTCGGCCTTGCGCAGCGCAATTTCGCCACCGCCAACCAACAAACAGCGGCGGCCCTTCAGGTTAAAGTGCAGCGGTAAATAATCCATGACCGACCTACCCTATGAAAACCGCAGTTCGTTCAAGCCATTCATATACCCCTGCAGCACCTGCGGGATTCTCACTGCGCCGTCAGCCTGCTGGTAATTCTCCAGCACAGCCACCAGGGTTCGGCCCACTGCCAGGGCAGAACCATTGATGGTGTGCAGTAATTCCGGCTTGCCTGTCTCGGGATTACGCCAGCGACCCTGCATTCGCCGGGCCTGAAAATCCATAAAATTACTGCAGGATGAGATTTCCCGGTATTGGTTCTGGCCAGGTAGCCAGACCTCAAGATCATAGGTTTTACTGGCACCAAAACCCAGGTCACCGCCACACAGGTTCACCACCCTGTACGGCAGGTCCAGCTGCTGCAGAATGGCTTCTGCGTGGCCGGTAAGGGCCTCATGGGCAGCAGCAGAATCTTCCGCCCGGACCATCTGCACCAGCTCTACTTTGTCGAACTGGTGCTGGCGGATCATGCCCCGCGTGTCACGGCCATAACTGCCCGCCTCACTGCGGAAACAAGGGGAGTGGCACACCAGCTTCAGGGGCATCTCGGCAGCAGTAAAAATATGCTCGCGGGCCAGGTTGGTGACGGGTACTTCTGCTGTCGGAATCAGGTACAGGCCCCGGTCATCCTGGAGTTTGAAAAGATCTGCTTCAAATTTCGGCAGCTGGCCCGTGCCTCGCAATGAATCGGCATTCACCAGATAAGGGACATAGATTTCTTCGTAGCCGTGTTCGCCAGTGTGAACGTTGAGCATAAACTGCGCCAGCGCTCGGTGCAGGCGCGCCAGGGGACCGCGAAGGGTCACAAATCGTGAGCCGGAGATTTTTACTGCGCTTTCAAAATCCAGCAGGACACTGCCTTCCGCCAAGTCCACATGGTCCTTCGGCACAAAGTCAAAGGTAGTCTGATCACCCCAGCGCCGCACTTCCTGGTTATCACTCTCAGACTTGCCAGCAGGCACCGACGCATCGGGCAGGTTGGGTATGCTCAGCAGCCAGTCATCAAGGGTCTGCTGCACCTCTTCCAATTGCGACTTGGCCGCGCCAAGACGATCGCCCAGAGTGGCCACTGCCGCCAGCAGGGCAGCAGTGTCTTCGCCACGGCTCTTGGCGTTGCCAATAGACTTAGAAGCGGTATTACGCTCAGCCTGCAGAGACTCGGTCTCAATCTGCAAAGTTTTGCGGGCCTCATCCAGGCGCTCGAAGGTGGCGATATCCAGGTCGAAGTTTTTTATCTTCAGTCTTGCTGCCACAGCGGCAATGTCAGTACGGAGCAGTTTTACATCCAACATGATGGTTAAGCCTTTATCTTGATTTTCACTTGTATTGATAGCCCGGGTTGTCTGTTTCGTCTAACTCTCGAGCCTGGCCCGCCATCGCGGGCTGGGGAAGCACCAGGCGCTGCTGGCGGATGATTTTTGCGGCGCAATTCTAGCAGAAGACCGGTGGCCTTAGGACATTTGTCGCGCCAGATACATGCCCAGCGCCGTAGCCAGGATGCAGGTGATGACACTGCTGGCGATATAACCCAACGCCCCCATATACCGGCCCTCCTCCATCAGGCCCAGGGCCTGCAGGGAGAAGGTCGAAAATGTCGTGAAGGCGCCGAGAAAACCCACCATCAGCACCGAGCGCCAGATGGGCGCCAGCAGGTTGCGCTCTACCAGCAGAATAAAGACAAGGCCTACGGCAAAAGACCCAAGCACGTTGATGATCAGGGTACTGTAAGGAAAGTTGATACCCACCAGGGAATTTGCCCAGAGGGTGACGCCATAACGGCAAAGCGCCCCGACGGCGCCGCCCAGGCCAATGGCAAGCAGTTCAACCATCATAGGTCAACAACACTGTGCTGTTTCACGGCTTGGCCTGGGGTTTGGGCGCTGGATAGCGCTGGAAGTCGCTGCCCAGATTTCGCTCACGGAGTCGCTGCAGCTTCTCGCGAATCTGGATTTCCAGCCCCCGGTCAACGGGCTCGTAATACTGGCGCTCGCCCAGGTCCTGCGGAAAGTAACATTCACCGGCAACAAAGGCATCATCGAACTGGTGAGCATAACGATAGTCTTCGCCGTGCCCCATGTCTTTCATCAGGCTGGTGGGCGCATTGCGCAGGTGCAGCGGTACTTCTGATGAGGGCAGGCGCCTGACATCTGCCATGGCGCGATTGTAGGCGGTGTATACGGCGTTACTCTTGGCGGCAGCAGCAAGATAGACAATGGCCTGGGCGATGGCCAGCTCACCCTCCGGACTGCCAAGGCGCTCCTGCACTGACCAGGCATGCAGTGCCAGTTGCAGACCTCGAGGATCGGCATTGCCGATATCTTCAGTGGCCATGCGCACCACCCGCCGAGCGATATAAAACGGATCACAGCCGCCATCAATCATACGTGCAAACCAATACAGGGCGGCATCCGCAGAACTGCCACGAACCGCTTTGTGCAGCGCCGAGATCTGGTCATAGAAGATATCTCCGCCCTTGTCGAAACGCCGCAGGTCCGTGCCCAGCACTTCCTCAAGAATCGCCTCGTCAACAATATCGTCGGTCGCCAGGTCGGCAGCAATCTCCAGCAGATTGAGGCTGCGTCGAGCGTCACCATCGGCGGCCCTGGCGAGCATAACCAGCAGAGATTCCGCTATTTTTATTCGGCGCTGGCCGAGGCCGCGCTGCGGATCGCTAATGGCACGGCTCAGCAGCGCCACCAAATCGTCAATCTCAAGGGATTTGAGGCGATAAACCCGAGCCCGCGACAAGAGCGCATTATTCAGCTCAAAGGACGGGTTTTCGGTGGTGGCACCAACAAAAATCACCGTGCCGTCTTCCACATAAGGCAAGAAGGCATCCTGTTGGGACTTGTTAAAACGGTGCACTTCATCCACAAACAGCAGGGTCTTGCGCCCCGAACGCGACTGGTTCTGCCTGGCGATGAGGATGGCCTCACGAATATCCTTGACCCCGGCGAGCACGGCCGACAGCGCCTGAAAATCTACCTGGCAGACCGTGGCGATCATGCGCGCAATTGTTGTCTTGCCAACCCCGGGGGGGCCCCACAACACCATGGAGTGCAGGCTGGAAGTTTCTATGGCCACCCGCAGCGGTTTGCCGGGCCCCAGCAGGTGGGACTGACCGGCAAACTCATCGAGGGACCGCGGCCGCATCTTCGCTGCCAGCGGCTGGTATACGGGCTGTTGGTCAAATAGTCCCATCAGCGGCTCGAGTGACCCAGGGATTAACGGTCATCAATCACATCCACTCCGGGAGGCGTGATAAAAGTGTAAACGGCGGCATCTACCTGTTGGTTGGGGGACACATCAGCCAGCTCAATGGCAGTATGCTGGCCAAGACTGTCGCGCAGGACAATAGATACTGGCAGCGCCTCAGCAAACTCAATGGTCAAGGCTTCAAACAGGCTACCTGTATCGCGCGGCTTAAGGACATAAAACTCATGACCGTCGGCGGCGTAGTGCACCACCAGATATTGCTCGGTGATACGGCCAGCATCACCGCCGAGCAGAAGGATGGGCACCTGGCTGATATCATGTTGCAGCGGCGTAATAATGACTTGGTCAAGATCACTGTCGTAAGACCAGAAGCTCTCACCATCGGATACCAGGGTCTGCACCGCCGGCTCAACCGTTTCGAGCCTGAAGCGGCCTGGCGCACTGACCCAGAGCTGGCCGCGAGTCTGCTGCACGACACGGCGGTTTTTATCTGTTGTGGTCTGAATAAAGGCGGCCCGCAGGGTTTGCAGCTGATCCAGCAAAGCGGCCAACTGCAGGGTGCGGTCTATATCAGCGAATGTCTCACCCACCTGGCGACCGGCAACTGCTCCACCGGCAGCAGCAGCGGCCTCGGCAGACTGCACAACAACAGGCGCTAACAGTCCCAGTGTTATGCTTACGATGCACAGCGCCCGCAGGCTGGCACTATTCCGACGGCGCATTGATCAGGACCTCGCGAGAACCATTGGTGTTCATCTCGCTGACAATACCCGCCTGTTCCATTGTTTCAATCATCCTTGCTGCCCGGTTATAGCCAACACGCAGTTTGCGCTGTACTGCTGAAATTGAGGCCCGCCGCGAGGTCGCGACAAATTCTACGGCCTCATCATACAGCAGGTCCTGCTCACCATCCTCGTCATCGTCCTGGCCACCGGCCACGCCGGGCATCAAGTCATTGTCCGACCGCGGGTCAAGAATCTCATCAAGGTAGTTGGGTGCCCCCAGCTGCTTCCAGCTGTCCACCACTCGATGGACCTCGTCGTCATCGACAAAAGCACCGTGAACCCGCACCGGCAGAGCAGAACCGGCTGGCAGGTACAGCATATCGCCGTGACCAAGCAGTTGCTCTGCGCCGCCCTGGTCAAGAATGGTTCTGGAGTCGATTTTGGACGACACCTGAAAGGCGATCCGAGTTGGCACGTTAGCCTTGATCAAACCCGTGATCACGTCTACAGACGGCCGCTGGGTCGCCAGAATCAGGTGAATACCGGCTGCCCGAGCCTTCTGCGCGATACGGGCGATAAGCTCCTCGACCTTCTTGCCGACCACCATCATCATATCGGCAAACTCGTCAATGATGACCACAATAAATGGCAGGGTCGAGAGGTTGGGGGCGGTCTCCTCGAGACCCTGCAGAGGCGTCGGCTGCCACAAGGGGTCTGTCAGGGGAGTGCCGGCTTTTTCTGCGTCCTTAACCTTACGATTAAAGCCTCCGACATTGCGCACGCCCAGGGCCGCCATCAAACGATAACGGCGTTCCATTTCGGCAACACACCAGCGCAGGGCATTGGCCGCATCCTTCATGTCGGTGACCACCGGGGTCAGCAGATGGGGGATCCCCTCATATACTGCCAACTCAAGCATCTTCGGGTCGACCATGATCAGGCGAACGTCCTCGGGGGAGGCCTTGAACAAAATAGAGATGATCATGGCATTAATGCCCACAGACTTGCCGGAGCCGGTGGTGCCGGCAACTAACAGGTGGGGCATTCTGGCCAGATCCACCACAACCGGCTCGCCGGCAATATCATGGCCAAGGGCAAGGCTCAGTGGTGACTGGGCATTATCATAGGCATTGGAGCTTAATACCTGGCTGAGCTTGACGATTTCTCGATCCACATTGGGTATCTCAATACCTATGACGGACTTACCGGGGATAACTTCAACTACTCGCACACTGATGACCGCCAGAGAACGTGCCAGGTCCTTGACCAGGCCGGAAATTTTGCTGACCTTTACCCCCGGCGATGGTTTGATTTCAAAGCGGGTAATCACCGGACCGGGGAAAACTGCCTCTACCAGGGCTTCGACACCATAATCGAGTAGCTTTAACTCCAGCAATCGCGACATGGCTTCAAGATCGTCCGCCGAGCGGCCGCGAGAAGCATCAGGCACCGAAGCATCCAACAGGTGTAAGGCTGGCAGACCATCAACTGCGTCCACTTTAAACAGATTACCCTGCTTCTCGCGCGCTACCCTGGCACTGACTTCTGGCGGTTTCGGTGCTAACGCCAGAATTTTCACCGGCTCGCGGTGCAGCTTTTTCTCCACCTCCCTGGCCAGTGCCTCATGGCGCTGGTCTGTAACTTCCCGAGCCCGGGCCTGCTCCTGCGAGCGGTTGCGCCAACGTACCCAGGCAACCTGGCCCCGGTCCGCAAGTGTCAGCGTCCAGCGCCCTACTCGGTCCATGACCTTAATCCAGGAGATATCAATAAAAGCCGTCAAGCCAAACAGGAAGCAGGCCAGCAGCACCAGCGTTGCTCCCATATAACCACTGGCGGGTTCCAGCCAACCAGCAAGCTCGCTGCCCAGAACACCACCACTGCCCTGGCGCAGGTTTGCGCCGGCTCGGTAAAAATGCAGGCTGGCAATGCCGGCGCCAGCTGCCAGAGTGAGTACCAGACCCAGAGCACGAAGGGCAAACATAGGCCAGTTGAAGTCGAATTCACGCCCTCGTTCCCGGAATACCAACCATGCCTGATAGCCGAGCATCATGGGAAAAATACAAGCCAGATAACCAAACAGGAAAAACAGTACATCCGCGATCCAGGCACCCAGGCGTCCCATCAGGTTGCTGACCTCACTGTCCACTCCGGTATAACTCCAGCCGGGATCACTCGGGTCGAAGCTGAACAACGCCAGACACAGATACAGGCACAACGCCACCAAGGCAATCAGGGCGCCCTCGCGCAGACGCACCTGCAGCTGGTCCATGACCTGCTTCGGAGATTGTGGTTTTGTTTTACCTTCTGCCAAAACTGCTTCCTTCTCTATTACCGGCTGACCGTGGCTCACTGGTTCGCGCTTAAGGCGACAATTATTGTTACTAATCAGAATCTTAGGTAACTGGCAGATCTTATATTGGAAAGTAAAAATGATAAACCGCTTTATTCTAACCCAGCCGCCAGATCAGCTTTGCCCTGCTGCTGCGCTACTGTATCATTTGCGGACATTCTAGCGGCAGAAAAGACCATTATGGCGGGACCAACACAACCTCAAGTGACAGATGAAGTCTGGGACGACGATCGGGTCAAGAGCTTTCTTGATATGCAGTCATATGGTGATGCACCGCAAGCTTTTCATATACTGCTGAAGGCCTATCGTGGCATGCGGCCGGCAGACTTCAAACGCTTCATGACTTTTTTTGTCGATGCCGGACACAATCCCGACGCCACCGACAAAGCCGGCAGGACGCTCTGGGAAATTATCCAGAATCATCGCCAAGGTGCTGATTTTATTCAGGTTAGAAACCAACTGGCATAAGCTTGACGCCGGTTAAAAACCGAAAGTTTTGGCAGATATTCAGCCCTGAAGCATCTGCCAAAAACTCCTTTATTAGACTCCTTATCCCAGGTGACTCGAAGCATGCAGGACATTCATCATCAGCTCATCATCCTCGGCTCCGGCCCAGCGGGTTATTCGGCCGCCATCTATGCCGCCCGCGCGAACCTGAATCCGGTGCTCATTACCGGTATTGAAGTCGGCGGCCAACTCACCACAACCACCGATGTGGACAACTGGCCGGGTGATGTCGAGGGCCTGCAGGGGCCGGACCTTATGGTCCGCATGCAGCAACATGCTGAGCGCTTTGAGACCCGCTTGGTGTACGACACCATTACCGCCACTGACCTTGCCACACGACCGTTTCGCCTGCAGGGCGATGCCGCGACCTACACCTGTGACGCACTAATTATTACTACCGGCGCTTCGGCCCAGTATTTGGGCCTGGAGTCTGAGGAAGCTTACAAGGGCAAGGGTGTCAGTGCCTGCGCCACCTGTGACGGCTTCTTTTACAAAAAACAGAAGGTGGCCGTCATTGGCGGCGGCAACACCGCCCTCGAAGAGGCCCTGTACCTGTCCAACATCGCTGCCGAGGTGGTGATGGTGCATCGCCGTAACAAATTTCGCGGTGAGAAAATCCTCCAGCAGAAGGTCCTCGAGAAAGCCAATATCACCATCCACTGGGACAGTGTGGTGGATGAAATACTGGGCGACGATATGGGTGTCACCGGCATTCGCATCCAGGCCAGGGACGGCGGCAACAGCCGCGAGATTAATGTTCATGGCGTGTTTATTGCCATTGGCCATATTCCCAACACCAGCATTTTTGCTGACCAGCTGGAAATGAACAACGGCTATATCGTCATCAAGGCGGGCATCACGGGCAATGCAACTGCCACCAGCAAGCCCGGCGTCTTTGCCGCAGGTGACGTGGCAGACCAGGTATATCGGCAGGCCGTCACCTCTGCCGGCTTTGGCTGCATGGCAGCCCTGGATGCAGAAAAGTACCTGGACGATCTCAAAGATCAGGCTTAGCACGCCAGGCGGCGCTGCGACCTTATGACCCTTACCTGGCTGGAACCAGAACAACTGTACTTTCCGCCAGTGACTGCCGCCCTGGAGGATCCTAATGGGCTGCTGGCCATGGGCGGCGACCTGTCGCCAGAGCGGCTGTTACTGGCCTACCGCAGCGGCCTTTTCCCATGGTACAGTGCCGGCGAGCCCATTCTGTGGTGGTCACCACAACCTCGCGGCGTGCTCTTTACAGACGAGTTAAAAATCAGCAGGAGCCTGCGCCGGCGCCTCGCCAGCCACCCTTTTACGGTCCACGTTGACAGAGACTTTGGCGCTGTGATTCGCCAATGCAGCAAGCCCCGCAGCTATGCTGAGTCGACCTGGATAACCCGGGAAATGCAGGCGGCCTATATTCGCCTGCACCAATTGGGCTACGCCCACTCCATCGAGTGCTACCAGGGCGACACGCTGGTGGGCGGTTTGTATGGTATCGGCCTCGGGCGGCTGTTTTTTGGCGAGTCTATGTTCCATACAGCAACGGATGCTTCAAAGGTGGCCTTTGCCTATCTGACGCGCTTGATGGCGTCATTTGGCAGCCCCATCATCGATTGTCAGCTGGGCAACCCGCACCTGCAGACACTGGGTCTGCGCGAAATACCCCGTGAAGCGTTTATGGCAATCGTCGCCGAACATGGCCAGGCTGCCCAGCAGATTGACTGGCGGCAGGTGCCATCTGAGCTGGCGCCATGGTAGATTGCTGGCGATGAGCACAGATCCCGACACCGCCCTGGCCGCCTTACGTTTCTATACGACCCCTGCTCACGCCTGCAGTTATCTGGCTGATCGCCAAGCTGTCACCCTATTTGCGGATCCCGGGGCCAAAATTGATACCCGCACTTATACCACCCTGTCAGCTCACGGCTTTCGCCGCAGTGGCGCCCACATCTATCGCCCCCACTGCCAGGCCTGCAAGGCTTGCATACCTGTGCGGGTGCTTGTCAGCCAGGCACGTTATGACCGTCGGCAGAAACGTATCTGGAACAGAAACCAGGATCTCTCCGTGACGAGCCTGCCGCCACAAGCGACGGATGAGTATTTTGACCTTTTTGCCCGCTACATAGCCGCGCGCCATGCCGACGGCGATATGTACCCAGCTGACCGACAACAGTTCCAGTCATTCCTGGTACAGGGTCGCACAGAAGCGCGATTTATCGAGTTTCGCCTCGAGGGCAAACTGCTGGCGGTCTCTGTCATTGATGAACTGGACGACGCCTTGTCGGCCGTCTATACCTTCTTTGAGCCACGCGAGGCACGACGCAGCCTTGGCACCCATGTGGTACTTTGGCTGCTGCAGGAAACCCGACGCCAGCAGAAGCCCTGGCTTTATCTGGGCTACTGGATCAGGCAGTGCCAGAAAATGAGCTACAAGACCGACTACCAGCCCATCGAAGGTTATATCAACGACCGCTGGGTCAGCCTGCCCCCTGACAGGGTTTAAGCCCGCCCCAGACCAGGCAAGGCCATGGCTAAAGGAAAAGCGATGGTGCTTTGCTAAGCCCTTGGTTTTCGTGCAAAATGGCCGCCTTTTTCACAAGCACACGAGCACTGAGGAATTGCATGGCAAAAGAAGAACAGATTCAGATGACCGGCACGGTCATCGATACGTTGCCCAACACCATGTTTAAGGTGGAGCTGGAGAACGGTCACAAGATCATTGCGCACATCTCGGGGAAAATGCGCAAAAACTACATCAAAATTCTTACGGGCGACAAGGTAAAAGTTGAGCTCACGCCCTACGACTTAAGCAAGGGTCGTATCACCTTCCGCGAATAAAATCCTCCCTGGCGCAGCCGTCCCACATTCGACTGCCACGCAGCGGCCTCTCTATTTAAAGACCACCTCGCATATGACTCGCATATGACTCGCATATGAACAGCCTGACGCCTGCGCCGCATAAAAACCGCGCAAGTGTCACCCCACTGTCGTCTCGCTGCCAGCTTTTCAGCAGTGCCAGCAGTGCCAGCAGTGCTTTGTCGGCGTGCCAGCCATGTCCGCGGCCCTTCAGGCACCACCACCGGCAAGTTGAGAGGACTCACGCAGACGGCGATTTTCCTGACTATGAGTAGCCCGAAAGATCGCCGCCCAGGTGTGGATCAGATGTGTGGCTTAGGCAGGTACCGGCTCGTCAATCTCCAAGACCAAATCATCGGCCCGCACCAGGACACGCACTACGCCACCGTTGGCTGAGAGGCGGCCGAAGAGAATGTCCTCTGCCAGTTCCTTTTTGATCTTTGACTGGATCAGCCGCTGCATGGGCCTGGCACCCATGGCTTTATCATAGCCATGCTCAGCCAACCATTCCCGCGCCTCATCACTGATCTCCAGCACCACTTTCTTGCTGTCGAGTTGGACCTGAATCTCTACCAGGAACTTGTCGACCACCGTCTTAATAACAGCCGGTGTCAGGGCATCAAACTGGATAATGGAATCCAGGCGATTGCGGAACTCAGGAGTGAACATCTTCTTCAGGACCTCCATACCATCGGTGGCATGATCCTGGTGAGTAAAACCAATTGAGGCCCGACCCATCTCCTGAGCCCCGGCATTGGTGGTCATGACAATGATGACATTACGGAAATCTGCAGCTCGGCCATTGTTATCCGTCAAGGTGCCGTGATCCATGACCTGCAGCAACAGGTTAAAGACTTCGGGATGCGCCTTCTCAATCTCATCAAGCAGCAGCACACAGTGCGGATGTTTGGTGATCTGCTCTGTCAGCAGCCCACCCTGGTCAAAACCCACGTAACCGGGGGGCGCACCAATAAGCCGTGACACCGTATGCCGCTCCATGTACTCAGACATATCAAAACGTATCAGCTCAATGCCCATGATGCTGGCGAGTTGGCGACAGACTTCGGTCTTACCAACCCCAGTGGGACCGGCAAACAGGAAGGAGCCGATGGGTTTGTCACCGTCCTTGAGACCAGCCCGCGACAGCTTGATGGCACTGGCAAGGGTACTGATGGCTTCGTCCTGGCCAAAAATCACCATGCGCAGGTTGGTTTCCAGATCCTTCAGGGCTTTCTTGTCAGAGGACGACACGGTGCTTGGCGGAATGCGGGCAATCTTGGCTACCATCTTTTCGACATCAGAAACCGAAATCAGCTTCTTGCGCTTGCTGGCTGGCAGCAGCTGTTGATACGCACCCACCTCATCAATCACATCAATGGCTTTATCAGGCATAAAACGGTCATTGATATACCGATCTGCAAGCTCTGCGGCCACGCGCAGAGCCCTGTCTGTGTACTTGAGGTGGTGATGCTCCTCAAAACGAGTCTTCAGGCCCTTGAGAATCTGGTAGGTATCCTCAACGCTGGGCTCAGTCACATCAATTTTTTGGAACCGCCGGGACAAGGCCCTGTCCTTATCAAAAATACCCCGGTATTCCTGATAGGTGGTTGAGCCCATGCAGCGAATATCACCGGAAGCCAACAGTGGCTTCAGCAGGTTTGAGGCGTCCATGACGCCACCGGAGGCGGCACCTGCACCAATAATTGTGTGGATCTCATCAATAAAAAGAATCTGGTTGTCTTTCTTGGTGAGCTCCGCCAAAAGGTTTTTCAGGCGCTTCTCAAAATCGCCGCGATATTTTGTGCCTGCCAACAGGGCACCAAGATCCAGGGAATAGACGGTGCTGTCCTTGATGATATCGGGCACCTGGCCATCAACAATCAGCTTCGCGAGCCCTTCAGCAATCGCAGTCTTACCGACACCGGATTCACCTACCAGCAATGGATTGTTCTTGCGGCGCCGGGACAGAATCTGGATCACTCGCTCTATTTCTTCCTGACGACCTACCAGCGGGTCAATCAGGCCCTTGCGTGCCTGCTCATTCAGATTGGACGCAAACTGCTCCAGGGAACTGGGCACTTTTTCCTCGACAGCCGCTTGCTCCTCAACGTGCCTTTCAACAGGATCAGGGTCTTCGTGATTGGCCACCTTGGGGGTGCCATGGGCAATAAAATTGACCACATCAATACGGTTGACGTCCTGCTGCTTGAGGATATAAACCGCGTGACTTTCCTGCTCACTAAAGATGGCCACTAAGACACTGGCACCGGTCACTTCCTTGCGCCCGGATGACTGGACATGGAACACGGCGCGCTGCAGGACCCGCTGGAAACCCAGGGTTGGCTGGGTTTCACGGTCGGTCTCACTGGCCGGAATCAGGGGCGTGGTAGCATCCAGAAACTCCTCCAGTTCTTTCCGCAGATTACCTGTATCAGCGCCACAGGCTCGCAGCACATTGACTGCGACTGCATTATCCAACAACGCCAACAGTAGATGCTCGACAGACATTAACTCATGTCGTTTGGCCCTGGCATCCTTGAATGCCAAGTTTAACGTTACTTCAAGATCTCTACTCAGCATCTGCTTTGTCCTGAAATGAGGTTTTGCACCCCGCAGGGGCTTCAACCGATTACTACTAAAGTTAACCGCTGCTGCTACCAACAACGATCAATCACCTGCCTAGCACACCGTCAGCATCTGCCCAAAACCACAGACAATTCTGCCACGGCGCTTGAAACTGACGTCCTGGGAAGGACGTTTACAGCCTAGTCTTCGACGGCTTCAACGTCCGATATCAAGGGATGCTGGTTATCCTGAGCGAACTGGTTGACCTGCGCTGATTTGGTCTCAGCGACGTCACGGGTATAAATCCCACAGGTTGCCTTGCCTGCTGTATGGACTGTCAGCATAATCTGCGTGGCCTTCTCGCGGTTCATCGCAAAAAAGATCTGCAACACCTCGATAACAAACTCCATGGGGGTGTAATCATCGTTCAGCAACAGCACCTTGTACATGGGTGGCGCCTTGAGCTGCGGTTTTGCCCGCTCGACCACCGTGTCAATGTCGCGGTGGCCAATATGCTGGATGCCGTCCTCATCATCGGCCCTCGAGCCTTTAACCTCGGAACTCTTTACAGGATCCTTGACAGACTCCTTGACAGGATCCTTGAAAGAGTCCTTGAAAGAGTCCTCGAAAGAGTCCTCGACAGCAGGCCCCGGGATAGTCACAGACAGACTTTCGAAGGCAGCGGCTTGTATTAATGCTGGTTGGATATGCTGAAACCTACTCATGAAACTGTTATTCCGAAATGACACCGATCATTAACTTATCTATCGCCTGCGGCGACGACCCAAAGCTTATTGCAGCAGAAAATTGCTCCAGATAAAACCATTTGTTTGTAGGGTGATTACTCTCGTCCATGGCCGCTGGCCCACCCCTGCGGACGACGTCGGCCCGCAACCCAGATATGGCGGTTTTATCAGATTTATCAAGGTCTGCGGCCTTGACTGCTATGCAGTAGACAAAATACAGTAGCAGAAGGTTCCACTGTGGGTGGTTCTTGAGGCTTGAATCTGACTCAATAATTTAATATCACCAAGCTATCAGATTATCGCTAACGGTGCCATGAGCTTGTCGGGCTCAGGTGATCGTCGCGAGTCGAGTGGTAAACCTGGCGACGCCCGGCGCAGTTTAGGATTATGCATATTTTGATCGAGTATTTACCGGTACCACCACTGGCAGTAAGACGCGCACCGCCGACCTTCTCACCATCAGAGCATTGTTAGATGCCTACCGGTCGCGTGAAATGGTTCAGCAATGCCAAAGGTTATGGCTTCATAGTCCCCGACCGGCCCCTGACGCCGGACCTGGTCCATAAACTGCTTCATATTGATGGTGAGCTGGATTTTTTTGCGCATTTTTCGTCCATCCAGATGACTGGCTTCAGAACCCTCAGGGTAGGCCAGCAGGTAACCTTCGACGCCACAACAACGGACAAGGGTGCCCACGCAGTGAATATTCAGCCGCTGGACCCGGATCTCGAACCGGCCCCTGACCAACCTGCTTGTGATCAACACGACATTGAGTAACCACAGCGCCACCTCGACCTTGCCGCCGCTCCCCTTGCCAACAGGCTCCTTGCCTACACGCTGCGCGCCAGCCCATTCCATGTTTGCCCATTCCATGTC
>JANQYP010000024.1:24154-32061 GCA_030728785.1 Pseudomonadales bacterium
GCTCCTTGCCTACACGCTGCGCGCCAGCCCATTCCATGTTTGCCCATTCCATGTCAGCCCATTCCATGTCAGCCCATTCCATGTTTGCCCACAACCTGCCGACCAATGCCTGGCGCGCTATCGGACCTGCCTGTGCCTGAACTGGTGCTGTTCAATAAACCCTTTAATGTTCTGAGCCAGTTTCGCCCCGTAGCGGGCCAGGCCACGCTCAAGGACTATATCAGCCAGCCCGACATCTATCCGGCAGGTCGTCTTGACCGTGATTCAGAAGGTCTGTTGCTGCTGACCGGTGATGGTCGCCTGCAGGCCAGGATCAGCCACCCAAAGTTTAAATTGCCAAAAACCTACTGGGTCCAGGTAGAGGGCGAGATCAGTCCCCAAGCCCTTCAGCAATTGGGCACAGGCGTACTCCTCAAGGATGGCATGACCCTGCCCGCCACCGCAGAGCTGATTCCGGGCGCGCCACTCGGGCCCAGAGATCCGCCGATTCGCACACGTCGACACATTCCCACCTCCTGGCTGGCATTAACCATCAGCGAGGGCCGCAACCGCCAGGTACGGCGTATGACCGCCGCTGTGGGCTATCCGACACTGCGTTTGTACAGATACCAGATTGGGGACTGGAGTACCGCAGGCATTGCCCCGGGCGAATACCGCCAGGTGTTCACAACATCATGATTTTTTTGGGCTCGCGTCGTCTGCTTGCCAGTTGGCAGCGGTCTTAAGATCACTGTCGCGGGTGGTTAACCAGCGGGCGCCGGCCTCGGTCTGCTCTTTTTTCCAGAAGGCGGCCCGGGTTTTGAGGTAATCGATGATATATTCGCAGGCCTGAAAGGCGTCGCCCCGGTGCAGACTCGCCACGCCGACAAAAACAATAGGGTCCGTCGGCCGCAACTCACCGACCCGGTGAATCACCGTCGCTGCCAACACCTGCCAACGCTCGGCCGCCTCCGCAACAATCTCGGCGAGTTGCCGTTCAGTCATACCCGGGTAATGCTCAAGGTAGAGACTGCTGACCCCGGCATCGTCATTGATATCCCGCACCAACCCCGTAAAGCTGGTGATGGCACCTACTTGGCTTGAAACCTGGCCCAGCACACGGGTTTCAGCACCCACATCAAAGGCCGCGGTCTGGATTCGAATGGTTGAGAACACCCCTAGCCTCCCGTCACGGGTGGAAAAAACGCCACCTCGTCGCCGGCAACAATAACCTGGTGGCGCTCTGCGAGGGCCTGATTGACGGCCACAAGCACATTGTCACGATTCAGCTCAAGGGCCCAATGGTCGCCATACACGGCCACCAGCTGCGTCACCAGGGAGGCGACACTCGCCGGCTCAGGCACTGCAACCTGCAGCTCAGCGGTGCCAAGATTTTCACGAAGACTGGCAAAAAAAATCACCTTAACCATCAATCTGCCAATCTCCCGACTTGCCGCCTGATTTTGCCAGCACCCGCACACCACCGATAACCATGGTCTTGTCTACGGCTTTGCACATATCATAAATGGTCAGCGCCGCTACCGACGCCGCCGTCAGAGCCTCCATCTCCACACCCGTCTGGCCACTGAGCTTGCAGGTAGCGGTGATTAATACCTGCTGGCCGGCAGCATCCAGCTCAAAATCCACGCCAATCGAACTCAGTGCCAGGGGATGGCACAGCGGAATCAGGTCGGCGCACTTTTTGGCGGCCTGGATGCCGGCGATTCGAGCAACGGCCAGAACATCACCCTTCTTGTGCCCGCCTTGCTGCACCAGCTCAAGGGTGGTGGCCTGCATGGTGACACGCGCCTCGGCGACGGCGACGCGGGTGGTCACTTGTTTGTCGCTGATATCCACCATACGGGCGTTACCCGCCTTATCGAGATGGGTCAACTGTGTTGATTCGAGCATAACAGGTGTCCAGTGCGACAAAAAATAAAGGGGACTATTCTATGGCCTGGCCGCCACATATAACAGTCGCAACTTTTGTTAAGGGCCAGGACACTTACCCAGCCCCTGGTGCTGCCATGTATTACCGACTATGTATTACCGACGCCACGCAAACATGGATGTTCGGGGTATCCTGACGTAAAATGCGGCCTTTGTCTGGACCAATTCCGCAGAGATCATGCTGCTGTGAAGTGAACTGTGCCAGCACCCAGAACCCGGCTTGACACTATGTACCACCCAACGTACCACCCAACGTACCACCCACCACTGAGCAAACCTATCCAAGACACCACGGTGATTGTCGGCATGTCTGGCGGCGTTGACTCCTCCGTGGCCGCCCTGCTGCTGCGCGACGCCGGCTTCAGGGTCCGAGGCCTGTTCATGAAAAACTGGGAAGAAGACGATGGCACCGAGTACTGCACGGCCCGCGAAGATCTTGAAGATGCGCGCCAGGTCTGCAACAAGCTGGGCATTGAGCTCCATGAAGCCAATTTTGCCGCCGAGTACTGGGATAATGTCTTTGCTCACTTTCTCGACGAATATCGCCTCGGCAGGACCCCCAATCCGGACATCCTGTGCAATCGTGAGATTAAATTCAAAGTTTTTCTCGAGTACGCCCAAGTGCTGGGTGCCGAACTGATTGCCACGGGCCACTATGCCCGCCTCGACCATTACGTCACAGACCAGGGGGTTCACGAGACGCGCCTGCTGAAAGCCCTGGACCAGGGTAAGGACCAGAGTTACTTTCTCCAGTCGGTCGCCGCCAGCCAGTTTCAACACTGCCTGTTTCCCTTGGGCGAACTGCAGAAGTCCGAGGTCCGGCGTATTGCCGAGGCCAATGGCCTGGTGACATTCAACAAAAAGGACTCCACCGGCATCTGTTTTATCGGTGAGCGGCGCTTCAAAGACTTTCTCGAACAGTACCTGCCTGCCCAGCCGGGCCCTGTCATGACCCTTGACGACCAGCTGCTGGGACGCCATCAGGGCCTGATGTTCTATACCCTGGGACAACGCCAGGGCCTGGGCATCGGCGGTATCCAGCACGCCGCCGAGGCACCCTGGTATGTGGTGCATAAAGACCTGCAGCGGAATATTCTTCGCGTTGCCCAGGGCAACGCCCACACAGCGCTGTTTTGCACTGCCCTGCATTGCACTGAAATCCACTGGATCAATCAGGCTCCGACGCTGCCAGTTCGGCTGGCGGTGAAGGCGCGCTATCGGCAAGCTGACCAGGGCGCGCTGGTGACGGCCACAGCAGCGGGTTATCAGGTGGTTTTTGACCAGCCCCAACGGGCTGTCACCCCCGGTCAATGGGCCTGCTTTTACGCCGGTGAGGTGTGCCTGGGAGGCGGTATCATTGATGCAACCACACCCTTACCCCTGGCCCAGGCCCAGGCGACTCCGCAGACTCAACCGCGGGCAGCATCGTGAGCTTAGCCTGGGAAAAACGCACCCTGGCACTCGCTGGCCTGTTACAGACCGTCCATCTGGTGAGCGCTGCGGCACGCACCGGCATGCTGGCCAGGGACACCATGGAAACCAGCCTGGCCAGCGTTTTTGTGCTGAACCCTAAGTCTATCAGCGACGTTTACCAGGGCACCCGGGGCATTCGCACCGGCCTCGGTCTGTTGGGGGACATGCTGAAGGGTTTTAACCTTAACGCTCACGGTGAGGTATTGCGTTATACCCTGGCCGTTATTCAGCTGGAACGGCAACTGGCAGGTGAGCCCGCCATGCTCAATGTGCTCGGCGCTCGGCTTGCTGTCATCGACGCACAACGGCTGCTGCGCCAGGCAGATCCGCAGCAGGTAGATGACCAGACCATTGCCGAGCTGGCAGAACTCTATGAATCCACCCTGAGCCAGCTAGAACCACGGATCAGAATTGCCGGCAGCCGCCAACACCTGGAAACGCCGGCCAACATCAAGCGGGTCAGGGCATTGCTGCTGGCGGCGGTACGCGCTGCAGTTTTGTGGCACCAGGTTGGTGGCCGTCGCTGGCAATTCCTGCTGGGTCGCGGCAACATGCAACACGCATTAAAAAATTTGACTTAATTATCATTTATTACAATAAGTTAAACCCAACACTTAAATACAAATCGAGACAGATATGACCTTCAACCCCCTTTTGGCAGTGAGCCCCATTGACGGCCGCTATGCGGATAAGACCAGCGAACTCGGCAGCCTGTTCAGTGAGTTTGGCCTCATCCATCACCGGGTTATGGTCGAAATTCGCTGGTACCAGTTGCTGGCGGCGGCGCCCCAGATACAGGAACTGCCGGCCTTATCCGCCCAGGCCAGTGCCTGCCTGGACACCATTGTTGATGGTTTTTGCCTCGCCGACGCGGAACTGGTGAAAGAGTTTGAGCGCACCACCAACCATGACGTCAAAGCGGTGGAGTATTTTATTAAGCAGCGTTTTCGCGAGAGCCAGCTGCCCGAGTTGCTGGAGCATCTTGAATTTGTGCACTTCGCCTGCACCTCAGAAGACATCAACAACCTGGCTTATGCCCTGATGCTGCAGCACTGCCGCGCTCAGGTATTAAGCCAGCAACTACCCGAGGTCATGGACCGACTCGCAAGCCTTGCTCGCCAGTATGCTGGCGTACCGATGCTGGCCAGAACTCACGGCCAAATTGCCTCGCCCACCACCATGGGCAAGGAACTGGCCAATGTGGTGGCGCGTTTGCGGCGCCAGTACCAGCAATTGCTGGCAGTGCCCATTATGGGCAAGATCAATGGCGCCGTGGGTAACTACAATGCCCATGTCGCCGCTTACCCCGCGGTTGACTGGCTGCAGCTGAGTGAACAGTTTGTGACCTCCCTGGGCCTGGTCTGGAACCCCTACACCACCCAGATTGAGCCCCACGACTATATCAGCGAATTGTTTGATGCTCTGGCCCGCTTCAACACCGTTCTGCTGGACCTGGACCGGGATATCTGGGCCTACATTTCCATCGGCTATTTCAAACAACGCCAGGTGGCTGGTGAAACGGGCTCTTCCACCATGCCCCACAAGGTCAATCCCATCGACTTTGAGAATTCCGAGGGTAATCTCGGCATGGCCAATGCCATCCTCAGCCATATGGCCGAGAAACTGCCCATCAGCCGCTGGCAGCGCGACCTGACGGACTCCACGGTCCTGCGTAACCTGGGCAGCGGCATCGCCTATTCACTGATTGCCTATAAAGCCACCCTCAAGGGTCTTAGTAAACTGGAACTCAACCACGCAGCCCTCGAAGCCGACCTGGACGGCAGCTGGGAAGTCCTGGCGGAGCCTATTCAGACTATTATGCGTAAGTACGATATTGAAGAGCCCTATGAGAAGCTCAAAACTCTGACCCGCGGCCAGTCTCTGGACCAGCAGCGCATCGAAGCCATGATTTTGACCCTTGACCTGCCCGAGGTAGCACGCCAGCAGATTCGTGCCCTGACGCCGGCCAACTACATAGGCCTGGCGGTGGCATTGACGGAGCGCCTGCTCGAAGCACCAAGCGATTTGGAGTCTGAATAATGTCGCCAACTGACTTTGCAGCACCTACCGACCATGGGACTAAAGGATGATGAACTGGTTCGAGCAGGCTGGCCTGGACTACGCCGAATTCCAACAACAATATTGGCGCAAGCAGCCCTGGCATGGTCACAACGTCTTCGACACTGCCTCAGGTGGAACATTAGATACAATCAGCAAGACACTGAATAAAAAGGGTTTATATCAGCTCGCAGAGATACCTCTGGTGGAATCCAGAATCATCGCTAATACTCAGCCCAGCGCTAATCCCGCTGCCACTGACACGGCCAATTACGAACTCGAACTGGGACCCTTTGCCATTGCGGCGCTGGCACCAGGCGAGATGCTGATGTTGCAGGGCCTGGAACAGCACCTGCAAAGTATCAGCGATCTGCTGACCCGGCATTTTGGTTTTCTGCCCCGCTGGCGCATCGACGATGTGATGGCCAGTTATGGTGACGCCGGCGCCAGTTGCGGCCCGCACTTTGACCACTATGATGTGTTCCTGTTGCAGGTTCGCGGCGCCAAACACTGGCAGCTGGCACCTGGCCCCTTCAGCGATGCCGACCTAATAGAAGACGCCGAGATACGCTTGCTGCAGCATTTCCCCGGTCAGCAGACCCTGACTCAGGTGCCCGGCGACCTGCTGTATTTACCCCCCGGCGTTGGTCACTATGGGGTGGCCTCAGATGACAGCCTGACCCTGTCTATCGGCTTGCGCAATCCGACTCTGGCAGAGATGGTCTCCAGCCTGGCCGACCTGGTGAGCGATGAGCTCTCAACCCTGCAGGGCAGCAGCACCCTGGATGACCGCCTCGGTGAACCCGGCATGGGCCTGGTGACGGCAGACATTGACCAGCTCAAGGCTAAACTGGTCCCGGAACTCACCCGCAGCGGCACCATGAGTCGCTGGTTTGGTTGCTACATGACGTTGCTGCAAGCGCCAGAACTGCTGGACCAGGACCATCAGGATGACAACGACATAGATATTGACTGGACAACAGCGCGCGGCGAACTGCACTGCCACCTCGCCACACGCCTGTGTCACCAGGCTTTTGCCGAACATGGGATGATTTTTGTCAATGGCGAAGCTGCGGATGTGGACAGGTCTGTACTGGCCTGGTTCGGCATTCTGGAGACCCAGCGCCACCTGGACCTGGAACAAATCCCGGCAGATTCCGCCCACAGGACCTTGATTGAGGACCTCCTGGACCAGGGGGCGTTGCATTTCCGCCCAACCACTGCAAGCTAGAGCCCTCAGCCAAGTAAGAGCCCTCAGCTAACTAAGAGCCCTCAGCCAAACAAGAGCCCTCGACTCGCTCATACCCAGGAGACTTTTGCGCCATGCCCAGCCATCTCAAAGTCAGGGATTTCCTCATCCGCCAGGCCGACTGGCCCAAGGATAACCAGCTGCTGTCGAATCTACGGCGGCTGGTGTTTATTGTCGAACAACAAGTACCCCAGGAAGAAGAATGGGACGGCCAGGATGAGACCGCCCAGCACTGGCTGGCGACAGACCACCAGGATCACGGCATTGGTACCGCTCGCCTGTTACCCAGCGGCCAGATCGGCCGGATGGCAGTGCTGGCCGAACATCGCGGCAGCGGTGTCGGCGCCGCATTGCTGGAGGCCGCGGTGAATTATGCTCGGCAACTGGGTTTCAGCTCGGTGTTTCTCAATGCCCAGAGCCACGCCCTGGGCTTCTACAAGGCCGCTGGCTTCAGCAAGGATGGCGATGAGTTTATGGAAGCCGGCATTCCCCACTACCGCATGACGCTGGCGTTAAGTCCCCTGGACGTCCCTCTCCAGCATTACGCTGCTGATACAGTGCCATCGGATATCAGCCTGCGCCAGACTGATACCACCGCAGCCGGCTATCAGACTCGGCAAAAAAACCTGCAGCCGAACAACGTCACTGAGCAGCACCAGGGAAAAATCAGTGATACTGATCATGACACCAACCATTACACCTACCTTCTTGGTGCAGACAGCCAGCAGCTGTTGCTGCGCCGTGAGACTGAGTTCCAGCAGGTGATGATCGAAATGTGCCAGCAGGCACGGCACTCTATTCGTATCTGGTCGCCGTTGCTGGACCACAAACTGTTTAACTCCGCTGCCCTACGGGATTGCTGCTCGACCCTGGCGCGCCGCAATCGCTATACCACCATTGAGATCCTGATCTACGACAGCCATCGCCTGGTCACCAACACCCATGTTTTACTGGCACTCAGCCGCAAGCTGCCGTCCTCCATCAAGATCAAAGTGGTGGACCCGGAGTTGCGCCAGCTCAACAACGAATTTGTACTGGTGGATGCTGAGGGGGTCATCTACCGCCCAGACCATGAGAACTATGAGGGTTATGCAAACTTTCGGGATATCACTGAAAACAACCGGTTGAGCCGCCAATTTCGCGCTGCCTGGGAAAGCGGTCTGCTTGACCCGAATATCCGCCAGCTGACAATCTAGGG
>JANQYP010000025.1:0-26359 GCA_030728785.1 Pseudomonadales bacterium
TACCCGTGAAACACCGGCGCCCGCTTCTCCATAAAAGCGCGAATAGCTTCCCTGGATTCTGCGGTGCCACCGCTCTCAATCATATGCCTGGCCTCCAGCGCCAGGCTCGCGCCCAGGGATTGGTCAACGCCACGATTCAGGTTCAGCTTCATGCGCCCCAGCGCAGCCGTTGGGCCATTGGCCAAGGCCCGCGCGTAGGCGAAGGCCTCGGCCTGAAAATTCGGCTTGGCAAAAACCCGGTTCACCAGGCCCATGGCCAGCGCCTCTGCGGCGCTGACCCGGGCGGCAGTAAAATACATTTCCTTGGCGCGCCCCAGGCCCACCAGGCGGCTCAGGAACCAGGTGCCGCCATAGTCGCCAGACAAACCGATATTGGCAAAGGCGGTGGTCACAAACGCCGTGTCTGCCGCCACCCGCAGATCGCAGGCCAGGGCAATGGATAAACCGGCCCCCGCAGCGGCACCGGGCAGCGCTGCCACCGTCGGTTTGCCGAGTTCATAAAGGCGTTGGGTCAGGTTCACCTGCTTCTGCAACAGGTCGGCAACACGGGCATCAAACACCGGCACCTGGCCACCACCGCCGCCCATACCACTGATATCACCGCCAGCACAAAAGGCGTCACCGGCACCTGTGAGCAGCACACAACCAACCCGATCGTCGGCCTCAAGGATGGGTAGCAGGGCGCGCAGCGCCGGGGTCAAAATATCTCCAAGGGCATTTTTCTTTCGGGGTTTATTCAGGGTGATGACCGCCACCCGTGCTTCAATATAGCAAAGCAACTCCGTGGTACCCGTGTCGAGATTAATCCGATCTGTGTCTAGCTGCTGATCCATAAATAAAACTCCCCATAAGCGTGTGGCGGCGCGACAGTCAAATTATGCTAGGATTCCGCTGCAACCCAGCAGGAAAATCCCGTGCCCTCACAACTCGAACAACTGAAACTGGTGACCACCGTTGTGGCTGATACGGGCGATATTGAATCCATCAAACAATATCAGCCTGAAGATGCCACTACCAATCCGTCCCTGCTGCTGAACGCGGCCCAGATGCCTCAGTACCAACACCTGGTGGCTGATGCCATCAGCTGGGGCAAGGCCCAGGCCACCGACCACAAGACTGCCGACACCTGGGCGAATCATGCCATGGACCGGCTGGCAGTCAACTTTGGCGTGGAACTGCTGCACCAGATTCCCGGCCGGGTTTCCACCGAGGTGGACGCCCACCTGTCATTTGATACCCAAGCAACACTGCTTAAGGCGCGCCAGATCATTGCTGACTATGAGGCCGCCGGCATCGATAAACAGCGTATCCTGATCAAGATTGCGGCTACCTGGGAGGGTATCAAGGCCGCTGAGATACTCGAACAGGAAGGCATCAACTGTAACCTTACATTACTGTTTGGCTTTGCCCAGGCGGTGGCCTGTGCTGAGGCCGGGGTCTTTCTGATATCACCTTTTGTCGGCCGTATCCTCGACTGGTACAAGGCCAGCACCGGCAAACAATACACCGCCAGTGATGACCCAGGCGTCTTGTCAGTGAGGAAAATCTACGAGTACTACAAGAAGTTTGATTACCAGACCGTAGTGATGGGCGCCAGCTTTCGCAACATTGGTGAAGTGCTGGCACTGGCGGGTTGTGACCGGCTGACCATCAGCCCGGGACTGCTGGCAGAACTTAAGGCCAGTGACGCCAGCATCAAGACCCAGCTGGATGCCCGGCACGCCAAGACCTTGAGCCTGGAGAAGATCACTCTGGATGAAGCCAACTTCCGCTGGCAGATGAATGAGGACGCCATGGCCACGGAAAAACTCAGCGAGGGTATTCGCAAGTTTAATGCCGACTACCTGACCCTGCGCCAGTATCTGCTGCAGCAGTAACCGGCCAAGGTCGCGGCAAACCGGTCAGGCTTTGATGATACCGGCCGCCACCAGGCGTTCAATCTCCGCCTCGGCATAACCCAGCTCCGCCATGATCTGGCGGCTGTGGGCGCCAATGGCGGGGGCTTCAGTGGGCACACGCTTGTGTTGGCCGGCGACCTGGATCGGGCTGGCCACAGTCCACTGATAGTCAGGGTGCTCAGAGTCGGTTTTAACAATCACCTCGTTCTCAATCAGGTGGGCATCGCGGACCACGTCGCGGTTTTTCTCGAGGACACTGAAGGTCACGTCCTCGGCCTCCAGAGCCGCGGCCATGGCATCAAGATTCAGCCGTGCAAAGGCCGCCGCAAACAGCGCCCGCACCTCGTCACGCCGCTGCATAATGGCCTGCATATCAACAAACCGGGCATCAGCCAGCCACTCGGGATGACCCAGCGCTCGACACAGCCGTGGCCATTCCCGCGCTGGCGCCGGGCCCACCAGGACAATGTAACGGTTATCGCGGGTAACATAGGCAAGCACAAACGGATTACGGTAACCCTGCTCTTCAAGCATCAAACCCAGATCAAAACCGGCGATAACACCCTGCAACTGCATGCCGTTAGACCAGGCGCCGTTGGCCACCAGGGAGGTGGAGACGCTGGCACCCTGGCCAGTACGCTCCCGGTCATAGAGCGCCATCATCGTCACCCCATACAGGGACATGGCGCTGGCATGGTCACCGACACCACCCACACCATTCACCGGCGCCCCGCCCAAAGGTTTCATCATATCCATGATGCCCGTGCGCGCCCACCAGGCTGCCAGGTCAAAAGCGCGTTTGTTGCGATCCGGGCCACGGCTGCCGTAACCGGTAATCTGGGCAAAAATCAGGCGCGGATTCAACTGCCGAAGCAACTCATACTGCAGCTGGTATTCCGCCAGTTGGCGGGCATTAAAATTCACCACCAGCACGTCTGCCTGCTTAACCAGGTTGTGCATGACTGCCTGCCCCTCAGCCTGTTTCAAGTCCAGTGCCAGGGCACGCTTGCCCCGCGAGGTCAGCTGCCAGTTGTAATCCGTGCGATGGCGGGCGGCAAGACGGCGATAGCTGTCGCCCTCGGGAGGCTCAATTTTAATGACATCAGCACCAAAATCCGCCATTACTGTGGAGGCCGCCGGCCCCGCCACATAAGACGCTGCGTCAATCACCCTAAGCCCTGCCAATATCAATGCCATACTCTTATCCCTGGAAATGTTCCGCTTTAACCCTATTGGATTTGCATCGCCGCTGGAGAATGCCTATCTTAGCGGACTTGGTCAGGCAAATTGCCATTAAACTGCCATGGCCTGCAACGGCTGTTAAACCACGAGTGTTGCACGACAAGCAGCACAGCGCCCGCAGGACTGGCCCGAACAAACTAAAAACCACTAAGTAAAAAACGCCACCAAGCGTTAAACAAGGGAGCTGAACTTTGATGTATGAGGCCTTAAAGACCGTCTGGAACGAATTTACAAGTCCAGGACAACCGTTCGAAATTACCACCGTCAATGTCCGCGGACAGGATATCAAAGCTTATGCTGCAGCCCCACCCAGCCTGCGTGAGTTGTGGCTGGCATCAACGGCTTTTGCCGAACGTGACTACCTGGTGTACGACGACGAGCGCTGGACCTACGCCGAAGCTCACCGCGACGTTAACGCCATCGCCAACTGGCTGCAACGCCAGGGTATCAAGCAGGGTGACCGAGTGGCCATTGCCATGCGTAACTATCCCGAATGGCTGCTGTCCTACTGGGCCTGTGTGTCCCAGGGCATCGCCGTGGTGGGCATCAATGCCTGGTGGGTGGCCGAAGAGCTGTCCTTTGGACTCGAAGACTCAACGCCCAAACTGATTATTTGTGACCAGGAGCGCCTCGACCGATTTAATGAGATCAAGGCTGAATTCCCCGACCTGCCCGTGGTGGGTGTGCGCTTAACTGCGCCGGTCGAAGGTGTAATTGATTTTAGTGAGCTTACCCGCGACGGTGGCGATATGCCCTTAGTCACTATCGATCCGGACTCAGACGCCTGTATTTTCTACACCTCTGGCACCACGGGTCGACCCAAGGGCGCCCAACTGACCCACCGTGGCTGTGTCAACAACGTCATGAACCTGGCCTTCTGGGGCACCACCCTGAGCCATACCATGGCCCGCGTCGCCCAGCTGCCACCCCCTGATCCTGCGGCTGCGCCTGTTGCGGCGGGCCTGATCACCACGCCTTTGTTTCATGTGACAGCCAACAACTGTATGGCCCAGGGTACCACCCTGAACGGCGGCAAACTGGTGCATATGTATCGCTGGCACGCTGAAGATGCCTTGAAAATTATCGCCAAAGAGCGGATCACCAGTATGTCCGGCGTGCCTGTCATGTCTCGCGAACTCATCAGCCATCCGGATTTTGACAAGTACGACACCTCCAGCCTGCTGTCAGTGGCCGGTGGCGGCGCCCAGGTGCAGCCAGACCTGGTGGGCAAAATTGACCGTGCCGTCAAGACTGCTCGACCCAGCACCGGTTATGGCATGACGGAAACCTGCGGCATCATCACCTCGATTGGCGGCGACTTTTTTGTTGACCGCCCGGAAAGCTGCGGCCCCGCCATGCCTAACTTTGAATCCAAGTGTGTGGATGCCGAAGGCAACGAAGTGCCCCAGGGCCAGGTAGGTGAGCTCTGGGTAAAAGGCGCCTGCGTTATCAAGGGTTACCTGAACCGGCCTGATGCCACCGCTGAATCCATTACCGATGGTTGGCTGCATACGGGTGATGTGGCGCGCAAGGATGCAGACGGTTTTATCTACATTGTCGATCGTATTAAAGACATGGTTTTACGCGGTGGTGAGAACATCTACTGCGCAGAAGTGGAGACGGTGATTTTCAGCATGGAAGGCGTCGCTGAATGCAGCGTCTTTGGTGTTGCCGATGACCGCCTTGGTGAAGAAGTGGGGCTTGCTGTTGTCCTCACCCCCGGCGCCACGCTGACGGCCGCCGACATTCGGGCCAATGCCGCCATCCACATGGCCAAGCACAAGATTCCACGGTATATCTGGATCCTTGACCAACCCCTGCCACGCAACGCCAGCGGTAAGTTCCTGAAGCGCGAACTGCGTGACGCCCTGCCCGTCAAAGACGCGCAATAGGTCCTGACTGCGGTTGTCTCTGGCCTGATTTCAGGCCAGAGCAACAAACACCCGGCTAAAGCCCCAGGGCAACACTCTCACTAAGTCGCCACTAAGTCGCCACTAAGTCGCCATCAAGTCGCCACTGACGACTGTCCGGTCCGAACTAGCGTGCTGACTTGCCGCTTGGCTTGCCGCTCGACGTGCGTCCGGAGGTTGCTATCAGGTTGCTCCCTGATTTGCCTGCTGATTTGCCTGCTGATTTGCCTGGCACCTGCGCCGCTGCCCTCGGGCTCGACACTCCTTTGGCTTTAGCCTTAGCGCTGCTCTTGGCGCTGCTCTCGGCACCGCTCTTGGCACCGCTCTTATCAACAGCCGTTGGCACAATGGGCAAACCCGTATGCTGGGTGCGGAAAAACCGCCCGGCTTTCAAGGCATGGGGTTTAGCAAACTGGGTCAGGGGCACCAGGTGCATCTTGCCATTACCAATCAGGTCCTGACGGCCCATCCTCTTCAGTGCAGTCCGCAACAAGGGCCAGTTTTCCGGATCGTGGTATCGCAAAAAGGCCTTGTGCAGACGCCGCTGCCTGGTTCCCATGGGTACACTGACATCCTCAGAATCTCGCCCGACGCGCTTCAGCGGATTCTTGCCAGAATGGTACATGGCTGTCGCAGAAGCCATGGGCGACGGGTAAAAGCTCTGCACCTGGTCAGCCTTAAAACCATTGGTCTTAAGCCACAAGGCCAGGTTCAGCATATCGGTTTCGGTGGTGCCGGGATGGCCGGCAATAAAATACGGAATCAGGTACTGCTCTTTGCCCGCTTGTCGAGAGAAGCGTTCAAACATTTCCTTGAACTCGTCATAAGTGCCAATGCCCGGTTTCATCATTTTTGTCAGAGGACCCTGCTCCGTGTGTTCCGGGGCAATCTTCAGGTAGCCACCCACATGGTGGGTCACCAGCTCCTGCACATACTCAGGCGTGCGCACTGCCAGGTCATAACGCAGGCCGGAGGCAATCAGCACCTTTTTCACACCCTTAAGATCCCGCGCATTACGGTACAACTGAATCAATGGCGTCTGGTCGGTGTCCAGATTTTTGCAGATGGTGGGATAAACACAGGACGGCCGGCGGCAGTTGGACTCAATCTCAGGGCTCTTGCAGGCCAGCCGCCACATATTCGCGGTGGGCCCGCCCAGATCGGAGATAACACCGGTAAAACCCGGGGTTTTGTCACGAATATTTTCGATCTCATCAAGAATCGACTGTTCCGAACGGCTCTGGATAATGCGGCCTTCATGCTCTGTGATGGAACAGAAACTACAGCCACCAAAACAGCCCCGCATGATATTCACCGAAAAACGAATCATCTCGTAGGCCGGGATTTTGGCATCGCCATACTGGGGATGAGGAATACGCTGGTAGGGTCGTTCAAACACCCAGTCCATCTCTTCAGTGGTCAGGGGGATGGGCGGCGGATTCAGCCACACATACCGATCACCGTGGGCCTGCACCAGCGCTCGAGCATTACCCGGATTGGTTTCGCGGTGGAGAATTCTTGAGGTATGGGCGTACAGCACCTTGTCGCTAACCACCTGCTCGTAGGCTGGCAGGCGAATATAGGTCTGCTGTTGTTGCCGCGCCGCCTCCACAGGATCCATCAACCGCACCACAGATGCCTTGGCCGCCTGCGGCTCAGCTGTATCAGTCTCCATCTCTTCCAGCAGCGTTGAAGAGTCAATCTCCACCACGTTGGTGGGTAATTCAGACAAGACAAATGCCGTCCCGCGAATATCCCGAAGGGCTTCAACAGGCTCACCATTCGCCAGCCGATGCGACACTTCCACAATGGCGCGTTCGGCATTACCGTACAACAGCAGGTCAGCCTTGGCGTCCATCAGGATGGAGCGCCGGACCTTCTCGCTCCAGTAGTCAAAGTGGGCAATGCGGCGCAGGCTGGCCTCGATGCTGCCAATCACAATGGGCACATCAGCATAGGCTTCACGACAGCGCTGGGAATAAACAATCACCGCCCGGTCAGGGCGCTTGCCGCCAATATTACCGGCAGTATAAGCGTCGTCGTGGCGAATCTTCTTGTCCGACGTATAGCGGTTGATCATGGAGTCCATATTGCCGGCGGCCACACCGTAATACAGGTTAGGCCGGCCCAACTGCTCAAAGTCGGCGGTGGAAGTCCAATCAGGCTGGGCAATAATGCCCACTCGAAAGCCCTGGGCTTCCAGCACCCGGCCAATCACCGCCATACCAAAACTGGGATGGTCCACATAAGCGTCGCCGGTGACCACAATAATGTCGCAACTGTCCCAGCCAAGAGCGTCCATTTCGGCGCGACTGGTAGGCAAAAATGGCGCTATGCCAAAACATTCAGCCCAGTAGGGTCGATAATCGAACAAGCGCGTGGGTTCTGGAGCCTGCGGAAGAGTCTGCATGGGTACCTTAAGCGGGGGTGGGTGCGTATCGGCGCATCATACGATATGCAGCCCGCGCTTGTAAGCAAAGGGTAAGCAAAGGGTAAGCAAAGACGGCGGGCAGGCAGATCAGGTTCAGTCGTTTCCCTGCGGGATTTGGCAAATTCCCGGGCAATCAGCGTCGATTTAGTGGCTCTTTTGAGGTATTCTTGCGTACCTTTTCAACGTGCTGGCCAGCTCACTGGTCAACACCCTGGCTCGCTGACCGGCCAGCGCCACAGCTGAATTCTCCACCCTGCAGCGGCATTTTTGTCATCAAGCTGGCGGGGTAGAAACTAATACAAGGGTACATTTAATGTTGAAGAACAAGAAGTTACAGGCCTGGGTCGAACAAATGAAGGCCCTTTGCCAACCAGAAAACGTGGTCATCTGTGACGGCAGCAAAAGTGAATACGATGACATGTGGGACCTGCTGGTCAGCTCCGGCTCAGCCATCAAATTAAACGCCGCCAAGCGCCCCAACAGTTACCTGGTACGCTCCGATCCCGCTGATGTGGCCAGGGTTGAAAGCCGCACTTATATTTGCGCCGATAACGCCATTGACGCCGGCCCCAGCAACAACTGGGTAGCGCCAGACGAGATGCGCGCCACCCTCAACGGCCTGTTTGACGGTTGTATGCGTGGCCGCACCATGTATGTCATCCCGTTCAGCATGGGCCCCGTTGGCTCACCTATCGCCCATATCGGCGTCGAGATTTCTGACTCACCCTATGTTGTGACCAACATGCATATCATGACTCGGGTTGGCCAGGCGGTGCTTGACGAGCTCGGCGAGGCAGGCGACTTTGTGCCCTGTATGCACTCTGTTGGCGCACCCTTGCTGGACGGTGCGGCGGATGTTATCTGGCCCTGCAATCCCCAAAACCTGCACATTGCCCACTTCCCCAAAACCCGGGAAATCTGGTCTTTTGGCTCAGGTTACGGCGGCAACGCCCTGCTCGGTAAAAAGTGTTTTGCCCTGCGCATTGCCTCAGCCATGGCCCGTGATGAGGGCTGGCTGGCAGAACATATGCTGATTCTGAAGCTCACCAACCCCGAAGGCGAGGCCAAGTTTGTCGCTGCGGCTTTTCCCAGCGCCTGTGGTAAAACCAACCTGGCCATGCTGATCCCCACTATCGCGAACTGGAAGGTAGAGACAGTCGGCGATGACATCTGCTGGATGAAGTTTGGTGACGACGGCCAGCTGTATGCCATTAACCCGGAAGCTGGTTTTTTTGGTGTGGCACCAGGCACCGGCATGGACTCCAATGCCAACGCCATGTTGAGCCTGACGGAAAATTGTATATTCACCAACGTCGCCCTGACGGACGATGGCGACATCTGGTGGGAGGGCATGACGGACAAAACACCCGAACATCTGCTGGACTGGAAAGGCAATGACTGGTCACCGGCAAGCGAGACACCGGCCGCCCACCCTAACGCCCGCTTCACCGTCGCCGCAGCCCAGTGCCCGGTCATTGCTGATGAGTGGCAAGACCTCAAGGGTGTGCCCATCAGCGCCATTCTCTTTGGTGGTCGCCGGGCAACAGTTGTACCCTTGGTCAACGAAGCCAAAGACTGGACCCAGGGTACCTTCTTCGGCGCCATCGTCTCTTCGGAGAAGACCGCGGCGGCGGCCGGCAAGGTTGGTGAATTACGCCGTGACCCCATGGCCATGCTGCCATTCTGCGGTTACAACATGGCCGACTACTGGCAACACTGGTTGAACACAGGCCAGCGAGACAACGTTAATCTGCCAAAAATCTTTTACGTCAACTGGTTCCGCAAGAACGACCAGGGCAAATTCATGTGGCCTGGTTTTGGCGAAAACAGCCGAGTGCTGAAATGGGTCTTTGAGCGTTGTGCCGGTACGGCTGATGCCATTGCAACGCCGATTGGCAACCTGCCCACCATGGACGCTCTGGACGTTGAGGGTCTGGATATGGGCCAGGAGCAGATAGCCGCCTTGTTGCGAGTTGATGTTGCCGGCTGGCTGAACGAGATCCCCCTTATCAGCGAGTACTTTGACCAGTATGGCGACCGCGTACCTGCGGAATTCCGCCAGGAACTGGCGCAACTCAAGCAACGCCTGGAGACGGCGCGGCAACAGGTGGCCTGAACTGGTGCGGCTCACCGCATGCACCCCTAAGCAATAAAAAAGGCCGCTTCAAGCGGCCTTTTTTATTGCTCTGAACCTTACCTTGTTACCGCTGCCTGCTGCTCACTTAGCAGGCCAGCCTGGCAGGGCCCTAGCCCAGGCGCTCAATAATAGTGCCGGTACCCAGACCACCACCACAACACATGGCAATCAGGGCATACTTGCCACCAGTACGCTCCAACTCATGCAGGGCGGTGGTAATCAGCCGCGCACCCGTGCTGCCGGTGGGGTGACCCAGGGCAATAGCACCACCATTAACGTTCACCTTGCTGTGATCAACACCCAGGTCCTTCTCCCAGGCCAAGACCACAGAGGCAAATGCCTCGTTAACCTCAAACACATCAATATCATCAATGGTCAGGCCGGCACGCTCAAGCACCTTGCGGGTTGCGGGGATTGGTCCCTTGAGCATGGTCACCGGGTCAACACCGACCAGCGTGTGGGCAACAATCTTCGCCCGTGGCTTCAGATTTAATTCCTTCACCGCCTTCTCAGAGGCCATGATAACTGCTGCAGCACCATCAGAAACCTGGGAACTGGTACCGGCAGTGTGCAGTGCCTGGCCGGCAACCGGGGTCAGGCTATGCAGTGACTCAAGGGTAGTGGCACGCAGGCCTTCATCCTTGCTGACCACCTGGGTGGCACCGGTGGGTTTGAAATCGGCACCCAGAACCGGGGCAGTAATAGCTACAACTTCACGATCGAAGCGGCCTTCTTCCCAGGCCTTGATGGCTTTTTCCTGGCTCTCAAGACCAAATTGGTCGGTGTCGGCGCGGCTGATCTGGTATTCCTCAGCAATCATGGCGGCACCCATAAACTGGCTGGCGGGCTGGTAATGGTCAGCATAATGGACACCCATGGGGGAGCCATCTTTCATGGCAGCACCCAGTGGTACACGGCTCATCATCTCCACGCCACAGGCCATCACCAGGTCTTCTGCGCCGGAACCCACCATCGCCGCACCCATGGAGGTTGCCTGCTGGCTTGAACCACACTGGGCGTCGACAGTAGTCGCCGCAACTTCCAGTGGCAAGCCCTGGGACAACCAGGCGACCCGCGCAATATTAAACGTCTGCTCACCGACCTGGGAAACACAGCCGCCAATCACCTGGCCAATTTTCAGCGGGTCGATCCCAGCGCGCTCCAGAGCGGCCTGTTGCACAGCACCCAGCAGGTCGGCAGGCTTCATGCCGGCCAGGCCTTTGCCGCGTTTGCCAATTGGGCTGCGACAGGCTTCAACAATATATACATCTCCCATGGAACTACTCCTTTTTAATTGACTGATTGAATGAGCTTATTTATTTGATAACCGTCATCAAAAATATTTACACCGGCGCCAGCAGATAGTGGCCATGGGCCGCGGCAATGGGCCGGGATTTTTCTTCCTGCCAGATCTCGGCGCGGACGTTGGCAACGCGACGGCCCTGGCGGGTAACAATGGCTCGACCATAGGTGGCAACGGGTTTGCCGGAACGCAAATAGTCGATAGATATATCCACGGTTTTTGGCAGGCGCTCGCAGGACGTATCAAACAGCAGCTGGATAACCGATGTCAGCTCCAGAAAGGCACCAATGGCGCCGCCATGGATGGCGGGTAAATTAACATTGCCCACCAGGGTGTCATTAAAGGGCAGGATAGTCGTGATTTCACTGCCCTTACGCTCCACCTGCATACCCAGGAACCGGGCATAGGGAATGCTCGCCAGCAGGGCCTGCATATCATCAGCCCGGCCTTCGTCACGCAGTTGCTGGAGTATTTTCATGGATTTCCTGCCCTTGGCGCGTTCGGCGTACCCAACATAAATGCCGCCACCGAGGTGGCTATCTGGTCGTTCACATCATCCTGGTAGGCCACGGCACGCACAAACGCGATGTTTTTGGTCAGCTTGTAACACTCGGCCTGCACCATCAGGTCCTTATGGGGCTCTGCCGGACGCATATAGTCGATGCGCAGATCCAGGGTTGCCATGCCCATGGCCGGAGCCCAGTCTTCATGGCAACGCACGGCCCAACCGGAGGCATTGTCCAGTGTTGCGGTGATCACTCCACCGTGAATGATACCGGTATCAGGATCACCCACCAGGTGTTCAGCGTAGGGCACCCGCACCGTGCAGACTCGGCCCTCAATACCCTCCAACGCCATACCAATGGCCTCACCGTGGGGTGGCAGGTGTTCGAGATCCTGTTTTTCAATCATTGCGCGTTGACTACCTTTGACTGGCTTTGACTGGCTTTGACTACCTCTGCCTGGCTTGCCCAGCAGCGGACAGCAATTGTCTGGCCCGTATAATCCATGTCCGGGCCGGCGTTTGCAAGCCACCAAGGCGATGCAGGGTCTTGCTAGAGGCTGATGTCTACCCGCGGCACCGATTGATCGGCCACATAACTGGCTCGGCAGGCGTATAATCTGGCGACATCAACGCCCCATTCCACAAATTGCCGAGTCAGGGCCGCACCCCGCGCTTCCGCCAGGGCCAGCAGCGCCGGCTGCAGATCTGGTGCTGGTGTGACGCTCGCCATATCACTCGCCGCTGCCGAGCCTGCTTCGAGCGCAGGCTCAGCAACCGCTGATAACATCGCCGCCTTGTCGACAGCCGTCGCCACACCACACAGGGTGATGGTCAGGGCTGGTCGTCCCAGCAGCAGGTCTTTGATTTTGGCGGCATAGAGCAGCGAGTCGCCGGCCAGCGTTGCGCTTGCCGGGGAAAATTCAAGGGGCTTGAACCGGGGTCGTGCTGCGGCTTCCGCCACCCCCTTGATAAGCAGCAAGGTACCCAGTGGCTGCAGCGCTTGTTTGACATAAGCAAAGGCCGCACGGCGCGCAGCGTTTAACAGCGCCGTCTGGACTAGGTCGCTGGTGTCCACGGAAAACTCGAATAGATCGGTTTTTAATGGCACTTTCAGGTCAATGCGGCCGTCGCCGTCTTTCAGCAGATCCAATGCCAGTGAGAGGGGTAAATCCCCGCCACCGCTAGCATCGGCCAGGCCCTTATCTACCTTCAGGCCGTCAATCCTGACGCGGTTATCCGCCGCGATAAGGCCATCGATAATGTCGACTCTGGCATCCAGCTGCAGACGGCCACTGCGGATACCGTTGCCGAGATAGGGACTCAGCTGGTGCAACTCAAACTGGCTCAACACCACCTGCAACTCGGCATTCAAGGGCTGGTCCAGCAAGTAGCCACTGCCTTGCAATCGCAACATGCCGGTCTGGTTGACAGCCTGGTGCCGGCCTTGCAGGTCAAAGGTGCCAAGCTGGCCCTGTCCCAACGTCTCAGCCTGCAGGACCAGGTCCTGCAGCACGATATTCACCTGGGGCTGGGTAGACTCATCAGCAATGCGCAATTGCCCTGTGAGGCTAACATGATCCACCTGCACCTGCAGCGGCAACCCCGGGGCATAAGTCTGCTTGTCTGCTGCAGAGGCTGGCGGCGGCGACCGTGTTGGCATACCCGCAATGCTGCCGTCCGGCAGGATGCGTAACAGGGCATCAACCGCCGTCAACTGCGCATCAGCCAGCGCCAGGCCCGACTCACTGAAGCGCAGGTCGCGCAGGGCCAGTTGTCCCAGGGTACCAAAAGGCGCCATGACAATCGCGCTGGCCAACAATAAACCCTTGGTCTCGATCTGCGGCAGGGTTGCCGCGTGAACCCAAATTGCGGCGCTGCCAGACCAATCCAACTGGCTGATAGTAACGGGCTGCGATCCCTTCAACGCCATCTCGCCGATCTTCAGCAGGCCACTGGCATTGATCTTCGGTGAGCCCCCTGTCGGCACAACCAGGCTGGTCAGGCCAGCCCAGTCAAGCCTGCGAATTGCCAGGGGTTGCGGATCCAGCACAACCAGATCATCCACCTGCAGTGACCCGGTGGCAGACAATGCCGTGCTCTCGGCAGACACCTGCAGTGAAATTTCCTGGTTCAATGCCAGCCTGCCTGCCAGGGGTTGGGGCAGGTAGGCGTTGAAATCTGCCAGGTCGACCGCCAGCTGTAATTGCAGGGTCAGCAGCCGGGGTGCAGCCAGACTGACCTCACCCAGCGCCTGCAGGCTGTTGCCATCTATAGCAACGTCAAGGTCGTACCCTACGGGCAGCGCAAATGCGCTGGCCGCCTGTTTGATAGTGCCACGGCTGACGGTCAGCAGATGGGCATTATCACGATAAACCAGCGCAACCCGCGTATCCTGCAACAGCAGTTCATCAATCTGCCAACCTCGCAACAGTGGTGCTTCGCCTTCTGGCGCAGCCTCCGCAGCACCAGCGGCCAGGGGTAGCAGCAGCTTGCCGATCTTCAGCTGGTGCGGTGTATAAACCAGGGGCAGCTGCAAACCTGCCAGCAGGGCCTGCTCAATATGCACTCTGCGGCTGAACAAGGCAGCCGAGGCCAGCGTCATATCCAGCCGGGCCAGGCCGATGTCGTTACCAATGCGCACCTCACGCAGGGTCACACGGCCGCTGAAGGGGTTGATGGAGACTGCTTCGACTGTTGCCGGCTCATTAAACAGCGCACCTAACTGGCGCTCCAGTTGCCAGCGCGCGACGATGGGCACACTCAGCACCATTATTAGCACCAACAACAGCACCAGGCCAAAAACTGCAGCTGTGCCGAGAAACCAGCGTTTGATGATCATATAAGCCACTCGCCCCGGGCAACCAGTTGTAGCTGGCTACCTACTTTTGGCTCTCGCCGTTATACCTCGATACCCAACCCCTGCTCGCCCCAGCCTTCTGGCCGTTACGATTCAACCTGCTTGAAGGGCGAATGTGCCTGCAGGAAATCAATCTCTTCGTCGATATATCGGTTTTCTTCGTCGAGAAAGTTACCCACCGCAGCACTGAAAGACTTGTTCGCCAACCAGTGCGCGCTATAGGTATGGCTTGGCAGGTAGCCTCGAGCGAGCTTGTGCTGACCCTGGGCGCCCGCTTCAACCCGGTCCAGGCCATGGCTGATGGCATACTCAATGGCCTGGTAGTAGCAGGCCTCAAAATGCAGGAAGCGGACATCTTCAGTACAACCCCAATTGCGGCCATACAGGCAATCGCTACCGACAAAATTGATGGCGCCGCCAATATAACGGTCGCCGCGTTTACACATGACCAGCAACACATCGTCGCTCATGCTGGCGCCAATCAGGGTGAAGAACGCTCGTGTCAGGTAGGGTGTACCCCATTTGCGCCCGCCAGTGTCGACATAGAACTGGTAAAAAGCATCCCAGTGGTGTTCCTGGATCTGATTGCCCTGCAACCACTCGATCACCACCCCGTCCGCCAGGGCGTCACGACGCTCGCGGCGGATATTCTTGCGCTTTTTCGCTGACAGCTGGCCAAGAAAATCCTCAAAGCAGCTGTAACCTTGGTTCTGCCAGTGGAACTGGTTATGGGTCCGCTGCAGGAAACCGGCCGCACCCAGGCGCTGCCACTGGGACTTGGCAGCAAAGGTCACGTGCACCGAAGACACACTAAGCTTTTCCGCCAGTTGCATCAGCCCCGCTGCCAGGTATTGTTCCAGCTCAGCAGTGTCTGGCCGATCCAGGGTCAGCAAGCGCCGGCCGGTCACCGGTGAAAAAGGCACCGCCACCTGCAATTTTGGATAATAGCGGCCACCAGCACGCTCAAAGGCGTTGGCCCAGCTGTGATCAAACACATATTCACCCTGAGAGTGGCCTTTGAGATACAAGGGCACCACACCTTCAACAACGCCACTGGCAGATACCAGGCGCAGGTGCTGGGGTGCCCAACCGGTGCGCGCCGTGGCCGAGCCACTGTCTTCAAGGGCACTTAGAAAAGCAAAGGAAATAAACGGATCAAACGCCAGGGTACTGTCAGGATCTGCCAGGCGCGGGTTTGCACAGGCGTCCCAATTGGCCTGGCCAATCTCATGAATCGAGCTGCAGGCAGTAATTGTATGAGTCATAGATTATATAAGTGGTCGATGGGTTGGCCCGAATGCCGCGCTAGCATACACCCGGGCCGGTCTTGATTTACAACATTTCGCTGGCAACGAATTCCAGTGCTTCAGGCTGGCCGGCACCAATCAACATACTACCCACATGACCCTGGGCTGCAGCTGCCTTCCAGGCTTTCAGGCGCTCAGCAATACGCTCTTTTGGGCCTACCAGATGCACGGCATCAACCAACTCGTCAGGTACGGCGGCCGCCGCTTCGTCTTTTCTGCCGGCCAGGTACAGATCTTGGATTTTCACTGCAGCATCTTCATAACCGAGTTTTTTTGCATAGTCGTTATAGAAGTTCTTGTCGCGGGCACCCATACCACCAATGTACAACGCCATGCTGGCCTTGATAGGGGCGCGACAATGTTCAACATTGTCACCCATGATGCAGGTCACAAACGGCGCTATATCAAAGTCCAGCAGGGTCTTACCGGCTTTTTCCAGACCCTTGTTGATATCATCGGCAAACACATCATAACGATCAGGGTTCATCCAGATGGGGAACACACCATCAGCTACCTCAGCACTGCCGGCAAGGCCCGCAGGGGTAATGGAGGCGGTATAGATGGGAATACTGGTATCCGCCAGCAGGATGCTCTTCAGTGGCTTGCCGAGACCCGTGCCATCTTTGCCCTGGTAGGGCATGGAGTAGTGAAAACCCTGGTGCTCGACCGGTCCTTCGCGGGCCATGATCTTGCGCAGAATGGTGATGTATTCTTTGGTGCGGGTCACTGGTCGGCCGTAAGCCAGCCCGTGCCAGCCTTCAACCACCTGTGGGCCGGAAGCCCCAAGGCCAACAATAAACCGGCCCTGGGACAACTGGTTCAGGGTCATGGCTGTCATGGCAGTACAAGCCGGGGTCCTGGCTGGCATCTGCATGATGGCAGTGCCCACCTTGATCTTGCTGGTGTTAGCCAGGATCCAGGCAGCCGGTGTGACTGCGTCGGAACCATAGGCTTCGGCGGTCCAGACTGAATCGTAGCCCATACTTTCGGCGGCTTTGATACGGTCAATGCCAAGGTCCATGCTGCGGCCTGAATAGCCGCTGAGAATACCTAGTTTCATGTTGTTTCCTCACTTCCACATCATTATTAGAATCGTTAATTAAACACTCTTATCTGCCACTGCCGTGACTGCATCAGCCAGGCCAAGGCAGGTTTAAAAACTGAAGTTTTTCTTGGTGAAGGCATCATAGGTTGCCTGCGCGTCCTTGCCGGAGACACAGGAAATAATATGGGTGGTAATACCCATGGCGGCATATTCACGAATCCTCGCCTGGCATTCAGCCGCGCTGCCAATAATGGCAATATCATCCACCAGCTGGTCACCCAGTGCGCCTTTGGTCTTATCACGGTCTTTTGCCGCCCAGCCTTCCTTAATCTGCCTGGCGACCTCTTCATAACCGGCCCAGGCCAGAAAAGCGTTGTAGACCGGCGTTGCGTAGTAGGGCGCAAAGGCTGCCCGAATCATGTCGCGCGCACCAGCCTTGTCGTCAGTAACAATCACCTGGTGGCGACAAACAATCTCCACGTCCTCAATTTTCTTGCCGGCGCGTTCGGCACCGGCAGTGATGTGATCCATCATTCGCGGCAGGGCATTTTTCGGAAACAGGTTGAGGATGACACCATCACTGAATTCTGCGGCGGCTTCGAGCATTTTGCTGCGCAGGGCCGCCATATAAACCGGTTGGGCACCGGCAGGCAGGGGCAACTGGCGATAGCCGTGGCTGTGGACTGTTTCACCATCAAAGTCGGATTTTTCACCGGCCAGCATGCTCTTGATCAGCTGGGTGGTTTCCTTGACCCGGGCCAGGGGTTTTTCAAACTTCAGGCCATGCCAGTTTTCCATCATGGTCTGGCTGGAAGAACCCAGGCCAAGAATAAAGCGGCCATTGGATAACTGATGCAGGACGTGGGCTGTGGACGCCAGCACTGCCGGGGTTCGAGAAAAAACCGGAATAATGGCGGTGCCGATACGCACTCGACTGGTCGCCAAGGCAACTGCTGCGGCTGTGGTCAGGGCATCAACGCCCGAGCTGTCGGCAAACCACAGGTCGTCGTAACCCTCAGCTTCAGCCCACTTTGCCAATTCAATTGTCTGCGCCACACCGCGGGGGTCTGGCAGGGTCAGTGCAGTACGTTGTGGTACGGCCATGGTCTGGTTCCTTTTTAATGATGAATGTCTGTGATGAATGTCGGTGGTGAATGTCGGTGGTGAATGTCGGTGGTAATAGTTATGCAATTGTGTCCCTAAATAATATCGGCACTGGTTATCTTGTCACTGGCGTCCAGACCCGGTCGATATAACACCTGCTTGCTGCCGCTGCGGGTCCGCTCATATTTTTTGGCCGACGTATATTGGGGGTCCTGCAGTGCCTTGGCACCCAGCCCACGCTGGTGCTGTTCCGCAGACACTTCGCCATAGTTGGTGGTGCGTTGCCGAGCATAACGGCCAACGCTGGCAATAATCGCCTCCATCTCTTCCGGGGAAGTCTCCTGGCCGTGACTGGCGCCGGCGGCTCGGGTAATGGTTTCATTCATCAGGGTGCCACCCAGATCGTTGACCCCGGCGCGCAGGCAGGCCTTGACACCGTCAGGGCCGAGTTTGGTCCAGGAGGCCTGGATATTCCGGAACAACGGGTTCAACACCAAGCGCGAAATAGCGTGAATCAGGATTGCCTCACGGAAGGTCGGGCCCTTGCGCGCACCGCCCTTAAGATACATAGGCGCCTCCATATGAATAAACGGCAGAATCACAAACTCGGTAAAACCAGCGGTTTTCGCCTGCAGGCGCCGCACCTTCAACAGATGGTTAGCGATGTGCTCATAGGTTTCAATATGGCCGTACATGATAGTGGCGGTGGTATTAAAACCCTGTTGGTGCGCGGCTTCCATAACCTCGAGCCATTGCGCCGAATTAATCTTGTCAGGGCACAGTGTGGCACGCACCTCATCGTCAAGAATCTCAGCGGCTGTCCCCGGCAGGGTGCCAAGACCGGCTTCTTTCAGCTGTCCCAGATAATCAAACAGGCTTAAACCCAGGGTGTGGGCACCCTGCCAGACTTCCAGCGGTGAAAAGGCATGAATATGCATATCCGGGATCACCTGCTTGATGCTGTGGCAGATGTCGATATAGGTCTGGCCGGTGTAATCCGGATGAATACCACCCTGCAGGCAGACCTCGGTAGCACCCCGCTCATAGGCTTCCTTGGTGCGGCGCATGATCTCTTCCGGCTCCAGGTCATAAGGCCGACCGCGCAGGTTTTCACTCATCTTGCCTTTCGAAAAGGCGCAGAACTGGCACTTAAAATAACAGACATTGGTGTAGTTAATGTTGCGGTTCACCACATAGGTGACTTCATCACCAGCCACCTGTTTGCGCAACTGGTCTGCTGCCTGGCAGACATGGGTAAAATCGTCGCCGCGGGCCTTGAAGAGGCGGACTATTTCCTGCGGCTCAAGCTCAACACCGGCAACCGCCTTAGCAATAATCTGCTGCAGGTCGGCACTGGCGGGACGTTTGGCAATGCTCGTAACCCGGGCCAGGTCTGTGGCCGGCGGGTTGATCACGGCGCCGGCAGACCATTCCTCAACCCGGGCAAAACCGGCGCCATCAATGGCGCGCAGCAAATGGGGCTGAACCTCGGGATCCACCCAGTGTTTCATCTTGTTAGCATAGGCCGGGTAGATGGCCAGGCGTTCAAGCAACACCTTGCCAGCTTTGGCGGTTTCATCTGCCAGATGCCCCAGGTGTGGCCAGGGTGCTTCCGGATTAACAAAATCCGGTGTTACCGGTGACACACCACCCCAGTCGTTGATACCCGCACCAACAATCTGCTCCAGTACTCCCGGGCTGAGATTGGGCGGCGCCTGGATGTTCATCTGTGGTCCAAAAATAATCCGCGCCAGGGCAATGGTCCAGAGCAGTTCATTCAGATCCGGCTCCGGCGCCTTAACCATCAGGGTTTCAGCTTTGGCGCGGAAATTCTGGATAATAATTTCTTGAATATGGCCATGCTCAATGTTGGCGGCACGTAACACCAGTAACGATTCGATCCGCTCATGCCGGGTCTCACCGATGCCAATCAACAGGCCGCTGGTAAAGGGCACGCGGGCGGCACCTGCCAACCGAATGGTTTCAAGGCGCAGGGCTGGCACCTTGTCGGGCGAGCCGTAGTGGGGCATGCCCTTCTCTAACAAGCGATCTGAGGCGCTTTCAAGCATAATGCCCATGGAGATGGACACCTTGCGCAGTGCGTCGAACTCCGCGGCGGTCATCAAGCCAGGATTAAGATGCGGGAACAATCCGGTTTCGTTAAAAACCAGCTCCGCCATGTCACGCAGATAGGACAAGGTGGAGTCCTGCTTAAGCTCCTTAAGGCCATCACGCGCGGCCTTGTAACGCAGTTCGGGTTTATCTCCGAGGGTAAACAACGCTTCTTTACAGCCGGCCGCAGCACCATCCCGAGCAATTTTCAGGACCTGCTCAGGGGTCAAATACGGTGCCTGCAGCTTTCTCGGTACCTGGGCAAACGTGCAGTAATGGCACACATCGCGACACAGGTGCGTGAGGGGGATAAACACCTTGCGCGAATAGGACACGGCATTCTGGTGACCAATATCTCGCAGTTGTGCCGCCACCTCCATCAACGCGGCAGTATCGCTGGTCGCTGCCAGCGCCAGCACAGCTTCGTCTGACAGCAGTGCTGACGGTGCCTGTGCAACCTGTGCCAATATGCTTCGGTAATCACTCATGCTGTTATCCTGCAGGCAAAACCTGCTGCTTGATGCGCTGCTGAACCCCAACCGGGTTAACTCACACTGGCCTGTACAGTTGATAGTTGTGTGAGAATTCCGCTGGATTGAAGAAAGCGCTGTGTGTGGGTCAACAAATTCTGCCGGGACAAAACGCCGGCCAACTCAATAAGATCGTCAGGGGTATCTATATCCAGGCCAATGCCTGGCAATTTCGCCACCATGGGTTCAATGCCACGCTCACGGGCGAGGCCCAGATGGCGGCGAAAGCTGTCTTCACCAAAACCAAATGCCATACAGTCGGGCGGCGAGCAAACCACGCAATTGGAGCCACCCAGATCCGATGCCGGCACAATGCCAAATTCAGCATGCTCCTGCAGGCCAAAACCATCCAGCACCACCTCAAGTTCCTCGACCGTGACCAATGGCACATCACCCGGCAGGAACATCATGGTACCCACACCCTCAGCACGTAACTGCGCACCGGCACTGGTGACGGCGTTAATCAGGCCAGGCACATCAGGCTCTGCCATCACTCGGGCAGAATAACGCCGGGCAATCTCCGTCACCCGCACATCATTGGTAACAACCATTACCTCATCAATTCGATCACAGGTCGTCACTGCTTCCAGCACATCCTCCACCATGGCCTGGAACAGGCCGGCACGCTGGCTAGCAGACAGAAGGCTGCCGAGTCGCTGCTTGGCATTTTCAAGCTGTTTGATGGGGATGACGACAGTGGTTGTCATGATTTAAATGTCATGGTTCAAGTGTCATGGTTCAAGTGTCATGGCTGAGTTGGCAAAAGTTGTGGTCACGGGCGCATTGTTCATGCCGATGCAGACCTCGCAGACAGCTGCCGGGCGAACATCAGGACCCGTGCCGCGAGCTCAATTCTGTCGGCCAACGTTACCATGACTGTGTTGGTCACGATAGTCGGTATACCCAGCGCCTCTATGGCTGGCGCCAGCGCCTCGTCGGTCGTATCAATTACAAAACCGTCAATGCGACCCTGGTAGTGGCCCGCAACGGCCAGCGCCGACTGGGGCATACCAAGCTCTGCCATCATCTTGGCCGCCGGGCCCTTGATCGCCAGGCCACCGACAATCGGTGACACGGCAATCACCGGGGCTGGCGCCGCCGCCATGGCGTCCAGTACCCCAGGCAAGGCCAGTACTGGGTCGACGCTGACAAACGGATTAGACGGACAGATCACAATAGCGCCCAGATCCGGGTCACGCAGGCCCGCCATAAAACCGGCACTGGGCGCCGCCGCCTGTATGCCACTGAACTCAAACCCGGTCACCACCGGCGCGCAACGGTCGCGGACAAAATAGTGCTGAAAGGCCAGGGGCTCACCAGCCTGCTGATGGACGATGGTCGCCACCTTGTCATCCGTCATGGGAATCAGCGCCTGGGGAATACCCAGGCTGCGACACAGGGACGCCGTCGCCGCCGACAGGGACAGACCGCTGCCGAGGAGTTGCTGGCGCTGGATATGGGTTGCCAGGTCGCGATCGCCCAAGGCAAACCAGTGTTCACCGCCAAGGGCCCGCAGGGCCGCCAGGAAATGCCAGCTCTCGCCGGCCTGGCCCCAGCCAAGCTCCTTGTTATTGATACCCGCCAGGGTATACATCACTGTATCCAGGTCCGGGCAGATCGGCAGGCCCAGATGGACAAAGTCATCGCCCGTGTTGGCAACCACCAGCAACTGTTCGGGCGCCAGGTAATGGGCAAAACCCAGGGCCAGCTTGGCGCCACCGACGCCACCGGAGATGGCCAGGCATTTGGCAGAGACTGAAACGCTCATAACGGGTTATTCATACGGGCAAACTCACAGGGGCCATCATCGAAACAGATCCATCGCCTTGGGTCGAATCAGCGGCCGGACACCACTTAATGCCGGATCCTCGGGCTCCTCGGGGCGGTAGCCACGCACCAGCACCACCGGGGTCCGTTCACTGGTCTGGCCCATGACCAGCGACGCGCCAGCAGCCATCTCGTCAGCGGCGGCCACCAGGGTCACTTGCAACTCACGACCATAAATGTCCGTGTCACCCACATAGTCTTCGAGAGCGGTGAATCCCGCCACGCCGATGGCCAGGCCCAATGAGCCATTGCGCCAGGCACGACCAAGGCTGTCATTGATAATCACCCCAACATCGATACCATGGCGCTGCCTGACAGCAGCCCTGATGCGGCGCGCGCTGGCATCCGGATCCACCGGCAGCAGCAGGCACAAACTGTCATCAGCATCATCCTCGTGGGCAATATTCGACTGATCTATACCGGCATTGGCCTGCACAAAACCGAGCCGGTGTTCCACTATCAATACACCCAGGCGCTTGCGCACCACTGCCACTGACTCATCAAGAATAGCCTGCACCTTGCGCGGGTCCTTGTCGACTTCCAGCGCCAGGGCCAGGGCCTCAGCTGAGGGGGTCAGGGTCCGCAGGTCCAGGTAACGATTTTCCGCCTTGGAGACCACCTTCTGTGCAAACACCAGGACATCATTTGCCAACAATTGTTCGCCCATACCTGCCAGCGCGGTACACACCAGCTCTGTCAGGTCGTCGCCCGGCTCCACCAAAGGAATATTGTCGATACCAATAAACGTCAGGCGCATGGGTTATTCAGCAACAGGCCCGCCGGTAATGACAATACCGGCACCGTTGATTTTGTGATGACGGTTGATGGAAATCAGCACTGAGGTCAGGGCCTCAGCCGCAGCCGAATTTGCCAGCGGCCCGGCATGCCAGCCGCGCAGGCCAACGGCCTCAACTAACGTGATCACCGTGTCTCGAGCAGCACGCTTGTTACCCGTCACCAGCACATCACAGGCGATGCCGTGGTCACCCTGCAGATGCATGGCGCCAACGTTCTGAAAAGCAGAAACCACATCAACACCCTCACCGAGGAAGTTCTGCGCCCTGAGCACCGCTGAACCACCTTCTGGCAGTTGCACAGTGCCAACCTTGGGCGGCATCAGCGGCACCGTCACATCGATCAGAACCTTACCCTGCAGCGCCGACTTTACGGTTTCCAACGTACTGATCTGGTGCTCAAAGGGTACTGTCAAAACCACCAGGCTGGCAGCGGTGGCCGCTTCAAGATTCTCATGACCACTAACATTCAGATCGGGAAACTCCGCCAGCAGGGCCGCGGCCGCTGCCAGACCCTTTTCTTTGGTGCGCGAACCAATCAGGATTTTGTAACCGGCACGGGACCATTGCCTGGCGAGGCCGCCACCCAGGTCGCCGGTACCGCCCAGAATGGCAATGGACTCGATCTGTTCTGCTGTTTTTTCTGACTCTGACATAACTGTCTACTCGCTGGTTGCTGAAGTTTTGATTTGTGTGTGGTTGGCCGCAATCCCTGCCGCGGCCCAGGTTGAAGCTGGCGGCGATAACAATAACGACAACGCTGACGATAACGAAAAACAGGTCTGGCAACTATCGTTGCCATTCAAGGGTAAAACGGCAGTGATTATTCCCCAATCACCGCGCGCAAACAACCTGACTCAAATTGTGGTCATCCTTCGAGAGCCGAGCGCCTCACCAGCAAGCGCGCACCACAACCCATGCATTAGTCCATTACCCCATATAACGGCGGTCAAGCTCGTTCTGGATGATACTGATGCACTGGGAGGCCTGCAGCATCACCGGTCCCAGCGAAATCCTGGAGACGCCCTGGCGCTGCATGGACTTGAAGGTCTTTCTTGGCATGGGAATATGATCCGTCAACAGGAACACCGCATCCACGGGAATCTCCGCTGTGCGGATATCCTCGCCCTTGGGGTCGAGCAGGAATACGGCATGCGTCTCCAGCTTCGCCTTGACCAGATGTTCGAAGCTGATGGCCGTAACCATCAGCCCCGCCGCCGTGACGATACTCTCTTCCTTGCCCAGGCTGCGGCCCAGTTGCAGGCCATTGGCGATCAACTGCAGCAGCGCAGCCTCCGTGGTGCCACCAAGATCGCCCAGCACCGCACCATCCAGGGTAATGCTGCGGGAATAATCTGCTGAGTCTTCCAGCACCAGGCTCAAACGCGTGTCCTGCCGGTGGCCCTTGGAAATAAACAAGGCACTGACAATCATCTGCGCCAGGTACTCAACATGGGCCCCGGCACCTACCGCAGCCAGAAACTGCTGCGCATCGGTGCTGGCCTTACGCGCACGAACAATAAATTCAGGCACCCGCCTAGCTTGCCAGGCCGGCGTAAAATGCCTGCAGCAGGGCACCGGAGCGCGGGTCGCCCATCAGCCCCTGGTACATTTTGTTCATCACAAAGGCGCAGGAACTGCGTGCATCCTGGTCGATAACAATCACCGAACCACCCCAACCACCCCAATAACAGACATTGGGGTTAGGTGCCAAAGGTGCCCTGGGGTTATTCAGGCCAAAGCCAAGCCCGTAGGCGATAGGGGTGCCAAGCACCAGGTCCATACCGGAGATGCGCTCGCGCATAACCGAAGCAGCGGTTTCTTCGGACAACAGGCGTACGCCCTGGCTTTCACCACCACAGGCAAGCATGGCCTGGATTTTGGCCACCGAACGAGCATTACCATGGCCATTAGCAGCCGGGATCTCAGCCCGGCGCCAGGCATCTGTGCGGGAATCGAGGGCATTGGCGACGGGATTTCTGAAAGTTCGCACGGCAATTGAGTTGGGGTCACCGGGAACTGCAAGGTTGCCACCAGCGGCGGCAGGCGGCACAAGATTGCTGATACGCGGGAACTCACTGTCGGGCACACCAATAAAAAAATCCGCCTGCAGCGGCCCGGCAATTTCCTGCTGGAAAAAAGTTCCGAGGGTCTGGCCGGTAATGCGCCTGACCACCTCGCCAATGAGAAAACCCTGGGTCAGGGCATGGTAACCGCTGGCCGAACCTGGCTCCCACCAGGGCTTCTGGGCGGCCAGCAGGCCAGTGATCTTGTCCCAGTCACACAAGTCGGCATTGGTCACCGGTGTGTCCAGCCCTGACAAGCCAGCTGCGTGGTTCATCAGATGCCAGACTTTAACGTCGGCCTTACCGTTCTGAGCAAACTCCGGCCAGTAACGCGCTACGGGCGCGTCAAAATCCAACTCACCGCGGTCTGCCAGTACCAGCGCACACAGGAATGACATGGTCTTGGTGGTGCTGTAGACATTGGTAATGGTATCCGTTTCCCAGGGCACCTGTTTTGCCTCGTCCTTATAGCCACCCCAGAGGTCAACCACCAATTCACCATCAATGGTCGCCGCAAACGACACCCCAAGATCATCGCCAGCGTCAACACTGCTGGCCAGCAACGTCCTGATGGGCGCAAACCGTGGATCACAATGACCCTGAATCTCAACAGACATGGATATTTCTCTCCCGCAAAAAATCAATTTGACGATAATTCCTGGCGTGCAGTCAGAATTATTGCAGCCGCTGGTATGTTCGGCTATCAAAACACTCAGGGGTACAGATTGGCAAGTTCAGAGCCATCTGCGCACCATAAAGAAACCTTTATAAAGACATTTATTCAGCCCTGCCACGGGTCAACGCAGGACAATTCTGCGGCCGCAACATGCCAGCATCTCAGCCAGATAGTCAGTGAGCATTAACTATTCAGACTAAACCAAAGTTTTCCACAATTTCTGTGGATAAGTCTGGTGATAACTTTCTCGATTCGCTGTTTTTCCCATAATTAAAGGCCTCCAGGATGTCTGTACATTTTTTAACCAGACATATAGGCACCCTTTAATATCAGTCACTTAAAAGATTTTGACAGGGGCAGACAGCCGTGGTAGCCGAGTCTGCGGGATAACCCCTTGGTGCGGGTCAGATTGTGAATAAGTTATGCCTGAACTCTCCCTAAGTCCCTGAAAAATGGAGAAAACAAGGGTCTGACTGGCATTTCTTCGACATCTGAACCGCATTTATTACCCGTTATCCGCAGAAATGTCTTGATTAAGATGCTTTACATTGGGTCGATCCCGAAGCCCAGCGCCGACTGCGACAGAACACACCTATGGTCTGGCTATGGTCTGGC
>JANQYP010000025.1:26459-31222 GCA_030728785.1 Pseudomonadales bacterium
CTATGGTCTGGCTATGGTCTGGCGAGTCAACCCATCTTCTGGTAATTTTGTCCACCCAAGACCACTTGAAACAGGCCCTGGTATGGGAGCAATAGGCAATTTTTTCGGCGACCTTAAGGTTGTCCTGCGCGCCGCACGGCATAAGATGCCCGCTGATAACCAGATCGGCTCCCTGGGCCTGCTGGTCCAGCAAAACGCACACCGTCGACCCAATGATATCGCCCTGCTTTGTGAAGATGAGATTGTCACCTGGCAGGTGCTCAACGAACGCGCCAATCGCGTCGCCCACAGCCTTAAGGCGCAGGGTGTGCAGGCGGGTGATTGCGTCAGCATCTTCATGCAGAACCGTATCGAATTTGTTGTTTGCCTTGTTGGCCTGACTAAACTTGGCGCCGTGGCGGGCCTCATCAATACCAACCTGACCTTAAAACCCCTGACCCATTGTGTCCGCCTGGTGCATTCCAAAAAGTGTATTTTTGGTGCAGAACTGACTGAACCGCTGGCTGCCATTCGCGCCGACCTGGCCCTCAAAGACGGCGTTGACTACCTGTTTGTGCAGGACACAGGCAGCGCTGCCCGGGCCAATCCCGTGAGCCTGCCGAACTGGGCAGTGCCTCTCAACGTTAACGATCCTGAGCTGGCAGTTACCAACCCCGCAGACACCGCGACAATCACTCTTGGCACCAAAGCCTTTTATCTTTTTACCTCCGGCACAACCGGCTTGCCCAAGGCTGCCATTGTCTCCCACAAACGTGCCCTGTTTGCCGCAGACACGTCAGCCCGTTCGGTGTTACGCCTGCAGCGCAGTGACCGCATGTACAATTGTTTACCGCTCTACCATGGCACGGGCCTGATGATTGGCCTGATGGCCGCCTTTCAGGTTGGCGCCTCGAGCGTCATCAAGCGGCGCTTGTCTGTCAGCACTTTCTGGGAGGACGTCCGCAAGTACCAGTGCACCTGTTTTGTCTATATCGGTGAATTTATTCGATACCTGATGAGCAAGCCCGAGCTCGCCAACGACAACCAGAACCCCATACGTGCCATTATTGGTAATGGCCTGCGCCCGGATATCTGGCAAGCATTCCAGAATCGTTTCAATATTGAGCGCATCGGCGAGTTTTATGGCGCCAGTGAGGGCAACGGCGGCTTTGCCAATGTCTTCAACAAAACCTGTACCGTGGGTCTCAGCTCTGTACCGGTAAAATTGGTGGCATACGACATAGCCCTGGATGAAATCCTGCGCGATGCCAAAGGCCATTGTCGCGAGGTTAACCCCGGCGAGACCGGCCTGCTGTTGATTCAGGTGACGGAAACGTCAAAGTTTGAGGGTTATACCGATGCCGAAGCCAGTGCCAGGAAGCTCATCAAAGATGTGATTGCAGACGGCGACCTGTATTTCAACAGTGGCGATCTGATGAAAACCGTCGACGTTGGCTTTGCCTTTGGCCAGACCCACTACCAGTTTGTCGACCGAGTGGGTGATACCTTTCGCTGGAAGAGTGAAAATGTTTCCACCAACGAGATCGGCGAGATTATCAATGCCTACCCTGATGTCATCTTCAGCAATGTTTATGGTGTGGAGATTCCCGGGGCTGATGGCCGGGCCGGCATGGCAGCACTGGTGTTCCGTAACGGCCTGAACCTGGCCAAGATCGACCTGGCTTCTCTGTCGGCACACATCAGGAGCAATATGCCCAGCTATGCCCGCCCCCTGTTTATTCGAATCCTGCAAGAGCTACCCACCACAACCACGCACAAGCTGCAAAAAAATGCCCTGCGGGCGCAGGCCTACCACCTCGACAAGGTGGAAGATGAACTGTTAGTGCTGAAGCCCGGTGACACCTGCTATAGCCGCCTGGACACGGACTTCTACGATAAGATCATGGCGCGCGAGGTGGCCTTTTAGGCAGGCAGCAGTGGCCGGCAGTAGTGACCCGGCAATACTGACCCGGCAATAGAGACCCGGCAATAGAGACAAAAGGCTGGCTATTGCGAGTTACTTGCGAAAGCGCAGGACGCTGCGGTCTGTCTGCCAGCGGTGCGCCGGGTCTGACATGGGCAAGGAAAGGTCATCGTTCGGATTGCGCAGCAACTGTGACTCTGCTTCAAGGGTAAAACCCACTGCCTGCAGATCTCTGATGATCACTGCTGGATCAATCCGATGCAGTGACTTGCTGACAATCGCAGGATCAGAACCGGCCATGGCGTTATGGTCTACCACTCCCAGCACTGCCCCAGGCGCGAGAACCTTGTAAATGCCCTTAAAAAATCTTTCCCGGTCGATTAATGGCCAGTCGTTGTCCGGGTCATCGACATAAACGTCATGGACCCCAAGGACAAACACCGCCGCATCATACTGGTCTGGCTGGTTGATCAGGTCTGCAGGATCCGCCACATAACTGTCCACATTGGGCAATCGATCATCGGCGAGTCGAGCCTCAAGGTCCTTGAGCATGTACTGATGCCAGGCCTCGTTGTTATACAGGGTCACAAAACCCTGGTCGCCCACAAGGTAGCTAAGTATTTCCGCGTAGTATCCGCCGCCGCCAAAAATATCAAGCACCGTCATCCGTGGCTCAATCTGGAAAAACGCCAGCACTTCCGCGGGCTTGCGCTGGTCATCTACTTGTCGGTCGGCTTGCGGCCTGGCCGGATTGGCCAGCGCCTGGCGGACCTGTTCGGCATCGGCAAACACGGGCCCTGCCGCCAGCCCCAGCCCCAGCCCCAGCAACGTGACAAGAGTGACAAGAGTGGCAAGGGCGCCCGCGCGAATATGACTGAGCATTTTTTTACACATTTTTATCACCCCAGACAATCTCTCAAAGACTGGCGCTACTGTAGCGCCAGCACACAAAAACACCAAGACCCCGGGACAACCAATCAGGTGAGACGACGTAAAAAATCGGCCACCAGACCACGCCGCGGGTCGGCAATCAGTAGATAGCCAGCAATTCTTCAAAAGCCACCATCTGCCCACCCCTGGCAGAAGACGGCACCAGAATGGGGGTTTTCACACCCGCGTCAAACCAGGCCTCAACGCCGTCCCTGACCTGGGTTGCGGTACCAAACAAGGTGGTGTCCGCAAGCCAGCGGTCATGCAGAAAGTGCGGGATTCGATCACGATCGCCGGCCTCAATCGCCGCCTCGATACCATGCATTTCCTCTGCATAACCAGCCTCTTTCCAGTAATTCCTGTAGTTTGGCAACATGGCATAAGACGTCAGCGTCTTGCGATTGACGGCTTTGGCGGCCTCAATATCGTCGCTGATACAGGTGGGAATCATATCACCGATAAAAAACGTCTCGCTGGCCCTCGCCGCCGGCGATACCGTGGCCAGCGACTCTGCCATGTGCGAGCGCGCACCATTGGCAAAAACCATACCCTCGGCAATCTCTTCCGCCAGGCCAATCATCTTCTTGCGCAAGGTTGCCAGGACAATCGGCGGCAATTCCCCCACGCGTGGTACAGCTCGTAATTCCGCGACAAAATTGCGCGTGTCCGTCAGCGGCTTGCCGCCAGAGATACCCCGAGCCTTGAGGGCCGGCTCATGACTGACGCCAATACCAAACCTGAATCGGCCATCTGCAACCTCATGGATAAACGCCACAGTCTGGGCATAGTCAGATACCTGGCGAAAATAAATCGGCATGATACTGGTGCCAAAGGTAATAGTGTTGGTCGCCAGCGCCAGGGCTTCGCACAATGCCAGGGAGTCACCCAGGCTGGGGGTATAAATACCGCTGAATCCGCGATTTTCGATCTCAACTGCCAGTTCTATGGTGGCTTTTCTGCGGCCGGGCACTGCAGCAAGGCTTAGGGCAGGCATTCTGGTCATGGTCAGGTTCCTTGATTTTTTGTCCTATGGAGTGCTTTCGCGCTTCACAAATGCCCGCAGCAGGTCGGGCGCCAGCCTGCATGGTACACATTTCAACGGGGTCTCACCATGCAGGCAAGCAGCAGGTATAATGCCGGATCTTTGATTTTCAGGAGCGACACCATGACTAAAAAAAGCACGCGCAGCCTGCAACCGCTGAAAATCCTGCTGGGTGTTTTTGGCCTGGTGGTACTTGGCATTGTTGGCTATGGCCTGACCACCGTGATGACAGCGGCGCCGGATGGTGAGTTTGTCCCTGGCAAACACTATGTGGTGATAGATGAACCACGGCGAGTTCGCGGCGATCAGGTGGAAGTCATGGAATTTTTCTCCTATGGCTGCATCCATTGTTTTAACTTTGACCCGCTGCTGGATGACTGGCTGGAAGATCGTGGTACAACAATCAATTTTGTCCGCAGTCCCACTGTCGCCGGCGAACTCTGGCGAATGCTGGGGCAGACCTATTTCACCATGCAAGAGCTGCAATTGCTGGATGCCGGCCACAGTCGTTTTTTTGCTGAAATTCACACTCTGGGACGCGGCTTCAGCTCAACGGAGGAGATTGCCGACTGGTTTGACGGCAAAGGCACCACTCGAGAACAATTCCTGACAGCCTTCAACTCCAGCAATGTCCAGCGCCGAGTCGCCAGTGCCGATAGCATTGCCCGCCAGATGAAGGTTATTTCCATACCAAGTGTGGTAGTGAACGGCAAATACCTGGTGAGCGTCAATCGCGAGGTGGGACCCAAGAGGATGCTTGAGGTGATTGATTATCTGGTGGCGCAGGAGATTGCTGCGAGGGTTGTGGCGGTGGGGGGGGGATATAGGGGGAAGAGGGGGTTTGGTTGGGTTGGGTTGGGTGGGGTGAAGGGTTTAGCTGGGAGTTAG
>JANQYP010000026.1:0-15692 GCA_030728785.1 Pseudomonadales bacterium
CCAGCATGGCCAACACCCTGCTGCTCTGCGGCCGACATCACCGGCTGTTACACGAAGGCGGGTTCAGCATTCATGCCAATCATAACGATGAATGGTACTTCAGGAACGCGGCGGGGAAGATATTGCAGTGACGTGGTTTGTTGATATTTTTGCCCACTAATTTTCCTGAAGAGCCGAAAATTTAGTCATAGCGTCCAGATGCTGGTTATATTGTCGTCTAATTGAATGCTACTCTATCGTCCAATTGCTTGTTTCAAACAGCGTATCATTGGCGAACTGGGAGCTAACTTCTCAAAAATGAGAATTTTTGACCAAGACTAAAACAGCGCTCTCCTATTTTATGAAGTTTTAGCGGTGAATTATTGAGCTGTTGAGAGACATAAACAACTCCTGTGGCTGTCGGTAACAGCGTCGCTGACGGAATGGTGTTGACTATTTATTAACCGGATTACCCACATTAAACACACCGCCACTGTAGTCCCGGCCTGGTTCGCGCTCAATCTCCGGCGGAAAGCTGGCACGCTTGGCGGCAAAATAAGCGTCCCGTACGTCGCCACCCTCAGCGGCGCGATTGTAGGTGATATACAAAGCCCGGCGCGCGCGCTGGGTCAGGTTCATGGCCGATCGATGGGGCAGGTAAGAATCAAACAACAGCAGATCCCCCGGCGCCGTCTCCAGCGGCTGCCAGTGCAGCGCATCGATGGCAGCCTGGCTCAGGGTCAGGTCCGGCTTCATGCCTAACAGCCCTCGCTGATGCTGGCCGGCCGCCACTTCCAGGCAACCATTGGCCTTGGTGGTGGCATCTATGCTTAACATCAGGGTGATATGGTAATGCTGGTTGAAGGTGGTAAAGGCCGGCGCATCCTGGTGGGCCGCAAAACCGTTGCCACCTGCCAGCTTCAGGTTGAGCTTTTCCTTGAACAGCACAGCGGGCTCCGCCATCAGCTCTGACAACAGGCCAAGGGTGCTGTGACCCCGCGCCAGGCGTTCGAGGCGCGGCTGGTAGGCGAGGAAATTCTCAATCCGGCACAGGGTCCGGCCGCGAGCCGTTTGTTCGTAATATTTCATCCACTTGCCGGCGGTGTCGGGCAGGGCCTCAAGCACGTCAATATCTGCTGTCAGCGCCTTGATCTCATCGGCATTAAACCAGTCGCGAATATGCAGATAGCCATTGGCAGCAAAAAACGCCAGCTGGGTTTTATTCAGACGCCGAGTCTGGTTTCGGGCCAGCATGGCGGCATAGTGGGCCAGGGGCGGCGTCTTCAGCGCTGGTTGTTTTGCCGCCTCGTCCCAGGCCCGCAGCTTGAGGATAGCGTCAAAGTTGGGATGTTGTTCAAAGGCGGCAACTTCCGCCGGGCTCATGGGGCCACCCTGGAATGTTAAGGTCTGAGTGCTGGCAGCAGACAATTTAGCGGCATAGGCCGGCCGCGCTGCCACCAGGTAGCGCTTGGCATTAACATGGTTCGCCACCAGCGTTGCCACCGCCTCGTCCAGCCCGCAGGCCAGCAGGTAATCGGCCCCCACAGTTTCATGCTGGCGCACACCCAGGTCCGCCATCTGTGGCGCCCGCGGGTCACAGAAATGCCCCACATCATGGAGCAGCGCCGCCAGGATCAGGCTTTCATCAGCACTCTCACGGGCGGCAAATGCGGCACATTGCAGGGCGTGGGCCAATTGACTCACCGGCTCACCAATGTAGCCCACCGTCTCTTGCTGCTGCAGCAGCGCCAACAACTGGTCTTGGGGATTAACCAACAATGCCATCAGCCCTCAATTGATCAATAGCGGCCTGCTCAAGTCCCAGGGTCGCCTTTAGAACTGCATCGGTATCAATGCCAAGCATTGGCGGTTGAATGGAATAGTCCAGACTGGAGCGGGAAAAGCGTATGGGGTTGGCCACCAGCGGCATGCCGGCCAGATCCAGTTGAACACCACGATGTTGAATCTGCGGATCGGCAAACAAGCGGTCAATGGTATTAATCGGTCCGCAGGGAACACCTGCCGCCTCCAGCCGCGCCAGCCAGTCGTCCATGCCGGACTCGAGCATACAGGCCTGGATTTGCTCGGCCAGGGTCTGGCGGTGGCTGACCCGCAGGGCGTTGCTGAGGTACAAAGGATCGTCCCCCAGCTCCGGCCGACCAATGGCCGCACACAACTTGCGAAACTGGTTGTCATTACCCACCGCCACAATCACATAACCATCACTGGTGGCAAATGTCTGGTAGGGCACCACATTCGGATGGGCATTACCAAGGCGCTCTGGTGCCACCCCGGAAACCAGGAAATTTGATGCCTGGTTGGCCAGGCTGGCGGCCATGACATCAAACAAGGCCATATCAATACACTGGCCCAGGCCACTGTTGTGGCGCTCCTGCACGGCTGCCAGAATGGCGATGGTGCTATACAGGCCGGTGAGTATGTCGGCCAGGGCCACACCGACTTTCTGCGGGCCATCAGTGGACACAGCATCAGGCTCACCGGTAATACTCATCAGGCCGCTCATGCCCTGAATCATAAAATCGTAACCGGGTCGATCCTTGTATGGCCCAGTCTGGCCAAAACCCGTGATGGAACAATAAATCAGCCGCGGGTTCAGAGGTTGCAGGCTGGCATAATCAAGGCCGCGGCGCGCCATATCACCGACCTTGAAGTTTTCAATCAGGATATCTGCATGGCGGGCAAAGTCCCGCACCAGGGCCTGGCCCGCGGCAGTCGCCATATCAATGGCAACTGAGCGTTTGCCGCGATTGGCGGCAATAAAATACGCTGACAGGTTTTCTCCGGCGGCATTGGTATACCAGGGCGGGCCCCAACTGCGGGTATCATCACCCGCTCTCGGGCGCTCGATCTTAATCACATCAGCGCCCAGGTCCGCGAGGGTCTGGCTGGCCCAGGGACCGGCCAATACCCGGCTTAAATCCAGCACTTTAAAACCCGCCAGGGGCAGGCTGGATGGTTGTGCCGTGGTATTTTGCTTGTCAGTCTGCACCCGTTACCGCTCCCACTCATGTTTACTGCCAGCGCATCCTAATGGAGCCACTTCTGCCTGTCCATGCGCCCGCTGGCCCTAGCCCGCCGGCGTCCAGAAAAAAGGCACAGCCTGGGTCGCTGTACCCGCAACCAGATACCAGGTCACCAGCAGCCCGTTAAGCAGCGCACCCAGATAAATACTGCCGGTCTTATGGTAACAATAGGTGGACACCAGCCCCGCCAGCAACAGCACCGGCACAAACTGGAACGCGACAATACTCAACAAGGGCTGGCTGGCAAAAAACAGGGTGCCCCCCAACAACAAGGGAGTGTATTGCAGTAGCAGCAGACCCACAAAACCGCTACTCAGCACCAGGCCGTTACACCACATGGCCGGCCCTGGATGGTTCGGATAACACTGCACCTGATTATGCAGGCTCGCTGACTGGACCAGGAAAAATGCCGTAAAGGGCAGCAGGTAGATTAGAAACAGGCCGGCCTGCATGGCCGACATGGCTTTCAGACCCACCACCCAGAAGCGAAAATCCACCAGCAGCCAGTCGTTAGCGAGCAGCACCACAAGGTTGAGCACCGCAAACACCAGCAGCGCCACCTTAAACACAGCAAAGGTCTGGCCGGCCTGCAGCACCAGGCCACATTTTCTCAGGTTCAGATTCGCCTGCCGCCGATACCAGACGCAAAACAGCACCAGGGTCAGCAGGCCGTTACCCCAGGCCCAGAGTAACACCCCATTGGTAATCTGTTGGGGCAGAAAGGGGTTGGCAGGTAACCAGGTATCGGCGAGATTCTGCAGCGGGAAAAAGCTCAGCACCGGCATGACAATGGTCAGCAGCATGGCAACCCGCCTTGAACCCAGTGGCTGGATGGACGGTTTGACAGGCTGGCCACGGAGTGCCCGCCCAAACAGGTTAAGACCCAGGTCAAGCAGCGGAAACACCAGCATAACCAGGCCCACCAAAGCCATCAGGGTGGCAAGTTCCTTCCAGTACCAGGTCTGCTGCTGCACACCAGACTGATGCTCGAGCATGGTTTCAAACCAGTCCACTGTCTGTTGAATTGTCTCCACTGAGAGATGATCACCGGGATGGGTCACCGCCGGCATAGCCAGTTGCCGGGCCGTACCCAGATAGCGGTTACCGTAAGCGCGCCCCACCACAACGGCCTCGGTGGTGCCAAACAAGGTTTTTAACTTGTCTGTCTCTGTAATCCCCGCAGCCGTGGGGCTACCCCACATAAGTTCAGAAAACTCATCAAAGCGGCTGAACACTAACAACAGGTTTCGCGGGTGAGTGGCAGTACCTTCCGGGGCCCCAAAGGTCCCCGTGGATGACCCCGCAAGGACCATGGCGGCGTAACCGTCCGGCTCGGCAGCGGCGGCCATCTGCACGGCCCAGCCGCCCATGGAATGACCTTCGAGACCAATACGTTGCGGGTCCACAAAGGCCAGGCCCCGCAGATATGCCAAGCCCGCCGGCCCGCCAAAGCCTGCACTGAAGGCCGGCGGATCTGAGTAACCGTGGCCGGTCTGGTCCAGCGCCAGCACCACAAAGCCGCGCCGAGCAAGCTCTATGGCAAATCCCGACTGGGTTTCCCGACTGTTGATATAGCCATGCACGGCCAGCACTGCCGGCCCCGGGCGCGCCTCACTGACGCTGGCAGGCACATACAACAGCGCACTTAACTGCTGCCCTTCGGCCGTCTGCAAGCGAATATCCGTCACCTGCACCCGCAATCCTGCGGTCTGGACCCAGGCCGCCAGCAGACAACCTACCAGCACAAAGGCAGCAGCAAACACGAGTCTTCTGGCTATCATATGGGCCTCTTTATATTAGTTATGCTTATCCCAGCAGGTCTGTACTGCGGCGCCAAGTGGCACCACATGAACAACCGTTGACCGGCATCATTTAACGAGTGAGCGGCAGGCGCGTATGGTTTTACTTCTTATTCACCTGGGTACTCACTATGGCCGAAGAACTGCATAATCATGAAGTCACTATCTGTCTCGAGGGTGGCGCCGTGCTGGGTCCCTTCAAGGCCACCTGGAGCCGGGACCGCCCCAGTGATATTCGTGAACTCTCAATCGAGTATGAAAAATTCCTCCTGGGCGGCCCGCAGGAACGTTTTCGTTATCACCTGCACGACACCAGCCACAAGGTCGCCCATGCCATCACCGTTCGCTTTGAGCGTATCACAGCCATCTATGACCAGGTGGCATTAAATTAGGCTGAAGCTTACGGTTGCTGCGCCACCGCCAACAACGGGCTTAACTGCACAGGCCAAGCAATAATGTAAAGGCTTTCATTGTATCAATCTGCCAAAAATGGTTTAGTCATGTCGAGCAGCAAAAACAAACATCATGAGCGGGCTGACAAACAACCAGCCTGACTGACCGACCGACTGACAGACTACAGTGGCCAACGTGTGGAATAGAATGCGACAAGGCGTGCGGACAACCACAGCTTCGACGAGTGCTGTGGTCAACTGCTGCCATTTTACGATGGTCGCCCTGGGCCTGCTGGCAAGCTTCGGCACGACTGCTGCCGAGATCGACCCGGCCAGTTGGCCGGCCGCCTGGCACCAACCCATGGCCACGGCGTCAGAGCTGGGACTCACGCATTTCCAGCAGGCGCCCATGCTGGCCGAGCAGGTAGCTGCGGGCACCCTGCCACCACTGCAGCAGCGCCTGCCCACAGACCCGGTAGTCCTGCAACCCATCAACAATATCGGCCAATACGGTGGTACTGCGCGAATCTTTCGCAGCGACTGGGACAAGCTGAATAATCTTGAGGGGCCCCTGACAGTTGACCCCAGTGCGGCAAAAATATTACCTAATGTGATTGAGCGCTGGGAATACAGTGACAACAACCAGGTCCTGACCCTGCATATTCGCGAGGGCCTGAAGTGGTCCGACGGCTCTGCCGTGACCGCCGCCGACTTTATCTTTTACCATCAGCACGTCACCCTCAACACCGAGCTCAACCCCATCACCGCACCCCAGTGGGTAGGTTCACAAATCACCGCCATCGACGATCTGAGCTTTCGTTATGAATTCCCCCAGCCCTTCCCCCTGCTGATCAATATCATGGCCCAGATCGGTGACTATATGCTGGCGCCCAGCGCTTTTATGCAGCAGTTTCACCCGGCGTTTGTGGATCGTACCCAGTTGCTGGCCAGCATTTATGCGCAAGGTTATGTCAGCTGGATGTCGTACTTCAATGCCATCCTCTTTTGGACCCGCAACAGCCAGCCACTGGCGCCAACGCTGCGGCCTTACCAAATGGTTGAGCGCACCCCCATTGCCGAGTACTACAGTCGCAATCCCTATTACTGGAAGGTTGACCCGGAAGGCAACCAACTGCCCTATATCGACAAGATTCGCGCTGAAGTCATCGACAATGCTGATGTGATGGCTGCCAAGGCGTCAACCGGCCAGGTGGACTTTGCCGCCTTTGAGATGAAGACCCAGGATTTTCCGCTCTTCAAGCTGGGCGAAAAGACCGCCGGCATCAAGGTCCTGGTGTGGCATCGCATCCATGGCAGCGATGTCATCATCATGCCCAACCTGACCATTGATGACAGCCGCCTGCGCACCCTGTTCCGCGATCGGCGGTTTCGCCGCGCCCTGTCAGTGGCCATCAATCGTGACGAGATGAACAGCGTCATCTATTTTGGCCGAGGCACACCAAGGCAAGCCACAGTCATACCCACCAGCCGCTTTTATGCGCAGGAATTTGCCCAGGCCTTCGCCCAGTATGACCCTGCCCAGGCCAACAGCTGGCTGGACGAGATGGGTCTGATAGACGTTGATGGCGACGGCTTACGCAATTTTGCCGATGGCGAAGCCTTGACCATCACCCTCGAATATATCGATTTTGAGACACCCAAGAATATCTCCCTGGAACTGGTCGTGTCTTACTGGCGGGCGGTGGGTATCGACCTGCGTCTGAAAGAGGTGGACCAGGCGCTGCAGTACAATCGCGCCACGGGTAACCTGATGCAGATGACCGCCTGGCACGCTGACCGCAGTACCGACATTCTGTTTCCCTGGCAGCCCCAGTGGTATGTGCCCATGCATATTGGCTGGGAGGAAGCCCACTGGAACAGCTGGTCGATCTATTACCTGAGCGGCGGCGCACGGGGCGAGCAGCCACCAGCGGAAATTATCCAGCTGCAGGACTGGTGGCAGGAGCTGACCCGCTCCGCCGAGCCGGCGCGCGTTACCGAACTGGGCAGGAACATTCTGCGTTCCAGCGCCGAGAACGTCTGGACCATTGGCACCGTTGGCCTGGCGCCCCAGCCGGTGATTGTCAGCGGGCGCCTGCACAACGTGCCTGCGCAAGGCTACTGGGGTTGGGACAATCGCTGGACCATGGCGTATCACCCAGCCACCTGGTATCTGACCCAATGAGCGGTTTTATCCTGCGCCGGCTGCTGGCCATGATCCCCACCTTGCTGATTATCTCGGTGATCGTGTTTATCCTGATCCAGCTGCCGCCCGGAGATATTATTTCCGCCACCCTGGCATCATTGCAGCAACAGGGTATGGAGGTCTCCACCGAGCAGATTGCCGCCTTGCGTGCCCAATACAACCTTGACGACCCCATGGTGGTGCAATACCTGCGCTGGATTACCCATTTTGTTCAGGGTGATCTGGGCTATTCCATCAAGTACCAGCAGCCGGTGAACACCCTGATCTGGGACCGATTGGGTTACACGGTCCTGATCGCCGTGGCCAGCCTGCTGTTCACCTGGGCCCTGGCCATACCCATCGGCATCTACTCGGCAGTGCGCCAGTACGGCTTTGGCGACTATTTTTTTACGGTGGTGGGCCTGCTGGGCCTGGCCATACCCAATTTCATGCTGGCGCTGATCCTTATGTATTGCGGTTACAGTTGGTTTGGGGTCAGTGTTGGTGGTCTGTTCTCGCCGGAACTGGCGGAAGCGCCCTGGTCGAGCGCCAAATTTATGGACCTGCTGAAACATATCTGGATTCCCATGATAGTGATCGGCACTGCCGGTACCGCCAGCATTATGCGGGTCATGCGCGCCAACCTGCTGGATGAGTTAAGCAAACCCTATGTCGTCACCGCCCGAGCCAAGGGTGTCAGGCCGCTCAAGCTGATCATGAAGTACCCGGTGCGGATTGCCATCAATCCTTTTATCAGCACCATTGGCTGGTTGTTACCCACCCTGATCTCCGGTGAAGCCATTGTCTCTATTGTCCTCAACCTGCCCACCACCGGGCCGCTGCTGTTGCAAGCCCTGCTCAGCCAGGACATGTATCTGGCGGGCAGTTTTATCATGTTGCTGAGTATCCTCACGGTGCTGGGCATGTTGCTGTCAGACATACTGCTGGCGGCGCTGGATCCGAGGATCCGCTATGAGTAGTCCGCAGCTGTTACAGGACGTGTCCTCTGCTCGCCTCACCTGGCTGCGTTTCAAACGCCACCGGCTGGCGCTGGCTTCTGGCATTTTCCTTGTGGTGATTTATCTGACGGCCGGTTTTTGCGAGTTTTTTGCGGTCTATGAACCCAACAGCAGAAATCCCCGGGCCATCTACGCGCCGCCACAACAGGTGCATTTTATTGACCCCGTTGAGGGCTTCCAGCTGCGGCCTTTTGTCTACGGCTATCACCTGACCATTAACCCGGACACCTGGGTGCGGGAATATACCGAGGATCACAGCCAGAAGTTTCCGCTGCAATTTTTTGCTCCTGGCGAGGCCTACCAGTTCTGGAATCTGTTTGGAGCCTCAAGGCACTTTGTCACAGTACCGGACACGGGCTACCTGCATCTGTTCGGCACCGATAAACTCGGCCGGGATATCTTCAGCCGAGTGCTTTATGGTGCCCGTATTTCCCTTAGCCTGGGGCTGTTGGGCGTTGCCCTGACCATTGTCCTCGGCGTCTTGATCGGTGGCCTGGCGGGCTACCTGGGGGGCATGGTCGATAATGTTATCCAGCGCACCATAGAGGTCCTGCAGAGTATCCCCACCCTGCCTTTGTGGATGGCCCTGTCCGCTGCCCTGCCGCCGCACTGGTCGCCGCTCGGGGTGTATTTTGGGATTATTGTCATCCTCTCCTTTATTCAGTGGACCGGCCTTGCTCGAGTAGTCCGCGGCCGCTTTCTGGCCCTGCGTGAAGAAGACTTTGTGGTGGCTGCACGACTGCTTGGCGCCGGTCGGCTGCGGATTATCTTTCGCCATCTGCTGCCGTCTTTTATGAGCCACATCATTACCACCGCCACCCTGGCTATACCGGGCATGATCCTCGCCGAAACCGCCCTGTCGTTCCTGGGTGTTGGCCTGCGCGCACCCATTGTCAGCTGGGGTGTGTTGTTGCAGCAGGCGCAGAATTTCCAGGTCATTATCCTCACCCCCTGGCTGCTGATTCCCGGCGTGTTTGTGGTGCTGGTGGTGATTGCCTTTAACCTGCTGGGCGACGGTATGCGCGATGCCGCAGACCCTTATGGCGGGAGCAACAGCGCATGAGCCAGGAACAGATTCTGTCCATCAACAACCTGACCGTTGAGTTTGGCTCTGAGCTGGGCACCCAGACAGCGTTGCACGGCATTTCCTTTGTTATGCAGCGCGGCCGCACCACCGCCATTGTTGGCGAGTCAGGCTCGGGCAAGTCGGTCACGGCCTATTCGACCCTGCGCCTGATCGAAGCGCCGGGGCGGATCACCGCCGGCGAAATCCTGTTCCGGCCCACAGGCCTGCCCGTGTTTGATATTCTGGCCCTGCGGCCTGACAGTGACGCCCTGTACAACCTGCGAGGCAACCAGATTGCCATGATCTTCCAGGAACCCATGACCGCCCTGTCACCCGTCCACACTATTGGCAACCAGGTCATGGAAGCGATTCTCACCCATCGTCCTGTGGGCAAAGCGGAAGCTTTTATGCAGGCCACTGATATGCTGCGCCGAGTGGGCATTAACAATGCAGCAGAACGTATGCACCAGTATCCCTTTGAGTTTTCCGGCGGCATGCGCCAGCGGGTGGTGATTGCCATGGCCCTGGTGTGCCAGCCTGAACTGCTGATTTGTGACGAACCTACCACCGCTTTGGATGTCACCATTCAGGCAGAAATTCTGGCGCTGATCCGTGATTTGAAGGACGAGTTCAACAGCAGCGTGCTGTTTATTACCCATGACCTGGGCGTTGTGGCACAGATAGCCGACGACGTGGTGGTCATGCACCAGGGCCGCATTCTCGAGAGCGGCTCGGTGCGCCAGGTACTCAAGTCACCGCTGCATCCTTATACCCGCGGCCTGTTAGGGGCCATGCCCGGCTTGCCCGGTTTACAACCGCGCCGCCATGACAAGGCCAGGCGCCTGGCGACGGTAAACGACAGCCAGGGCACCACTGACTTTGGCCAGCACCCACTCATCAGCCTTAATGACGGACGCCGGGTGGCATTGCCACAGGCGAAAATTGATGAGGCGCTGAAGCCATGAGTGATGAATTGCTGCGCGTCAACCAACTGAATGTGCGCTTCCCGGTCATGAGCCGCGGCCTGTTACGCCGCCAGACCAGTGACTTCCACGCGGTCAAGGATTTGAGTTTTCATCTCAATCGCGGCGAGACCCTGGGCATTGTTGGTGAGTCTGGTTCCGGCAAGACCAGCCTGGTGCGGGCCCTGATACGCGCCATTAAACCCAGCAGCGGCAGCGCTGTATTTAACAGCAGCCAGGGCCAGGTGGACCTGTGCCAGTTAAGCGACAAACAGCTGGTGCCCCTGCGCACGCAGATGCAGATGATCTTTCAGGATCCTTTTGCGTCCCTCAATCCACGCATGAAGGTGGGCGAAATTATCGCCGAACCCCTGGCGATTCACGCCCCGGCATCCCGCGCCGAACATCGCGGGCGAGTTATTGAGATGCTCGGTCGTGTGGGTCTTGAAGCCAGTGCCATACAACGCTTTCCCCACGCCTTCTCCGGCGGCCAGCGGCAGCGCATTGGCATTGCCCGGGCGCTGATCATGCAGCCGGCGCTGGTGGTCTGTGATGAAGCGGTGTCGGCCCTGGATGTGTCGGTGCAGGCGCAGGTGTTAAACCTGCTGGCAGATTTGCAGGCGGAGCTGGGCCTGACCTATATATTTGTCTCCCACGACTTAAACGTGGTGCGCCATTTCTGCGAGCGGGCGCTGGTCATGTACCGGGGTGAAGTAGTTGAAGAAGGCGCCGTTGATGATCTGTTTGACCGACCCCAGCACAACTACACCCGGCTGTTATTGTCGGCCATTCCTTCTATTGATCCGGACGTCAGGCTTGCGCCCCTGTCGCGGGCATCACTGGGGCTGCCCATTGAATAACCGGCGGTAGCCGGATCAGCCCAGAAACACCGCGCCTTGTATTCCCTGCACCCCCACCGCTGCTGCGAAGATACTGCCGGCCAGGGGCTGCCCAGCCAGCTCTGCTGCCGTTAGGCCCTTGGCCGCCGTGGTGATATACAGCGTCTCAAGCTGGTCGCCACCAAAGGTACAACTGGTGACATTGGCCACAGGCAGGGCCAGCTTCGCCATAAACTTGCCGTCAGGGTCGAAGCGCGAGATACCCCAGCCGGCATATTCGCAAACCCACAGGCATCCCTGGGCATCTACGGTCATGCCATCAGGATGGCCATGGTCGACACCCAGCTGGGCAAATACCCGCTTGTTGGAAATGCCGCTGGCATCCAGGTCAAAGACAAAAATCTGCTTGTGCACCGAGTCATTGTGATACAGGCGCCGGCCATCGGGTGCAAAGGTTGGGCCGTTAGTCACAATATAACCCGTATCAAATACCTGCCATTGGTGTTCCGGTGTGAGGCGGTAGAGTGACCCGCTGGGTGTTTTTTCCAGGTCATCCATGGTGCCGGCCCAGAGGTTGCCAAGGGGATCTACCTTGGCGTCGTTAAAACGGTTGTCAGGCAAGGCCGGTTCGACGGTGCCAAGGCTGTGCAGCGGCGCGCTGAAGTCATCGATAAAACCAAAACCCGTGCGCGTAGTTACCACAAAGCCGCCCTTCTGCCGCGGACTGATACTGGTAATCTGTTCCGGCACATGGCGCTGCTGGTGTTCAGCGGTTGCCAGTTGCAGGCGATGCAGTGCCAGGCCTTTGATATCAACCCAGTAGAGCCAGCCGTGTTGGTACAAGGGCCCTTCGGCCAACAGCTGATTGTCGACAAACAGGCACTGCAGCACATCAGCGGCTGCCGCAACCTCAGTCATGCTGTGTTGCCTCACGGCCACGGCGCTCGAACTGCACGGCACACACTGTCAGCCAGGTTGCCAGCACCACTTCAACAGCAATAAATACCGGCGCAAACGCGGCATCGTGCAAGCCAAAGGCGAGCAGGCGCATGACTGCGGCCAGCCCCAGCAACAGGGCCCCGGCGCCAAGCCAACTGCTGCTGGACCTGTAGCTGCCATAAAACACACACCAGGCACAGGTGAGGAAAAAAGCACCTATATCACCAATCTGGGTGCTGCGCCCAAGGCCCTCAAGTAAGGGCATACCCAGGCTCATGGCGGCCTGGCCCGGATCAAGCACAAAGCCAACACCATTCAGCAACATGGGAATACCTGGAACTGCGGCGATCAACTGCAGGGTCTTGTGGTTCATAAGCTCACTCTGGTCATTGAATTAATTGTTACAGGTATATAGCCACTGGCATATAAAGCCACTGGCATATTGTTAGTTAGCAGCCGTGCCATACTGTTCAATAAACGCTTGGTGGCTGGGCAGCTTCCGCCGCCCATTATGGACGTTAGCCTTGATGTGGGCAAGAAACCGACCCAACTGCGCTCAGGGGAAATACCCGGGCCCGCATCACCTGGGTCGAGGCGTTTTCTCCACACAGCTGGTTGCTAAAATATGTTCCTGAGCCAACACCGACGGCGACAAGGCGGTGAGTTGTTTAATCATCCGCAACAATCACTGCGACCATTTTCTGATTGAAAAGTGTTTGCCCGGTGAATAGACTGTAAGCACTTACATTTACATGCTCGAACCAGCTCCCAAGGCGTTCTCGCACTACACTCAACGGCTCGCCGAAGGTCATGGCAGGAGCAATTGGCCCTTGTAGCGTCAGGGCTACAGACAATTTCACCGGTCCCGAGCCCGACGGGCGGCTGGGCGACATTCGACCCAAACCCGGTGGTAAGACATAGATCCCATTATTTTCTTGATTTGCCAATGAGAGAGCACAACATGACTATTTCCCTGCCTGCGGGCTCACCCATGGCAGCTGCCAACTTTATTTTTGGTGTCGGCACTTCCTCGTTCCAGATTGAGGGCGCGGCACAAAGCCGCCAGCCATCTATATGGGATACCTTCTGCAACCAACCGGGCGCCATCCTTGATGGCTCTGATGGCACCATGGCCTGTGATCATGTGGCCCGCTGGCAGGAAGACGTTGAGTTGATCGCGGCTCTTGGGGTGAATGCCTATCGCCTGTCCATTTCGTGGCCGAGAGTCGTCCAGCGTGATGGCAGCGCCAATACTGCCGGTATTCAGTGGTATATCCAACTGCTCGATAAGCTCGCTGAGCACAACATCAAGGCCTTTGTCACCCTCTATCACTGGGACCTGCCCCAGCATCTGGAGGATGCCGGCGGCTGGTTGAATCGCCAGACCGCCTATGCCTTTCGTGACTATGTTGACCTGGTCACGCAGGCCTTCGGTCAACGCGTCTATTCTTACGCAACGCTGAACGAACCCATGTGCAGCGCCTACCTGGGTTACGACATAGGTATGCACGCACCGGGCATCAAGGACAAGGCAGCCGGCATCAGCGCCGCCCATCACCTCCTGCTGGCCCATGGCCTGGCCATGCCGGTGCTCAGGAAAAACAGCCCCGACGCCCTCAACGGCATTGTCCTCAACCTGTCACCCTGCTATCCAGCCAGCAACAGTGCCGCTGACCAACTGGCAGCCAGGACCGCCAATGACCGGCTTTTTGCCTGGTACCTGCGACCCTTGCTCGAGGGCGCCTACCCGGACCTGCTGGCAACCCTGGCGCAGGCCGAACAACCGCCGATTTTGCCTGGTGATCTTGATATTATCCGCCAGCCCATCGACTATCTGGGCATCAACTATTACACCCGCGCCGTGTATCGCGCACCAGACAACAACACTGACAGTGCCGTTGATTGCGATCGGGGATTTGTCGAAGTGCCACCGGCTGCCCATATCAGTCGCCCTGCACCACTGACCGATATGGGTTGGGAAGTCTACCCCCAGGGATTGACAGACCTGTTAGTGAGCCTGCAGCAAAACTACACCTTACCCCCCGTCTATATCGCCGAAAATGGCGCTGCTATTGCCGACACCCTGGAGGATGGCCAAATCAACGACCCGCAACGTACTGCCTACCTGCAGTCGCACCTGCTTGCGGTTGATGCCGCCATGCAGCAGGGTGTCGATATCAGGGGTTACTTCTGCTGGAGCCTGATGGACAACTTTGAGTGGTCGTTGGGATACCAGAAGCGCTTCGGCATTGTCTACGTTGATTTTAAGAGCCAGCAACGCATAATGAAGGCCAGCGCGCTCGCCTACCGGGATATGATCCAACGCCGAACGGCGCAAGGCTAGGGCAAGGTCCGAGACATTCACACGCTGGAATACCCGCTGGAATAGCTGCTGGAATTTTATGGCAACCATCTACGAAGTTTCCGAACTCGCCGGCGTCTCTCTGGCCACGGTTTCGCGTGTGCTGAACAACAGTGACCGCGTCAAGGAAACAACTCGCGTCAAGGTCCAGGACGCCATGGCAGCCCTGGATTACCGTCCCAACAGCATGGCCCAGTCGCTGGCCTCGAAGCGCACGAACAGCATCGGCATCCTGGTACCGGAACTCCATGGCCCGTTTTTTGGCACCATGCTCAGCGGCATCGAGGCGGAACTGCGTAATGCCGGCAAACACGCCATTATTACCGTTGGTCACAGTGATCGAGAGAAGGAACTCGACGGCATTGAGTTTTTGATCAGTCGTAATGTTGACGCACTGATCTTGCACGTTGACGCCGTCTCTGACGAGTATCTGCACAAGCTCAGCGACAATGGCACACCCGTGGTGCTGATCAACCGGCGGGTGGCGGCGCTGGCGGACAGCTGCATCAGCCTCAACAACCAGCAGGGGGGTTATCTGGCCACTCGCGCAGTGCTCGACCAGGGCCATCGGCAGGTGGCCTATATTTCTGGTCCCCTGTGGAAGAACGACGCAGCCGAACGTTTGCTGGGCCACCAGCAGGCGCTGGCTGACAAGGGCCTGGCCTTTGATTCGGCACTGACCAGGGAAGGTGACTTTCAGGAAACCGGCGGCAAAGAAGCCATGCGCCAGTTGCTCGCCTCAGGCCTGGCGTTTACTGCTGTGGTCTGTGGGAACGACGAGATGGCCGCTGCTGCCATGGAGGTGGCCGGCAAAAGCGGGCTGTTGATACCCGAGCAGCTGTCTATTATCGGCTTCGACAATATTAATTTCTGCCGCTACCTGCACCCCAAACTCTCCACCATTGAATATCCCATTGATGCCATGGGCCAGATGGCGGCACGCTGGGTGCTCCGCCATGTCTACAAAAACAATAAGCTGTTAATCCAGAACATTTTTGAGCCACGGTTGTATCACCGCGCCTCAATTACACCGCCAGCGGCTTAATGCCCCAGGGATTTATTGCCCCAGCAGCAGGGACCTACGCTCTGGTTCTGGCATTATCCAG
>JANQYP010000026.1:15792-47785 GCA_030728785.1 Pseudomonadales bacterium
TAACCCAGACCATAACCCAGCGGGAACAGCCCCTTGGCCTGAAGCGGCGGCGATGCTATACCAGGCCGCCACCCTATGGGCACACGGCCTGCTGCGGCAGCCGTTGTGGTTTATGATTGTGATTCATGATTGTGGTTCATGGCGGCAAGACGCGACTCAACGCGTGTGTTTGTGCAAGAGGCAGTAATCCGGATTGTCCGTCAGCAGAATTCAGGATTAATCCGTTGTCACCCTGCCAGTGCCGGCCACTACCAGAAACGGAATATTGGCATGGGCGCCATGACCGCGCTGGTCTCGAACATAGACAAACAACCGATAGGGCCCTGGGTCAACGGGTGCCGTAACAGTGGTGCGAGGCAGGCCAGACTGCTCAACCCTGTCGGCCAAGATCTCCGGTGTCGGCTCATAGCTGCCGCCGCCAGGCGTCGCCGTTGCCTCGCGCATTATGACCCATTCGAACTTGAGGTTGTGGTTGTCGGCAGCTGCGACAAATACCTGCGCCGCATACTGCCGACCGGCAACCAGAGTCACATTCTCCTGCGCCTGAGCACCGTCCAGTTGCAGGTCCTGCAGGCTCGGACTGCGATTATCCGGCCAGCGATTATTCCAGATGTAATGCATGACATCTATGGCCTCGGTCTCTTCACCGGACTGCAGGAACATGCCATACCAGGTTGGAGTCTTTTCCTGCTTCTGGCCCCAGAAAAACACATAGTTACCAACAACATGTCCCGCCAGCGGCGCCAACACTTGCGAATAGCCGCGCAGATAGTTGGCGGCTTTCACCGAACTATTGTCTTCCAGCGGCGCACCCCAACGAGTTGACTCTATCTCCCAGTGACCCACAGCGCCCCACTCGGTAATCATCAGCGGCATGGGTATTTGCAGCGCCTGGACAGCATCTGGCAGGTTGTACAGCTCGCCATAAACCTGGACGCTGAGGAAATCCAGATCAGGCGCTCGAGCGACAATGTCCGCCAGCAGGGTGGCACTGATACCAGCCGTGGTGGTGGTGGTCGGGTGGTTCGGGTCCAGCCGATGAATCATTCTGGAGATATCGTTGACGGCGGTATATACCCGTGGATTTTTGTAATCAAAATTCAGCTCGTTGCCGATAACCCAACAGAGTAACGCCGGATGATCCTTGTATTGCGCAACAATCGCCGTCACTTCTGCCAGCTGTGCGGCCACCGCGTCAGCATCATCATAATCAAAGCCCCAGACTTCCTTACCCATGGGCAAGCCCAGTGCCACCGTCAGGCCGAGGCGTTGGGCCTCATCAAGCAATTCTTTGCCGCTGCGGTTTTTGCTGCCAACACTCCAGGTGCGAAAGGAGTTACCGCCATGGTCGGCAAAAGCCTGCAATTCACCGGACTCAATGCCCGCCCCCTTGATGGTATACGGCTCGCCGCCGCGAAACAGTTGGAAATGGCCGGGTTCGCCGCGGATCTCTACTTTTATCGGGCCCTTGTTGTGCATCTTTTTCTCCTGCTGTTGCCCTGTTGTTTTTTCACTAGCTGGCAGTACCGACAGCGGCGCGGTGCAGCCCGGCAGCACCAGCAAGACCCAGGCCAGCAGCTGCGCCAGCGTTCCTGACCACCACCGGCAAGCCGAGGTCTGGCTCAGACGCCAGGCAAACCTGCTCATTCGGCCACCAGGCTGCGTTGCGCCGCTGCAGTCGCGCTGCCGCGTCTGGTGCGCATTTTTACAATCCTATGACAAGCTTGTCAGTTTTCATTACACCTCCTGCCTCCATACCCACAGATGGTTTGCCGCTAGTTTTCCTCAACGGCCTGATAAGTACCCCTGGCAGCCGTGGACGCCCGCAACACCAGCTGACACTCAAAAGGTTGGGTTACCTCAGGCAACTGCTGACCACGTATTGTTTTTGTCAGCAGCCATATCGCTTGCGCCGCCATGGCATCAATGGGTTGCCTGACGGTGGTCAAGGGCGGCCATATATGCGACGCCGTGGGTGTGTCGTCAAAGCCCACCACCGACAACTGGCCGGGTATGGCTAGTCCAAGCTCGTGCGCTTCGTAGACCACACCTGCCGCCATATCATCGTTACTGGCGATAATTGCTGTGGGCGGACTGGTTAAGCGCAGCAAGGCCCGGGCCGCTTTTTTACCTGACTCAAAGTCAAAGTAGCCAGGCCGCACCAGGCTGGGCTCGTACTTGAGCTGGGCTTTTTGTAACGCCAACCGGTAGCCCGCCAAACGCTCCACTGCTGCGCGATGTTCGGGGTGGCCCTTGATAAAGCCAATTCGCTGGTGACCCAGGGACATCACATATTCAGTCACGGCACAACTTGCCTCGGCATCATTGCAGAGAATGTTAGGCACACCGGGACGGCTGTTCCTCGGGGTCATCTGCACATAGGGAATATGCAACTCATCAAGCACAGCCGTCACATCAGTATAGTCGCTCAGGGGCGCCGTCAGCAGGATGCCGTCGACTCGAGTCTGCAGCACAAACTGCCGCACATCGGCTGCCAGGGATTCGCTGGGCAGGGTGAAGGGCCGCAGTAGCAGGCCGTAACCTTCCGCAGCACTGGTACGCAGAGCACCGTTCAGCACATCCTTAAAGTAGCCTGACTCTCGAGCATTTTCATAGAGCAGACCAAGGCAATAAGAGCGCTTGCCCGACAGGCCGCGGGCGGCAGTATTGGGCTGGTAATTGAGTTCGGCAACCGCCTCCAGCACGCGCTGCCGCGTCTGGTCCTGAACATTGGCCTCTTTGTTCACCACTCGGGACACGGTCTTAATGGAGACTCTCGCCAGACTCGCCACATCTTTTATGGTCGCCACTCTTGCGGTTGCCACTCTTGCGGTTGCAAAGCCCCCTGCCTTTACTGTTTTCTCCATTCTCTGCATCTGCATCGCCTCAACCCGGCGCTATGTTCTGCCCGCCTGTAAGCATCAGCATGAGGCCAAGCGGCGGCTTTCCAGTTCGTTCCTGATGGCTTCAGCCCGAACCTCGGTAATGGGGTAAGTGGCAATGGCATAAATTGCCAGTGCCGATGTCAGCATCGGTACAACAACATCAAACAGGCGCATGAGAAACAGGGTATCGGCTGCCTGAGCACCCTCAAGGGCGACATCAAAACCGGTGACGTTCAACAACACGCCACCCAACGCCAGTGCCAGTGCCATGCCCAGCTTCACCACCCACCAGAAGATGGAACCAAACATGCCCTCGCGGCGCTCGTGGCTGGTGAGCTCATCAAAGTCACAGACATCTGCCATCATCGATCCCATCAGGGTAAACAAGCCGCCGAGCCCAAACGCAATAAAGGGTGCCGGCACCAGCAAGAGTAAGGGCAGGTTGGGATCATAGCAGAACCACTTCAGGCCATAGCCGAAAATAGAGACACAGGTGCAGACAAAAAATGCGCGGCGCTTGCCAAGGCGGCCACTCATCCAGGTGGCGAGGATAATCACGCAGAAGGTGGCAATGGCAGACACTGTACCGACCCAGCCCGCATAGATGGCCCCCTGCTGCTGATCACCGGCAAAAACGTAATAGATGATGACGTAGAACTGGAACGATGCCACCAGCATAAAACCGTTAAACACCAGGAAAGTCGCCGCGCAGAGTTTCAGGAATGGCTTGCAGGCCATGGTTGCGACAAAACCCTGGCCAAACTCTCGGACTGCTGCCGCCAGGGATTTGGCTGGCCGCGCCGCAACCGGTGCGGTGGCGACATCCGCAAAACGCTCGCGCAGGAACAATGCCGGCAGAATGCCAACAGTCACGGTTACCAGGGCCACCAGAATCGCCAGCTTGGCCGCGCCTTCGACAATATCGCCAAAATAGTCCAGCTGCATAAACCACAGGAACCAGGGTGCAATCAGGTAAGCCAGCTGCGACATAAAATTTTGCACGCCCATGACTCGAGTGCGCTCATGATAGTCCGGGGTCAGCTCATAACCCAAGGCCACCCAGGGGGTTGCGAACACTGTATAGGCGAGGAAAAACACCATGGAGCCAAACAGGAAAAACCAAAAATAATAAGACTCACTCTGCCCCGCCGGCAGCTGCCAGAGCAGCGCAAAACACACGGCAGCACTCACCGCACCAACAAAAATATAGGGCCGGCGGCGCCCCCAGCGCGAACGGGTGCGATCCGAGATAAATCCCATAATGGGATCCGTCAGGGCGTCTGTAAGCCGCGGCAGGGCGCCCAGCAGCCCCACCAGGGCCGGATTCATGCCCAGCCCCAGATTCAGCACGATCATCATGCCGCCCATGGCGGCAGCCAGCAGATTGTTCACCAGCCCGCCAAGACCATAGACCAACTTGCCCACCAGGGGGACACGATCTTGGTCAGCAGTAACGGCAACAGGTGGCAGGGACAGGGCGGAGACCACTTTTGGCATGGCAAGGTGCTCTATTTTTGGCGACAGGAGAATCTGACAACGTTGTCATTGAACCAGCTGCGCCCTTCCGAGGTCAAGTCAGCAGCTACCGAACCGGGTCAGGCAAGTCAGGATTCAGCCGTCAGCTTATTGGCAAACCGGGTTGGCTTGAGGCTCTCCTTGATTTTTTCCAGGTGCGGCAGGAAGTCCGGACCGCGACGCAGCGTCACGCCAGTGGCCAGCACATCCAGCACCACCAGGTGCACCAGTCGTGAGGTCATGGGCATATATTCATCGGTGTTCTCCGCCACATCAACTTCGAGTGTCAGCGTGCAGACCGCCGCCAGTGGCGAATCCGGCACGGTCAGACCAATCACCGTCGAACCACAACTGCGCGCCAGCTCGGCAACCTCGACAATCTCTTTGGTACGACCTGTATGGGAGATGCAGAAAAACACGTCGCCAGTGCCGCCCGTGGATGCCAGCATCCGCTGCATCAACACATCATCATGAAATGACACAGGAATATTAAAGCGGAAGAACTTGTGCTCGGCATCCCGGGCCACTGAACCCGATGCACCCAGACCAAAAAAATAGATCCGCCGGGCCTGGATCAGTTTGTCTACAACCTGGTTGATGCGCGCGTGGCTGATCTTGTCCCGCGCCATGGTCAGGTGATTAATGGTGCTGTCGAATATTTTTGGGGTATAGCTGCCCACCTCATCATCAGGATTGACGTTGCGATTCATGAATCTCACACCCGACACCAGGGATTTTGCCAGGCGCAGCTTGAAGTCCGGAAAACCAGTGGCGTTAAAGCGTTTACAGAAGCGATTAACGCTGGGCTCGCTGACCTCGGCCAGGGCTGCCAGGGCCGCGATACTGGAGCGTGTTGCTCGGTCCGGATCCGCCAGGATGGCACTGGCCACCTTACCCTCAGACTTGTTGAGACCCGGCAACGCATCGGTGATCACATTGATAAGGTTCTGCTCATGCACCATGTTTTATCCTTGGTTATGACGTTGGGCCGGCTCTTTCGAGTCCGGCAGCGGCTGCCTGTCTCGGCCTGCGATTATGTAGTAATCATCCACAATTTGTCTCAAAAAGTGGCGTCATCCCGCCGTTCTCTCGGCAAAATGTAACTTTAACAAATTATATTCGCTATATTTACCCGGTTACTCTAACATTTACGTTCTTTTACTACATTGCGGAGCCAGACAGATGTTCAGAATCGCCATCAACGGCTTTGGCCGCATCGGCCGCAACATTGTCCGCGCTCTGTACGAGCGCCCGGACCTGCAGGACAAAATCAAGATTGTCGCCATTAATGACCTGGGGCAGCTTGACGTCAACGCCCACCTGTTGCAGTTTGACACGGTGCACGGCCGCTTCAGCCAACAGGTCTGCGTGAGCACTGCCAGCATCACCATCAACGGTGACGAAATTCAGTGGTTCTCGGAACGAGATCCTGCCCGACTGCCCTGGCAGCAGCTAGGGGTAGACTTGGTGTGTGAGTGCACTGGCGCATTTACCCGGCGTGACCAGGCCGCCTTACACCTGGCGGCCGGTGCCAGACGGGTACTGATCTCAGCCCCGGGCACGGATGCGGATGCCACAATCGTTTTTGGTATCAACGATCATATCCTGGATGGCAGTCAGCGGATTATTTCCAATGCCTCCTGCACCACCAACTGTCTGGCACCCTTGGTAAAACCTTTGCACGATCAACTGGAAATTCTCAGCGGCTATATGACCACCGTACATGCCTACACCAACGACCAGCAGCTGTCGGATGTATACCATCCTGACGTCTATCGGGCCCGTGCTGCGACCCAGTCAATGATACCGACAAAAACCGGCGCGGCCGCGGCCATCGGCCTGGTGCTGCCGGAACTGGCTGGCCGCCTGGACGGCATGGCGGTGCGGGTGCCGACCATTAATGTGTCGCTGGTCGATCTGACATTTAATGCCGGTCGCAGCACCAGCGTTGCAGAGGTCAACAGTGTGTTGCAGCAGGCCGCCGCCGGCGACCTGCGCCAGGTACTCAGTTATAACAACCAGCCGCTGGTCTCGGTGGACTATAACCACATCGCCTTTTCCAGTAATTTTGACGCCCTGCAAACCCGCGTCAACGGTTCCCTGGTCAAGGTCATGGCCTGGTATGACAACGAATGGGGGTTCTCCAACAGAATGCTGGACAACGCCAATGCCATCATGAATGCCAATCGCGAGCAACAACATGCTGCCTGAACCCAAGTGCCGAACCAAGATTGTTGCCACCCTGGGGCCAGCCAGCAGCTCGGCAGCCATCATACACAAGCTGATCTGCGCCGGGGTCAATGTGTTTCGCCTGAACTTTTCCCACGGCAGTGCCGCCGAACATACACTGCGAGCCGGCATGATCCGAGAAATCTCGGCGCAACTGCGGATACCTGTTGGCATTCTGTGTGACATGCAGGGACCAAAAATTCGTATTGGCGGCTTTACCGATGACCAGCACATCACGCTCGCGGACGACATGTCCTTTAGTCTCGACAGCAGCATCGACCCTCGCGGCGGTAACCAACAGGGCGTGTATATTCAGCAGGCGCTGCTGGCCGATATTCAGCAGGGCGACACCCTGCTCCTTGATGATGGCCGACTGACCCTGCAGGTGACCACAAAAAGCGCCACCGCCGCCAACTGTTTGGTCATCCAGGGTGGTGTCTTGTCCAGCAACAAGGGGGTCAACAAGTTTGGTGGCGGCCTGTCTGCCGACGCCCTGACCCACAAGGACATGGCCGATATCAAGACAGCTGCGGCCCTGCAGACCGATTATCTGGCCATCTCTTTTGTCCGCTGTCGAGAAGACGTGGAACTGGCGCGGCGCCTGCTGAATGCCGCTGGCAGCAACGCCCATATCATCGCCAAAATTGAACGGGCCGAGGCCATCACCGAGACCTACCTGCCGGGCATCATCGCCAGCGCCGATGGCCTGATGGTGGCCCGCGGCGACCTTGGCGTCGAGATCGGCGATGCCAATCTGGTGGCCGTCCAGAAACACCTGATTGAGGCTGCCACCAACGCCAACAAGGTGGTGATTACCGCTACTCAGATGATGGAGTCCATGGTCAGTGCGCCAACACCAACACGGGCCGAAGTATTTGACGTTGCCAACGCGGTACTGGATGGCACTGATGCCGTGATGTTGTCGGCCGAAACCGCCGTGGGCAAATTTCCGGTAGAAACAGTCAAGGCCATGGCCCGAGTGATTGCAGGCGCAGAGCGCCACCCCCTGGCCCGGCGCTCCAAACACCGGATTGACCAATCCTTTCAGCGCATTGATGAAGCACTGGCGCTGGCGGCCATGTATGTGGCTAACCACCTGCACGGCGTCAAGGCAGTGGTGTGTATGACCGAAACCGGCTTTACGCCCCTGCTGATGTCACGCATCACCTCATCACTGCCCATCTATGCCATGGCCAGCAAGCCCGGCACCTGCGAGATTACGGCGTTGTACAAAGGTGTGATACCCGTGCCTTTTGCTGCCACCGAGATGGCCCCGGCAGAAATCAACCACCGCGCCGTCGAGACCCTGCGGGCCAGCCAGGTGGTCACCGATGGCGACCTGGTGCTGATCACCAAAGGCGACTTTGTAAATGTTCACGGCGGCACCAACACCTTAAAAATTGTCCGTGTCGGCGAGACGGTGCAGTAAATCAGAAGACCGTAGCCCAGCATTCAGGCGCCGCTGCCTATCCAGACCACAGCCGCATTTAAGGTGCGCTATAAACTGTCACCGGGACCTGTTGCTGCAGTAGAACAGCTCGCACTGGCAGCGCCAGTACATCATCACCGGCGAGCGCGGCCGCCAATACCTGGCGCTTGCTACTGCCACACAAGTGCAGGAAAATCCTGCGACTTGCCAGCAGGCGCGGCAATGTCAGGCTCAGTCGTTCACGGCGAGCATGCGGGGGCGTCACGGCCACACAGGCCTGCCCGGATGTCATATCAAGGCCGCGCGCCAGGTTAGCGGCACCCGGGAACAGGGACGCCGTATGGCCATCCTCACCCATGCCGAGAATCACCACCGAAAACTGCCCAAGACTGCCCAGCACATCACTTGCCGCCGCCTCACCCTCTGCAGCAGTTGCTGCTGCATTCTTCAGCCCAACAAACCTGGCGACGCTGGCGGCATGCAGCAACAGGTTATCGCGCACCAGCTTTTCATTACTGTCAGCATCATCAGCATCCACCCAGCGTTCGTCTGCCAGGGTTACGGTCACCTGTTGCCAGGCCAGCGCCTGCTGCGCTAACAATTGCATAAAACCCAGCGGCGTGCGGCCGCCAGAGACCACCAGAATGGCATGACCATGCTGGGCGATATCCGCCGCCAGCGCCGCCACTACCGCGTCTACCAGGGCCTTATCCAACAACTCGGCACTGGCAAAATCACGCTGCGTCAGCATCAGGACTCATGCCAGCTGCGCTGGTCCTTTTCAATCAGCATCTCAGCCTTTGACGGCCCCCAGGAGCCGGCACTGTAGCCTTTGACACCCAGACCCTTTTTGTTCCAGGCATCCAACAGGGTATCGCACCAGCGCCAGGAAGCCTCTATCTCGTCGCGGCTGACAAACAGCCACTGATCGCCTTTGATCACTTCAAGAAACAGGCGTTCATAGGCATCCGCAATTCTCGACTCACCTGACGAGTCAAAAAAGTCGAGATTCAAGCGGCGTTTTTCCAGGCCCATACGTTCTTTTAGGCTCTGCTTCTTTGACACCATCTCCAGCTCAATGCCCTCGTTAGGCTGAAGCCGGATAATCAGTCGGTTATGAGCACCACGGTCGCGGTCGGGAAAGATGCCATGGGGGTGATCCTTATAGGTAATCACCACCTCGGTGACCTTGCTGTGCATCCGTTTACCCGTGCGCAGATAGAAGGGCACTCCCGCCCAGCGCCAGTTATCGATATAGGTTTTCAGGGCGACAAAGGTTTCGGTATTACTGCTCTCGCGCTCACTGCCCTCCTCCTCCATATAACCCACAACGGGCTTACCACCGACCCAGCCCGCCGTGTACTGCCCGCGCACCGCCTGCTCCGCCACCGTGTCAACTGTAATGGGACTCAGGGCGCGCAGAATCTTGACCTTCTCAGCCCTGATTTCGTCTGCCTGCAGGGAGTTAGGCGGCTCCATCGCCACCATACACAAGAGTTGCAGCAGATGATTCTGGATCATGTCCCGCAGCTGGCCAACCTTATCGTAATAGCCCCAGCGACCCTCAATACCAACCACTTCGGCTGCCGTGATCTGGACATGATCGATACTGCTGTTGTCCCACTGGGAGTTGATCATACGATTGGCAAAGCGCAGCGCCAGCAGGTTCTGCACTGTCTCTTTGCCCAGGTAGTGATCAATCCGGTAGATGTTACCTTCGGCAAAACAATCCGCCACGGCGCTGTTGACCTCTTGCGAGCTTTTCAGATCATGGCCAATGGGCTTTTCCAGAACGATACGAGAATCTGCGGCGACACAACCGGCGGCGTCAAGGTGCTTGGAGATTGGGCTGAACATACTGGGTGGTGTCGCCAGGTAGTAGATGGCGGTGCGCCCCGCAAGCAGCCAGTCCTTCAGTGCCAGGAACTGCTTCTTCTGGGCAAAATCTATTTTGATGTAGTGCAGTCGATGGCTGAAGCGCAGCCACGAGGCAACGTCAAAGGCTGCCGGCCCAAAGGCTTTCTGCAGAACCAGATGCAGCTGCTCAATAAAAGCCGGTGTATTGATATTGTCCCTGGCGACGGCAGCAATCCGCACACTGGCGTCCAGCAGGCCGGCCCGGTCCAGCTGGTATAACGCTGGAAACAACTTGCGCTTAGACAAATCGCCCAGGGCGCCAAATATGACCAGATCAGTTGTACTACTCATGTTCAATCCTGTGAGAATTTTTTGGTTGTTAACGGCCAGCACAAAATTCGACGGTCTCGCGTGCCAGGCGCTCAATGTCGGCCCAGCGTTGTTCGGCAACCAGGCTGGGCGGCGCAACCCAGGAGCCACCCACACACAAAACGTTAGGCAGCTGCAGGTAGTCCATGACATTCGCCAGGCCAATGCCGCCTGTTGGACAAAAGCGCGCCTCCGCAAAGGGGCCGGCGATGGCCTTGATAACAGCCGCCCCACCGGCGGCCTCAGCCGGGAAAAACTTAAAATCCTGATAGCCGAACTCCATGCAGCGCATCATTTCACTGACACTGGCGATGCCTGGCATCAAGGGAATCGGCGCCTGCTCGGCGGCGCTCAGCAGCCGCTCAGTAGCACCCGGCGAAATCATAAACTGACAACCCAGGTCAAAGGATAGCTGCACCTGTGCAGGTGTGCAGACAGTACCAGTGCCGACAATAACACCTTCTACTTGCTCTACCATGAGCCTGATGCCGGGAACAGCTGCAGCCGTCCGCAGGGTCACTTCCAGCACCCGCAGGCCACCGGCTACCAGCGCTCGGGCCAGGGGCACCGCATCTTCAATTCGTTCCAGGGTAATGACGGGAATGACCGCAGTACCAGCCAACAACTCGCGCACAGACTTCTCCATTCGGCGTTTAATTCAGCGTTTGATTTAACTTTTGATTCAGCGTTTGATTCAGCGTTTGATTGAGAGCCCCGAGAACCTCTGCGGCGCTGCCATCCTGCTGCAGGCGGAGTTTTTTCGCGGCGCCCAGCAGGCCCAGATTGCCCCGGGTAACAAGGTATACAGGTATGGGTTGCAGGTAGCTGCGAAAGCGCCCCTTGCTTTCAAACTTGTCTCGAAAACCACTGGCTGCAAAAAATGCTGCAAAGCGCGGAATCACGCCGCCGGCAATATAGATACCACCCCTTGCACCCAACGTCAGGGCAAGGTTACCTGCCGTCGCACCAAAGGCCTCACAAAACAGCTGCAGCGCCGCCAGGGCCTGGGGGTTGTCGCCCCTGAGAGCGGCCTCAACAATCTCGCCCGGCTGCGCCAGAGTTTCGGGGACAGAACCGAGGTAACAGACAGCCCGATACAAATTGACCAGCCCCGTGCCCGAGAGCAAGCGTTCGAGGGACACTCGCCCGTAGATAGAGCGCAGGTAATTCAGCACATCAATTTGCTGCTGGTCTACCGGCGCAAAGTCCGCATGGCCGCCTTCAGTATCAAGAATATGGTAACCCGCAGGCAGAGGCACCAATGCCGCCATACCCAGCCCCGTGCCGGCGCCAAGCACACCAATAGCCTTGCCGGGTATTGCCGGCCCACCCCCAATTTGCTGGTAATCACCGGGCTGGAGTTCAGTAATACCATGGGCGACAGCCTCAAAATCATTGATCAGCAGCACATCCTCACACTGCAGCCAGTGCCTGAGTTCACTGCGCGAAAAAGACCAGTGACTGTTGGTAAAGGTAATTTGCTCGGCATCGGCAGGACAGGCAACCGCCAGGCAAACGGCCGTCGGCGGGGTGTCAATGCCGGCCTTGCTCGCCAGTTCCTGCTGCAGCTGCAATATCAGGTCGCTGAACGCCGGGTATTCCTGCACTGAGTAATGAAACTCACAGACAGGTTGCAGCTCACCCGCCAACAGCGCCCCAAAGCGAGCGTTGGTACCGCCTATATCTGCCACCAGATGCCAGTTCAATTCAGGCATCCCCATACAAAAATGAAGCACCTTGTTCAGCCGTGCTCGTGGCCAGGCGATTAACCCGGAACAACTCACGCCCGCAACCGCGCTGGCCAGCGTTGGGACGCGGCGCCGCTGCCCGACCATGGAGTTCGTGCAGGTCACCCAGAAACTGTAACTCACCGGCAGCCGCATCGACCCGCAGCAGATCACCGTCACGGAGCTTCGCCAGCAAACCACCGGTCATGGCTTCGGGGACCAGGTGAATCGCCGCCGGCACCTTACCCGAGGCCCCTGACATGCGGCCGTCGGTGACCAGCGCTACCTGGAAACCCTGATCCTGGAGACTGCTCAGAAAGGGCGTCAGTTTATGCAATTCAGGCATACCCAGCGCCTGGGGTCCCTGGAACCGGACGACCACCACACAATCCCGATGCAACTGGCCGGACTCAAACAACCCGGCCAGCTGATCCTGGTCGTCGAGCACCACGGCCGGTGCCTCAACCACCCAATGTTCTGCCCCTACGGCTGAGACCTTCATGACACTGCGGCCAAGATTACCCTGCAACAGGCGCAACCCGCCCTCATCAGCAAACGGCGCATCGAGGCTGGCGAGCACCGACTTATCCAGCGAAGCCAGGGGTGAATCGCGCCACTGCACGCCATCACCCGCCATATCCATGTGCGCTTCCTGAGTAAAGTCTGCAAAGTTTTTGCCCCACGCAGTGCGGGCATCGCCATACATCAGGCCGCCCGCCAGCAGTTGCCGGAACAGTACAGCTGTGCCGCCGGCGGCATGAAAATGATTCACATCAGCCTGGCCGTTGGGATAGACCTTGGCCAGCAAAGGCACCACCGAAGACAAGTCAGCCAGATCGGTCCAGTTCATAATAATGCCGGCTGCTCGAGCGATCGCCACCAGGTGCATGGTGTGGTTGGTGGAACCACCCGTGGCTAACAATGCCACTGTGGCGTTGACCATGGCCCGCTCGTCAACAATTTCGCCGACCGGACGATAGTCACTGCCCAGGGCCGTAATGCGCCCTACCTGGTGACTGGTCTCACGAGTCAGGCGGGCCCGCAGGGGGCTGTCGGGATTGACAAAAGAACTGCTGGGCAATTGCAGACCCATGGCCTCAAGCACCACCTGGTTGCTGTTAGCCGTACCATAGAAAGTACAGGTGCCCGGGCTGTGATACGAATCGGCCTCAGCCTGCAGGAGCTCATCCCGCCCGACCTTACCTTCGGCATAAAGCTGGCGGATACGTTGTTTTTCCTTGTTCGGCAGGCCCGATGGCATGGGCCCGGCGGGCACAAACAGGACCGGCAGATAGCCAAAACCCAGCACCCCCATCAACAGCCCGGGAACAATCTTGTCGCAGATACCCAGCGCCAGCACACCGTCAAACATCTGGTGCGACAGGGCCACAGCGGTACACTGGGCAATCAGGTCACGACTCAGCAGACTCAGCTCCATCCCTGCCTGGCCTTGAGTCACGCCATCACACATGGCAGGCACACCGCCAGCGACCTGGGCGGTACAGCCCATCTCCCGCAGCGCCTGCTTAATCAGGTCCGGGTATGCAGCATAGGGCTGGTGCGCCGACAGCATGTCGTTGTAGGCCGTCACAATGCCAATGTTGGCAGACTGCATCAGCTTCAGACTGTCCTTGTCCGCGGCACCGCAGGCCGCAAAGCCGTGGGCAAGGTTACCGCAACTCAACTTGCCGCGGCTCGGGCGGTCCTGGCGGTCCTGCCTGACCTGGGCCAGGTAGTCGGCCCGCAGGCCACGGCTCCGCTCCACAATACGCTGAGTGACTGCCGCCACGGTGGTATTCAGCTGACCCATAGGTGTTCCTCAAAAAACGCGAGCAGATTGTAACAAAGTTACAACATTTCGCCACATTTAATCCATTTACGTCTTTTTTGTGTATTTTTACTACATTTTAACCAGGCGCTCATCCCTGCGCGGCGTCATTGTCTTGGCCAGGCTGAGCCATAAGCGGGAATTTCAAACCATACTGCACAAACCTGCGAATATCACGCGAGACGCCACTTGCCAGCAACAACCCAGCGCAACCCACGGCATTCGACAACCCACGGCATTCCAAAACAGCAACTGGTCCGGCAAGCTGTGCGCCCTTATGATAGCCAGCAGACAACATCATCATCCACAGGTAAAGCAGCAGGCAGGCCATTATGATCAAATTTGGTACTTTGGGTGCGGCGCGCATCACCCCCTTGGCGCTGCTCAACCCCTGCGCGGCGGAGCCCAGGGCCAGCGTTGAGGTAGTTGCCGCCCGTTCACGAACTCGCGCTGAGGCCTTTGCCCAAGCGCACCAGATTCCACAGGTGGTAGACAACTATGCTGAGGTTATCCAGCATGCGGACGTTGCTGCGGTTTATATTCCCCTGCCCATCACCCAGCACCATCAATGGACCATCAAGGCACTGCAGGCCGGCAAACACGTTTTGTGTGAAAAATCTTTTGCCAGCAATGCCAGCGAGGCGGAGCAGATGCGCGATGCTGCCCGAGGCACGGGACTGGTGCTGATGGACGCTTACCATTACCGTTACCACCCGCTTTTTAGCCGTGCTCGGGAAATTTACAGCGCCGGCCTGCTGGGTACTATCCGAGAGGTCCATGCTAAATTTCACGTGCCGGTGACGGACCCCAAAGATATTCGCATGAACTATGCTACCGGGGGTGGCGTGACCATGGACATCGGCTGTTACCCCATCTCCTGGGTGCGGCATATCACCGCCAGCGAACCACTGAGCCTGACGGCCGCGGCAGTGGTGGGCCCGCCCAATGTGGATGTCTGCCTCACCACCCGCATGACCCTGCCAGGTGATATTGTCGCCACAACCTCGGGCGATATGCGTGCCGCCGCCGCCTTTGTGGCCACCATTGAGGTGATTGGTGACCTGGGCAGGATGCTGGTGAACAATCCTATCGCGCCCCATATGGGCAACAGCCTGACCCTGACCCTGCAGCATGCTGAGCCAAGTGTTGAACACTTCAGCAGGCGCCCTACTTACAGCTACCAGCTGGACGCTTTTCTCAACGCCATTGAAGCGGGTCAACCTGTACTGACGGACGCCAATGATGCCGTGGCCCAGATGCGGGTGATTGACCAGTGTTACAAGGCCGCCGGGTTGCCCATCAGGGGGCTGGCTCTCTAGCTGGCACTCTAGCCGGCACTTTTGCCGGCAACCCCCAGGCTCAACTGCACCAGGGCCGCCACCCAGCGCTGGGTACTCTGCAGGTCTACGGCCTCAGGCCAGCGATCCGCAGGGTGATGGAATAACTGGTTACCACCGAGGATGGAGACAAAACGCCCGCCGCCATCAAAAATATTCCGCGCCTCACCATAGGGGCGCGTGCCAATGGGCGTCTCGTTGGCTGCCACCAAGGTCCCCAGGATGCCAGCAAACATGGACTGCAAGGCAGCGTCGGAATATTGCAGCCTGACGGCAGCACCCTGGCTGGCGGCAAAGTTGGCTCCCAGATGTAACCAAAGATAAGCGTCGCGGACCAGTTCCGGCTGCTTGTCGAGAAAATAGTCCAGCCCTGTATGGCCAAGTTCGTGGCCGCTGTTGAGGGTAAACAACACATCCCGGGCCGGCTTATGTACCTGCAGCGCCGCCATGATCTCCAGCAGCGCCGCAATACCGCCACCTCGTTCTGAGGCACACTGCCACCAGCCACTGCGCGGGGTCATCACCACCAATGGCGCCAGCGTCGCATCAGTCCCGGCAATTTTCGCCTGCACATTAATGGTTTCGGCTGCGACATACTCACAATGGGCAATCAGCCGTGCTGTTGTGCCTGCCTGCAACGCCAACTGTAAGGCCGGCCACTGATCATGGGCGACCTGCAGGACCGGTGGACCATAGGGCTCAGTAAAAGCCTCGGCGTTTAAGGTGGCAACACCACCAGCAGGCAGGCGCTGGTCCGTCACCAGTACTATGGCCTTATGCCTGTTGGCCCGGCGCGCCACTTCGATGGCCTCATGCCCGGGCCCTGCGCCGAAGGGCGAGGCCATGGCCACGCCAATCTCAGCGGCGCTGCCCAACTCACCCAGATGGCCACTGATGCCGGCTGCATCGGTGTAATGGCAGTCATACAGGGGCACACCCGGCAGTTGCAGATCGCCAGCCAGCAATTGCGCCCTGTGCACCTCCAGCCGCTGGAACGGGAAACTGTCTCGCAGCGGGGTGACTCCATGGGCACTAATCTGCTGTTCCAGCCACACGGCGCTGAGTTCATCAACTGCTGTGCCGGTTCGATGATTACCCTGGCCAGCATAGTCGCTGATAATACGAGCAATCCTCGCCGCCTGGGCTTCTGTCGCAGCTTGCCCGGCCAGGGCTGGTCCGTTCGTGAGTGTCATGGTAATGCCTCGGTAATCGCCGGCCAGTTACGCCAGGTATATACCACGATGGCAAACAGCGCGCCGAAGGTGTCAGCGGTGATGTCTTTCTGGGCATCCCAGACATCACCCTGGCTGCCGAGGACGGCCAGGCCCGCATGGGGGTCTGCGAGCAGGGCAAACTGCCATTCGAATACCTCATAGAGGGCGGCTACCGCGAGAATAGTAAACACGGGGAACAACAATAAAATCAGCCGCGAGTTGACCATCCGCCTGCTGAGTAACAACTCTGCTATGGGGAAAGCGTAGAGACCAACACTGAAGTGGGCAAGCCGATCAAAATGATTGCGGTCAAAACCAAAAAAATCCGTGACCCAGTCAAAAGGCACCAGGGCAAAGGTGTAATGCGCGCCGATGGTGTGCAAGGTCACCAGTACCGACATGGCCAGGTAACTCAGCGGCGAAAACACATGATAGCGGTGCAGCCAGGCAACAACGCCAACCAGCAGAACGATGGGGAAATTTTCCGTAAACCAGATGGTTCGGTCAAAGGGCGCAATGGCCAACAAGGCGAACAACAGGCCGTACCAGCCAAAAAACAACCATGCCAGCTTGTGACTGCCGGTCATGCTAAGTGCTCGCGAATGATCCATGGATATTCAGCCATCATGCAGTTGAATGGTGATCAAGGCTCAGGGACTCGCAGCTGCTCCACCCAGAAGACGGTACCTCCGGCGACGGCGGCAGGAATCAGCAGCAGGTTAAGCAAGGGAATGGCGACGATAATATAGACCACCAGACCAAACCACAGGGCATCCAGCTTGTGCTGGCCAAGGCGCACACGCAGCGCCCCGAAGGCTAATTCATTATTGTCAGCAGCAACATCCGTGTACTGCACGGCCATCATCCAGGCACCAAACAACAGCCACAACACTGGTGCCAGGGTATTAACTCCGGGGATTAAGGTCAGCACCAACAGGCCTAACAGGCGCGGCAGATAATAACGCAGCTTGCTGAACTCGCGCCCGACAGAACGCAGCGCGACGATATAAAAGGGTGTGTCAGACGCGATGGTGATACCCAGCAGATGCTCTTCAACCTTAACCGCCAACAAGGCGTTAAAGGGCGCGGCAATGATATTGCCAACAATGGTAAAGGCATACAGCAACACGGCGATCCCCATCAGGATGGCCAGCACACCAATTATCCACGACAGAAACTCAAGCCATGCAGGCAGGCTGTCCGTCAGCATGGTCATCCAATAACCGTATTGCGTGACGCCATAACCGATAAACAGCGACAGCACCACAACATTGATCAGGAAAGGCATAATGACGTATTGGCGCAGGCCCGGCCTGGTGATGAGCTGCAAACCCTTGATAAGACAATCCATTCCGTTCATGGTCAGCACAGGCAGTGAGATCGAGCGCTATTGTAGCCCAATTTTCGCCGTGGATGTGGGATCGGCAGCCTGACAGATGAACGGGCCGGTGGCGGGCACGTGACTAAAAGCGATGATTCGGCACCTCCTCAAGGCTTGCCAGCACATGCTGGCCCCGGGCCCGCAGGGCGGCAGAGGGTTGCACCAGGTCGGGCACCTGAACCACGGTCATGCCGGCAGCCAGCGCCGCCAACACGCCATTCTCAGAATCCTCGAGGGCCAGCGCCGCAGCCGGTGAAACCGCCAGCAGCCGGGCGGCGTGCAGGTAGATATCCGGTTCAGGTTTACTTCTGGCTACCTGGTCACCACCCACTATATGCTGGAAAAAATGCAGCAGACCTGCCGCCTGCAGCTTCGCCTGGGCCAATTCCGTGGCCGTGGATGTGGCCACAGCCACGGGCAAGCCGAGCTTATTGATCGCCTGCAGTAAGGCCACGGCACCGGCTTTGACGGGAATGGCAACGCCGACGGTACGCGCCGCATACTGGGTATCCCAGGAGGCGATAAACGCCGCCAGATCCACCTGGCCGGCCAGGCCAGCACGAATAATCTGCTCGCCACGCTGCCGGTTAGTACCCACACAACGCATAAACACTGCTTGCTGGTCGCCCAGCCCAAATTCGCCACAGGCGCAGTTAAACGCGTCCAGAGCGATGCGCTCGCTGTCCAGCAGCAGGCCATCCATATCAAAAATAATACCGCCAAATCTATGCATAGTGGTTTACAGCCAAACTAGTGAACCGGTCGCAATCAGGATTCATGCACAAGATAAACGCCTGGCCGAGACTATGCGCTTAAGCATAAAACTGCTTACCGCGGACTTACCTGATGCCTTCCCAGACGCCTCGACGCCCCTCGTCCGGGTCAAAGACCACGGCTGATTCCGTATCAAACACCATGGTGCAACGGCGCTGCAGATCGTAAGCCGGCCAATTGGGATTACCTGTGCGAATAAATTGCGTCCAGGCACTGTGCATGGTGTCCGCCAGAGCCTGGGGCGTTGCTCCCGGGCCAAGGAACACATCGACCCCGGGTTTGCCGAGGTTATTGAACACAAAGGGAATCTCCAGCGCGTGGGTCGCCTTCAGCTGGCCACTGCGGGATTCCCAGTTGAATTGGTACATCCAGGTCCCCGTGGCCGCCTCAGCACGGGCCTCAGCCAGGCGCAGGGCGGGAATTCTGAAGGAAAAGTCGGTGGCCAGGGCAATCGACAGCTCCGTCGTCGACGCCTGCGGATAGAGACCTTTATAACAAGCAATTAGTGCCTGGCCACCCCCGTAATTCGCCGCTTCCTTAGCAAGCTTGTCGGCATCCACAGGATTCAGCACAAACAGCGTCGCCTCGTCCTTATTAGTGCCTGTCAGCAGCGCCACCGCAGCGCCCATACCACGGCTGATGGCCAGCAGCGGACTGACCGGCAGCACGTCATTGCCCGCCACCGGGTAGAAGGGTGCGACACTGCCAAGGCGCGAGCTCAGGCCGGCGCGCATCTCCAGGTCAATCTGCGCCTGGGCGGCGAGAATATCATCCACCGAGGCTGCCTGCAGGTCAGCCATATCGCTGGCTTGCAGCGCTGCCAGCAGGGCATCAGTGACAATGCCACCGGCTTCTTTCGTCAGGGTATGCTGGGCCGCACCGCTTTGGGCAATGGCGCGCTGGAACAGGCCCTGGGCCCTGGGCGAACCCAGCAGGGTGCTGACCGCAAACGCCCCGGCAGACTCACCACCAATGGTGACCTGGCTGGGGTCACCACCAAAGGCGGCAATATTATCCCTGACCCATTCCAGCGCCGTGATCTGGTCGAGAATGCCATTAACGCCGGATGTGGCGTATTGCGGACCAAACCGCGACAGGTCCGTAAACCCCAGAGCACCCATTCGATAGTTAATACTGACGGTGACAATGTCACCCTGTTTGGCAAACTGGGCACCGTTGTACCAGGGCACAGCACCCTGACCAGTGCGGTAGCCACCGCCATGAATCCAGAAAAACACCGGCCGCTTTTGGTCGTCAGCGGCGGGGGTCGTAATATTCAAGAACAGACAATCTTCACTCCAGGGCACGGGCACGGCAGCGGTCATGCTACCCGTTGCCAACTGCGGGGCGGCCTTACCAAAGCGACTGGCAGAGCGCACCTCCTCCCAACCCGCGTGCGGCTGGGCCGCCTGAAAGCGCAGCGGGCCCGTGGGCGCCGCTGCATAGGGGATGCCAGAAAACAGCAACACATCATCTTTCACCACACCCTGCACGGGGCCGAAGGTGGTTGTCACAATTGTCGACATAACTTTGATCCCTTTTTTATATGTCAGGTTGTTTTTTTAGTTGCGAGTTGCGAGTTGCGAGTGGAGCTAGCTGCTAGCTTCTCGCAACCCGCTACTCGCCCTTAGCCCCTGGGCCTTATCTAGATGCGTTCAATAATCGTCGCCGTGCCCATACCACCACCTGTACACATGGCGATTAATGCCGTGGTCTTGTCACGCCGCTCCAGTTCGTCCAGCACGATCTGGATCAACATGGGGCCGGTGGCGCCGATTGGATGGCCAAGGGCAATGGCGCCGCCGGCAACGTTGATGATGTCATCACCCACACCCAGGTCCTTCTGGAACTTCAGGACGACGGCGGCAAAGGCCTCGTTGACTTCAAACAAGTCAATATCGTCGACGGTCATGCCAGCCTTGCGCAGGGCAATCCGGGCCGCGGGACCAGGCGCCGTGAGCATAATCACCGGTTCAGTACCGGCGGTGGCGGTCATGACAATACGCGCCCGTGGCTTCAGGCCGTGGGCCTTGGCATAAGCCGGTGATGCCAGCAGGATGGCGCTGGCACCATCCACCACACCTGAGGAGTTACCCGCGTGGTGTACATGGTTCACCGCTTTTATATCGGGATACAAAGACGTGCAGATATCATCAAAGGTTCTGGCCTGGCCTTCGTAGAGGGTAGTACCCATCTTCTGAAAGGACGCATTCAGGCCAGCCATGTTTTCCAGGGTGGTGCCGGGACGCGGATGTTCATCATGATCCAGCGCCAGCCGGCCATCATTATGGTAGATGGGGACAATGCCGGATTTGAAATAACCTGCTGCTGTTGATGCCTGGGTACGCTCCTGGCTGCGGACGCCATAAGCATCACAGTCTTCGCGGCTGAAACCTTCGATCGTGGCGATCAGGTCGGCAGAGATACCCTGGGGAATCAACGGATACTGTTCAAACAGATGTTTGTTGTTAGCCGTAAAACCATCAGTGTGATTCGGCGCATAACGAGACATGGACTCAACACCACCACCAATCACCAGGTCCTGGTGGCCGGCCATAATACTCTGGGCCGCGACAGTGACGGCCTGCTGGCCAGAACCGCAGAAGCGGTGCAGGGTCAAGCCCGGGGTAGAGATGGGCCAGCCAGCATCCAGCACAGACATACGGGCGATGTCGTGGGCATGGTCGCCAGTGCCAGAGCCGTTACCGGCAATCACGTCTTCAACATCAGCCGGGTCAAACCCCACCTTGTCTTGCAGGCCGTTTAACACCTGGGCCAGAATACGTTGGGGGTGAACTTCTGACAGGCTGCCAACACCCGCCTTGCCTCGGCCCCGCGGGGACCGCATGCCATCAATAATCCAGGCTTCACTCATGGTACTACCTCACTTTTTTGCATTAGCATTTGTTCAGCCCGACAGGGATCAAGCGCAGCTCAGGCTTGCGGGCCATAAATAGATCCGCTCGATTGTACTGCGCTGCCTGCCCTTTGTCACAACCCGCGCAGAGCCGCAGCCAGCCACGCTGCGGCAACCGAAAACCGGTGCCGCCCCAGGCCTTCCCATAGAATGACAGGTCGGTTAGATTAGCCCCCCATGAGCCAACTGAATATACCCACCATCGATATCTCCGGCTTGCCGGACAATACAACTACCATTCGCCAAATTGGCGAGGCGTGTGCAGACTGGGGATTTTTCCAGGTCACCCACCACGGTATCGAGCCCCAACTGCGGCAGCGTTTTCTGGCGACCTGCAATGCGTTTTTCCATAGTCCGACGGCCATAAAACATGGGGTCATGCGCACTGCAGCCAATCCTATGGGCTTTTATGACCAGGAGCTGACAAAAAATGTCCGCGACTGGAAAGAGATATTTGACTATGGCGCTGACTGGCGTGACGCCCAGCAGACCCACCCATCCCAATGGCCGCAACACTGGCCCGAGTTCCAGGCCACGCTGCAGGCCTGGTTTGTGGCTTGCGAAACTCTCAGCCTGCGCCTTATGAGCGCCATCGCCCAGGCCCTGGACCTGCCGCCAGCGGCGTTACTGGACGGCTTTAACCAGGGTCACACCAGCTTTGCTCGGCTGAATTATTATCCCCTGTGCGACCAGCCCCTGAGCCGCGATCCTGTCAGCGGCGCCGAACAAGGCCATCTGGGCATCAGCCGGCACACAGATTCAGGCGCCCTGACAGTGCTGGTGCAGGATGATGTAGCAGCCCTGCAGGTCAATCGGGATGGCTGCTGGCACACCATTCAACCCGCCGCTGATGGCCTGATTATCAATATTGGTGACATGCTTCAGGTCTGGAGTAACGATCGCTTACGGGCGCCGGAACACAGGGTCCTGGCCTCCAGCACACGGGAGCGTTGCAGCGCGCCGTTTTTCCTGAACCCGGCTAACAACACCCTGGTGCAACCCCTGGCCACCAGTGCGCAAAATCCCGCCCGTTACCAGCCCATCAACTGGGGCGATTTCCGCCGCCGCAGGGCCGCCGGTGATTACACCGACGAGGGCGAAGAAATCCAGATCAGCCAGTTCCGCTGCTGACTGACAACTTAACAGAGGCGTCCCGGCAGGCCTGTATCAGGCCGCCGGTCGCTGCGCGGCAACAATCGACACCCGCTCACCGTAACGGCTATGGGGAAAATAATCCCAGATGGCATGATGCTGGGTACAACGGTTGTCCCAGAAAGTCAGGGTATTGGGCTGCCACTGCACTCGGCAGGTAAGCCGCGGCGTCGACTCGATATGGCGGAACAACAGATCCAGCAGGGCATTACTCTCGCGGCGGCTGAGACCCTTGATATGACTGGTAAAACCGGAATTTACATACAACAACTTCCGCCCGGTTTCCGGGTGGGTGACAATCACCGGGTGTTCGTTGCGCGGATACTGGCCTTCAGCCGGGGCTATTTTGTAACTGCCAAGATACGGCAGGGCACCATCATGCACCGCCGTCAGGCCTTCAAGCATGCTTTTTAAGGTGTCCGACAGCAACTCATAGGCCAGGTACATGTCGGCATACAGGGTGTCACCACCGCCACACTCAGGCACCTCCTTCATGTACAACATGGAACCCATGGGCGGGAACTCGTCACAGGTCACATCCGTGTGCCAGCCGTCGCCCGCCGTATAGGCTGACGTGGCGGTGGTTTTGACCACCAGTATGGCTTCGTCACCCTGCCGTTGTTTATTCAGCGGGTGGACATGCAGCTGGCCAAATTTGCGACCAAAATCCTTATGTTGCTCACGGCTCAGGTGCTGGTCGCGAAACACCAGTACCATATGCTCCAGGTGGGCCTGGTGGATGGCGGCAAAGTCTTCGTTACTCAGGCTCTGCGCCAGATCAACGCCAAAAATCTCGGCGCCGATATGTGGGGTCAAAGTGCGTATTTCCATCGTAATAGCCTCCCTTTCAGCGTTCAAAAGCCAGTGCTCGCCGGATCTTGCGCCCGACTAACTGTGCAAAAACTGCCACCCGGCATCATAGAACCGGTTCGGCCTTTATGTAAACAGCCTGATATACTCCTGCGACCGCCAGGCGCCCTGCTACCCTGGAAACTTCCCATGTCTCGAAGCATGCTTCGAGACATGCTTCACAACCCTGCTGACCATCTTCAACCACCAAAAATGGCTCTCACCCCACCCGTAACTCGCAACCCGTAACCCGCAACTAATCACACCCCAAGGAGACTCCCATCCCCGACACACTCACCAACACATTAATCCTTTGGCTCACGGAACACCGCCAGTGGGCCTTATACCTGGTGCCGGTCATTGCCTTTGCCGAAGCCTGCCCGGGCATTGGCCTGGTGGTGTCCGGGGTGGTACTGCTGGGTGTCTGCACGGTCATGTATACGGAGCAGATTGCCACCCTGGGGCAGATGTTGCCCCTGGCTTTTCTCGGTGCCTGCCTGGCGGATCACACGGGTTATTACCTGGGCCGCTGGCTGGGCCCACCGTTCCACCAGACGCGCCTGGCACTGCGCCGCAAGGCCAGCCTCGACAAGGCCGAAAAACTGCTGCGCAACCATGGTGAATTTGCCATTATTTTTGGCCGCATGATGACCGCCATCCGCAGCCTTATCCCCATGCTCACCGGCATCAGTGGCATGTCGCGCTGGCGCTACAGTTTGTATGACATGCTTGCCTGTGGGATCTGGACCGGCGGCCTGGGCCTACTGGTGGTGGGTCTCGACAATGTGCTCGGCAGCAGCGGCTGAACCCAGGGGCAGAATCCGGCCATCCAGGCCCGCCGGCATGGCCAGCCCTAACAGGTCAGCAAGGGTTGGGGCGATATCAACACTGTGGGCGGCGCCGCCAACCTGGCCCGGCAGCACACCAGCACCATAAAATACCAATGGAATAGCCCGATCATAGTCATACAGGGAACCGTGAGTGGTGCCAGTGCCGTCAGAGCGCACCACACAATCGGGCCAGAGCTGCAGAATCAGGTCACCACTGCGGGCCGGTACCAGTGAATGCCGCAACAAACGCGCTTCTTCTGTGGTGCTGGCGGCCAGGTCAGCGCGGCTCCAGACCTGCCGAACCACAGCAACAGACCGCAACATGTCCTGCAGCTGGGTTTCAAACTGGGCAAAATTGAGGTTGTTAGCTGTCACATAAGCTGGATTGATATAAACCTGCTCGCCGGCAAATTTCACCAGCTCGCCTGGCATGTCAAAGGGACCGGTCTGCTGCCAGTAGACCTGCCAGAACAAACTGGCCAGGGTTGGCAGCAACGCCGGTCGCCCACCCTTCGCCGGACACTGGGAATCACCGTTCAGGCTGCGCCACTCCGGCAGGTCGGCAACACCATGGTCAGAACTCAACACCATCACATAACTGTTGGGGCCGACACGCGCATCCAGAAAATCCATAAAAACCGCCAGCTGCTGGTCAATATTCTGCAGGGTATCCTCGGCTTCAGCGCTGAAGGGACCATACAGATGACCAACATTATCATTGCCAGACAGGCTGATCGCCAGCAGGTCCGGCGTGTTGTCCTGGCCAAGTTGTTCCTGCTCAACCAGCACCCGGGCTAACTGCAGGGTGGCCGTGTCGATAAAGGGTGAGGCATAAATCTGTTTGCCTATAGCCGCAACTTCACCACTGTTCAGGGGGTGGCCGCTGACCCGCAGGTTGGCCGTCGCCTCACCCGCAAAATCATCAGGCCGATAGCTGCCCGCTGGATGCTCCCACAGGGCCGGCAAGCCGGACCTGAAGCTGGCAGGACCGGTAAATTCCTGCAGGTAAGCCGGTATTGTTGGGGCGTAATAACCGCTGGTGGTAAAGCCAATGTTGGCGGCGTTGTACCAATAGGCACCGTCGGGGCGCTGCCCACCCAGCATAATGGCTGCCCGGTCTTTACCGGCAACGCTGAACACCCGGGCGTCCGGGTAGCTGGCCTTCAGCCAGTCGCCCAGGGCATCAACCTGCAACATACGGGGTGAACGATTACCCTGCCCACCCAAGACCTGATAGTCGCTGTTGTCATCTTCCACACAGTAGCGGCTGGCCCAGCTGTTGCGGTCAACAAACTCATTGCCGGCGATGCCTGCCCGACCCGGTTGCACCCCTGTCAGCATCACCGCATGACCGGGACAGGTGTTGGTAATACCATGGTCCAGATCGGAGTCGATAAAATTGCGGCCGGCGCGCAGCAGCCGGCCAAGACCACCCGGCAGTGCGGCGCTGACACGATCCTTGCGTAACTGATCTATGGCAACCACCACTACTAGTTTGGGTCCAGCAGCCAGTTTGGGTTCGGCAGCCAGTCCGGGGCCGACAGCTGCCTGGCCTGGCTCGCTGGCCCGGGCGCCGGGCAGCGCCAGGATGCAGAGGCTAAACAAGACTGTTAAGCCGCGGAGGCGGATAATCTGAAACTTTCGAGCAGCTGATATCAACTTAACCTACCACAATGTTCTGGTTGCCGTGCTGGGGAGACACCGGTGCCTTATGGCAAGCGGGTGACAGACTCAAGTACCACCGGCGTCAAGGGCACGTCGGCATAAACGCCAACATAACCGGTTGGCACAGCTTCAATCTGCCGCACCACATCCATCCCCGCCACCACCCGGCCAAACACCGCATAGCCAAAGGTCTTGCAGCTCACGGGCTTACGCAGTCCCTTGGCCCGGGCTGCCAGTTGCGCCTGCTCATCCTCGCGGCTGCAGCTGTCACGGCTGTGGTCCAGGCTGCGGTTGTCACTGACATTGATAAAAAACTGGTTGGTGGCGCTGTCGATAACATTGGTGCGGGCAAACGCCACGGTACCGGTTAAGTTCAGCAGGCCGTTATCCGCCTCATTGACCACGGCCGCGCGGTCGGCTGTTTCGCTCATATCAGGGCGCATACCACCACCCTGGATCATAAACCCGGGAATCACTCGATGAAAAATGGTGCCGGCGTAAGCACCCTCGTCCACATAGGCGAGAAAATTGGCGACGCTTAGTGGCGCCTTGCCGGCATCCAACTCCAGGACAATATTGCCGGCACTGGTGTTCAGCTGCACCTGGATATTGTCTGCCAGCAGTGGCCAGGGTAATAACAGCAGCGGCACAACCCGCAGTAAAAAAATCTTTAGCATGGGCATCAAAGTGTTCCTTTTCGATAGGCAGACCGCCATCGGTCATTGTCGGTAATTGTGCTTAACGAGCCTCGGCATACCGGCTAGCTGGCATAACGCTGGGGCGCTACAAAGCCGCCGTTGAGCGCAGCAATCTTACGGGCAAACTCAATGGTGCCCAGGTCACCCATCTCGCGCCCGACTATCTGCACGCCAATAGGCAGGCCCTGTGGATCAAGACCAGTGGGAACGATGGTAGATGGCAAATAGCTGACACCGGTGAGACCAGCCCAGAAAGTCTGCTCAAAATACGGCCGCGACTCATTGTTGACCACCAGGGTGCGCTGCGACAGTTGCGGGTTCTGGTCATGGGGAAAGGCAGGCGTCACACAAGCCGGGGTCAGCAGCAGGTCATAATCCTTGAAAAACTCATGCCAGGCCCAGCGCAGCCGGGTGCGCGCTTCGTTAAAGGCGTGCCACTCGCGATAGAACAGGCTGGAGGCTCTGGTGACCTGGGCCAGGGCACTGTGGTCATCGGCCGCCAGTTGCTGCCGACGGGCCAGGTTGCTGGCAAACACCTCGTCCGATTGCCGCGTCGACATGGCCGAGTGCAACAGGTTGGTATACAACTGGTGGGACCTGGCGGCGCTAAAGTCAGGCCTAGCGCCATAATCCACTCGGCCACCGGCATCCTCCACCATTTTGGCCACCAGTAACACCCGGTCTTTGACTGATTGGTCCACAGGCGCCAGCCCATCATCGGCCCAGACCGCCACTTTGTAATCCTGCAGGGACTTCTGCGCCGGCATCGGCAATTCAAGTTTCCAGCCCGGCAGATGCAGGTCGTCAGCACCACCAACAATCGCCAGCACCAGCGCCAGGTCCTCGGCACTGCGGGCCAGGGGGCCAATGACTGATATATCTGTGGGCGCCAGAGAGCCTGGCAGGGCATGGCCGCGCATGGGCAACACACCCCAGGTGGGTTTGTGGCCAAACACGCCACAGTAGTGCGCCGGGTTGCGGATTGAGCCGCCGATATCAGAACCCATCTCCAGCGCCGACAAGCCAGCCGCCAAGGCAGCCGCAGAGCCACCAGAAGAACCGCCTGGCGTGCGTGCAAGATTGTGTGGATTGCCCGTGGCGCCATAAACCTCGTTGTAACTCTGGAAATCTGCCAGGTTAATGGGCACGTTGGTCTTGCCGAATATCACCGCCCCCGCCCCTTGCAGGCGCTGGCAGGCGACGGCATCTGCGGTGGCAATATTATTCCTGAGCTTGGGATCCCCCCAGGTGGTCGCCAGCCCTTCAATGTCATAGGACTCTTTGACTGTCATGGGTACGCCATGCAAGGGTCCCCAGGACTCACCCCTGGCCAGCGCTGCGTCAGCGGCCTGGGCCCGCGCTTGGGCCTTGTCCAGCTGGGTCACCACAATGGCATTAATTTCCGGGTTATAACGGCCCATACGGGCAACATAATGCGCCAGCAGCTCGACGCTGCTGATGTCTTTGGCGCGGATTTTTGCTGCCAGTGTGGATGCATCGGCGAAGGCTAATTCGTCCATTCCAAGGTCCCTGTGAGGTTGTCAAGCCAGGCAGCCAGCATATGCCAGAAGCACCCGGGAATAAAGCCGCCCGGGCCAGGGCCAGGCAACGTCATCTTGCTATCTACGGCCCCGAGCGTTTAGGATCCTGACTTCAACCTTTTGTAGGGAACCATCATGCCTGTCGAACTGGAAGCCTTTCGCCTGCAAACCCGTGAATGGCTGGCGGAAAACTGCCCGGCTGGTGCTCGCGGACCGGGTTTTATTCCCTGGGGCAGCCAGAAAATGCCACTCGAAGGTGACATCGCCCTGTGGCTGACGCGCATGGCGGCCAAAGGTTGGACAGTTCCTACCTGGCCTGTTGCCTACGGCGGTGGCGGCCTGTCCCGGGAAGAATATATGGTGCTGCAGCAGGAAATGCGGCGCATTGATGCGCGCCCAGCCCTGACGGGGCGCGGCGTCAATTACATCGGCCCGACCATCCTTGAATTTGGCACGGACCAGCAGAAGGCCAAGTGGTTACCCCGCATGGCCCGCGGCGAAGGTGGCTGGTGTATGGGCTACAGCGAACCGGCAGCGGGCAGCGACCTGGCTAACCTGCAGATGCGCTGCGTTGACATGGGTGATCAGTGGCGCCTCAACGGCATGAAAATCTGGACCTCCGACGGCGTCTATGGCGACTGGATTTTCTGCCTGGTGCGGACCGCACCGGACAAACCCAAACATGACGGTATCAGCCTGGTGCTGGTGAACATGGACCAGCCAGGGGTAAGGGTCAGGCCCATCCAGCTGATCAACGGTAATGCCACCTTCGCCGAAACCTTCTTTGAGGATGCCGTGGCTGACAAGGATGACCTGATTGGTCCCCTGAACCAAGGCTGGGGCGTGGGTAAACGTCTGCTGCAATATGAGCGTTCAGTTCACGGCGGGGTCAACACCAGTGGCGCCCAGGTGGAACAAAAGATCCAGTCCCTGGCAGACATCGCCAAACACTATACAGGGGTTGATCACAACGCTGGCGCTGCCCGCCTGGCGGACTCGGCCCTGCGCAGCCGCTTGCTGACGCTGGAGATGAACAGCCGCGCCTATGCCCTGACCCAGCAACGTATTATCGCCGAGACCCAGACCAGCGCTCCGTCAACGGCCACCTCCATCCTCAAAGTCAAGGGCGCAGAATTCACCAAAGAACGGGCCGAGGTGCTGCAACAGGCCATGGGCAGCCAGGGTTTTGGCTGGGAAGCGGGCAATGCCTTCAGCGCCGCCGAGATTGAAGCCAACCGCGACTGGCTGACCACGCGCGCCGTGTCGATTTATGGCGGCACCAGCGAGATTCAGCGCAATATTATTGCCAAGCGTGTGATTGGCCTGCCGGATTAAACAAACCGCGCACAACTTGCCCCAGACCTCTCAAGCACGCGCCAGCCAAACCAAATATAAACCTATGCCTGAAGCCCTGATCCTCCACCCGCAACGCCTGATGCCCGCCAACCCGGCGGTCCGCGCCATTGCCATGGACCTGTATGCGGGTGTAAAAAACTTACCCATTGTCAGCCCCCACGGCCACACAGACCCGGCCTGGTTTGCCGAGAACAAACCCTTCAGCAATGCCACCGAGCTGCTGATCAAGCCAGACCACTATATTTTCCGCATGCTCTACAGTCAGGGCATCAGCCTTGAGGCCCTGGGCATCAGCAGCCAGGACGGCACACCCGGAGAAACTGATGATCGGCAAATCTGGCGACTTTTTGCCAGCCACTACTACCTGTTTGCCGGCACACCTTCGCGGCTGTGGTTGGACCATGTCTTTGTCGAGGTGTTTGGCATCAGCGTCAAACTCAACGCCAAGACCGCGGATTATTATTTTGAGCAGATCAACGCCTTGCTCGCCACCGAGGCTTTTCTGCCGCGCAACCTGTTTGAGCGTTTCAACATTGAATACCTGGCCACCACCGAGTCACCCCTCGATGAGTTGCAACACCACCAGGCTATTCGCGCCAGCGGCTGGCAGGGTAAGGTCCTGACGGCCTACCGACCGGACAACGTGACGGACCCGGACTATGAAAATTTTGCCGCCAATGTGCAGGCCTTTGGCGCCCTCACCGGCTGTGATACCAGCAGCTGGTCAGGCTACCTTGAGGCGCACCGGCGGCGCCGCCAATTTTTCAAGTCCATGGGGGCCACATCCACGGACCACGGCCACCCCACCGCCAACACCGCCAACCTGGATAAAACTGCCTGTGAGGTGCTGTTGCAGAAGGTCCTAAGTGGCCGCTGCAGCGCCGCCGAAGCCGAAACCTTTCGTGGCCAGGTCCTGACGGAAATGGCCGGTATGAGTATTGCGGACGGTCTGGTGATGCAGCTTCACCCCGGCAGTTTCCGCAACCACAATGCCTGGATATTCAGCCGTTTTGGTCGCGACAAGGGGGCAGATATTCCCAGCCCCACCGAGTATGTAAGGGCCTTAAAACCCTTGCTGGATAAACATGGCAACAGTCCAGAACTGAGCATTATCCTGTTTACCCTTGATGAGACTGTTTACAGCCGCGAGCTTGCGCCTTTGGCCGGTCACTACCCCTGCCTGAAACTGGGCCCCCCCTGGTGGTTCCATGACAGCCCTGAGGGTATGCGCCGGTTTCGCCAGCAGAGCACAGAAACAGCTGGTTTTTACAATACCGCCGGCTTTAACGACGATACCCGCGCCTTCCTGTCGATTCCCGCCAGGCACGACGTGGCGCGGCGTATGGACTGTGCCTATCTCGCCGAACTGGTGGCTGACCACCGCCTGGATCTTCCTGAGGCAAAGGTGCTGGCTGAACAACTGGCCTACAGGCTTGCTAAGGCCGCCTACCGCTTCACCTGACGCCCATCGCCACCTGGTTCAGGGCGCAACCACCACGACCGGCATGGCTGCTGCTGGCATAATCGCGCCGGCATACTGAATCACTTGCGCCGCCAACTGGTGGCCACAGGCGGCACTTGCCAAGGCGCCAGCACCGCTTAACCTGGCGGCAAGATAGGCCGCGTTAAAGGCATCACCGGCGCCGGTTGAATCAATAACACGGGCAACAGGCAGCGCCGCTACCCAAGCTGCGACATCCGCGCTGACCACATAAGCACCCTGCAGACCCGCCTTAATCACCACCTCGGCCACACCCAGGTCACGGTAGCGCAGGGCGCAATGTTCTGCAGACGAGTCCCCAAACAGTAACTTTTCGTCATCCAGTGACGGCAACACCAGGGCGCAATAACCCAGGATGCTGGCATAACGGGTTTTTGCATGGTCTGCAGCTGGCCAGTTTTTGGGCCGATAGTTACCATCGAAGGCAATTTTGACACCACATGCCTGCAGTTCGGTGAGGACCTGCAGAAAGGCAGCAAAAGACAGGTCACTGAACAGCGACAGGGAAATACCCGACAAATACAGCCAGTCCAGTTGTGCCAGCGGCTTCGCCAGGCGGGCAACCTGGCTGGCATCGCCAAAAAAAGCCCGGGCTGCCGACTGGCTGCGCCAGTACTGGAAACTGCGTTCACCCTGGGCATCAGTCTGGATCATATACAACCCGGGCAGCAGGTCACGGCTGCGATCAACCAGGTCAATGGCCAGGCCTTCCGCCTGCCATTCTGCCAGCAACCAAGCGCTGTAAGTGTCCTGGCCCAGGGCCGTCACATAAGCGCTCTCAACCCCCAGGCGCGCCAGATAGACCGCCGTGTTGAGCGTGTCACCCCCATAGCTGAAGCGGCAGGCCATATCCCGGGCCGACAAAGCCCCCAGGGGATGGCTGATCTCCAGCATACATTCACCCAATGCGCCTACTCGGTTCATACGGCGCTGGTCACA
>JANQYP010000026.1:47885-61688 GCA_030728785.1 Pseudomonadales bacterium
CACCTGCGCTTATGCTGACACCCGTCGCGACAACGTCGGAATCCGCATAGCCCGCAATGCATGGGGCAGCATCAACAAGGCTGGCGTCACAATCAATGTCAGCAGGGTCGCAAAACTCAGGCCAGAGACAATGGCCGAGGCCAGCTGCACCCAGAACGAAGCCACGGGGCCACCCATTTCAAACTCGCGACCAATCAGGTCGATAGACATGCCGCTGGCCATGGGCAACAGGCCAAAGCCGGTGGTAAAGGTGGTGAGAAATACCGGTCGCAGACGCAGACAGCCGGTCTGGATAATCACCCGTTTGACATCCCACTCTGGGTTGTCTTTCCGCAGGTAATTATAGGTGTCGATCAGAACAATGTTGTTGTTCACAATAATCCCGGCCAGCGCCACAATGCCGACCCCCGTCATAATGGCACTGAACGGCTGCCCCAGAACAATCAACCCCAGCAACACCCCCACGGTCGACATGATCACCGCCGACAGGACGAGGCCTGCCTGGTAAAAACTGTTGAACTGGGTCACCAGCAAAATACCCATCAGCGCCAGGGCCAGAGTAAAGGCCTTGCTGATAAACGCGATGGACTTGTCCTGTTCTTCATTGGCACCGCGAAACACCACCTTCAGTGACGGGTCCATATTGGCTGTCGCCAGCCAGGCGCGAATCTCAGTGACCTTATCGTCGGGCAGAATACCTGGCTGGGTATTGGCTCGCACATACATGATGCGTTTACCGTCCTGGCGGAAAATCGTGCTGACCTTCTGCTTGGCACGGCGCTCGACAAAGCTGCTGATGGGCACCTGACCTTCACGGGTTGCAACCCGCAGCTCGTCCAGTTGGGTAATGGACCTGTAGGCTTCAGGGTAACGCACACGAATGTCGACTTCGTCGTCGACATCATTCGGCCGATACTTACCGACCAGCACACCGTTGGTGACCAGCTGAATCGCCGCACCAACACTGGCAATATCTGCGCCCAACATGGCGGCTTTGGCGCGGTCGACGTCCACCTCCCACTCAATACCCGGTACCGGCGCCGTATCGTCGACGCCAGTCAGACCCGGCAGGCCCGCCATATAGTCATGCAGGCGCACTGTTTCCCTGGCCAGAATCTCCAGGTCGTCACCGATAATCTGGATCTGGATATCCTTGCCTACGGGCGGGCCGTTCTCCATTTTGTTGATCTCGGCCCGCACCCCGGGAATCTCAGCAATCGCCCGGCGATAGGCTTCTTCGACGCTGCGGCCATCCATATCGCGCTCGCGGCGATCGGAGATCTCAATAAACATATTGCCTATCCGGTCTGCTGCCGAGCCACCACCGGAGCCGCTGCTGATACCACCACTGCCAGCTCGAGTGTAGACACTCTTGTAGTTGCCCTCCGCCAGTACCCGCGCCTCAACATCACTGACAATGTCGCGCAGCTCTGCCGACGAAAAGTTGCCTTTGGCCGCCACATTGACCCCGGTAAAGGTGGGATCCACGTCGGTAAAAAACTGGGTACCGTGGTTGGCAACGCCATACCAGCGCACAATGCTGAACAACACCAGCCCCGCAACGCCCACCACCACAAACGGGTGGTTGGTGGTAAAGGTCAGGATTCTGGCGTAGGCCCCCAGTGGACCACGCAATTCACTGAAGCGCCCCTCGTCGACTTTGCGGTTGACACTGTCAGCCTCAGGATCCGGCCGCACCTTACTGATGAGGGCACCCAAGACAGGGGCAAACAATAAGGCATATAACAGGGACCCGGCCATCACCGCAAACACGGTCACTGGCAGATACTTCATAAAACCCCCGGTCACACCCGGCCAGAACATTAACGGCAGGAATGCCGCCAGGGTAGTGCCCGTAGAGGCCACCACCGGCCAGAACATACGGTCAATGGCATGCATGTAGGCTTCACGGGGGGTCTTGCCATTACTCATTTCCCGGTCCGCCAACTCCACCACCACAATGGCGCCGTCAATTAACATGCCCAAGCCCAGCAACATGCCAAACATGACCATAAAGTTGTAGGTGTAGCCCAGCAGGTTGACGATGATAAACGCAAACAGGAAAGAAAAGGGGATGCCCATGGCCACCAGTATGCCTGAACGCAGGCCGACAGCAGCGACCACAACGGTCAGCACCAGAAACATAGCGGTCGAAATATTGCCCTGCAGGGTGCTGATCTGCTCCACGGTTTCCGGCGCCTGGTCGGCCATATACCCCACTGCCACATTGCCGGGATACTGGCGCTGCAGGGTCTCCACCACGGTTTTTACCTTGGCAACGGCTTCCACCAGAGAGACGCCCTTGCGCTTCGACACCTCCACCGCCACTGCCGGTATGCCGTTGGCCCGAGTGAAGGTTGTGGCATCCTTGAAGGTGCGGCGAATGGTGGTCACATCCCGCAGGGTCACCACACCATTGGCAGTGGCAGTGATGGGAATGGACAAGACATCTTCAGCAGACTCAATCAGGCTGGGAATCTTGACGCTGAAACTACCGCGACCGGTATCCACTGCACCGGCCGCAATCAGGCGGTTGTTGCGCGCCACCGCCGCCACCAACTGGTCGTTGGAGATGCCATAGGCCTCCAGCTGGGCCGGATCGATGACAGCTTCCAGCAACTCTTCACGCTCACCATTAAGCTTGGCTTCCAAAACCTCGGGCAGGGCCTCCAACTCGTCTTTTAGTTCCCGCGCGAGGCGATACAGGACCCGATCCGGAACCCCTTCGCCGCCAATGCTAATGGTAATAATAGGAAAATCGCTGGCCGCCACCTCATCGATAATAGGCTCCTCAGCACTGCTGGGGATTTTTGCCTTGGCTTTGTCCACGGCCTCGCGGACATCAAGCAGCGCCTGGGCAGACTCAAAACTGTAGTCAAACCTGATGACAATGGTGGCTGCCCCTTCACGGGAGTAAGAGTTAATCTCCTCAACCCCGGTGATGGTCTTGATCTCCAGCTCCATGGGCCGCGCCAGCAGGCGCTCGGCATCCTCTGGGGAAATACCCTCGTGGGGAATGGTGACCACAATAATCGGCACCGAAACGTCCGGGTTGGATTCCACCGGAATACCGATATAGGCCATCAGGCCAGCGCTGATCACCACCGCCAGCAGCGACAGAATAGTTCTGGAGCGATCGATACACGCGGCTATATAACTGGTCATGGGGCGCCTTTAGGTAAATTGCAAGCGGGTCATTAGCGGCCGCAGCTAGAACTTCGCGACGGAAGAAAGCGGGGTTAAATCAATGCGTACCGGCTGGCCATCGAATACTTCTTCCTGGCCCACGGTAATCAACCTGATACTGGCTGGCAAGCCCTTGACCCAGATGCCATCCACCTCTTCACTGATAATGCTGACTTCCATAAACCGCACGATATTGCTGTCATCGACGATACGCACGCCGACATTGCCGGCATCACTTAACACCAGTGACGCAGGGGAAATCAGGTGCGCTCTTTCGATGCCAACGGGTACACTCAGATCAGCTGTCATGCCCGCCCGCATCTTGTCCCCCGGCGCGCTGATGGTCACTTCAATGGGATAGGTGCGGGTTGCCGCATCGGGTGCGCGGCTGATAAAACTCAGCACGCCAGTGAAATGTTCGCCGGTAATCAGCGCCACCTGCACCTTGTCACCAATGGCTACCTGGCCAATATTCTTCTCTGAGACCTGGCCCGTGACCAGCATGGGGTCAAGCTCCATCAGACCCACACACACCTGGCCGATATTCAGAAAGTCACCTGTCTCAACGGGCTGACTCTCCACCACGCCATCAAAAGGTGCCAGAATCCGGGTCTTTGCCAGCGCCAGCTCAGTCTTGACAAGCTTCGCCCTGCTACTCTCAAGAGCAGCTTTAGCCTTGGCGACATTGATTTCGGACTGCAGCTTGCGCTGCTTCAGGTCGACAATCCCGTCAAATTCAAACTGGGCACTCTTAAACTGGGCCCGCGCCTCGTCAAGCTCGCTGGCACGGCTGTCAACGGCGATCTGGCAGAGCAGATCGCCCTGCCTGACCTGAGTGCCCTTGACAGCGGGTAAAGCCTCGATCCTGCCTGACACTTCAGACTTGACCTGCACCACGCGGTTGGCCCTGGTCTGGCCGCGCACCGCCAGCAGCTGCTGGCGCTCACTGGCCACACTTTCGATGCCACGTACCAGCGCCATGCCTGCGGGCACTGGCATATCCGACTCAGCAGCGGTGACCATACTAGACACCAGCCCGCCAGAAAACAGCCAAACCCCCATAGCGAGGGCGATAAGACCGGCGATGAGACTCTTGTTACTCACGCTTGTTGCTCCTGAGGCCTTAGGTATGTCGCCCTGGGCCTTGTCATTAATTATCGCCAAGGTTGAATCCATTGATCCAACCATTCTTCCAGCCTTTCAGCGACTCGCGCTGCCGAAGACTCAGGGCGCCAAACGCCGCCCGATGCGCGTCGTTTTACGGGCCGGCATTCTATTTGGACCACCTGCTTATTACAAGAACTGCAGCCCACCGTTGCGGCAGGGCCCAGCTAATCTGCGACAGTCGACGGCTGGGGAACTTCTGCCACCAAGCAATGCACTGGCGCTGTTGAATTGGCACTTATCTCCGCGCCGTGATGCTGACATACTGTGGCGACTTTCATCAGGAGCCGGTCCCATGCAGACATTAACCAATCAAAACGTCGTTGTTATCGGCGGCACCTCGGGCATTGGCCTGGCCACCGCCATCCTCGCCCATGAAGCCGGCGCTAACGTCTGGGCCGTTGGTCGCTCTGCTGAGCGCATTGCCGTGGCCAGCGCCAAACATCCCGGTATCCTTTTCAGCGCCCTAGATATCCACGACAACGAGGGTTTGCAGGCCCTGTTTGCCCAGATTGGCACGATCGATCATGTGGTCGCTTGCGCCACCGGCGCCAATCGCACCCTGCTGCCCTTTCTGCAACAAACCCAGGCACAGTTCCGTGAAGCCTTCGACAAGCTCTGGGGTTACTGTAATGTCATTCGCTGCGCCGCCGAGTTCCTCACGGCCGACGCGTCCATTACCCTGGTGAGTGGCACACCGGCGCGCAAAGCCAATCCCGGCATGAGCTCCCTGTCCTGTGTCGGCAGTGCAGTGGAGGCCCTGACTCGCGCGCTGGCCCTGGAAATGGCGCCGAGGCGGATTAATGTCGTGGCACCCGGCCTGATCAGCACCGGTATGTTTGATGGCATGGGGGACAAACGTGACGCAACGCTGGAAAAAATGACGGCAAATCTGCCCATCAAGCGTGCTGGCCAGCCAGCAGAGGTGGCCAGCGCCATCCTTCTGACTATGACCAACGGCTATATGACGGGCGCCACCCTGGATGTGGACGGCGGCACCCTGCTGCCCTGAGATAGCCTGCCAGGTCCCAACTCCTGCCAGGCAAGCACCGGCAATCGCGCCAGGGGCGCCTCCAACAAGCCCTTGCGCCTTAGTGCCGGCAAGACATTTTCTGCCGGCAGGGGTTGACTGTAGTAATAGCCTTGAATGTAGTCGCAACCGCTGTCGCGGAGCAGTTGCAACTGCTCCGCAGTTTCGACCCCTTCTGCCAGCACCATCAGGTTAAGGTGATGACCCAGGGAAATAATAGCCCGGGTAATCTCCAGATCATCGGCATTGGTTGTAATGTCCTGGATAAACGCGCGATCAATCTTCAGCGTATTCAGCGGAAAACGTTTCAGGCAGGCAAGGGAAGAGTAGCCGGTACCAAAATCGTCGATGCTGATACTCAGCCCCAGGGCGCGCAACTCTTCCAGCATGCGCACACTCTGCTCAACATTTTTCATGGCAGTACCCTCGGTAATCTCCAGACCAAGGGCGCAGGGCGATATGCCGGTGTCGCTGACAATGTCCTGCACCAGTTTCGATACATTACTTTCGAACTGCCGGGCTGACAGGTTAACCGCAACACGGAAGCCATCAAAACCTTCCCTGCCCCAGCGCCTGATCTGTTGGCAGACAGTGCGTAACACCAGTTCGCCAAGAGGCAGGATGAGGCCGGTCTTCTCGGCCACAGGAATAAACTCTGACGGCGACACCAGGCCGCGCGTAGGGTGATGCCAACGCACCAGGGCCTCCATACTCACCAGCCGCTCAGTCATCGTATCTATTACCGGCTGGTAATAGACTTCAAACTCGCCATCAAGCAGTGCCTGCTGCAGGCTGCTTTTCAACTGAATAAATTGCAGCGCAGTCACATGCATGTGTTGGTCAAACAGCATACAGGACCCTCTTGCATCAAGCTTGGCACGGTGCAGGGCGGTATCGGCATCGCGGACTATTGCATCGGCAGTTTGATAACCTGACTGGTGCAGGACAATACCTGCACTGGCGGACAGGTGCAGGGACGTCGACTGGTATGCCAGCGGCAGGGTAATGGCCTCCTGCAACCGCTGGCAGGCCTCAATGGCAGTCTCGGCGCTGTCGACGGGATCCAGCAGAACAGCAAATACATCACCACTGAAACGCGACAGGGTGTCGTCGGGTCGGCTGGTAAGGGCCAGGCGGCGGCTGATCTCAGCCAGCACCTGGTCACCCTGGTCGTGGCCAAGCCCCTCATTGATGGCACTAAACCCATCCAGGTCGAGAAACGCCACGGCAAACTGGCTCTGGCCACCATGAGCCCGGCGGCGCAGGGCGCTGTCCAGACGGTTGATAAACAGGGCACGGTTTGGCAGGCCTGTGACCCCATCAAAAAACGCGCTGCGGCGGATCTCATCTTCTGTATCGAGTTCGGCCTGGATATCGCGGAAGGTAATGACAATCAAATCAGCACCCGCTTTGCGCATGACATTGACGGTAATTTCTATCGGCACCCTGGCGCCGCTGTTTTCCTGGATATACTGGCGCACCCGGCAACACTGTCCAGGCGCCGCAAGGCGGGCTACCTTGAGTATGTCCAGTGTTGCGTCACCGGGCAGGAAGGGCAACAATGGCAGGACCTTCGCTACCCGACTGGACTGCGCATCAAGCTGGCACCATCCCGTCAGTTGTTCAGCCACGGGATTCAGCAGCAGGATCTGACCATCCATATCCGCGGCAATCACTGCATCACTGACATTTGCCAGGGTCGCGTGCAGCCGCTGCCGCGTTTCCGCCAGATCCCTTTCAACCCGGTGTTTATACAGGGCAATCTCAATATTGATTTCCAGCTCACGATTATCAAAGGGCTTAAGCACGTAACCATAAGGCTCAGATACCTTGGCCCGCTCCAGAGTTGCCTCATTGGAAAAAGCAGTACAGAAAATTACCGGCACATCATACAGAGCACGAATTCGAATGGCGGCTTCAACACCGTCGATCTCACCTTTCAGATTGATATCCATCAGAATCAGGTCAGGACGCAGGGCCAGGGCTTTTTCGATAGCCTCCTCACCACGGCCAGCGGTGCCAAGCACCAGATAACCCATGCGCGTCAAGCGTGCTTTGATATCACGCGCCACCAGCGCTTCGTCTTCGACAACAAGCAGGGATTTAGCTGGCATGTTTAGCCTTCCTGGGAAATGAAATTTCAAAACAGGTGCCGCCAGCAGCCTCAGTGTGTAAGCGGCCATCCAGTTGCTGCGTCAGGATGGATACTATTTCCATACCCATGGATGACGACGCAGTAACATCAAAACCGGCAGGTAAACCATTACCATTGTCACCAATACGTAATACATAACGACACCCCACCCGAGCAAAGTCGACCCAGATAGTGCCGCGGTCTTGCCGGCCGATAAACGCATGTTTCAGCGAGTTTGAAATCAACTCATTAATGATCAGGCCACAAGGTACCGCTGACTCAATATCCAGCGAGACATTATCAACCCTGATATCCAGCTTAACCGCCGCGCCGGAGCCCGCATAAAAACGACACAGGCTGTTCGCCAACGAATTAATATAGTCGTCGAAATCGATCTCCAGCAAATCCTCGGACTGATAGAGGTTCTCGTGAATCAAGGCCATAGACTTTATGCGTTGCTGGCTCTCTCCCAACAGATTGACAAAGGCTTCGTTACCATTGGTCTCAGCCTGGATATTCAGCAGACTGGAGATCACCTGCATATTGTTTTTGACCCGATGATGGACCTCTTTGAGCAGCAAGTCCTTCTCCCGCAGAGACTCGGCCAACTCCCGCTGCACCTGTTTATTCTCGGCTATCTCGTATTTCAGCTCCTTAGTGCGCTCGGCTACCAGGAACTCGAGGTTACGACGGTAGTTTTCCAATTCCGATTCGGTGCGCTTGCGGTCAGTGACATCACGGGCGATGCTGACATATGCCGTTTTGTTGCGACCCTCGTCATACACTGCCGCCAGGGTCACATCAGTGGTGATATACACCAGCCCCTTGCGCGATCTGACCTCGCCATGCCAGCGGCTATCACGCAGCAGACCCTGTTCCGCCTGCCGAGCATCTTCGGCATCGGCAAACAACAATCCCAGCACGGAGCGGCCCACAGCTTCCTCCGCTGCCAGACCTAGAATTGGCTCGATAGCATGGTTGGCATACATCAAAATCTTGTTAGCATCGGCGATCAGGACACAATCGGTGGCCTCTTCCAGCGACTCGATATACAGTTGCAGGCGCTGGCTGTAGCGCTGCTCAGCCTCCCTGCGCAGTCGCCGGCTATTGGCCTTCAGTAACAGATAGAGACTGGTCATGACCAGCAGCACGTATATCAGGTAAGCCCACCAGGTGGCCCAGATCGGCGGCAGGACAACAACGTTCAACGTCGCTGGCAGCACACTCCAGACACCATCGTTATTGGTACCCTTGACTTTGAAGGTGTAATTGCCCGCAGCCAGATTGGTATAAGTCACCTGACGAGTGCCGTTACTCAGGACCCAATCACGGTCGAAACCCTCCAGCATGTAACTGAACCGGTTCTTTTGCGGTGCGGTAAAGTCCATGGCGCTGAACTCAAAACCAATGACATAATCGTTGTAAGCCAGCTTGATCTCGTCAACATGAGACAAGGGCTGGTCAAATTGCCAGGGCTTGTTAAAGGTCGAAAACTGCGTGATGCGTATGGGTGGTACATAACTGTTACCCTTGATTCGGGCCGGATCAAACGCATTAAAACCATTGCTGCCACCAAACAGAAAGCTGCCATCGGCTGTTTTGAGATAGGCACCGCTGTTAAAGTCAGCACTTTGCAGGCCGTGGGTTGCGTCATATACCGTGAACTCCCCGGTGTTGACGTCGAGAACACTGATACCCTTGCCACCACTGACCCAAATGCGTCCCTGCTGATCCTCCAACATGCCATATACGGCATCGCTGGCAAGCCCATCAGCCTTGCTATAACGCTCAAAACTCATGGTCTGCGCATGATACCGATTCATCCCACGGTCACGCGTACCCACCCAGATGGCACCATCAGCGGCCAGCAGCGAAATCACATTGTCACCACTCAGGCTGGCAACATCATCAGGCTTGTGAGTCAGGCTGGCATAGCGCCCGGTGTCCGGGTTCAGCACCATCACCCCGGCACCATCAGTGGCCACCCACATGGCACCGCCTGGCACTTCGAGAATATCAAGGGTGCGCATACTACCGTCTGCATCGGCGGCGGGCGGATACCGGCGGAATCTGCCGTCGCCCAGATAACGGTTGACGCCCCCGCCATAGGTGGTCAGCCAGAGGCGGTTGTGGCTATCGACATAAATGCGACTGACAGCATTGGAACTGATGGAGGTCACATCATTGGGGTCGTGACTAAAATTGCCGATAACCCGATTGTCTTTCAGCAGGGTAATTCCACCCGCCATGGTACCGATCCACAACACCTCGTCATGCACAGCCATGGACATGATCATTCGGCTGCGTTTACCAAGTCCGACATTGGCTAAATTCAGAAACCGACCAAGCTGTTTATCCCATTTATTCAGGCCCTCGAAGGTGCCTATCCAGATATCACCCTGTTGTGATTCTGCAAACGAGGTGATGGCGTTGCTGGACAGACCAATGTCACGCCCGCCACTCTGCTTGAAATGCGGAAAGGTTTCCGTGCGTGCGTTCCACTTGCTGACGCCATTAAAGGTGCCTACCCAGACCACGCCGCCGCGATCCTGAAACAGCTCAAACACCGTGTTATCGCTGATGCTGTGGGGATCCGTCGGGTCGACGATGTAACGGGTAAAATCGCGACTGGCCGCGTTCCACAATTGCAGTCCGCTGTCAGTGCCGACCCAGATATCACCATTTTGGTCCTTGAGCAAAGTCCTGACCCGGGCGGATGCGGTATTACTCAGACGCTCGACACTGCCGCTTTCGGTATCAAGAATGGACACACCACCATTAAAGGTTGCCAACCACAACTTGCCAGGGGCGGCTTCGATAATAAAGCGGATATAGTTATCACTGATGCTGTTAGGGTCATCAGGGTCCGTAACATAACGCTCGAAGCTCTGAGTTGATTCATCCAGTAGATTCAGGCCACCCAGCTCAGTACCTATCCAGATGCGCCCGCGACTGTCCTCAAACACCGCCCTGACACTACCCTTGCTGAGGGAACCTGGTAGCGCCGGATTGTGGTAATAGTGAACCGGCTGCTGACTCGGCTGAAGGACGACCAGACCGGCGCCAGTACCGATCCAAATACGCCCTTTGCTATCCTCGAACAAGGTATGTATCGAACTATGCCGCGCCCGCGGGTCTGCCGCGAAGACCCCATCAAGTGGGTAGCGCTCAAACTTGTTGCTGGTTTCGTTGTAACGATTGAGCCCGGCGTCGGTGCCAACCCAGAGATTACCCTGAGAATCCGCCAGCAGATCCCAGACGGAGTCGTGAGACAGAGATTGCGGATCATCATCACGATGATAATAGGTCTCGAAACGATAGCCGTCATAGCGATTCAGGCCCTCCTGAGTACCTATCCAGATAAAGCCATCCTGGTCCTGGGTGATGCTGCTGACGGCGACCTGGGACAAACCAGACTCAGTGCCCAGACGATCAAAAATCAAATTCCGGTAATCCGCGAGCCTGGCCGGATCGGCAACCGCCACCTGCACCAGACTGGCGAGTACAACACCAGCCAGCAGCAAGCCACGCCAAAGGCAGCCGCGCTTGCGCGCGACCGAAAACCGGCGGGTGAACAACACTGTCGCGGACTGCTGCTTAAGGGCTAAACCATCACTCACTCTTGCAGTACCCACTTATTGACCCCGGTCATGGTGACATTTGTGCCAGCAGGTGTATTTATCACTGTGCCAGTGTTGCTGGTGCTGGCCATGTTCCAGATATAGCCGGTATTTGCGGTGCCATACATATTCCATATATAGCCAGTGTTCTCCGCATCCGCCATGTTCCAGATATAACCACTGTTCTCTGCATTCGCCATATTCCAGATATAGCCCATATTCCAGATATAACCCATGTTCCAGATATAACCGGCATTTTCTGTCTGCGCCATGTTCCAGATATAACTGGCGTTAGCAGGGTTGCCCATGTTCCAGATATAACCCGCACCCTGGGGATCACTCATATTCCAGATATAACCGACATTGTCAGGTGCGCCGGTCTGCTGGCGGGCTGTTGTATTGTCGGCATCAGCCATGTCCCCAATATAGCCCTTCTGCTCCAGGGCAGACATATTCCAGATATAGCCGTTGTTGCTGAAATCACTCATATTCCAGATATAGCCATTCTGCTCCAGGGCAGACATATTCCAGATGTAGCCCATGTTCCAGATATAACCCATGTTCCAGATGTAGCCCATGTTCCAGATATAACCTTCGGTGCTGGTGGTTTCACTCATATTCCAGATGTAACCGTCTGCTGTGGTCATATAAAAATTGCCATCGGCATCAACATTGGCAGGGCCACCGTAGTGCGCCAGACCGTTCAGGTCCTGATCAATGTCCATGCCCTTGTTGACACAACCCTTGGCTTCGCTGTGCACCGCACGCCAGGCATTCACCAGACCCGCGCCTTGCTGAAAGAGGCTGTAGGCCAGACTGCCGTCGGCTTTGACGGCGGCATTCGCAGAGGCCATCAGGCGGCATTTAACATCATCCGGGCTGAGCCCCGGCGTCTCCTGCAACATCAGCGCAGCAATACCACTGACCACGGCCGCAGCCTGAGAGGTACCAGACATCAGAAAGTAACTGTAGCCATCGTGAAATTCAGGATGCTCCCTGGCGATGTAGGTATCGCGGCCCATCGAGCCCATCATATGGCCACCGGGTGCTGTTACCTCGGGCTTAACAAAACCTTCCATGGTTGGTCCCGCCGACGAAAAGGTCGCCAGGTAGTCATCCTCAAGCTGGTCCGGCGTGTAATGGTCGGTCATGGCACCAACGGTCAGCACATAAGGGACGTTACCCGGCACACCGATGGTCATGGGTTCCGGACCGGTATTACCAGCGGAAACCAGCACCACAATGCCCGCCCGCCAGGCGGCCATGACTGCCAGATTCAGCGGGTCCTGCCAGTAATGGGACATGGGCGTGCCACTGAAGGACAGATTCATTACTCGAATGTTGTACTCCTGCTGATGGGCAATCACAAAGGCAATGGCTCTGATCACGTTCAGGTAGGTGCCCCGCCCCTCTTCATCAAAGGCCCGGACGATGACCAGATCGGCATCTGGCGCTATCCCGTGATAGCTGCCCGGTCGCTGGCCGTTCAGGTCAAGCGTCTGGCGGGAACTGGCGAGGACACTGGTGACGTGGCTGCCATGGCCATTGTCATCAAACATCGGCAGCGCCGTACGATTTTCGATGGCGTCATAATAGGCTCTGATACGTGGCTGGTTGAAGGTATCGAGGTTAATGGGCTTGCTGGACCAGCTACCCGTGTCGATGATGGCAACCCCAACTCCTTGCCCCGTCACCCCCTGCACATGCAACAAGTCAGCGTCTACCAGGGTGGGGAAAAACGTGTCCCGGCGGCGGCCCTGCATGGGCAGACTGGAGTGAAACGCATATTCAACTTGCAGTCCCTCAGCAAAGGCGGCTGCAATCTGGTAGTCATCAGGCAACACTGCCGCCTGATTTTCAAATACCAGGGAGATCACCGCTGCAGATTTTTTCTGCAACCGGCCCCGAATATCTACCTGTGTGTCAGGTGCGGGGTTTTTGGCGATCACCTTGCCATCCAGCAGAACCCTGCGCAGGTGACCGTTCTCTCTCGGCCAGCTGAGCGTCAGGCTGGCAAAATTCAACGGCTTCTTGCCAAGGTTATGCACAACCCAGCTGACCCGGTTGGCCTCTGTGACCAGCTCGCCGTCTCCCTTAGCGGAATAAACCAAGGCGGCGGTGCGGACCTGGCCATTCACGCCCAGACTCACCACATTTGAGTTTTTCACTAAGTCACTGGCCTGCGTCGAGCTCAGATGCACCGTCAACATTTTCAAACTGGCGAATTGTTCTTCGACCTGCACTCGCATACTGGCCAGGGTTTTCTGCAGCTGCGCCAGGTCCCGCGCCACGACCACATACTCACTCGTGATCTCTGCAAGCGGCATGCTAGCGCCCTCCTTCTTGTCGCTGGCTTCCTCCTCGTCCCACAAGTAGCGGGCATAGCGCCGTCCTTCATACCCTTTCGCCTCTGGTAGCTCTGCGTCCTCCCAGAGGAACCGCGCCGAACGCGCCCCTGGCGGCTCGTGCTGCAGCGGCAGCTGCTCGATCTTTTGACCAGCGGCATAGGGCAACAGGCCTGGCTGGCCCGCGGCGGGCAAACTCGGCGCCAGCGTGTCGCGCAGCGCCGACTGGTGGCTTGCCGATTGGACTGCCATTGGCGTCAGCCGCGTATCTTTCCCGAGCTTGCCGACCCATTGTTTTGTCTTGCTTGCTGCAGCCGAATCTGC
>JANQYP010000026.1:61788-82780 GCA_030728785.1 Pseudomonadales bacterium
GAAGATGTATTGACAAGAAACACCGTCAGACAGACAAGGACAACCAGATATTTCCAACTAGACATGAGCATCTCCAGGCACGATCAGGGTGTAAAGCAAATGTTCGGCGACGCAAGCCAAGTTGACACCGGCCGCCGCCCAACACAAACGACCACTTCCTCTGTGATCGCCAAGGATTAACAGCAGGTATTATGCCAAGTCTGAATGGTGCTTATAGGTTTCTGTTTTTAAACGATTTTGTTAACAACAGTTAATGCGAGGAAAATTATGGCGATAGGTATATGGCGAATGGAGATAAATATGAGCGCCATATTTTTCATATTAAGAAATTTATGGCGCTCTGGCCGTCAGCCGTCGATAGGTAGGCATGGACACACCCAGCAGGATAGCCGCATCCTTTTTATTGATCGGGCGGGATTCTATTTCCCTCACCAGAGCCAGGGTGACCATTTCCAGCAGCGACTGCCGACGACTGAGCGCCAGTGCCGCCAGACCATTAAACAGCGGCGCTGCGGGGTACCAGTCAGCCGGGCGACACGGGGCTTTGTCCCCGTAGTGCGCACGCAACAGTGATACCTTGCGCCGCAGCGTCGACTCTGGCACCCCAAGGGCGGCAGCGGCACGATTGAGCACCTCTTCATGAGTAGCGAGACTGGCAAGAATCAGGTCTTCTTCCAACCACTGGCCGAGGGGTAGCAAATCCGCAGCACCGGCAAGACTGAGGGTCACCAGGTTGGCCAACCAGACCTGCAGGGCCACAGCTGCCTGCTCAGGACCGGGCGCCGCCAACAGGGGTTGCGCCGCAACCGCCAGGGTGGTGTCTGGAAACAACCCCAGATGGATGGCGTTAAGGTGCGAGTCTTTACACAGGATCACCGCGCGGTTAATGATGTTCACCAGCTCACGAATATTACCCGGCCAGCGATGCTCAAGCAGCGCCTGCTCAGCGTCTGGACTGAAGTATCTGACAGGCTTGTCATAACGCTGGGCATAGACCTTGAGGTAATGTCTTGCCAGCAGCAGAATGTCCTGCGGCCGGTCCCGCAGCGGTGGTGTTGTCACCGCAAAAACATTCAGGCGGTAATAAAGGTCCTCGCGAAACTTGCCAGCCTTTACCAAGGCCATCAGATCCTTATTCGTGGCGGCGATAATACGCGTATCAACAGTTTCGTAGACATTGCTGCCGACCGCTGCAATTTGCCGCTCTTGAACATAACGCAACAGCTTGACCTGGATATCAAGGGGCAGCTCACCCACCTCATCCAGCACCAGGGTGCCACCATCTGCCTCCTTGAGGCGCCCGGAAAAGGCCCGGTCAGCGCCCGTAAACGCGCCTTTGACATGGCCAAACAACTCACTCTCAATAAGGCTGCCGACAACGGCACCACAATCAACGATGATATAGGGCTTATCAGCCCGCCGGCTCATATCGTGCAGGGTCCTGGCGAGCATTTCCTTGCCAGTTCCCGACTCGCCGTTAATCAGCACCGTGGCGTCCGTGGGCGCCACCAGCCGGCAGCTTTCCAGCAGGCTGCGCATCTGCGGTGACTGGTAGATGAGCCCGGCCTCTGCGGGTGCCGCCAGCGTCTCTGGCAGCTGCTCAAAACGTCCCAGGCCCGCCGCAAAATAACTCACCAGGGTCCGCAAAAACTCGACATCACCAGGCCCCAGCGCGACCTTGGCGCGCAGATAAACGCAGCGTTGCGCAGGCAGGGGCAGCAGGTAAACAGTGCCCGAATGGCTGGCCTTGGCGTTTATCACGGCATCGCTGATACGTTCTTGCATCGCTGCCGACAGGTCAAGTTCGGCCAATTCAAGCCCTCGGCTGGCGACGGTTGACGGCCATTGCGAGTCCGCCGCCAGACCATTGGCACCGCCCAGACACAGCAGCCGGCCATCTGCCTGAGCGAGGACAGCAGCCTGCGCCAAATCGAAAGACTGCAACAGGTGCTGCGACAATGCGTCGCTCATCTCCGCGGCACTGGCGGCCTTCATCACCAGGCTCATGAGATTCCACAACAACACCACATTGTGGTATTCGCGCAGCGGCTTACCCTCCCCGGCAGTCACTGCGCCGGACTTCTCGGCCGCAGCGCTCCAGTTAATCACCCGCCCGCCGCCGGCCTGCTGCGCCACATGCAGTGCCCAACCGGCGCGCCGAAACAACTCAAAAGGCTGCTGGTCACCGGCAGCACTGTGCGCAAAACCGACGGAAAACGTCAGTCCGGCTTGTTTGAAATGGCTGCTCACCAGCGTCTTGAGGACACTCTGCGCAATGTGTTTACCGGCATCAAGATGGGTGTAGGGCAAGCTAACGGACAGCAGGGAGCGACCATATACACTCACCAGGTCCGTCGAGCGCAACACCTGGTTGAGGCGCTCGCTGACCTCTGCCAACAGTGCCTCTGTGACCTGGGCTGGCGCACCAGCGGCAGGCGGCACCTGCTCCACCGCAATCAACAACTGGCACATGGATGACTCACTTGGCCCGAGGTGCTCAGGGCCCAGTTCCGCCAGCAACTGGGCCGGCGTGGGCAGGGGCTCCAGGGTATCGGCCAGCTTCGACAACTCCCGCAGAATCAACACCCCACCAGGCAGCATGGGCCCCACCAGACCATCAACCAGGCGCGCCGGGCCTTGCGGGCGCTGCAGAATAAAAGGTGCAAGTTTTGTCACTTCACTGCTGACCAGCGCTGCCTGAATACGGTTGAATACTGACGTGCCGGGCTGCAAGGAGAAAACATCAGGCCACTGCCGGCCTTGCACCTGGTCGATAGCAACGCCAAGCAAAGCCTCGCCATCAGCGTTGACATTCGTCAGGCAGCCATGTTCATCAACAAACACCAAGGCATTGCCGATACAGGTCAGGGCATTCTGCAGCAGTTGCTGAGTGGCCCGTAACTCACGCTCAATGTTGAATTTGTACATGGCCATATCAATCGCGATCTGCAGCTCGCGGCTCTCAAAGGGCTTGATAATATAACCGTAAGGGGTCACGGCCTTGGCCCGAGTGACAGTTTCGTCATCGGAGTAAGCCGTCAGGAATACCACCGGCACATCACGCTCACGCTGGATGGCCAGCGCCATGTTGATGCCATCCTCACCATCTTTGAGATGAATATCTGTCAGCAACAGGTCGGGCAGCGTCTCCCGCGCCATGGCCACGGCTTCCCGGCCATAGGCAATACCTGCAACTTCATAACCCATGCGGATTAAGCGCCCCTTAAGTTCGCGGGCCACCAGGGCTTCGTCCTCAATGATCAAAATCTTGTGCTTTGGACTCAACATACTTACTTACCGCGGTTGCCACCAGCAGGTGGCTGGCCTGCTTCAGCCGTGTAACCGTTTTGCCTCCCGCCGACGAGCATGTAGCACGGGTTCAGTGTAGCCATTGGGCTGGTCGACACCTTTAAACACCAGATCGCAGGCCGCCTGGAAGGCCACACTGCCGGCAAAATCAGGCGCCATGGCGCGATACAAAGGATCACCTGCGTTCTGCGCATCCACCACCGCCGCCATGCGCTGCAGGGTCTCGGTCACCTGCGCGGCACTGCAGACCCCGTGACGCAGCCAGTTGGCAATATGCTGGCTGGAAATACGCAGGGTCGCGCGGTCTTCCATCAAGCCGACGTCGTTGATATCCGGCACCTTTGAGCAGCCGACACCCTGGTCGATCCAGCGTACGACGTAACCGAGAATACCCTGAGTGTTGTTATCCAATTCTTCCTGCACTGCCTGGCTGGAAAGATTAGTACCACCGAGTATTGGAATAGTCAACAGCGCATCGAGACTGGCCTTGGCGCGGGCTTTGAGCTCATTCTGACATGACCAGACATCCACCATATGATAGTGCAGCACATGCAGGGACGCAGCCGTCGGCGACGGCACCCAGGCAGTGTTGGCACCCGCCAGAGGATGATTAATCTTGGCCTGCATCATTTCCGCCATCTCATCGGGCATGGCCCACATGCCTTTGCCGATCTGGGCACGACCCTGAAGGCCGGCCCTGAGGCCCATGTCGACATTCCAGTCTTCATAAGCCTGGATCCAGGGCTGCTGTTTCATCAGGGTTTTGCGCACCATGGGTCCGGCTTCCATGCTGGTATGAATCTCATCACCAGTGCGGTCAAGAAAACCGGTGTTAATAAAAATCACCCTCTGGCGGGCGGCGCGGATACAAGCCTTGAGGTTCAGCGTGGTGCGCCGCTCTTCGTCCATAATGCCGACTTTGAGGGTGTTGACCGGCAAGCCAAGGACCTGTTCGATGGCAGCAAACAGATCTACTGTAAACTGCACTTCTTCCGGGCCGTGCATCTTTGGCTTAACAATATAGACGCTGCCGCGGCGGGAGTTGCGGACCCGTCCGGTACCTTTGAGGTCGTGGATTGCGGCCAGACTGGTGACCATGCCATCCATAATACCCTCAGGAATTTCCTGACCCTTGTATAGCACCGCATCGGTGGTCATCAGGTGACCGACATTACGAATCAACAGCAGGCTGCGGCCATGCAACACCAGCTCACCACCGGTTGCGGCGGTGTAGACTCGGTCCGGGTTGAGCTCGCGGCGTAACACCGCACCACCTTTATTAAATTCTTCTGCCAGGTCACCTTTCATGAGGCCCAGCCAGTGGCGATAGACCACCGCCTTGTCGTCAGCGTCTACCGCCGCGATGGAGTCTTCACAGTCCTGGATGGTGGAGATGGCGGACTCCATCAGCACATCCTTGACACCGGCCGGGTCATCCTTGCCGATGTTGTTGCTGCGGTCGATCTGGATCTCCAGATGCAGGCCATGATGTTTCAGCAGTATGCCGGTTGGATCTGCAGGATCACCGCTGTAGCCGACAAACTGCCCAGGCGTCGCCAGTTGTGTCACGCCCGATGGCAGGCTGATCTGCAGCACACCTGCCTCAACCCGATACTGGCTGACATCCTGATACCGGCCATTGGCCAGGGGCAGGTGCTGGTTCAAAAATTCTGCCGCATAGTGAATAACCTTGGCACCACGCACCGGGTTATAGCCACGGCCTTTCTCAGCACCGTCACTCTCGGGGATCACATCCGTACCATACAGGGCGTCATACAGGCTACCCCAGCGAGCATTGGCCGCATTTAATGCATACCGCGCGTTCATCACCGGCACCACCAGCTGCGGGCCCGCCAGCAAGGCAATCTCGTCATCGACGTTGTCTGTCTCGATGGTAAAATCCGGGCCTTCATCCTGCAGGTAGCCAATCTCTCTCAGAAAGGCCAGGTAGGCCTGCGGATCATGGGGCCTGGCGCTGTTGGCCTGGTGCCAGGCGTCAATCTGCGCCTGCAGCTCATCGCGCCTGGCCAACAAAGCCTGGTTGCGCGGCATCAGCGCCGCCAGAATGCCTTCGAACCCCTGCCAGAATGTGTCCGGGCTAACACCGGTACCAGGAATAATTTCCAGATTTACCAGGTCATGCAGGACTTTTTCAATGGCGAGATTGCCAACTGCTACGCTTGTTGTCGTCATGGTCAAATTTTTTCCGTGCTTGAACGCGAGGAGCCATGCTACTCGAAATTGGCCTTTTGGTCATGCCTGGCAACCAGGCTTATTGCAATACAGCGCAACTTTAACGGTCTGCCAGACCCTGATAAAAGTCTGCATAAGCGCTGGCCGCAACCTGCCAGTCAAACCGCTCTGCGGCACAGGCCCTGGAAATGGCCAGATAAGAAGGGGTCTGCAGGCGCACAGCGGCGCAGGCTTCAGCAAAAACACTGACCAGCCCATGGACCTGGGCAGGTATATCGGCGCCAGCAAAACACCAGCCGGTCTGGTGGTGTCGCACCGTATCAGCCAGGCCACCCACTTGGTGCACCACACAGGGCTGGCCGGCGCGCATGGCCAGCAGCTGGCTGATGCCACAGGGCTCATAACTGCTGGGCATCAGAAACAACTGGCCGGACCGGTACAGGTCATCTGCCAGAGCGGCAGAGAAACCGCGCAGGTAGAGAAAGTTGGCGTGACGCTGGGCAACCTCCACACAAAACGCCTCACAGTCGGCATCACCACTGCCCAGCAATATCAGCAAACCGTCGGCGCCTAGACCCACCAGCAGCTCCTCGAGGGCACTGCGGCCAGCCACGGGGGCCATCAACAGTCCGACTTTTTGCGGTGTCAGCCGCCCGATACTGGTGACCAGCACGTCAATCTTGTGGTGGCGCCAGGCGGCGATGGTGGCCAGGGCTTGAGCATGCCCAGGCACATTCGCCCCGGCCACTGCCAGCCAGGCTTGCACCTGGGTTTCGCAGGCGGCCAGCAACGCCTCGGGGGGCAACTGCGCGCCCGGCAATACCTCGGGATATGCCACGCCATTGAGGATACCAAGCAACTGACCCTGGCCAGCCAATCGTTGCAGGTCGGTCTCCAGTCCCTCACCACCATGGCGACCGCGGGCGTCATCATTGGCCGCCAGAATCTCCCTGGCATAACCGGGCGACACCGTATTAACACCATCAGCCAGGACAATCCCGGCGCGCATCAGGTTGACACAATCAGTCCAGCGTGGATCGATAATACGCGGGTCTAATGGCAGATCCGGAAACCAGCTGTGCAGTGCCGAGGGATCACCCGTCAGGGGGCGAATACCCTGCAGCGCCAGATTATGAATGGTTAACACCACCTTTAACCGGCGCAGGTCGGCATAGGCGGGATCAAAACAACGCAGTATGGCGAGGGGGCCGGCATGCCAGTCATGGAGGTGCAGCACTCCAAATTCGGCTTGCGCACCAGCACACAGCCAGCTACCCACAAGGGCTGAAAACAGCGCAAAACGACTGGCATCGGAGGCAAATGGCCGGTCCGCGCCATCGTTAACATAGACCTTGCCAATACCCACGGCACTGATACGCGGACTTTCCAGCACCAGGTGCCGTACACCCGCCTCTACCTTCACCTCATACACCTGGCCCTGCACCGCCAGGCCGCCAAACATGGCGGTTACGGTGTGCAACGGCAGCCACTGCGGGTTGCTGGCTTTGAGACCATAACCCGGCGTGATAACCGTCACCTGATGGCCGAGGGCTGCCAGCGCCGGCGGCAGGCTCTGCACCACATCGGCAATGCCACCCACCTTACAACCCGGAATGGCACCGTTCTCGGCGGCAATCATCAGAATAGATTTTCTGTTCGAAGCAGCCACGGGCGTTTTATATGAAGCAGCCACGGGCGTCTTATGAGAGGCAGCCACGGGCGTTTTATGAGAAGCAGCCACGGGCGTTATGTCTTGTGCAACGTCTGGCCGAGCATGTCGGGGGTGACGAGGACTCGACCTTTTTCAGTGATGCGGAAGCCGTTGTGTTTATCCTGGGCAGCATCCACACCAATTTGGGTGCCGTCTGGAATCAGGCAACCCCGGTCGATAATGGCATTGCGAATAATAACGTTCTGGCCAATTTTCACCTGGGGCATCACCACCGTGTCTGTGACTTCCGTCCAGGAACCGACCACCACACCGGAAAACAGCAGGGAGCGCCGCACGGTCGCGCCGGATATCACACATCCGCCAGATACCATCGAATCAACGGCAAAGCCGCGGCGCTCATCATGGTCAAAGACAAACTTGGCGGGCGGTGACTGCAGCTGCTGAGTCAGAATCGGCCAATCGGAATCGTACAGGTTTAATTGCGGTGTGACTGATACCAGCTCCATATTGGCTTCAAAATAGGCATCCAGGGTACCCACATCCCGCCAGTAACCGGGCGCACCCGTGTCTTGGTCGACAAACGGAAAAGCCCTGACCTGGCAGCCGGCAGCAATAATTTCGGGTATCAGGGTCTGGCCAAAATCGTGGGTCGAGTCATTGTTCCTGGCATCGCGAATCGCATGCTCAAAGAGAAAATCGCGGTTAAACACATAGTTGCCCATGGAAGCCAGACAAAAGCCCGGCTTGCCGGGCAGAGGGGCGGGGTGGGCGGGCTTTTCCGTAAAGCCTGTGACCCGCAAGTTGCTGTCCACGGTCACCACCCCATAACTGTTAGCCGCCTCCTCGACCGGCACTTCAATGCAGGCAATGGTGAGATCAGCCTGCCAGTCAGCATGGGCCGCCACCATGGCCCCATAATCCATCTTGTAGATATGGTCCCCAGCAAGGATCAGCAGATACTCAGGATTCTGCTCGCGAATCACATCGATATTCTGGTACACCGCATCAACAGTCCCTGCGTACCAATTCTCTGAGGTGCGCTGGGACGCCGGCCAGACCTCAACAAACTCGCCTAACTCGCCCCTGAAGCTGGTCCAGCCGCGGACTACATGAGAGATCAGCGAGTGGGCCTTGTACTGGGTCAGCACCGCCACCCGGCGAATTCCCGAGTTCACACAATTGGACAGGGCAAAGTCGATAATCCTGAACTTACCGCCAAAATATACAGACGGCTTGGCCCGCCACTGGGTCAACTCATGGAGTCGACTGCCTTTACCACCGGCCAGTATCAGGGCAAACGTATCTTTGGTCAGACGACTGATATAACGCTGTTGCTGAATAGCCATGACTTAGCCTCTTGAGCTTTTTAGTGACAGTGCTTGTTATTTATGGCGCTTGTTATTAACGGTGCTTGTTATTAACGGTGCTTGTTACCACTACTTTTTGGCCGCAACCTGAATCTTCCAGATATCCCGAGCATAGTCACGGATTGTCCTGTCACTGGAAAACCAACCGCTGGCAGCAGTATTGCGGATACTGCGCGCCTGCCAGCTGGCCTGGTCCCGGTAATCCAGCGCCACTCGCGCCTGGGTATCAATATAACTGCGAAAATCTGCGGCGATCATCCAGGGATCTGCAGGCGCTCGTACAGCATCGGTGATATGCCGAAAACGCCCGGGCGCAAACAAGGAAAAATGATCCGAGTCAATCAACGCCAGCACCCGCTGCAGGTCAACGTCGTTATTGATAACAGCCATGGGATCATAGTGGTTACGCGCGGCTGAAACCTGGTCTGCGGTCAGGCCAAACTGATAAAAGTTATCTGCACCCACATGTTCCAGAATTTCGATATTGGCGCCATCCAGCGTGCCGATGGTCAGCGCACCGTTCATCATCAGCTTCATATTGCCGGTGCCCGATGCCTCCTTGCCGGCGGTGGAGATCTGCTCCGACAATTCCGCTGCCGGGCAGATATATTCCATGGCCGAGACATCATAGTTGGGCAGGAACACAACCCGCAGCAGCTCACTGGCAACCGGGTCACTGTTGACCACCGCCGCGACACTGGTGATCAGGTGAATAATCAGCCGCGCCTGGGCATAACCGGGTGCAGCCTTACCACCAATCAGGACACTGCGCGGCAGCTGGTCAAGACCCTCACCGCGGTGGATCTGGTCATAACGATGAATCACGTGAAAGATATTCAACAGCTGGCGCTTGTACTCGTGAATCCGTTTTACCTGCACGTCGAGCAGCCAGGTTGGATCCAGGGCAATATCCGTCAGCCGTTTGACGCGCTGCACCAGCACCTGTTTGTTGGCCAGCTTGACCTGTTGCCACTGTTGTCGAAAACCACTGTCTTCGGCAAAGGCCTGCAGGTCTGCCAGGCCTGCCAGATCCCTCTGCCAGGCATCGCCAATGGCGCTGCTGATCAACGCCGTCATGCGCGGATTAGCATGGTAAATCCAGCGCCGCGGGGTCACGCCGTTGGTCTTGTTATTAAATTTATGCGGCCACAGGGCGTAAAAGTCACTGAACAGATCGCGGGCCAGCAGATGACTGTGCAGGGCCGCCACGCCGTTGACAGAAAAGCTGCCGACAATGGCCAGATAGCTCATACGCACATAACGCTCGTCACCCTCCTCAATAATGGACATGGCGCGCAACCGCGCCACATCGCCCGGCCAACGGTGCGCCACCTCAAGCAGAAAGCGGGCGTTAATCTCATAGATAATCTCCAGAATTCGCGGCAACAGGTGCTGGAAAATCCCTACGGACCAACGCTCCAGGGCTTCCGGCAGCAGGGTATGGTTGGTGTAGGCCATACATTGGCTGGTCACTTTCCAGGCGTCGTCCCAACTCATGTGATTGTCGTCCAGCAGAATGCGCATCAGTTCCGGCACGGCGCAACTGGGGTGCGTGTCATTCAGCTGAAAAACATTGGCTGCGCCAAATCCGCCAAAATGCCGGCCATGGATTTCGACCCAGTGATGGACCACATCCTGCAGGCTGGCAGAGGCGAGAAAATATTGCTGGCGCAGACGCAGGGCCTTGCCATTCTCGCTGACATCATTGGGGTACAACACCATGGTGATATTCTCGGCGAGATTTTTTGCCGCCACTGACTCGGTGTAGCTGCCGGCATGGAACTCATCCAGATTGAACTCATCGGTGGCCTCGGCCTTCCACAGGCGCAGCCGATTAACGGCCTCGGTATTATGCCCGGGAATCAACACATCATAGGGAATCGCCAGCACATCCTCCGTCTCCAGCCAGCGCACCAGCCGCCGGCCGTCACTGCCTACATAGTGTTCTGTATGGCCGTAAAAGCGAATCCGCCGAGTATCCTCACTACGCTCAAACTCCCAGGGATTACCATCCCGCAGCCAGTGATCGGGATACTCCACCTGCTCGCCATGCTCAAGGCGCTGCTGAAACATGCCATATTCATAACGAATGCCATAACCCATCACCGGCAGGTTGAGGGTGGCGCAGCTGTCGAGGAAACAGGCCGCCAGGCGCCCCAGGCCACCATTACCCAGGCCAGCATCATGCTCAGCCTCAGCAATGCCTTCGAGGTTTATACCAAATTCCAGCAGCAGGTCTCGCAGGGGTGCCTCAAGAGCCAGAGCATGGACGGCATTACTTAAGGTCCGGCCAATCAGAAATTCCAGAGACAGGTAATACACCCGGCGACTGGCTGGTTGTTTGGCAGTCAGTTTGGCGCGGGCCACCAGGCGATCACGCAGGGCCAGGGCAATCGCCTTGTACAGGTATACCGGCAGCAGCGCTTCAGGATCATGAGTTAAATCCTGGCCAAATGTCAGGCCATAGTGACGATACACATCTGCTCGCAGGGCGTCGGCGTCAGTGGCAATAAAGTCATCCCGCATCAGGGTACTGCTCATAGGGTTGCTCCATTAAAACGAAAGACATATACCGCCTGGTCTTCCAGGTCTATCTCAGCACCCTGGGACAGGCTGCAGGGTGGCAGGGCAATCAGCGCCGACGTTAACACAGGCTGCCAGCTGCCATGGAGGTGCAGTTTCGGCAAAATCATGTTGCCAGACTTGCCACTGGCATGAAAAAACACATACACCAGGTTGGCGTTGGCATCATCAAACAACATCTCGCCATGCAGCATCAGGCCAACACAGGCACCCTGCTGGTCATCCCAGTCGGCGGCCTGCATGGCCTTGCCGCTGGCATGGAACCACTCAATTTCGTCAATACCCCGAAAGTGTTCGTGGGCTCGGCCATGGATAAAACGCTCGCAGCGGAACTCTCGGTAGCTGCGGCGCAATGCCGTCAACGCCGCCACAAAGCTGATCAGATCCTCGTCAGCCTGCTGCCAGTCGAGCCAGTTAATGGCATTGTCCTGGCAATAACTGTTGTTGTTACCCGCCTTGGTCGCCGCCATCTCATCACCTGCCAGCAACATGGGTATACCCTGGGACAGGAGCAAGGTAGTCAGCAGATTACGTTGTTGTTTACGCCGCAGGCGCAGCACCCTTGGGTCATCTGTAAAACCCTCAACACCACAGTTAAAGGAGTAGTTAGCATCATGGCCGTCGCGATTATTTTCGAGATTGGCCTCATTATGTTTATGCTCGTAACTCACCAGGTCCGCCAGCGTAAAGCCGTCATGGCTGGTTATAAAATTAACACTGGCCTGGGGCGGCCGGCCACCGGCCTCAAACAGATTGCTGGCGCCGTGCAGAAAGCGGGCAAATTCCGGCAACAGGCCAGGCTCACCACCCCAGTAGCGGCGCATGGTGTCCCGGTACTGGTCATTCCACTCACTCCAGCCCTGGGGAAAGTTGCCCAGCTGGTAGCCACCCCAACCCAGGTCCCAGGGTTCGGCGATCAGCTTGATATCAGCCAGCAACGGATCCTGGTGAATACTGCTGAAAAATGCGCTGCGGGTCGAAAAACCGCCGCTGGTACGCGCCAGACTGGTGGCCAGGTCAAAACGAAAGCCATCAACTCCCATATTGGCGACCCAGTAGCGCAGGCTGTCGAGCACCAGGCGCAACACAGCCGGGTGATCAATATTCAGGGTATTGCCACAGCCGGACTCATTGACATATTCAGCGGCGTTGTCCGGGTTGAGGCGATAATAGCTGCGGTTATCAATACCCCGAAAACTCAGGGTTGGGCCATAGGTGTCACCCTCTGCAGAATGGTTGTAGACCACATCAAGAATGACCTCCAACTCGGCTGCGTGTAACTGTGTGACCATGGCGCGAAACTCTGCTGCGCCGTCGTTGATGGCATAACGGCCGGCGGGCATAAAAAACCCCAGGGAATTGTAACCCCAGTAATTCACCAGGCCTTTATCTGCCACAAACGGTTCGTCGACAAATTCATGCACCGGCAGCAGCTCAACGGCGGTGATGCCGAGGCGCTGCAGATGCCGGACAGAGGCCTCATGACCCAGACCGCCATAGGTGCCGCGTAACACCTCGGGCACAGCACTGTTGCGGCGTGAAAAGCCTTTAACATGTGCTTCATACAACACCGTTGCCGCCAACGGTGTTGGCAACCTTATGGGCGAAGCTGCCGCTGTCTCGGCCACAACAATACAACGAGGCTGAAAAGGGGCGCTGTCAACATTGCTGATAAGCATCTCGCCGGCGGCATCCAGGGTATGGTCGAAGTGGGCGGCGGTTACCTTTACGGGTCCCGTCAGGGCCCGGCAATAGGGATCCAGCAACAACTTGGCGGGATTAAAACGCTGCCCCTCGGCTGGCGCCCAGGGTCCGTAAACCCGATAGGCATAGTGCTGACCAGCGCCGATCCCCTGCATATGACCATGCCAGATAGCCCGCGTATGCCCAGGCAGCGTAAATCGCTGCTCGTTGCCGGCAGCATCAAACAGGCACAACTCGACCCGCTCCGCATGGGCTGAAAACAGGGCAAAATTGACCCCATCGGTGCTACATACTGCGCCCATCACAGCCGCCGAACCTTCAGTCAAATACAACATACTGCTTACCGTCTGGTTGCTGGCCGCTCTGCCAGCTGCTTGCCTGAAAAATGTTATCTGTCGCCAAGATGCAACTACAGCCCGGCGGCGGCAGGGCGCTTCGCACCATTAACCCTGCCGCTCCAGCAGCAACACGCCCAGGGGCGGCAAGGCCAGCTGCAAGCGGTGTTCGCCATTGACCGCAACGGTCTGCAGGCTGCCGCTATTACCCACATTTGAGCCGCCATAATATTCGCTGTCGCTGTTGATGATCTCTCGATAACTGCCAGCCTCGCGCAGGATCACAACATAATCATAGCGAACCATGGGTGTCAGATTGACACACACCAGCACATTTGCCGCACCCTCTGCCAGCCGCTGGTAGGCCAGCACCGACTCTGCCGCATTGTGCATATCGCGCCATTCGAAGCCACTGGGATTGTGGTCGGCCTGGTGCAGCGCCGGATAATTCCGGTAGACCCGGTTCAGGTCGCGCACCAGGCGCTGCACACCCTGGTGCGCAGGTGCCGCCAACAGTGCCCAGTCGAGGGCACCATCATGGTCCCATTCTTTCTGGGCACCAAACTCACAACCCATAAATAACAGCTTTTTGCCCGGGTGGGTCCACATCAACGCCAGTAACAGGCGCAGATTGGCAAACTGCCGCCAGGCATCACCGGGCATTTTGTGCAACAGGGACCGCTTGCCGTGCACCACCTCGTCGTGGCTCAGGGACAGGACAAATTGCTCCGAATAGGCATACATCATGCTGAAGGTGATTTCACCGTGGTGATGCTGACGATGCACTGGATCACGGGCCAGATAGCTCAGGGTGTCATGCATCCAGCCCATATTCCATTTGTAGTCAAAACCCAGGCCGCTACTGGCGACGGGTTTGGTCACACCCGGCCAGGCGGTGGATTCCTCAGCAATGGTCAGGACCCCCGGGCAATGGGTTTTCAGCGCCGCATTAACCCGTTGCAGGAAGCTGATGGCTTCGAGGTTTTCCCGGCCGCCGTGGACATTTGGCAGCCATTCACCAGCCTTGCGGCTGTAATCGAGATACAACATGGATGCCACGGCATCCACCCGCAGGCCATCGATATGAAATTCTCGAACCCAGTACACGGCGCTGCTCACCAGATAGTTAAGCACCTCCGCACGGCCATAATTATAGATCAGGGTACCCCAGTCCGGGTGTGCGCCCTTGCGGGGATCTGCATGTTCGTAAAGCGCCGTGCCATCAAAACCCACCAGGCCGTGGGGGTCGTTAGGAAAGTGGGCTGGTACCCAATCCAGAATCACACCAATATCACGACCGTGGGCAGCATCGATCAGGGCCCGCAACTGGTCCGGGCTGCCGAACCGGCAGGTCGGGGCATACAGGCCAACAGGCTGGTAACCCCAGGAACCCGTAAAGGGATGTTCCGTCAAGGGCAGGAACTCGATATGGGTAAAACCCATGTCTACCACATAGTCGAGCAGCGTCGCAGCCAGCGTCACATAATCCAGTGACTGACCGCTGGCGTCGCGACGCCACGAACCGGCATGCAGCTCATAGACACTCATGGGCGCCGATTCACTGTTGGCCGCGGCACGCCGTTGCAGCCAGGCATCATCCTGCCAGGCATAATGCGAAACGCAGACTTCGGCCACCACATCGGCAAAGCCGCGCATGGCCCGCGCACAGGGATCAGCCTTCTGCAGGCGCTGGCCGCTATTGGTGGTGACCTCAAAATAGTAGCCAGCGCCGCCGCCGGGACCCGGGACAAACATCTCCCAGATGCCGCAACCGGGATGGCACCGCAACACATGGGTGCGATTGTCATAATGGTTAAAGTCACCCAGCACAGCCACCCGCCTGGCATTGGGGGCCCAGACCGCAAACTGCACGCCCCTGACGCCTTGACACACTGCCTCCTGGGCACCCAGAAACTGCCAGACATGCTCATGCCGGCCTTCGGCAAACAGCCAGATATCCGCATCGGCCAACAGGCTTGGAAACCGGTAAGGGTCATCGCACCAGACAATGTCGCCAGCATAACTGACCTTCAACCGGTAGCCCGCTGCCACCGCTGCGCCATCCAGCTTGGCGGCAAACACGCCGGCCGGGTCCAGACAGATCATCGGCACCAGTACCTCACCGGCGAGATTGCTGACCCAGGCAGCTGTCGCGCCGGGCAGGAAGGTATTTATCACCGTCGACCGAGTGTTGCGCTGCAGCCCCAGGCAGGCAAATGGATTCAGCAGGTCTGCCGCCAGTAACTGGCTGATCTGCGCGGCATTCAGCAACAGCTTGCTGCCGCCGGCTTGCGCCGGTGTTTTGCCGGCAGGTTTAGCAGGGCTTTTACGCGAGCCCTTGCCCTGATTGTCAGCCCTACTCACAAAAACCTCCTTAGGTGTTGCCGCAATGGCGGGTCCCACTTACCACAAATAAATGGCTACAAGTAAATGCACCACCCACCACAATAAAAAGCAGTAAGCGTGCCACCCTGCTGGCCTGGCCGGCAGTGCGCCGCCTGTGCCCTCAGGCAAGTCACGCTACTTTACAGGTAGTTACAGCCAATTGGACTTTTTACCGACAATTGCGCCTTTTGGCCGCCTCGAAACAATGCCCAGCTGCAGTCCGCAACACCACGCACCAGGATGACGCAGGCTCTGTTAGCAAGTTGGCTGGCGCACTAGCACAGAGACTGCCACTCCCCGGCAACGCCCCTGTGGAGCGCTCCTGAGAACCACTCCTGCGAACCGCCCCTGGCGAGGCTTGTCTTCCTCGCCGATGCTGATATATTCCCACGACATTTGACGGCGCAAGGCTCCAGCATGGGCGATTCCAAACAATGAATAATCCCAAAGATCCAGGCCAACCTCCCCTGGCAGCAGGGCGCCAGCTGCGCTCGCGCGCCTGGTTCGACGACCCCGCCAATCCTGATATGACAGCGCTGTATATCGAGCGCTATATGAACTATGGCTTGTCCCTGGAAGAACTGCAGTCCGGCCGGCCCATTATTGGTATCGCCCAGACCGGCAGTGACCTGGTGCCCTGCAACCGCCACCACCAGGTGCTGGCCCAGCGGGTTCGGGATGGCATTCGCGAAGCGGGCGGCATCCCCCTGGAGTTCCCCGTCCACCCCATTCAGGAGACCGGCAAACGCCCGACGCCCGGGCTGGATCGCAACCTCGCCTACATCGGCCTGGTGGAGATTCTGTTTGGCTACCCCCTGGACGGTGTAGTGCTGACGATTGGCTGTGACAAGACCACACCAGCCTGCCTGATGGCGGCTGCCACCGTCAACATTCCTGCCATTGCGCTGTCGGTAGGCCCCATGTTAAACGGCTGGTTTGAGGGCAAACGTACCGGTTCCGGCACCATTGTCTGGCACGCCCGAGAGCTGCTGGCCAAGGGTGAAATTGACACCAAAGGTTTTATTCAACTGGTGAGCTCATCAGCCCCGTCGACAGGCTTCTGTAATACCATGGGTACCGCCACCACCATGAACAGCCTGGCAGAAGCCCTGGGTATGTCCCTACCCAACTCCGCCGCCATTCCTGCACCTTATCGAGACCGGCAGGAATGCGCTTATTTTACCGGCAAACAGATAGTCGAGATGGTGGCTGCGGACCGCAAGCCCTCAGATATTTTGACCCGCGAGGCTTTTATCAACGCCATTCGAGTAAACACCCTGATCGGCGGCTCTACCAATGCCCCCATTCACCTGAATGCCATTGCCCGCCATATGGGCGTGGAACTGACCATTGACGACTGGCAGACCTATGGCTTTGACCTGCCACTGCTGGTGAACCTGCAACCCGCCGGTGAGTATCTTGGTGAGGACTATTACCGTGCCGGCTCAGTGCCGGCGGTGGTTAACCAACTGCTGCAACAGGGGCTGATCATGGAGTCGGCCATGACGGTAAATGGCAGGACCCTGGCGGATAACTGCCGGGAGTCAGCGATTCTCGATGAAAATGTAATTCGCCCCTTTCATCGACCGTTACTGGAGCAAGCCGGATTTACGGTTCTGCGGGGTAACCTGTTTGACTCTGCCATCATGAAAACCAGTGTTATTTCCGCAGACTTTCGCCAGCGTTACCTGTCCGACCCGAACAATCTGAATGTGCTGGAAGGTAACGCCGTGGTCTTTGACGGCCCGGAGCAGTATCACGCCAGCATCGATGACCCGGCCCTGGGCATTGATGAACACAGCATTCTGTTTATGCGCGGCACTGGCCCGCTGGGTTATCCCGGCGCGGCCGAGGTGGTCAACATGCGCGCGCCAACGGCACTGATCAAGGCCGGGATTGCCGCCCTGCCCTGTATTGGCGACGGCCGCCAGTCGGGCACCTCCGGTTCGCCGTCCATTCTCAATGCCTCACCCGAGGCTGCTGCCGGTGGCGGGCTGGCACTGGTAAAAAATGGTGACCGGATTCGCATCGACCTGAACAATTTCAGCGCCAACATACTCATTGATGACCAGGAACTGCTGGCCCGCCGGGCAGCATTTGATGCTGCTGGCGGTTATCCAGTTGTCCCCAGCCAGACGCCCTGGCAGGAGATGCAGCGGCGTACCGTTGGTTCACTGGAAACCGGCGCCGTGCTCGAAGAGGCGACCAAATACCAGCGCCTGGCCCAGACCATTGGAGTGCCCAGGCACAGCCACTAAACCAGTGGCGCGGCGCTGGTTTCAGGCGCCCGCCGGGTCACTACAGCGCCGTGGTCTCCACATGCTCGACACGTTCCGGTTGCTGCCGGGCGGCTACCAGGCAGCCCACCACAATCAACGCCGTGCCCACCAGGGTGGCCAGGGTCACGGCTTCGGCAAACATCACCCAACCTAACAGCGCAGCCCAGATAAAGGCCGAATACTCTACGGGAATCAACACTCTGGCCTCTGCCCGCGCATAGGCCCAGGACAACATCGCCATGGAAAAAACCCCAAGCAATGCTGCGCCCAGCAGTTCTGGCAGCACCGCAGTGGTCGGCACCACCGCCCAGAAGGGTGCAAAGATCCAGTACAGGGCCACCACCGTCGCGTTCTGGAAGAAGGCGATTTCAATGGGTTTTGCCACCACTGCCTGTTGCCGTTGCAAAATCAGGTTATAGGCATACAACACCGCTGAGGCCAAAATGGCGGCCATGCCAAGCACAACATTGGCAGCATAATCGCCGCCCAGCTTGCCGCCGAGTATCACCAGCGCGCCGGCAAAGCCGATCAGCGACGCCCACACCGCCTGCCGGCCAATACGTTCCCCGAGAAGCACCGCCGCCAGATATAAGGCTATAAGGGGGGCAATAAATGACAGGCCAATAGCCTCCGCCAGGGGCACATAAATCAGGCCCCAGAAAAACAGGCAGGCCATCACCGCCGTAATGGCGCCGCGGCGTATATGCAGGCGGATGCTCGACACCGGCGGCCAGTGTATACCCTGGCCGACAAACAATACGGTGGCGATAAGCAGGGCAATGGATGTCCGCCAGAGCATGGCATTGTAGACACCCAGCTCAATAGCCAGGCCTTTCATCAAGGCATCCATGGCGGCGTAGGTGCAGATGCCAAGGGTGGCAACGGCGATGGGTATCACAGGACTGTTGTTCATTAAAATTCCCACAAATGTCTACAGGCCAGTGAAATCCGGCGCGCGTTTTTCCTTGAAAGCCGCCAGCGCCTCACGGTTGGCAGGGCCACCACTGAGCTCCGCCAGCCCTTGGTTTTCAAACCGCGCCGAGTCCTTAAGCTGCTGGCGAACGGGATCAAGCATAAGCGCCTTGGTCTTCTTCAATGATGCCATGGGCAGCGCCGCCAGTGTCTGGGCCCGATCCATAACCCGGGGCAGCAGCTCCGCCAGCGGCAGCACCTCAAGGGCGAGCCCGGCATCCAGGCACTCAGCCGCACTCATCCATTCTGACGACAGCAGGAACCAGCTGGCACGCTGGTGACCCATCAGACGTGGCAAGGTCACGGTGCTGGCTGCCTCGGCGGTCAGGCCAAGGGCCGAGAAAGGGCAACGCAGCCGCGCATTCTCGGCCATATAAACCAGATCTGCCAGGCCGCAGATGGTGGCACCAATACCCGCACCAACACCGTTGACGGCGCAGATAAAGGGCTTCGGAAAGTCGATAATCGCTTCCACCAGGGGCCCAAAGCCATGCTTCGGCTTGTGGCTGCCCTGCCCCATCTCCTTTAGATCAGCACCGGCAGTGAAGGCGCGCCCGGCACCCGTGAGTACCAGCACTTTAACCGCTACATCGGCAGTGGCGGCCAGGAAGGCGTCACACAGGTCATCCATCAACTGGCCGTTAAAGGCATTCAGCGCTTCAGGACGATCCATCTCGACGATGCAGACCTCACCTTGCAGGCGAATATTAAGGGTTTCCAGATTGTCGTTCATCAGGGCTACTCCGTTTGACTTGGGCCGTTTAGGGTCAATGTGACGATTATGCGCGGGTCCCGGGACTACCGGCCCGGAATCGCCAGCCGATGATGCGCTGCCAGAATGCCCATGGCAACCCAACCGTTAATGGTTGTCATTATTTGTGAGTTGTTATCTAATGTCCTCGCTCAACAAATACTGCTGACCGAATACGTGGGATATTTGGGGTCAGATATTTGGGGTCAGAGTAAAAACTCCGGATATTTGGGGTCAGAGTAAAAACTCTGCGAGTTTTTACTCTGACCCCAAATACCCCTACAACAGGTCAACAACCATGAAAATATTACGTACTCCTGATGCGCGTTTTGCCGATCTGGCGGACTACCCTTTTGCACCGCACTACACGGTGATCAAGACGGCAGACGGCAGCGACCTGCGAATTCATCATCTGGATGAAGGTCCACGGGATGGCCCTGTTGTGTTGTGTATGCATGGCCAGCCGGTATGGAGCTACCTGTACAGGAAGATGATTCCCTACCTTGTTGCTGCCGGCCTACGGGTTATTGCCCCTGACCTGCCCGGTTACGGCAAGTCAGACAAGCCCGCCGAGCGCGAAGACTACAGCTATCAACACCAGGTGGACTGGATGGGCCAGTGGCTCACCGCTAACAACTTCAAAGGGGTGACTTTTTTTGGCCAGGATTGGGGTGGTCTGATTGGCCTGCGGTTGGTGGCAAACTACCCGGAACGTTTCGACCGGGTGGTAATTGCCAATACGGGCCTGCCGTATAACCCTGAGGTAGCTGACGAGATCGTCAAGGAGGTCATGGCATTTCGCGCCAATGCCCCGACGCCGTCTTTGCTGGAAATGCAAAAAGCGCTCAGCCAGATGCAAGGCGAGACGGCTAAAAAATTCGCCTACTGGCAGAAGTTCTGCTGGGAAACTGTGGATATGCCCATTGGTTTTATGATGTCGCTGACCATGGAGCAACATTCCATACCCGGCAAGATAATCACTTTCCTGGCCCATCAACTGGGGCTTGATCGGCTAACACAGTCGACCCTGGCCAAGGCCTACGATGCACCGTTTCCGAACCCCAGTTACAAGATGGGGCCACGCGCCATGCCCAGCCATGTACCGACCCTGCCTACTGATCCGTCGCTGGATGAACAACGCAAGGCCTGGGCCTTTTTTGAGACCTTCGAAAAACCATTCCTGTGTACCTTTGCCGACAATGACCCTGTCACCCACGGCCTCGACGCCCAGTTCCTCGACAAGGTACCCGGCACCCGCGGCCTGCCTCACGCCACCATCAAAGGCGGCGGCCACTTCCTGCAAGAGCGCCGCCCCGCAGAAGTCAGCCAGGCGATTATTGATCTGATACGCTCTACCTGATGTTTGCGGATATTTGGGGTCGGGGGATATTTGGGGTCGGAGTATATTTGGGGTCGGAGTATATTTGGGGTCGGAGTAAAAA
>JANQYP010000026.1:82790-106279 GCA_030728785.1 Pseudomonadales bacterium
ATATAGCCCCCCACCCCAAATATCCACCCCAAACATCCCCCGACCCCAAATATCCGGCTATTGACCCGACGGACATAAAGCTCTTATTGTCGTGGCTCGAGGACTTCATTGCGGAGCGCAACCATGCCATCTTTACAGACACTGCCGGCCACTGCCGACACCGAAGACATTCTGCGAGTCATCAACGCTGACGGTGCGGTCATCCTGCAAAACGTGCTTCAGGCTGACGAAATTGAACAGTTTCGGCGCGAAATGGACCCCTTTATGGAGGCCACCGCAGCCGGTCAGGATGACTTCAGCGGCCAGGCCACAACCCGCACCGGGGCGCTGGTGGCGCGGTCAGCGAAAGCCCGGGAGATGTTGCTGAATACAACTGTCGTCAGCGCCGCCGAGGCTTTTCTGGCGCCTTACTGCAAACGCATTCAGGTCCACCTGACCCAGATCATTCGCCTCAAACCCGGCCAGGGCAAACAGATGATTCACCGCGATCGCTGGGCCTGGGGCCAGTACCTGCAAAACGTTGAGCCACAGTTCAACACCATCTGGGCCATATCCGACTTCACCGCCGAGAATGGCGCCACCCAGGTTGTACCTGGCAGCACTAACTGGCCAGACGATCGCACAGCCACCGAGGCGGAGATTTGCCAGGCAGAGATGTCCGCCGGCTCAGTATTGTTATACACCGGCAGTGTTTTCCATGGCGGTGGCGAGAACCGCGCCAACGCCGACCGCATTGGCGTCAACCTGACCTATACGTTGGGCTGGTTGCGGCAAGAAGAGAACCAATACCTGTCCTGCCCGCCGGAAATTGCCAAGTCATTTTCCAGCGAATTGCAGGACCTGCTGGGTTACACCATGGGCCAGTATGCCTTGGGCTATTACACCCCACCGGCGGCCCCCGGCGCACAACCGGAATGTGTCACCCCTGCCCATGCAGTTCGCGAAGTCGCCGGCGACGCCATGGGGGGTGCAGCGCTGCTGGCGGCCGGGCGCCAGAAAACCTAGCTGCATAACTGGAACAAACCCTATGCCGACCAATCCCCTGCTGCCACCCCGCACCCGCCTGGCGCACCTGCCAACACCACTGGTGCCTATGGACCGCCTGTCAAAAACCCTTGGCGGCCCACGCTTGTGGCTCAAGCGCGATGATCTGACGGACACCACAGCTTCAGGCAACAAGCTGCGTAAACTCGAATTCAGCGTCGCCCGGGCCCAGGCAGAGCAGGCCACAGTATTAATCACCTGCGGCGGCGTGCAGTCGAATCACTGTCGTGCCACGGCTGTGGTCGCCAGCCAACTGGGACTCAAGTGCCATCTGCTGCTGCGCGGCCGACGGCCACCAGTGCTGAATGGCAACCTGTTGCTGGACGAGATTCTCGGCGCCGAGGTGAGCTACCTGAGCGCCGCTGCTTTTGCCGACCTGGACCAGCAGGTAGCCGATCTCAAAACGCACTATGCCGCCCGCGGCGAACACGCCTTTTTTATCCCCATGGGCGCCAGTGACGAGACCGGACTCTGGGGTTATATCGAGGCCTGCGCAGAACTGCAGGCAGACTTCCGCCAAGCCGGCATCAAACCCGCGGCCATCGTCTCAGCCACCGGCTCCGGTGGCACCCTGGCCGGGCTGATGCTGGGCAAGCAGCGTTATGGCCTGGAAACCGACATCGTCGCCTTTAACGTCTGCGATGATGCCGACACCTTTACCAAAAAAATCCGCAGTGACTTCAGCCGCTGGGAACAACGTTACCAGCAAGGCGTCGACACCCGGCAACTTCCTATCAATATCATCGAAGGTTATGTCGGCCCCGGCTATGCCAGGGCGAATGCAGAAATCTTTGCCACCATCGCCATGGTGGCGCGTACCGAAGGGGTGATCTTTGATCCCGTGTATACGGGCAAGGCATTCCACGGCCTGCTGGCTGAGTTGGCCAAAGGCCGCTTTGAGGGGGCCGATGACATCGTCTTTCTGCATACGGGCGGGTTGTTTGGCGTGTTCCCCTTTGGCGCAGAAATGTTCCCCGAGGACGATGCCTGACAGCACCTCACCACACCCCGCACCACTGTTTTGCCGTTGCCGCGGTGGCCCATCTGCGAAGCCAGCATCAATATCTACTTAGCCAGAGATTCCCTGGTCCTCAATAAACGCCGGTGCGGTTGCTCGCCGGCCACATAAAAAGGCATCCGCTACCAGTTCCAGGGGCGTTGTATCCACATCCACCGTGCAGTCGCGCACCAACTGCGCAAAGCGCCGGTAAAGCCTGGGGTACTCCACATCAGGCCCGCGCACCGGCGCCTGCTCACCAATCTGCAACACCGCGCCACCCTCGGACAGTTGCAGGGTCGCAGTATCGGACTCACAGACAATGTCCCAACAGGGCTCACCCCTATGCTCAAAATCCAGATCAGCAACTACCTCAACCCCGGCGCTGGAGACCATCGACAGCTGCGCCCTGATGGGAGCATGACAATTACTCGGAAAAACCAGGTTTGCATCCCGTAACACCAGTCGGTCCGGCAGGATGCGGGTGATAATCGACAAAGCATTAATACCCGGATCAAACACCCCCATGCCGCCGGGCTGCCAAATCCAGGCCTGGCCAGGATGCCAGACTCGCACATCCTCTTTCCAACTGATATTAACTCGCTGCAATGCGCGGCTAGCCAGCCATTGGCGCGCCGGCTCAACACCGGCAGCCTCGCGGCAGTGCCAGGCCGCAAACAGCGCCACACCCTGCGCCTTGGCCAACGCCACCAGCGCCTGCACCTCAGTAAGCCGGGGCGCCGGCGGTTTTTCCAGCATGACATGCAGGCCCTGCTGCAACACTTGCCGGGCGATGTCGAAGCGCACCTGGGGTGGCGTACAGATAACCACCGCATCCACAACAGCAGCTGACCGCAGCAGCTCCGCCACAGTGGCAAAATGCGGCACACCCACCTGCTCATCCATCAGGCTGACTGCGGCGACCAGCTCAAACCCCGGGTTCTGCAGCAACGCCGGGATATGCTGGTCGCGGGCTATCTTGCCGACGCCTACCAGGGCAATTCTTATTTTTTGCATATTTTTTACACGCTGTTTGCATCATTTTTAATGACGCCGCCTTTACCGCTGCAGCAGCCACGCCAGTCACAGCTACCCAAACATCACAGGCTTCGCCCAAGCTAAATTGTCAGGCATTATGTGACGCCTGCCAGTCCCTTGGCAAACCAGCGTGCAGGCCTGTTTTTAAAAAACAGCTTAACAAGAAGTTTAACAAGGGGCTTTGCAAGCGGCTTAGCAGACCGCAGATCCAGGCAAAGGCCAGAGCCCCCAGCTTGCAATGCCAATGACCATTCACTAGCATGTTTTCCAGCCTGAACCCTGACACCCTCCAGCAGCGGACACCTTCACAACATGGTAAGCGGCGTGACCAACACTGCAGCAGCGTTTTATATCGCCGGTGACTGGGGTACCAGCAGCCTGCGCCTGTGGCTGGTTGACAGCAGCAGCGGCAAGGTTGAAGACAGCCTGCAGGGCGAAGGCATCAGTCGCATCCCGGCAGGCCAGGCAGGCGCGGCCTTTATGCAGCTTGCCAAACCCTGGATTGAAAAATACCAGCCACAACAGGCCCTGTTGTGCGGCATGGTGGGCTCTAACATCGGCTGGATCAACAGTGGTTACCAGGCCTGCCCCATGGACTTGCTGGCAGAGGCGCTGCCGCTGGTGTCGGTAACCGACCCAAAGCTGCCCGCACTCCTGCAGATCAACATTGTCCCCGGCCTGCGTTGCCAGCGCGATGGCGACGTCCCCGATGTCATGCGCGGCGAGGAAACCCAGTTAATCGGCGCCCTTGCCATCACAGCAGCACTTTGCCAGGGCCCGCAACTGGTGTGCCTGCCCGGCACCCACAACAAGTGGGTACACCTGCAGGATGGTGTGGTCAGCCATTTCATGACCAGCCTGAGCGGCGAACTGTATGACCTGCTGGCCAGCCACAGTGTGCTGTTGCGCGGCAGCCCCGGTGTTGCCACGTTTGACAGCGAATCATTTGCTGCGGGCGTCAGCCGCAGCCAGCAGGGCCTGGACCTGCTGCATCTGCTGTTCGAAACCCGCAGTCGACAAATCGCCGGCCACCTGTCGCCCCAGGCCGCCCCGGCGTTTCTCTCCGGCCTGATTATCGGCAGAGATATGGCTGGCGCCATGCAGCCCTATGGCAACTCACCCGCCAGCTTGCCAGCCATCACTGTGATCGCCTCAAGCAAACTCGGCGAGCTTTACTGTCGCGCCGGCCAGCAACTGGGTTTTATCTGCAGCGCCCTGGACGGCAGCAACCTGTCCCAGACCGGCCTGCACCATATCTACCAGCGCGCTTTACAACAACTCCCCTGACCAGAGCGCCCTGCACAGAAAAACTAAAACAACCTGTCAACCCACACCTTAAACCATCACTATTAACGAAAACTGTCAGCCCAGACTATCAGCCAGACTATCCACCCATACTGTCAGCCACACTAACCACCCAAACTGTCAGCCAAACTACCCACCCAAACTATCAACAAAACTATCAACAAAACTATCAACAAAAAGCTGGCGCCAGGCGCCAAAGGACACTGCCACCATGCCGCAACAACTCCAACAATGCCTGGCTGCCATGCCACTGGTGGCGATCCTGCGCGGCGTCGCTGCTGAGGACATTTATGCGGTTTCGCAGCAGTTATATGCCAGTGGCATGCGCATTATTGAGGTGCCATTAAACTCGCCCCAGCCCTTTGCGAGTATTCGCAGACTCAGTGACAGCCTGGGCCAAGACTGCCTGTGCGGCGCCGGCACCGTCTTGACAGTGGATCAGGTTGAGCAAGTATTTGCCGCTGGCGGCCGGCTGGTGGTATCGCCCAACACTGACCCGGCGGTGATCCAGCGCACTGTTGAGCTGGGCATGGTCTCCATGCCTGGATTTGCCACCCCCTCAGAAGCTTTTGCTGCCATCCAGGCGGGCGCCACAGCATTAAAGCTGTTTCCTGCCAAGGCGATCGGCATGGAATTCCTCAAGGCCCTGCTGGAGGTGTTGCCCCCAGGCATGCCGGTGGTCGCTACCGGTGGCATCAATCCTGAGAACCTCGGCGACTGGTTTAGGGCCGGCGTAGCCGGTGTCGGTATCGGCGGCGACCTGTACAAGGCCGGCCGCGACAGCGCCGACGTTCGGCGCCGGGCAGATAACTTTGTGGCAGCCTGGCGCAGCTTGCAGAGGCCTTCAGCGGCTTAGGCAACACCGTCGTGTTATGGTTACGCCGCCGCCAGCAACGGTGCGCGGCTTTTGAGTAAACCTGCGGAAACAATTTTATGCCTATGTCCGGCGCCCTGGCGCCATTAAATACCCGCGACTTTCGCTATCTGCTGGCAGGTTTTGCCATCGGCCAGATGCTCATGCCCCTGCAATTTATTACCCAGATTCTCTGGGTCCAGCATTTTGCGCCACGGGATATCTGGCTGATTCTGGTGGCCTTGATCGCCACCAGCCGTGGTCTCGGGGCCCTGAGTTTTGGTCTTTACGGCGGCGCGCTGGCGGATCGTTACGATCGACGCAAGCTGCTGATTATCATCCAAGCCTTACAAGTGGCGGGCACCATTGGTATCGCCGCCATGATGTATTTCTCCAGCGGCGGGCTGGGTGGTTTTGTGGTGTTCTTTCTGCTGACCTTTATCACCGCCGGCCTGCAGAGCATTGACGGCCCCACTCGCCTCGCCATTGTGCCGGATGTCCTCGGTCCGGCCCTGGCACCCGCTGGCATCTCCCTGAACCAAGTGGCCGGCCAGGTGGCCATGCCCGTCGCCATGATGTTTACTGGCCTTATCATTGATGCCTTGGGTTTCAGTGGCGCCTATCTGTTCAGTGTCTGCGGCCACCTGCTGGCCATCGTCTGCATGCTGCTGATGGCCTACCGGGCCAAACCTGTTGCCGCACGCCTGGACGGCAAACGCTACGGCTTCAGAGAAATAGCCACAGATGTTGCCGTGGGCCTGCGTTATGCCCGCAACCAGCCGGTGATCCTGTGGGTGATTCTGCTGCTGGTGATGATGATGGGTCTGGGTTATCCCGCCACTGCCAGTCTCGGGCCCACCTGGGTCACCACCGTCGTGGGCGTGCCCATTGCAGATATGGGATTTATTGTCATGTTCTGGGGTTTTGGCTCATTTGCTGCTGCCCTGGCCATGGCCAAACTGGCATCTTACCCTCGGCGCGGCGCCCTGGTGGTGGGTGGCGCGGTGCTGTTCTCGGTGTCATTTGTGGTGTTTGTTTTTGACCATACAGTGTGGCACGCCATTATCGGTAACATTGGTCTGGGCGCGGGTATGACCACCACCATGGTCGCAGCCACCATCCTGATCCAGCAACTGGCGCCGGACGATATACGCGGCCGCCTGATGAGCATCTTCCAGCTCAACATGGCCTTTGCTCAGCTGATGACCATGCCCGTTGCCATGCTCGCTCAGTGGCTGAGCCTGCCAGTGTTGTTCCCCATCCTGTCTTTTGCCACCCTCGGCATTGTCCTCATCATTATCCTCACCCAGAAGCAGGTGTGGCGAGCCACAACAGCCACAACACCCTGACCACTTTCTGTTTGCGGCAAAGGGGTTTCAAGCCGGTAGCAAAGACAGGCTAAGTTTCCTTATACTCAGTGGTTTTTATTGCTGAGGAAGACAAGATGTCGGATATCGAACAATTTCGCGCCGAGACCCGCGCCTGGCTCGAAGACAACTGCCCTGCCAGTATGCGCACGCCCAGCGTCGCTGAAGAAATGGTCTGGGGCGGCAGGCGTGCCACCTTCACTAACCCTGACTCAAAAGTGTGGCTGGAGCGCATGGGCGCCAAAGGCTGGACCGCACCCATGTGGCCAGCACAATATGGCGGTGGCGGTCTGTCTATGGCAGAAAACGCTGTCCTGGAGAGTGAATTACGCCGCATCAAAGCCCGGCCAGCCCTGGCCAGCTTTGGCCTGTGGATGCTGGGGCCAGTGCTGCTGGAATTTGCCAGCGAAAGCCAGAAACTCGAACACCTGCCAAAAATCGTCCGTGGCGAAATTCGCTGGTGCCAGGGATACTCTGAGCCAGGCGCCGGCTCTGACCTTGCCGGCCTGCAGACCAAAGCCGTCCGCGACGGTGACGTATATGTCATTAATGGCCAGAAAGTCTGGACCTCCTATGCAGACCAATGTGATTGGATTTTCTGCCTGGTCCGCACCGACACCACGGTCAAACACAACGGCATCAGCTTTATCCTGTTTGATATGCAGAGCCCCGGCGTCTCTGTTAAACCCATCAAGCTGATTTCCGGCGAAAGCCCCTTCTGCGAAACCTTCTTTGACGATGTCCGCGTGCCGGCACGCGACCAGGTGGGCGAACTGAACCAGGGTTGGACCATTGCCAAGCGCCTGCTGCAACACGAGCGCACCAATATTGGTGACTTTGGCACTGCCCAGAGCCCCCAGACCCCCATGCACGAACAAGCTAAAAAATATATCGGCGAAGACGCCCTTGGGCGCCTGGATGACGCCGCCATGCGCCGCGAGATAGCTAAATACCAGGTGCGCCAGAAAGCCTATGGCCTGACCTACGCCCGGGTTGGCCAGGAACTCAAGGCCGGCCTGGGTGACGGTGCCGCATCGTCCATCCTCAAGGCGGTCGGTGCCGAACTCAACAAACATCGTTCTGAACTAATGATCGACATGATGGGCACCCAGGGCATTGGCTGGGAAGGTGATGGCTTTAATGATTGGGAAATCATGCAGACTCGCGGCTGGCTGCGCTCCAAAGCCAACTCTATCGAGGGCGGCACGACGGAAATCAATAAAAACGTGGTTGCCAAAAATGTATTGGGCCTCCCCACTAAATAATTCGCCTGCCGGTTAAGAACCAAGGACAAGAACATGGCTTTAATCTTAAATGAAGAACAAACCCTGCTGAAAGACAGCGCCAAAGACCTGATGACAGCGGCAGCACCAGTAACCAGGTTCCGCGCCTTGCGAGATGCCAAGGATGAACTGGGTTATTCAAAAGACCTGTGGGCCCAAATGGTCGATATGGGCTGGGCAGGCATCTGCATTCCGGAAGAATTTGGCGGCCTGGATTTTGGCTTTCATGGCTTAGGTTTAGTCCTGGAAGAAACCGGCAGGACCCTGGCGGCAACACCCCTGGTGGCCTCTATCCTGGTAAGTGCCTCGGCAATTACCCTGGGCGGCAACGACGCGCAAAAGAAAGTCTTGCTGCCAAAGTTGGCGGAAGGCAGCCTGCTGATGGCTCTGGCTCTGGATGAAAGCTCACACTTCAGCCCCCACAAAATTGCCACCCAGGCCCAGGCATCGGGCACTGGTTTTAAGATAAGCGGTAACAAAGTGTTTGTGCTGGATGGTCATGTGGCTGAGACGTTGATTGTTGCCACCCGCACCAGCGGAAAAACCGGTGACCGGGCCGGCATTACCCTATTCCTGGTAGACCGGGCAGCCGCGGGTGTGACCGTCACGCGCACCAAAATGGTCGACAGCCGTAATGCTGCCAGAATCAGCTTTGCTGATGTCCAGGTTGAGGCCTCAGCCATGCTGGGCGAACTGGGCCAGGGTGCCGACATTTTGGACCCGGTGCTGGATCGAGCAGCCCTAGGTCTGGCTGCGGAAATGCTTGGAGCGTCCCTGGAAGTGTTTGAGCGGACCCTGGCTTATCTGAAAGAACGCACCCAGTTTGAAACCAAAATCGGCAGCTTTCAGGCCCTGCAACACAGAGCCGTTGATATGTACTGCAACCTCGAACTGGCGAAATCTATTCTTATGGAGGCGCTCTCGGCAGTGGATGAGGGTCGTACTGCGGACCTGCCTGTACTCGCCTCGTCAGCCAAAGCCCAGCTGTGTGAGACCCTGCACCAGATCTCCTCCGAAGGCGTGCAGATGCACGGCGGTATCGGCATGACGGACGAGCATGAGATTGGATTCTTTCTGAAGCGCGCCCGCGTCGCCGAGAAAACCTTTGGCGATGCCGGCTATCACTATGATCGCCTGGCAAACTTAAACGGTTTCTAACGGCCCTGAGATGTTTGGGGTCAGAGTTTGGGGTCGGAGTAAAAATTTACCCCGACCCCAAATTTTTACTCCGACCCCAAATACTCGGTTTTTTATGAAGATTTCGTAAAGTCACTTTCTGGCGACGGTTAAAAGGGTACCATAGCGCCTGGAATGGCGTGTGAGGTAAAAAAACCATGATGGCGGAGAATATTCGACAGGAAATCTGGCTGGACTATGTCGCCGATAGCCTGGAGGAAACAGAAGCGGCCGAGCCGCTGGATAACTACCGGGCCGTCAAAGCCGATGCCATCATTGACGACAAAATGATCCGCGAATATTTCAGCGGCAATTTTTACCCCTATGCCGAGCGCATCAACCTCAAAGAATACTACCAGCAGAAACTTTGGTTGCAGGTTGAACTGGTCAAGCTGCACAACTGGGTGCAAGAGAATGGCCTACGCGTCATGATTATCTTTGAGGGGCGGGACGCTGCCGGCAAAGGCAGCACCATCAAACGTTTTATGGAGCACCTCAACCCTCGCTGGGCCAGAGTTGTGGCGTTAGAAAAGCCTACCGAGGAAGAGCGCGGCCAATGGTATTTTCAGCGTTATGTCAAAGAATTACCCAGCCGTGGTGAAATAGTGTTTTTTGACCGCTCCTGGTACAACCGCGCCGGTGTTGAGCGCGTCATGGGTTTTTGCAGCGAAACCGAATACCAGGATTTTTTACAGCAGGTGCCAGTATTCGAACAACTGCTGGTGAGCAGTGGTATTCATCTGGTGAAGTTCTATATGTCGGTGAGTCGGAACGAGCAGGCCAGGCGTTTTCACGAGCGCGAAACCAATCCCCTCAAACAGTGGAAATTGTCCCCAGTTGATCTCGCAGCACAATTAAGATGGGATGAATATACTGTCGCCAAAAAACGCCTGTTCGAAGCCACAAATACCGAGGCGGCGCCCTGGAACATCGTCAAGAGCGAGGACAAAATGCGCGGCCGATTAGAAACCATGCGTTTTACCCTCAATCATTTCGACTATCCCGAAAAAGACCAACAACTTGTGCCCGGCCACGACCCATTAATCATCAGCCCCGTCAGTGTGCTGCTTGATCGCCGTGGCAAATTTCATATGGAAGAATAACAACATGACCATTTACGGTGTTACCAAAACAATCATTACGGTCACCGGCCCCGCACACAGCCACTACCTGATGTCCTATAAATGCGATCCCTTGAGCAACAACGAAGGCAAGCTGGAGTTTCTCGGCGGACGTATGGAAGACGGTGAAGCACCGGTCGCAGCGCTGCTGCGCGAACTCGGCGAGGAAGAACAAACGGGCATTCTCGCTCATTTGGCACAGGCACGGCTGGCGGCCTTTACGGAGCGGCTGTTCGGCACCGCTCAACACTATCTGTTTCACCTTAATATCAGTCTCGAAGAATTCAGCCAACTGGCCCATGACCCGTCAGAGAGCCACGGCTTTGAGTTAGTGTCGGGCCAGCAGCTGCACACAGCTGAACTGGATTTCACCCGCAAGACAAAAAAAATTATTGCAATGTTGGCTGAAGCCCAGGAGTCCTCGGATTCTGTCCTGCGGGCCCCCAACTAGGCGTCCCCAACTAGGCGTCCCCAACTAGGCGTCCCCGACTAGGCGTCCCCAACCACTTATTGATACTGCGGCCCATCAAGATCAATCGGGACAAAATAACTGCCTTTGTCATTTTGTTATAACGAGCACGCCGAGCGAGCACCAGCCAACCCTTCAGCAAGGATCCTGGTCTGGGATTATGCCGAACAATCAGCGGCGGCGCAGACCATCGATTAACGCTCCTTGGCAAACACAAAATGCTTCGCCATCTTTTCCCGCACCTCAGCCATATGGGTAAAATACTGCCGAAAGCCGCCGTTGTAATTACCATCCTGGCGGCGCTGGGTCTCACCCTCGAAATTATAATAGCCCGGTGTACATTCCTGGTTTCTGCCGGTTTTACCGCGGTGGTTAATCACTTCCTGCACCCACCACTCTTCAGCCTCCGGTGTCGGATCAATGGTCTGGTGACCCTGTTCACGGACATAGGCGATACAGGCTGCGATATGGTCACCCTGGGTCTGCAGCATGTCAGTCAAATTAAACTGAAATGAGGCCTGGTACCCCCCCATAATAAACAGGTTAGGGTAACCATTGGTATGAATACCCAGCAGGGTACGCATGCCAGTGCTGTACTTGTCGTTCAAATCCAATCCGGCTTCACCAACAATTTTGTTATAGATACCAGTTTTCTGTACCTCAAATCCTGTGGCATAAATCAGCAGGTCAAGGCCATATTGTTTGCCATCAAACACCGGGCCTTGGGACGTAATCTCGGTGATACCCTTGCCATGGGTATCTACCAGTTGCACATTGGGGCGATTGTAGGCGGGCAGATAATCATTATGAAAACAGGGCCGCTTGCACATAAACATATACCAGGGTTTGAGCGCATCTGCCGTGGCCTGGTCCTGCACTATGCTGTCGATACGTTTATGGATACGCATCATATAGTCGATATTGCCGTTCTCCTGCTGCTGGATTTTTTCTTCCCGGGTCATCTGCGCCTGGGCTGCCTGTTGTTCCGGCGTCAATTCCCGCGCCAGCAAGGCTTTGGCACGGCGCTGCGCCTGCCAGCCCGGCGCCAACTTACGCGCCCAGTTCGGGTCTGTGGGCCAGTCATCGCGAACATCAATCGACGATGGTGTGCGCTGGAACACATACAACTGTTTGGCATTAGCCGCCAGTTGCGGCACTGCCTGCACCGCCGTGGCGCCGGTACCAATAATACCCACCACCTTGTCCTGCAGCTTAGACAGGTCGTTACCGGTGTAATCATAGTCCCAGCGTGAGGTGTGGAACGAATGTCCCCGGAATGACTCAATACCCTGGATCTTCGCCAGCTTGGGTTTCGACAGAGTGCCATTAGCACAAATCACAAACCGCGCCTTCATGGTGTCACCCCGGTCTGTGGATATATGCCACAACCCCTCATCGCTATGCCAGACGGTGGATGTCACCGTGGTCTGGAATACCGCCAGCTCATACAGGTCATATTTTCTGGCGATGGCCTGGCAGTGAGCGAGAATTTCCGGGCCCTTGGCATAATGATCTTTTGGCACATAGTCCAGCTCATCCAGCAGCGGCAGATAGTCATAGGCGACCACATCACAGGCGGCACCCGGATAGCGATTCCAATACCAGGTACCGCCCACATCGCCACCACGTTCAACAATGCGTATGCTTTCAACACCCTTTTCCCGCAGCCGCGCTGAGGTCAACAAGGCCGAGAAGCCACCACCGATAAACAAACACTCAACGGTGTCTGCAATGGGGTCCCGCGGGATCTGCGCACCGGCATAGGGGTCAACGGCATAATTCGCCAAGTCCCCCGTCAAATCAGAGGTAAACTGCGCCGTCCCTTCAGGCCTGTAACGCAAACGCAAATCACGTTCTGCAGCGAATTTAGCCTTAATCTGGTTATAGTAGGCCTGTGGTTTTGCCATATACACCTCCAGCTTTTTTAAGGGCTAATAAACCACAGTTAGTGCATTTGTGCCATCAGGGCCTGATTTCATAGAAGGCGTTAAAGATATCACCCTCAAAAGGAATGCGCCGAAAGCGGCTGAAACCCGCGGCTGCGGTCATCTCCCGGGCCTTGGTCTCGGGAAAGCCGAGGGTACCCAGGCCTGCGCCACCGGGGACAGACAAACCGGAAGACATACACACCATCACCGAGAAGGAATAGGCGATGGTGGCCATGGGATTCTCTTTCCAGTTCTCGACAAAAGACGACTTACCCTGGATATCCGCGCACAGCCAAGTGCCATCTGGCTTCAGCGACGCCTTGATAGCGTCTATCAAGGCCGCTGGGTGGGTGGAATCATGAACCACATCAAAGGTCGTGATCAAATCAAAAGACCCATCCTCCGGTAACGGATTATCGATGGGGTTATGCAAGCGCACATTTTTGACACCGGCGTTGCGGATATTATTCCTGGCCCGACCCAGGGCATTCATGGACAGGTCATAACCGATAAACTCACTGTTCGGAAACGCCTTGGCCATCTCAATCATGGCAACACCCGCGCCACAACCCACATCGGCCACCAGCGCCCCTGCTTTCAGTTTGGCCACGGCACCTTCGGTGCTGGGTAGCAAATCGGGCACCAGGTGCAACTGCTGGAACTTACGGCTCATCCGCTCAATGCCACAGGCGCAGGCCTCACCCTTGTCATCAAAGCTCTGGCCAAGGCCGCTACGAAAACATTCCGGCAGATGCTCAAGGGTGTCATACATGGCCACCACGGAATGAATCATGCCGCCAAGATAGGCCGGATGTTCGGGGTCAGCCAGCACCGCCACGGCTTCCGGCGACATGGAAAATTCAGCCGTCGCCTCGGCATAATTGATTTGGCCGATACACACCTGTTGGTACAGCCACTCCCTGACCCAGCGCTCCGCCAATTTGGTTGCGTCCGCCAGTTGCTGGCTGCTCGCCGGTCCTATGGCGGCCAGCGCCTTGTAGAGACCCAACTGCTCGCCGACAAAAGTCAGCGCAACATTCATGCCGGCGGTAACACTGCCGCTGACCTTACCGGCAAAGGCTTGTAATGCTTTGGGATCGCGGCTTTCGGCGCTGGACGCTACTGACATGGCTGACTCCTGGTTGGCGATTAGAACAAAAAAATGCATGTGGCAGAGCGTAATGCCTGCGTGCTTGTCGTCAAGCAGAAATTAACCTAGTCTAGGTGCCAAACTATGCCTAAAACTGACAAGAGGACCAGCTGATGTTCGATTTGATTATTCGTGGCGGTACCATTATTGATGGCTCGGGTGAGCCGCGTTACGTCGCCGACATCGGCATTAAGGACGGCAAGATCGCCAGCATCGGCGAACTAACCGAGGCCGCCATCGAAGAAATTGATGCGACAGGTAAACTGGTGGCACCGGGCTGGGTTGATATCCACACCCATTATGACGGTCAGGCTACCTGGGACCCGATTCTCGCGCCCTCCAGCTGGCATGGTGTGACAACAGTGGTGATGGGCAATTGCGGTGTCGGCTTTGCGCCCGTTCGACCCCAGGACCGGGACTTTCTGATTCAGCTGATGGAAGGCGTCGAAGACATTCCCGGCGCCGCCCTCGCCGAGGGGATTAACTGGCAGTGGGAAAGTTTCCCCGAATACCTGGACGCCCTGGCGGCCTTTCCACGAGCCATTGATGTGGCGGCCCAGGTACCCCACGGCGCCATTCGAGCCTATGTGATGGGCGAACGCTGCAACACTGACTATGCCCCAAGTGCCGCCGAGGTAGCCCAAATGGCGGCCCTGGTGCGTGAAGGCGTTGCGGCCGGCGCACTGGGATTTTCCAGCTCCAAGACCCTGTTGCACAAGGACCTGAAGGGTGAATTTATGCCTGGCACCTTCTCCGGCAATGAAGAAATGCTGGCCCTCGGCCTGGGCATGAAAGGCCTGCACAATGCAGTCTTCGAACTGGTCTCAGACCACCTGGGTGAAGACCAGGAATGGGCCTGGGTGACCGAATTCCAGCAACAGACCGGCCTGACCGTCACCCTGATCGCCACCACGGCACCTGCCTATGAAAACGGCAAGATGTATAAACTCGCTGAGCAGGCCCGCCAGCAAGGCCGCGAGATCCGGCCCCAGGCAGCGGGCCGCCCTACGGGTGTGCTGCACGGCCTGCAATCGAGCTTTCATGCCTTTGTCGGCCATCCCACTTTCCGTACGCAGCTGGCCCACCTGAGCCACGATCAACTGGTGACAGCCATGGCGGAGCCGGCCATGAAGGCCAAGATTCTGGCAGAGGAATCCCTGATCAAAGGTGGCCTGATGCAAAACCTGGGGCAGCTGATGAACCAGGTGTTTCCCCTCGGCGACCACCCCAACTATGAGCCTGACGCCGAAGACAGCATTGCCGGTATTGCCCGGGCCGAGGGCAAAGACGCCATGGAGGTTATGTATGACCTGCTGGTAGCCAATGGCGGCAAAGAATTGTTTTACCAACCCCTCGGCGGCTACCAAGGGTTCTCTCTGGATGCCCAGAAAAAGTTACTGGAACACCCGAATGTCTTGTTTGGCTTAAGCGATGGTGGCGCCCACTGTGGCGTCATCGCTGACGCCGGTATGCCGACCTTTATCATGACCCACTGGGGCCGGGATCGCACCAAGGGCGACAAGCTGAGCCTGGAGTTTATTGTCCAGGCACTAACCTCCAATACCGCAGAGGCCTTCGGCATGTTTGATCGCGGTCGTCTGCACGAAGGCTGGATGGCTGATATCAACATCATCGACTTCGAAGCCATGCGCCTGTTCCGGCCCGAAGCCATCTTCGACTTACCTGCAGGAGGGCGGCGCCTGGTGCAGCGTGCCGGCGGCTATGATGCCACCATCAAGGCCGGCGAAGTGATTTTCCGAAACGGCGCACACACCGGCGCGCTGCCGGGCAAACTTGTCAGGCGTTCCAACGAAGCCAGAGCGGCGCGCTGAGGCGCCTCTGGTCGGCCAATGTTGTCGAATAAACGATCGCGACGGTGCTGCGGCTGACTGGCGTCAGCCGGAGATGGCAATATCGGCAAATCGGACATGGGGCATCAGGGCAGTCCTTTCCCAGTTCCAGTATTGCTGGTCACCAATCATGGCGATCTTGCGCAACATCTCGTAAAAGTTACCGGCCACGGTGATGCCGCGTACCGCTCGTACGCGCTCACCGTCCCGGCACAGGTAGCCGGAGGCGCCGAAGCTGAAGTTGCCAGAAATGGCATTGGCCCCGGAGTGCAAGCCCGTCAGGTCGGTCAACAACAGGTACTCACCCGCCAGCAACTCACTGGCTGGGCTCTGGCCTCTGACGATTTCCAGCTGGTGCAGGGCAACACCCATGGTAGATTTTGGTCCACGGCTGGCATGACCCGTGGTAGGCAGGTCAAAAAACGCGGCTGTGGCGCTGTTGTGGATCAGACTTGCCAGGGTGCCATCAACAATCAGCGGGGTTGATCTGGTTGCCGTACCCTCTGAGTCAAACAGCGAATACCCAAAGCCGGTGCTGTTCAAGGGCATATCAAGGATATTCAGGCGTTTGTCGGCAATCCCCTGACCAACCTTCTCGCGCATGGGATTGACCCCGTCCTTGGCGGACTTTCCGGAAAACATCATGGCAAAGGTGTGGAACAGCTGCACCTGGGTCTCTTCGTCAAAGATCACGTCATAGTGACCACTGGCAACCGGTGTGCCATCGAGAAAACTCAGGCAGTTTTTATGGGTGCGAGCGACAATCTGCTCCAGGTCAAGGTCGCTGAACAGGCGCGCTACCTGGCCCACACCATCCATGGCATTTTTCTCACCATCCTCAACCAACGCATAGGCGTAGGCTGCACACATACGGGCTTTGGAGTAGGCGCTGAGACCTGCACTGGAAAATATCCGGCGCTCGCCAACGTTGTCCTGGACGCCGTTGTAGGGAACACTCTTAACCTTACTTTGCGCCGCCAGGTTGCGCTCCATGGTCAGGGCAAACTCAATCTGCGCATCAATCACCACATCTTCATCAGGACACAGTAACTGGTCGTCGGTGTGCAGCACGGCATCGTTGGCAAGAATCGCCTCACAGCTGTCAACGGCCGCAAAACTGGCATTCAGCAGGGCCTGCTCGACCAGGGATTTTAACGCGTCGGTATCGGTCGCCTCACTGTAAGCCGTGCCCACTCGACCATCTTTGATCACCCGCAAGCCAAGTATCTGGCTGGAGCTGACCTTGTACTCTTCCAGCGCGCCGTCACGGGCTTTCAAAGACAGGGATTGGCCCTGGTCAACAATCAGGTCGCCACTGGCACCGGCGGCTTTGACAAGGTCGAGTATCTGGCTGGCCTGGCTCTGCAGGGCCATCAGGCGTTACCGCCGACAAGAATATCATCAACTTTTAAGCTCGCCTGGCCCACCGTTGTCGGAATTGAACCGGACACTGAACCACAGGTACCGCTGGCGAGGGCAAAATCTTTACCTACCATGGAAATTTCCTTGAGCACTTTTGGCCCCGTGCTGATCAGGGTTGCGGCCTTGATGGGATAGAGAATTTTGCCGTTTTCGACGTAATAACCTTCGGTTACGGCAAAATTGAATTCACCGGTACCGGGCTGCACAGAACCGCCGCCCAGGTGCGAGGCATAAATGCCCCGTTGCATGGAACCAATCATGTCCTCCAGTTCACTGGTACCCGGTTCGATAAAGGTGTTGCGCATTCTCGATGCCGGTGCATATTTGTATGATTCACGCCGACCTGAGCCGGTGCGGGCAAAGCCGGTCTGCTGGGCGCCGATACGATCCACCAGAAAGCTGGTGAGTTTGCCGTCCTTGATCAATTGGGTGCGCTGCGAGTCCAGGCCTTCGTCGTCGATGTTAATAGAGCCGCGCTCCCGCAACAGGGTGCCATCATCAACGGCACTGACTACCGGGCTGGCGATCATCTGCCCCATCTTGTCATGGAAAACCGAGGCCTTCTTGGCAACAGACGTGGTCTCCAGCAGGTGCCCACAGGCCTCGTGGAAGATTACCCCACCAAAGCCATTCCCCAGCACTACCGGCATCCGCCCCGACGGGCAAGCCTTGGCCCCCAGGTTGACGAGGGCCTGGCGCGAAGCCTCCTTGCCGGCAGCCTCGCTGTTCATACGCTCGATCAATTCCCAACCCATCAGGCCACCATCATTCCAGCTGCCCGTGGACTGTTCAGAGCCATCAGCGGCGATGGCCACCAGGTAGGCCCGAGTATAGTTCCTGACATCGCCGGTGTGCAGGCCCTCACTGTTGAACAACTCAATCTTCTGCTCAGTTTGGCTGCAGGTGCCGCGAGTCTGGGAGATCATATTGCTCGCCCCTCGCGCCACCTTGTCGGCGGCGAGCAAAAAGGCGACTTTACTGTCAACCTCCGGATCGTTCGATAACAGCCGTTTTGCGCCGTGTTGGTCTTCGACGCGACGGTAATCAAAATTGGTAAAGGCAATTTTTGGATCGCGCCGGTCTTTGGCTGACAGCTCCGAGACAATACGTTTCAGCTCGGCCTCTTCGGCTTTGTTGGTATAGCCATACAACACCTTGGTGCCATACACCAAGCGCACACCCACACCAAAATCGATGCCCGACTGGACCGATTGCACATGGCTGCTTAAGGTACTGACAAGATTGGTCTGGCTGCGCTCGACAAACAGCTCGGCAAAATCTGCGCCCAACGAAATCGCGTGGTCTATCACCGATTGTGCTAATGAAGATTGGAGCATTGAGATTCCCTGTTCTAGGTGTGAATGGCGCTAGTCTACTGAATAGAACACACCGTTGATATTGCTGCGGCGCATTATCCCGGTGGGCACTATGGCTGGCCGGCGGCTGCCGGTGAAGGGGTATCAACCCGCTGTTCACACTGTGATATGGTAGCTGCTTCGCCCAATTTCAAGCAGGTAAGCCATGAAACACCAGCACCCGGATGTTATGCAGTCATTCCCGGCCACCCGGGACAGCCAGGTAACCTTTGCCAACTACAACCGCCCGCCTTTTAATTCCTGGTCATTCAGGAATATGGACAGCGTTGCGCATACGGCCATGGTACCCCGCGGTGGCGAACTGCCGAAACTGGTGAGCAACATCGACGCCACACTGGGCCAGCGCAAGATCATGGATGCCAGGGGCACTGAACGGACGCTGGACAACCTCCTCGAGGCACACAATGCCGATGGCTTCCTGGTCCTGCGGGACAACCAGATCCTCTACGAGAACTACTTCAACGGGTTTTCGGAGCACAGCCGGCATATCTGGTACTCCATGACCAAGTCCCTGGTCAGCATCGCTTTTGGGGTGTTACAGGAGTCCTTTGACATTGACCTGGGGTCGTCACCAAGCCGCTATATCGAGGAACTCAAAGGTTCTGGCTTCGAGCGCGCCACTATTCAGGATGTGCTGAATCACGCCTCGGCCATCGCTTTCAAGGAAAACTATGTCGACCGCGACTCAGAATTTGCGCGCTTCTACGCCCCAGCCTTGGGACTTGGGTTTATCCCTGGCGCCCAGGACGTGCAACCCGGCGAGACGGAGATCTACGGCGTTTTTGACTTCCTGGCTAAATTCATCAAGCCCGAACCCGACAACCGACCTGGCGATATGTTTGAGTACAACTCGGCCAATGCCGATGTTATCGGCTGGCTGATCGCGCGCTTGTCAGGTATGCCCCTGCATGAGTTTATCGCCAGACATATCTGGTCGCCTTTGGGCACCTATCATGATGCTGCGATTGTTGTCGATCGCGCCTATATGCCTGTCGCCACCGGTGGCATGACCAGCACCCTGCGGGATGCTGCCCTGTTTGGCCAATTGGTGCTGCATCGGGGCATGGCTAACGGCCGGCAACTGGTGCCCGCCAAGTGGATTGATGAGACCCTCAACCTGACGGCCGTTGATGCACAACGTTACGCAAACAATGATTTCTATCGCAACGAACTCTGGCAACACTACAAAAACATGTGGTGGATCCTGGACCCGGCAAAACAGGAATACGCGGCCGTTGGCATCCACGGCCAGGTCATCTATATCAATGGTTCTACCAACACGGTGGTCGCCCAGTTCTCCAGCCAGCCCTCAGCATCCCAGGCAGGCTCGGTGGAGTTTCGCTCCAAGTTGTTAGCCATCAGGGAAATTGCTGGCTGACAGCGATATAAACACCGAACAATCACCAGCACGCCGACAAATATCGCCACCAACCAAGAGGAGCAGCATATGTCTGAGGCAGATATTGGTTTAATCGGCCTGGCGGTGATGGGCCAGAACCTGGCGCTGAACATGAGTGACCATGGTTTTAAGGTGGCAGTGTACAACCGCACCCAGGACAAGGTAGATGACTTTCTCGCCGGCAAGGCCAGTGGCCGCGACATTCAGGGCGCGCATTCCATTGCCGCCCTGGTGGCGACCCTGAACCCGCCGCGGCGGGTGATGATGATGGTCAAGGCCGGCCAGGCAGTGGATGACCTGATCGACCAATTGTTACCGCATCTGCAGCCGGGCGATATTCTGTTAGATGGCGGCAATGAGTTGTTTACCCACACCAACCGGCGTACCGAAGCCCTCGCCAGGCAGGGCATTTTATATGTGGGCACCGGCATCTCTGGTGGCGAAGCAGGTGCACGCCATGGCCCCAGCATTATGCCCGGCGGCAATCCTGATGCCTGGCCTGGGGTAAAGGGTATTTTGCAGGCCATCGCCGCACGGGTGGATAACCAGCCCTGCTGCGAGTGGATAGGTGCTGGCGGCGCTGGCCACTACGTGAAGATGGTCCACAACGGCATTGAATATGGCGATATGCAGCTGATCTGTGAGGCCTATGATTTTATGCAGCGCGGCCTGGGCCTCGACCAGGACCAGATGGCGGCCATCTTTGCGCGCTGGAATACGGGTCTGCTGGACTCTTACCTGGTGGAAATTACTGCCAACATCCTCGCCTTCAAAGATGCCGAAGGCCCAACCCTGGCCCGCATTCTTGATCGCGCCGGGCAGAAAGGCACAGGCAAGTCGACGGCTGTTAACGCCCTGGACCTGGGCATTCCCCTGACCCTGATCGGCGAGTCTGTCTTCGCCCGCTGCCTGTCAGCCATGAAGGATGAGCGCGTCAAGGCGGCGGCGTTTCTTCCAGGGCCTGAGCAGGTTTTTAACGACGATGTGGCCGAGTTCACCGACTACCTGCATGACGCCCTGTATGCGGCCAAAATTATCTCCTATGCCCAGGGTTACATGCTGCTGCGCGAGGCCGCTAAAGAATATGGCTGGCAACTGAATTACGGTGCCATTTCCCTGCTCTGGCGCGGCGGTTGTATTATTCGCAGCGCCTTTCTCGGCAAGATCAAACTGGCCTTTGATAACAACCCAACCCTGGAAAACCTCTTGCTGGATGAGTTTTTTCGCGATGCCATTACCCATGCCCAGGCTGGCTGGCGCAGGGTGGTCTGCAAAGCAACGGAACTGGGCATTCCCACACCGGCGTTTGCTGCGGCCCTGGCCTACTACGACGGCTATCGCAGCGCCAGGCTGCCCGCCAACCTGCTGCAGGCCCAACGAGACTACTTTGGCGCCCACACCTACGAGCGTATCGACCGCCCCAGGGGCGAGATGTACCATACCCAATGGCTATCCGGGACCTAACAATAGCTTTGAAACTGGAAGCGGGCGCCGCAAACAAACTCAGATAGCCTGTAAGACAACCTCGAACATAGCTCTGGCAGGCGTCGCTGCGGCGCAGGCTATATATCACAAAGGCGAAATGCCAATCCCACCTGAGGCCTGGCGGTTGCCGGCCACTACACTGTAGCGGAAGGTTATATCAACACCTGTGGTATCTGCCGTGTGCTGGAGGCAAAATTTGAACCCTTCCTGGAGAATCGCCGCGATATGGTGCTTCGCCGGGCTCATCTGCCAGAGCATGGCTTCTGTTTGTCGAGCGATGAGGAATTCCGCCGCCTGCTCTTGTAGGACAACCACAACGTCAAGCTAGCTTCAGCTAACGAGTTTTTACTCCGACCCCAAATTTTTATTCGACGCGGGGTGGGAGGTTGATGACTTGTGCTACACCCGTGCTGCGCTGGTCTGACGCTGCCTGGAGCTGGCCATTGGCGTCACGAAAGACCAGCTGGGCGTCTCCGAGTGCACCCCAGGCATTGGCTTCGACCCTATAACCGTAACTTTCCAGCTGCTTGCGCAACCCGGCACTGATGCTGCGGTCGTTGTCATAACGAATGAGCTGCGCCTCTGGCAGTTGATGGTGGAAGCGCGTGGCATTAACGGCCTCGTCGGCACTCATGGCGTAATCAAACAGGTTCAAAATCACCTGGAAGACGGTGGTGAATATGGTGCTGCCACCGGGTGTGCCAACTACCACTACCGGGTCACCATCTTTCAACAGAATGGTCGGCGACATGGATGACAACATACGTTTGCCGCCGACAATGGCATTCATATCACCACCCACCACACCAAACTTGTTCGGCACGCCAGGCTTGGCACTAAAATCATCCATTTCATTGTTCAGCAGAAAACCAGCACCATCAACCACCACGCCACTGCCAAACTCCCAGTTCAGGGTATAGGTCAGCGCCACCGCATTGCCGTCACCATCAATAATGGAAAAGTGGGTAGTATCGGTGCTCTCCAAGCCGGGTAACACCGTGCCTGCGGGTGAGATGACCTCAGGATTGATTTCCATGGCCCGGCCGCGCAGGTATTCAGGATCCGTCAGGGCCGCAACGGGCACATCACCAAAGTCCGGATCACCCAGATAATCACCACGATCAGCAAAGACGCGTTTTTCAATCTCTGCCAACAGGTGGATATAGGCGGCGGAGTTATGGGGCAGCCCCTTAAAATAGTCAGTTGCCACATCGCGGATGGTCAGCAACTGGATCAGGGCAATACCGCCAGAACTGGGCGGTGCCGGCAGCAGCAAATCATAACCACGCCAGGGCGCTGTCAGTGGTTGCCGCCAGATGGCCATATATTCACGCAGATCTTGGGCGGTAATCAGGCCACCATCGTGCTGCATCTGGGCAACAATCATGGCAGCGGTTTTGCCTCGATAGAAATCATCGGGGTCAGCGGCCAGGCGGGTCAAGGTTGCCGCCAGTGCCGGTTGTTTGAAGACACTGCCAGCATTCATCGCGCCAAAATGCTCAGCAAAATTCACCTCACCAGCGAAGGATTCCACCAACTCATCCTTATAGCCCCCCATGGCGGGATGTACTACAAAACCCTCCTGAGCAAAGCGAATGGCTGGGGCCAGCAACTGTGCCCAAGGCAATTTGCCAAACCGCGCATGGGCCTGCTGCATACCCTTCACCGTGCCGGGCACACCGACGGCCAGGGCGCCAACAATAGGCCGACGCGGCACAAACTCACCGGCCTCATCCAGAAACATATCCCTGGTGGCGGCCAGCGGCGCCTTCTCACGAAAGTCGAGGAACACTGACTCACCATTGATACGCGCCACCAGAAAACCACCACCACCGATGTTACCAGCAACAGGGTAGGTCACCGCCAGAGCAAAACTGGCCGCCACCGCCGCATCCATGGCATTGCCACCGGCCTGCAGAATTTCCGCACTGGCCTGCAAACCATAACGATCCGGCATGGCCACAGCAGCCTGACGCACGGCGGCGCTGACTGGCAACCAAAACAGGACCAGACAAAAGCACAAAAAGGGGTAACTACGGCGTACTTGCATGGAACCTAGTATGCACAGAAATGCAGATACAGGACAGTACCTGGATATTTGGGGTCGGAGGGATATTTGGGGTCGGAGTAAAAATGGATATTTGGGGTGGATATTTGGGGTCGGAGTAAACGGATATTTGGGGTCGGAGTAAAAATAGAATTTTCTATTTTTACTCCGACCCCAAA
>JANQYP010000027.1 GCA_030728785.1 Pseudomonadales bacterium
TCAAGGGTCAGTTCATCATCAAGGGTCAGTTCATCGTCAAGGGTCAGTTCATCGTCATCCAGAGCAAGCTCGTCACTGAGATCCAGGCTTTCGCTCTCAAGATCGAGATCAAGATCAAGATCAAGATCAAGATCCTTGCTGTTCTCAAGATCACTATCAAGGCCATCCAGGTCAAAGGACAGATCGTCATCATCAAGCCCGACAGGCGCAGGGCTGATCGCCGCTGTGGTCGCAGCAGCACCGGGAATTTTCGCCTGCAAGGCGAGCGCCTTATCCAGTGTGGCGGCATCTGCTATCGCCCGCAGTTGTTCCAGCTGCAGGTTAAAAGCAACCCCGTCTTGCGTTTGTACATACACTTCCAGCAGCTTCAAGCGCAGGTCTGTGCGCTCGGGTTCCGCCTGTATGGCTTTCTGAAGGAAATTACTGGCCTGCGGAAAACGTCCGTAAGCAATGTAGATTTCCACCTCGCCCAGCACGTCGGTGGTCTCAGGCGAAACATCCTCATCATAGTCGTCGTCTGTCACTGCCAGGGCCTGCTCAGCAGCGGGGGCCACCGCCGCAAGGGCGTCTTCTTCGAGCTCGCTGTCGTCAAAGCCGTCTTCGCCCAGCTCCCTTTGGTCCTGGCGCCGCTTGCGATAAATCAGGCCACCGGCCACCGCACCAATCAAGAGTATACCCAATCCGGCCAGCACAAACGGGTTGGCCAACAGCCCGGCATTGCTTGCCGCAGCGGCTGGAGTGGTTGCCGTTGCCGGCGCTGTCGCTGCAGCTGCCTGTGTTTTCTGGATCTCAGCCCGAAGAGCCGCCAACTGGTCGTCTTTCAACTTCACAATTTCGTTTAAGGTCTCGATCTGGTCGGCCAAGTCATCAAGGCGCGCGGTTAAGTCTGAATTAGCCCGCTGGGTAAGATCCAGGTTTTCTCGCGCCAGTGCCAGGCTTTCCTCCAATGCTCCGTCGCTGCCTTTGCTGGCGCCGGCACCCGCACGCTCACCGGCGTCCGCAGAGCGCTGCTCAGCAGCCAGCAGCTTCAGTACATCACTGTCATCGTCAGCAGGAGGCTCATTGCCGCTCCGCTGGCGTGCCGACGCATCAAGCCGGGCTAAGGGCTGACCGCGGCGGTAAGCATCAAACTCGTCGTTCTGGGCCCGCACTTGTTCCAGGGCGCTGGCAGCTGTCTCTCGCTGGAATTCCTGACCTTCGGGAATGCGCAGCACATAGCCGGCTTTCAGCAGGTTGATATTGTTATTCACAAAGGCATCAGGATTCGCGCGCTGCAGCGCCAGCATGGTCTGTTGCACAGACACTGCAGCTACAGGCTGAACGCGCATGGCAATACTCCAGAGAGTGTCGCCGGCACCTGTCACACCATATTCGCCATCTTTCAAATTAGCCTCTGGCATGGCTGCCGGTGCCTGGGCTGGTGTCTGGACTGGTGTCTGGGCTGGTGACTGGGCTGGTGACTGAAAAGACGGTTCCACGGTGGCAGCTTGCAGCGGCAGAATACCTTCTTCTGTGCGAATACCCTCGCCGGTGAATATCGGCGGATCAAGCAGCACGGTATATTCACGCAGAATGCGGCCATTCGGCCAAAGCACTTCTACCAGAAAGTTCAGAAAAGGTTCCGTCACCGGTCGCGTGCTGGTGACCCGAATAATCTTACGATCAGCATCAAGATCTACCACCTTGAAGCGCAGATCCATCAACTCATAAGTGCGCTCGATACCAACCCGGTCGAAGTCAAGTTGCGACGCCAGGTTTGGCAGAATCTCTTCTACTGCCAAACCCGTCGAATTGGTTAATTCAATCTCTGCAACAAACTGCTGATTCAGCGCCGACTGAAGATCAAGCTTGCCGAGCCCCAAACCAAACGCAGGTGGTCCTGCCAGCAACAGAAACACTGTGCCGAACATCAGTAGCCGCTGAATCATCGTTATTTATTCCTCGCGTTGCGCCAAAGCCGACCCTGCAGGAACCCCGCCGATAAGTTCCCCTCGACAATGACTTCAGAACAGAACCTCGAAATGATCTAAATTTATTGCGTTAAGTCTCGCTAATTAAAGTTGTTTTAACAAAAGCTCGGCGATTTGTATACTGTTCAGGGCAGCACCTTTACGGACGTTATCTGAGACTATCCACAGATTTAAACCGTTTGGCGCAGAGATGTCAGCCCTGAGCCTGCCGACAAAAACAGGGTCCTGCCCTGCCGAGTCAGAGACCGCGGTTGGGTAGCCTCCAGGCACTGCCTCATCGATCAACGTTACGCCTGGCGCAACGGCCAATAATGCCCGCGCGGCCGCAGCCGACAAGGGCTCACGGGTCTGAAGATGGACCGCTTCCGAGTGCCCGAAAAACACTGGCACGCGCACGCAGGTAGGGTTGACCTGAATGCTCTGGTCGGCCAGTATCTTCTGAGTTTCCCAGACCATCTTCATTTCTTCATTGGTATAACCATTGTCCTCGAAGGCCCCTATCTGCGGAATTGCATTAAAACTGATCTGCCGCGGAAAGATTTTTGGTTCGACAGGCAGGCCATTTAGCAGACGAGCGGTCTGTGAAGCTAACTCTTCAACAGCGCGTTTGCCCGCACCCGAGACAGCCTGATAGGTGCAGACATTGATCCGAGTGATTCCTACTGCATCATGGATCGGCTTCAAGGCGACCAGCATCTGGATAGTGGAACAGTTAGGATTGGCGATAATGTTCCGCGTCTTGTAGTCAGCAATTCGTTCCGGATTAACCTCAGGTACCACCAGAGGGATATCTGCATCACGGCGGAAACAACTGGTATTGTCGATGACCACACACCCCTGTGCCGCGGCAATGGGGGCATATTTGGCAGACACAGAACCACCGGCCGAAAACAGCCCTATCTGAGTATTGCTGAAATCAAAGGTAGCAAGATCCTGCACTCGAATAGATTTGCCGTTGTACTGGACGGTTGCGCCTGCCGAACGCTCGCTGGCCAACAACACCAGATTGTCGACGGGGAACTTGCGCTCCGCTAAAATTTCCAGCATGACTTCACCGACCGCGCCGGTCGCACCCACTATGGCGACATTGACCTTATCCACTTCTCTCTCCAGTTAAATTAGCCTGCTCGGAATGCTATGATCAAACCGGGCATAACTCAAATTCATATTTATTATTAATTCTATAAGCAGATGGAATGATAGACCTCGATAGCATCAAAGCATTTGTCGCCGTCGCCGATACCGGCTCCTTCTCCATCGCCGCCACGCGCCTGCACCTTACCCAACCTGCTGTCAGCAAGCGCATCGCCCTGCTGGAAAGCCAGTTAAATGCGCGCCTGTTTGACCGTATCGGCCGCACCATCAGCCTCACGCAGGCCGGTCGCGAACTGTGGCCCAGGGCGCGGCACATCATGTCCGAGGTGGAGGACTCTCAGCGTGCAATTCGTAACCTCAGCGGCACGGTGACTGGCCGCCTGTCGCTTGCCACCAGTCACCATATTGGCCTCTGGCGTCTGCCTACTGTCCTCAAAAGCTACTCAGAACGTTTTCCCGAGGTTGCCCTGGACCTGCATTTCATGGATTCCGAAGTTGCCCACGAACAAATTGTTCAGGGCAACCTGGAACTTGGCATCATCACCATGGCGCCAAAGGCCCATGAGCGCCTGACCTCAAAACCCATCTGGACCGATGACCTGGTGTTTGTCTGTGCAGCAGATCACGCCCTGACAAGTTATCACCACATCAGCCTGGCGCAGATTGCTGAATTCCCTGCTATCCTGCCGGACATGAGCACGTTCACGGGCAGGATCATCAAAGGCCTGTTCGAGGACCGAGGCCTGACCATGCATGTCAGCATGTCGACCAACTACCTGGAGACCATCAAGATGCTGATTACCATCGGCCTTGGCTGGAGTGTCCTGCCACGCAGCATGCTGGATGACACAGTGCGGGTATTGCAGTTGCCGGATATCCATATCGAACGCCAACTGGGCGTTATCCACCACGTCCAGCGCACTTTGTCCAATGCCGCTCGAGCATTTATGGACCTGCTTGATGAAAGCGCCGACCGCAGCTAGAACCGCGGACCAACAGGTACGACCCGGGCATTCTGGCCTCGGTGCCGCAACAGATGATCCATCAGTACAATAGCCAACATGGCCTCAGCAATGGGCGTGGCGCGCACACCCACACACGGATCATGGCGGCCCTTGGTAATCACCTCGGCTGGCTCGCCGGCACTGTTGACCGTCTGCCCGGGCGTGGTAATACTCGAGGTTGGTTTCAGGGCAATGCTCACCACCAGATCCTGACCCGAGGAAATACCGCCGAGAATGCCACCGGCATTGTTGGAGGTAAAACCATTGGGTGACATCTCATCCCGGTGCGCCGAGCCCTTCTGGCTGACGCAGGCAAAACCGGCGCCAATCTCCACGCCCTTGACAGCGTTAATGCTCATCATGGCATGGGCAATGTCGGCATCCAGGCGATCAAATACGGGCTCACCGAGACCTGTCGGCATACTCGACGCCACCACAGTGATACGGGCGCCGATAGAGTCGCCCTGGCGGCGCAAGGCGTCAATCAACTGTTCGAGCTGGGGCACCAGGGCTGGATCCGGGCAGAAAAACGGATTCTGTTCAACCTGCTCCCAGTCGATCACTTGTGGCCTGAGATCCCCCATCTGCGCCATATAACCGCGCACGCTGATACCACACTCGGCGGCCAAATACTTTTTGGCGATGGCCCCGGCAGCCACCCGCATGGCCGTTTCCCGGGCTGAAGAACGGCCGCCGCCACGATAATCGCGAATACCGTATTTCTGCGCATAGGTATAGTCAGCATGGGCGGGACGAAAAATGTCTTTGATGTCGGAATAGTCTTTTGACTTCTGGTCCTGATTTTCGATCAGCAGGCCAATTGGCGTGCCCGTGGTCAGGCCCTCAAAAACGCCCGACAGAATTTTCACCTGGTCGGCTTCTTGCCGCTGGGTGGCGTACTTTGAAGTACCCGGCCGGCGTCGATCAAGGTCAACCTGCAGGTCCAGTTCGGCCAGTGGCATACCTGGCGGGCAGCCGTCGACAATACAACCCAGCGCTGGACCGTGACTTTCGCCAAAGGTGGTTACTCGAAATGCATCTCCAATACTACTGCCCGGCATAGCTGACTCCAGTCCACCTAACATCTGAAGCCGAGCATTATGCACTAACTCGCGACAGACTGCTGCGCCGATCTGCAGTCTCCCCCTTTACCCTTTCACGCGTTTCGCTTAGGGTAGCGCTATCTGAGACTGGACCCCGATGACCATGGAAGACGCGTTCAAAAAAATACTGCTCGATATTGGCGAAGACCCAGCACGGGAGGGCCTGCTGGACACACCCGCCCGTGCCGCCAAAGCCATGTCATTCCTGACCCACGGCTACGGCCAGACGCTGGAACAGATAGTTAATGGCGCCTTGTTTGAGTCAGATACCAGCGAGATGGTGATCGTTCAGGATATCGAACTGTATTCCATGTGCGAACACCATATGTTGCCGTTTATTGGCATGTGCCATGTCGCCTATATACCCACCGGCAAAGTCCTTGGCCTGTCCAAGGTCGCTCGCGTCGTCGATATGTATGCCAGGCGCCTGCAGATTCAGGAAAACCTGACAAAACAGATCGCCGAAGCTATCCAGTCTGTGACCAGCGCCTCCGGGGTCAGTGTCATTATCGAGGCCAAACACATGTGCATGATGATGCGCGGCGTGCAGAAACAGAACTCCACCATGAAGACCTCGGTGATGCTCGGTGAATTCCGCGACAGTCAGGCGACCCGCATGGAATTCATGTCACTGCTGAATCTGTCGTCAAGCTAG
>JANQYP010000028.1 GCA_030728785.1 Pseudomonadales bacterium
GCCCTTAAGCACCGCAACACTCGCCCCCGGTACCCCGTGCGCCTTGGCGGCACGTCTTACCACCTCTTCAAGATTTATCAACATCTGGTTTCTCCGCTAAAGAAGACAAAAAGGGGTTTATTCAGTGCTCAATCGCCTGACAAGCAGGCCAGCAAAAAATGGCATCCGGCGGCTGTCGACACCCTGCATCGCATCTGATGCAACCACCATGTGCGGAATGGTCAGCCAATATTTCATCCACTCTTTGCGGGGGGCATGTAAACCACAATAAAAAAGCCTGGATCTGCTACACGCATCTCAAGATACTCGGCTTTGGTGAGAAACTTATCCGCGCCCGGGTCGTAGAGCGTCTCTGCATACTTGTAGCCATTAATATCCTCCCACACCTCTGGTTGCAGGAAGTCTGCACTGACAAAGGTTGAGCCTGCGGTAAACGGATAATACTCGCCCCAGCCATTTGCGCACCAATTACAGGGCACTGAAATTCCCTGCCGGATCGATCAGGGTGTCTGGGCGTGTTGTTGATGTCTGAGGATTTTTGCGATACCCAGGGTGCAGATAGGGATTATGTAGACCACAGCAAAACCCACTGATAACGCTGAATATCCCTTGGCCACCAACGGCACAATTCCCAAAGTCCCCAACAAGCCACCGATTCCCAGTGTGACTATGGCAATCGTCGCACGGGCTGTATGGCTCAGTGAGTCGTCTTGCCCTCTCCCTTATTTCAATACCGCTTCAATTCGCTCTATAAGCCCTTGCACAAGGCCGGCGCCTGTTTCTACAAGCGTACCTAGAAGTGCGATGAGAAAGACACCTTTAAGCAATGTTGAAGTGTACTGCGACATCATCCAATAGTTAGGAACAGTCTGGTCAATTACAGCAGGGTAGCCTGCTGTATAACTAAGATGGAATAAAACAGCGGGCACCATGACCGCCACGCCGCCAGCACCAGCGCAAACAGGCAGGCAGCCACACAGATGCCCATCAGTCCGCCAAGAATTCCAAAGCGCGTAAAGAACTCAACTACCTCACGTCCAGTACCATAACCCCCGCCCATCACTACCGAGACAAACACAGCAGCCGGCACGAGATAAACCTGGATCCAGCGGTTCAATAGGTAGCCTCTCTTTGGTTTTCTACAGATACCTGCTTGTCAGCGGCGGCAATCAGGGCGAAAAATGGTAATAAAACGCCCTGAAATGCCTGTGGCTATTGTCCGAGATTGAGCTTGAACTCCATGCCAATGAGTCTCGGAGCGCCCCAGATAACACGGTTGATATTGGTGATGCTGGCCTGGCTGTGATTGATGATGTATTCAGAGTCACCAATATTTTTAACCCAGGCTGAGACCGACCAACGATCACTCGCAGGGTTAAAGGTGATACGGCCATTCCACAAGTCGTAGTCTGGAATCAGCTCAAACGTCACGTTGTTCGGCGCGTTTGAAAAAGATTCATCCTGATAAGAGTAGTCCACGTCAAAGGTCAGGCTGCCCGCATCGCCGAGGGGCTGAATATACTGCAAGCTGGCAAATAGCTTCAGCTGCGGCGCATTGTTGAGATAATTGCCATTGTAGTTGGCCGGTTGCGTGGGATCGATTGCAAACACCGGATTTTCAAACTGGTCGTAGGTCGCATCGAGGTAAGTTGCATTAACGGTCAATTGCAACGTATCGGTGGGCAACCAGACAGTCTCTACCTCCAGGCCCTGACTGGTTACCTTGCCCGCATTGGAAACAATTTGTACCGAGCTGGCACCCACTGGCACGCGCTGGAACAACTGGAAATCAGCATATTTTTGCACAAACACATCAGCATTCAGCTGTAAGGCGCCATCTGCAATCACAGACTTGACGCCGATTTCGAAAGCATCAACATATTCTGAGTTGAACTGAATAGCCGGCAGGTACGGGTTAAAGTCGCCATTAAAGCCACCGCTTTGATAACCGCGGGAGTACTTGGCGTAATACATCACGTCAGCACTGGTTTGATAATTAAGCCCCAGTGTCGGTGACCAGTTACTATCGTTGTAGGTATTCCGATAATTCAAATTAAACGCCTGGAACAATGATCCCGGTGACTGTGCTGCAAGAAATGCTGCGGTAGCCGCGGGCAGGCCAAGACCGTTTTCAAGCACCAAAGCGCCGCCAGCAGCATCGTTTGGCGTATTAACCTGGTTAAAATCAAAATCCTTCTCTTCATCGGTAAAGCGCAAGCCCGCAGTCAGTTCCAGTTGCTCAGTGATTCTGTAATTACCATGGACGTAAAACGCGTAGCTGGTTATATCGTTGACACTTGGAATAGAGATCACGCCACTGAGTTGCGGAGCCGGAAGAATTGGCGCGCCAAACAGGATATTCCTGCCGGTCGAAACTCGGCTATCAAAATAGTACAGGCCAGCTACCCAGTCATAGGTGTCGTTTTGTGGTGAAACAACCCGAAATTCCTGCGAAAACTGTTTACCTTTTTCATCAAATTGGGTCTGGAATGCCGCCGCTGCCGCTGTAAAGTCTTCATCACCGGTGAGCACATATTCATTGGTACGATAGGCAGATATCGAAGTCAGTATATAGTCGCTGTCCGTATTGTAATTTGCAGTCAGCGCCGTACCCCAGAAGTCGACCTTGTCACTTTCCAGTGATTTCCCAGTGGTATAAATTGGCAATGATTGTCTGGTGTAAACAGGCATTTCACTGTCGCTTGAGCCAAAATCACCGGACAGGATTACTTCCAACTTTTCATTTGCCAGGAAGCGTAACTGCCCGCGAGCGCCATCCTGCTCCCAGTCGCCTACCTGACGACCCAGCGCAGTATTATTGAACCAGCCATCACGTTTCTGCGTGGAGTAAGCAATTGAGCCAAGTACCTTATCACCCAGGGGCCCACTCAGCAGTGCCGAAGCTGTCATATAACCCTCATTGCCCAAGCCGGCCTTCAACTCACCGGTAAAATCCTCGGAGGCTTTGCGGGTGTTGAGGTTGATCGCGCCAGAAACCGTATTTTTGCCAAACAGTGTCCCTTGTGGTCCACGGAGAATTTCGACACTTTCGAGGCCCATCAGGGGCTGGTTGTTGCTAGATGATCGACCCTGGTAGACACCGTCAATGTAGACACCCATGCGCGAGTCGATGCCAATATTACGGCCATAGTCCACCACGCCACGCATACCACTTGTCTGGTTACTGCCCGGAATACCACCCGTGCTAAGGGAGGGGGCACTTTTCGCCAGATCCAACAGCTGGGTAGCGCCCAAGCGCTCGATGGCATCTGCACTGAATGCCTGAATACTGATGGGTACGTCCTGACTACTTTCTGCACGCTTCTGCGCGGTGACGACAACTTCTTCTATCACAAAAGTGGAGTTTGATGCACCAAGCGCAACCGCTGGAGCCAGCGTTGATAACAGAAGTCCACTGATGTGGAGAGCCAAGGGTTTCTTGTTCATAATAAATGTTCTCATGATAGTGATTTTCGAAAATCAGGTGATGGCAGGTTTATAACAACTGAGCATTGAGTAAACGTGTTGGAGAAACCCAGGCGGGATCAAAACCAAGGTGTTGTAAGTCATCGGGCAATCCTTGAGCCAAAAGCAGCGAGGCAGCAAGGCGGGCTGTAGCAGGTGCGGTTTGGATACCATGACCGCCCTGACCGGCCAACCAGAAGAAGCCGTTAGCGTTGGGTGCAAAACCAATCACCGGCGTGCTATCTTCGACAAAACTCCGCAGTCCTGCCCAGCTGTGCTTGACCTGTTTAACCCTGAGATCCAAAGCCTGCTCGGCAAAATCTACGGCGTAGGCGATATCCAGTTCTTCAGGCTGGGCATCACAGGGCACAGTGGCATGTTCATCTGCTGGCGAAACCAACAACAAACCTGCATCGGGCTTAAAGTAGAAACTGCCGGTGGACGACATGACCAGCGGCCATTCGGCAACATCACAACCCTGTGGTGGCTCAACCAGTATGGCGGTGCGGCGCTTTGGCACCAGCCCAACACAACTGACACCCGCTAAGGCAGCCACATCATCAGCCCAGGCACCGGCAGCGTTGACCAACAACGGTGCCGAGTAGCTTGCCGTCGACGTATTGACCTGCCAGCCGTTACCGCTCGAAATTATCTGATCTACAGTAACCCGGGTTATCAGTTTGCCACCCTGGGCCTTTAAGGTTCGCAGATAACCCTCATGCAACGCATGTACATCCAGATCGTAGACGTCAGACTCATACAAACCGGCACTGGCGTATTCATCACGAACAGCCGGGATCTGTTGGCGTATGAAATCAGTCTCAACCCGCGTTATGCCAGAAAATTGTTGTCGCAGCACTTGCCAGTCAAGATTGAGATTGGCCTCAGAACCTGTGGGGTACAAAGTCAACAAGCCACGCTGGCGCATGATTGACGGCACTTGAAAGCTATGCGGGGGCTCCTTGAGAAAGGCGCGACTGGCGGCGGTCAGCAAACGCAGCGCGGCGTTATCAGAGCCATATGACGGAATATAGGCTGCGGCAGACCGCCCGGTAGCATGATAGCCCGGTCGCTCCTCCTTCTCGAGCAACAACACACGGGCTTGATCACTGACCTGCGCCGCAACAGATGCGCCGGCTATACCTGCGCCAATGATGATGATATCGAAAACTTCCACGAGCTATCCACTTCAGACCATGAATGATGCAAACGCAGCCACACTACAACATGAACTTTGTCAAGAAAAGCCTTTTGCGATAAATATTATCGAAAACGAAAAATTAAAGGGCGGCAAGGAAACGCGGCAGGCAGGCTAGCCCTTGCTATACACCAAGCGCATCTGCCACATTCTGGTAACCTTGAAGCGACATGCTGATGAGGATTTCGGCGTCTTTCTTGCCCAGCGAAACGTAATGGTGGCCCATAGAAGAATCAAACAATATGCTATCGCCGGTTTTCAATTCAACAGGCTCATAGAGTTCCGTATGCAATTGCAACTTGCCGCTTAACACACATAAAAATTCCTGGCCATTATGTCGATGCCAAGGCAATTTCGGATCGAAGTGGTGGGCCCTGACGACGGCTTTTAAATAACCTTGCTGATGGTTGGAGACATCGGTGCACAACACCTCATACATCATGTCCGGTGCGTCAAACTTGACGCCCTGCCCGCCGATAGTGATTGCTCGACGCCCCTGAAACGAACTGCGCGGATTTGTCAGATCTGTGACCGGCAGGCCAAGGCCGTTTGCCAGCTTATTGACACTGGTGAAATTCAGGTCGGTTTTACCGCGTTCAAGTTTCGACAGCGTACCCGCCGAAATGCCCGTCAGGCGAGCTACCTCAACCAATGTCCAGTCGTGCTCCTTACGCAGCTGGCGCAAACGCTGGCCAATCATGTTGACTGACAACGTAGCCGCAGCCTTAGTAGTTTTTCCTTTATTGTCCGAGCTGGCCACGTTTAACCTATACCGTTATGCAATGTTATGCGCATCTGCAAAAAATATTCACCTCACTCCCGTCAAGCGCTTATCTTACACGCAGGCTGTTCTTAGTCAAAAACGATCAGGCATTCCGAGAGCAATGCCGGGGAACCTCTGCTAAAAGTCAGGAATCCGTTGGTACAAGTTCATTAATACTGAAATTGTCGTCTGGCTGAAAGACTGCCGGACATTTCCCGGACTATTGTGCACCGCTGCTAGGAAACCACTTAGCTTTGACATAATCGTTCCTGAGGAGATGGACATGAAAATCACCGATGTAAAAACCTGGGCTGTCGCAACGCCACCGCCGAATAAA
>JANQYP010000029.1:0-7924 GCA_030728785.1 Pseudomonadales bacterium
GCGGCTGGCGATCCAGCGGCTGGCGATCCAGCGGCTGGCGGGGATAAATTTGACATGATGACAGGCTACCTTGGTTGCACTTAGAATGCTGGCGTTCTGCTATTTTTTATACTTCTTAACTTGCCCATGTTGCTCAATTTTCTGAGCCTGCATGTCCTCTTGTTTGCATCATTAACCTTAAAAGGATTCAGATTATGCCAAATCCCGCTCGCGTTGTCGTCCTGCCCCAGCAGCAGGGCCCCCTGCAGATTGTTGAGCTTAACCTGCCTGACCCTGGTCCCTTTGAGGTGCTGGTGAAGCAGTTCGCCAGTGGTGTCTGCCACAGCCAGTTGCACCAGATGCATAATCCCCGTGCCAATCCTGTTGTCCTCGGCCACGAATCGACGGGCGTTGTGCTGAAAACTGGCAGCGCCGTCAGCCATGTGCAGGAAGGTGATATGGTCATGGTGACCTGGGTACCTCGGGATGCCGCCCATACAGACCGCCCTGCTGTCGCCGCCAGTATCCTGCTGCCCGATGGCAGCACAGCGCGCTCGCAGAATGTCTTTACCTGGGCCGACACCACCATTGCTGACGAGCAGTATGTGGTGAAGGTCGACAACAACACCAAACGTGATGTCACGGCCATTATTGGTTGTGCCGTGATGACCGGTGCTGGGGCCGTGGAAAACACCGCCGGCGTCAAAGCCGGAGAGAGTGTGGTGATTTTTGGCGTCGGTGGTGTTGGCTTGTCGGCGGTTGTGGCGGCCAAAGCGGTGGGCGCAAATCCGATTATTGCCGTCGACCTGGATGATGCCAAGCTGGCTTTCGCCCGCCAGTTTGGCGCGACCCATACCATCAATGCTGGCCAGGGTGATCCCATCCAGCAGATTCATGCCCTGACAATCAATCCTGCAAAACGCAACTTCATGGGCCAGCCACTGGCTGGTGCCGACTATGCGTTTGATTGTATTGGCCTGAAAAAAACCATGGAGCAGATTGTCCCAGCTGTGCGCGGCGGCTTTTTTGGTGCTGAGACAGGTGGCACAGCGGTACTGGTAGGTGTGCCCCAGACCACGGTGGAGCTTAATGCCATTGATATTCTTATCAGCGAGAAGAAGTTTATAGGCAGCATCGGCGGCAGCTGTTCACCAGACCGGGATTTCCCCAAATATCTTGACTGGTATGCCAAAGGCACTCTGGACCTGGATGCCATGGTGACGGCGCGTTTTACCCTGGAGCAGATTAACGAGGCTGCCCACGCCCTGGAGACGGGCAAAATCAGCGGTCGCGCTATCCTCGAGTTTTAAGCGTTATTCGCCAAACTCATCCCCGGCCCGCTGCCGGGTTTTCCACTCACCGCCAACCTGGTGCCAGCCACCCGCGTTGTCGCAAGTGATAAACACCGGCCGGGCGTGATGCATGGATAAGCGGGCAATATCCGCCTCCGCGAGGATGCCCAGTTTGGCAGCGGCATGCCTGATGGCGGCGCCATGGCCGACAATAACCTGTACCTGCCGAGGCGCAATGGCCGGCCAGAACCGGCAGATATGGGCTGCCACTCGAGTCCCTGCCTGACGCAGTGATTCCGCCCCCTGGTAAGGCAAACAGTAGTCACTACTGGACTTCCAGCCCTCGGGCAGAGACGGATAGCGGGGATCGGCGTCGACAATCGACTCGATAGCCTGCATGGTCAGGTTAGCCATGGCGCCGACACTGCGTTCGGCAAGTTCGCCAAACTCCTCCACCACATAGGCAGCCCCACCCGCCTCCCCGCCATAGATGTCGCCTGCTCCGCCGTCCTTCAGGCCAGCAGCAATAATGGTTGCGGTCTGGTAGGCGCGCAGCTGTCTTGAGCAGTGTAATACGGGCCGAACCACAAGCTGGTGACTGCGGCAGAATGCGTGGATCAGTGCCACGCAGGCCCGAGCCTGGTCTGCACCTTTGGTTGTCAGTCCATAGGGTAGCAAGGCACTGGGTACATCGGCCGGCTGCTCATAGTCGCCGTGGCGAATCAATGCTATTGCTCGGGTTTGTGTGGTTTGTGGCATGGATCAGTTTCTCGCAGCCTGGTGTCGGCCTATGCTAGCCCTTAGCCGCGCATCTGGCGACCCAAAGCTGCCCTATTTGCCCAGTAGGCAGTATGCTGCTGGTATGTAACAATGGCGGCCAGCCCTGCGGTCCCGGCGCGACGCCTATCCCTGCGCCTGGTGTTTTTTTCCCAAATTGAGTAAATGCGATGTCCGACACGACTACCAGCACTGTCACCAGTACTGTCTCCAACACAGCCGCCAATACAGTAAAAAAACTGTCAGATGGCCAACGGCTGCAACTGGCGGCGCGTAATCACGGCCTGGCGCTGCTGGCCGCCATGACCCTCTGGGTCGCTGCTGATGCCTATGTGATGATCAGTGGCTCCGGACTTGCGACGCTGTTGAGTGTCTTGAATGCCTTTGCGGCCGCCAGCATCATGGCCTCCATCTTTCACGAGTGGGGCCACTTTGCCGGCGCCCGCCTCGCAAAGTCCTACTCGCCGATGGTCACCAACCCCCTGGGCACCTTTATTTTTGGTTTCAATTTTAAGAAAAACACCGCCCGCCAGTTCCTCTTCATGAGCATGGGGGGGCCGCTGGCGAATATCCTGCTGGTGGTGCTGGTGTTATTGGCAGTGCCGGTGGTCAACGCCGGTAGTGCCATGTTGTTAGCGGTGGTGGTGGCGCGCCTGGTCAGTGTCCTGGTGTTTGAGGTCCCTATTATCCTGCGGGTCATGAAGGGTGGCGAGCCTGAGGCCGAGCTTGAACATGGCCAGGCAGATGGTTCGGGTGATCGCGGCCAGGTGCTGGGTTATGCCACAGGGTTGCTGGTGTGGATCCTGGCTGTGTAAAACTGCGACCTGCCCCTGGCCAGCCTCCTCAGTGTTCGTCCATGACCCGCTGGAAAGCCTCGGGGGTGCGCCAGGTAGGTCCTTTAAGCCGCCACAGATACAGGCCGGCAATAGACAGCACCATCAACACAAATGTCACCCATGACACCCGCGGGCCAAGCTCAAACACCTTAATCACCAGGTACTGCATGACCAGCATCACCCAGTGGGCTGCGACCGATGCCCACATCAGCCAGCGGGTATCGCCGGCACCCCGCAATATGCCCCCGGCAATCAGTACCGTCGCATCCGCCATCACATAAGTTGCCAGTCCCACCATCATAAAACTGGCCAGAGCCACAATACTGGGTTCTGTCGAGTGACCCAGTTGCAGCAATGGATCTGCCACAAACAGGGCCACCAGGGGGCCGCTGAAGAGGACAAACATCACCGCCAGCAAGCTCGAGTAAAGCAGGCCGATCACAAAGCCGGCAACCACCACGCCGCGCAGTCGGGTCATGTCGCGCTCGCCAACAAATCGTCCCACCAGGCTGATCAAGGCGACATTCAGGCCAATCATAGGAATAAATGACAACATGTCCCAGTTGAAGACAATCGCCGCTGATGCCGCCTCAACCACACCATAGGATTGAAACATCATCAGGAACAGGTTGAAGGCCGCGACATTGAGGAACATCTCCATGCCCGACGGCAGTCCGAGGCGCACATAACGGCGCAGAATACCCCGGTCAATGACCAGTGACCGCGCCACCGCAAAGGCCCGACGATGGTGCGGGGCCAGATAAAAGGCCAGAAACAGGCCAAGGCTGAACAGGGTACTGATAATGGTGCCCCAGGCCGCACCGGCAATCCCCAGTTCTGGCAGGCCCCAGACGCCAAATATCAACAGGTACGACAAGGGGATATTGAGGGCCACACCAACAGTGTCGGCAATCATCACCACTCGGGTCCGGCCAATGCCGGCGAAGTAAGAGGCCAGGCAGGTTTTGGCCAGGCTCAGGCCCGAGCCCCAGAGCAGGATATAAAAATACTGCCGCTCCAGCAGCACCTGGCCGGGTTCGTGGCCTATCCAGCCAAACAGGGCGCCGACTGCATAACCGATGGCAAGCAAGACCGGGATAAAAGCCAGGCACAGGAGCAAACCTTGAGTCACAACGCGAGGGCATTTGGCGGTTTCGCCAGCGCCAAAATACTGTGCTACCAGGGCATTACCATAAGACAGAATTCCGATAAACAGGGACATGCAGAAGTACGCCGCAACCCCGCCGCCGAGGGATGCGGCCATGTGGGTGGGGCTGATGAGGGACATAAAATAACGATCCGTAAAGATCATCAGCGCAAACGCACCCTGGGAAACCACCATGGGGTAAGCGAGTTTTATTAGTTCCCGCAGAGTTTGGCGGTCAACATTGATGGAGCTGGACATAAGCAGGCAACACATTACAAAGAAATTGGGCACAGATACTCGGGATTACCCTGGGGATTTTAGTCAGCTAGACGCCCAGGGCGGGCAATGTCATGTTGCCGCCGGTGAGCACCAGGCCCACCCGCTGGCCGGCGAAATGTTCAGGATAACGCAACACTGCCGCCAGGGTGACCGCCGAGGATGGCTCAACCAGTTGTTTCAGGCGGCTCCAGAGCAGGGTCATGGCGGCGCGAATTTCATCTTCACTGACCAGCAGAATGCCTGCGCTGCGGGTTTTGATGATGGCAAAATTGCGTTCCCCAAGGGTGGTCTGCAGGCCGTCAGCAATGGTCCTGGGTGTGTGTGCCGTGACCCTGATGCCGGTCGCCAATGACCGAAAGGCATCATCTGCCATGGCCGGTTCAGCGCCAAAAATCCTGATGCCAGCGCCGGCGGCAAGAATTGAGCCAGCCAGCAAACCCCCGCCACCCACGGGTGTGACGATGCTGTCCAGGTGGCCTGTCTGGGCCAGCAACTCCAGTGTCGCGGTGCCCTGCCCGGCAATGACACGGTCATCGTCATAGGGCGGGATATAATTGGCACCTGTGCGCCTAACAACTTCCCCCAGGGTCGCTTCGCGGGCCTGCAGGGTTGGTTCGCATTCAATGATCTCGGCGCCATGGAGGGCAATGTTGTGCTTTTTGGCCAGTGGCGCGTTGTTAGGAACAACCACAAAAGCAGGAATATGCCGGCTAGCTGCAGCCCAGGCCAGGGCCGCGCCATGGTTCCCCGAGGAATGGGTGGCAACCCCATTGGCGGCAGTCTGCTGGTCGAGGCTGCGGACCGCATTTAGGGCTCCGCGGGCCTTGAAGGAGCCGGTCTTCTGCAGATGTTCACACTTGAAAAACAGGCTTGCGCCTGCTAACACGTCCAGTGAGGCGCAGGTCATTACCGCGGTCTGGTGGACCCCGGTGGTGGCGCAGATGCGCTCAAAAGCGGCATTAACGTCAGTCAGGTTAACCAATATAATCAGCCGCCAGCTTCTGGATACCTGCCGCTGGATCGCCGCCCAGGGCCATCACTGGTACCACCAGGCGATGTACACCCGCTGCTGCCAGGGCATCGATACTGGCTTGGCCACCGGCACCTGGCCACATGCAGGTGATCTCAATTTCAGTGAAATCCCGGCCGATAACATCACACTGGGCTTTCACCAGATCAAGATGGTGGGTCAGTTCTTTGGTATCAAAGGTCGGCGCAAACCAGCCATCACCCAGGCGGGCAATCCGTTCGTGAATTTTGCCCTTGATGCCGCCCATGATCACCGGCAGTGGCGACTGGTTTGGTACGGGGTAGCTCTTGAAGCCATGCCAGTTAAGAAATTCACTGGCATGTTCAACCACTTCACCAGACCAGACTTTGCGCATGGCGGCGACATAATCATCAAAGCGGGCACCACGTTTCTCAAAGGGTGTACCCATGGCGACAAACTCTTCCTGCAGCCAGCCGATACCAAGTCCCAGTTCGAGTCGGCCATTGGACAACATGTCGAGGCTGGCAGCCTGTTTCGCCAGATATAACGGATTAGTCTGGGAGAGAATGTTCACGCCAGTACCAAGGCGCAGGGTCTTGGTGACGGCGGCGATGGCGGTCAAGGCAATAAGCGGGTCAACCATATTGGTTTCCGGGGTAACACCCATCTTGCCGCTTTTGTCATAGGGGTATTTTGAGTCGTAATTCACCGGCACGATAACGTGCTCAAAGGTCCATACGGATTCGATGCCAACACTTTCAGCCAGCTGCGCCAGGCCGGTCATGGCGGCCATGGATTGAATGCCGATATTCACGGGGATTAAGCCAAATTTCATCATGTCACCTCTGGTTGTTGATCCGGTTGCCCATAAGGGTGTTTACACCTATTGGCAGCGTCATTCGCCTGCATCAATTTTGGCCCAGGAATCGCGCAAACCCACCACCCGATTGAAGACCAGTTTCTCCGGTCTTGAGTCTTGGTTGTCGATGCAGAAATAGCCCTCACGCTCGAACTGGAAACGCTGCTCAACGGTGGCGCTTGCCAGGCTCGGCTCGACATAACCCTGGACCACCCGCAGTGAGTCGGGGTTCAGCAGGTCGCGATAATCAGAATCGGACGCATCGGGCCAGTCGACAGTAAATAATGGTTCATAGAGCCGAATCTCCGCCGGCAAGCCCTGCTCTGCTGAGACCCAGTGGATCACACCGCGAACCTTGCGGTCGACGGGATTTTCACCGAGGGTTGCGGGGTCATAGGTACAGTGCAGTTCGGTGATGTTACCGGCGGCATCCTTAATGACCTCGTTGGCACAGATCACATAACCATAACGCAGGCGCACTTCACCACCACTCACCAGACGCTTGTACTTACGATTGGCCTCCTCGCGGAAGTCGTCTTGATCGATATACAGCTCACGGGTAAAGGGCAGTGTCCGGCTGCCGAGGGCGTCATTTTTTGGGTGGTTGGCGACCAGCAGCTGCTCTGTCTGGCCGGCAGGATAGTTGCTAATCACCACCTTCAAGGGATTCAGCACGCCCATCACCCGTGGCGCTGTATCTTCAAGGTCTTCCCGGATGACGCTCTGCAGCATGGCCAGTTCAACATTGTTGTCACTCTTGGTAACGCCGATGCGGCGACAGAAATCCCGGATCGCTGTTGGGGTGTAACCCCGGCGCCGCAGGCCGGCAATGGTCGGCAGACGCGGGTCATCCCAGCCACTGACCAGCTGTTCATCCACCAGTTGCTTCAGCTTACGTTTGCTCATCACCGTGTATTGCAGGTTGAGGCGCGAAAACTCAATCTGCTGGGGATGGCAGTTGACGCGGATATTATCCAGCACCCAGTCATACAGGGGACGATGGGCCTCAAAACCCAGGTCGCAGAGGGAATGGGTTATACCCTCCAGTGAATCGGAGATGCAGTGAGTGTAGTCATATAGGGGATAGATACACCACTTGTCCCCGGTCTGGTGGTGGTGGAAATGCCGAATACGATAAATAGCGGGATCACGCATGTTCATATTTGGCGAGGCCATATCAATTTTCAGGCGCAACACATGCTCGCCATCCTTGAATTCCCCGGCTCGCATACGCCGAAACAGGTCGAGATTTTCAGCCACGCTCCGGTCCCTGAAAGGGCTGTTCCTGCCAGGTGCCGTCAGGGTGCCGCGATACTCGCGAATCTCATCAGCGCTGAGTGAATCCACATAGGCCTTGCCATCTTCAATCAGCGCCTCGGCGAATTGGTACAACTCTTCAAAGTAATCAGAGGCATTGCGTATTTCACGCCACTGAAAACCCAGCCAGCTGATGTCGGTTTTCATGGATTCCATAAATTCGACGTTTTCCTTTAACGGGTTGGTGTCGTCAAACCGCAGGAATGTCGAGCCGTTGAATTCCTGGGCAATACCAAAACTCAGGCAGATGGCCTTGGCATGGCCAATGTGCAGATAACCGTTCGGCTCGGGCGGAAAGCGGGTGACAACCTGGCCGTTGTTCTTGCCCGCCGCCAGATCCTTTTCGATGATGGTCCGAATAAAATTGGCCGGGTACTTTTCGATCTCTGTATTCAATGTTTCACTCATATACGTTTCACTTTGCGGGGCGAACCCTGTGGTGTTTGC
>JANQYP010000029.1:8024-17065 GCA_030728785.1 Pseudomonadales bacterium
GTGGTGTTTGCTAGTGCTGTTTGTGTCTGGTTGCCTAGCCAAAAAACAGCGCGCCGGCGCAGGTCAGGGTCACCATGACAAAAAGCAGCCATTTTAGCGTATTTTGCGCCACGCTGACTGCAAACTTTACACTCAGGCTGGCGCCGGCCACTGTGCCCGCCGCCAGTATCAGTCCTGGAATCCACAACACCTGGTCTCGAACAATGAATACCGCCAGGGCGACGACGCTGAAGGCCGCGGTACAGACCATCTTCAGGGCATTGGTTCGTACCAGGTCATAGCGCAGGCCGCCAGCCAGGGCGGCAATCAGGATAAACCCCACACCGGCCTGGATAAAGCCGCCATAGACACCTGCGGCAAACAGGGCCAGCACCGCTGAAGGCTTGTCGAATACCTTAAATGGCACAGTGCCAGGCGCGGGCAATACAGCGCCGGGTTTGATGACCATCACCAGGGCCATTCCAAACATGACGGCCAGCAGTGTCGGCTTTAACAACCCGACAGGCAGGTAAGAAGCCAGCAGCGACCCCACCAGGGCGCCGGCCAGTGTGGGTACCAGCACCGGGCCAATGGCTGCTGAATCGAGGCGGTCCTGGTCCTTGAAACCCTTGACCCCGGCCAGTGATTGCAGCAGCACACCCACACGGTTGGTGGCGTTGGCAATATCCGCAGGCATGCCCAGCATCATCAGCGCCGGCAGGGTCAGCATGGAGCCACCACCGGCAATGGTATTAATAAAACCGGCAATAAGACCCGCTACTAACAGGCCGATGATGTTGGTAAAGCTGGGTAAAACGTCCACTAGTTACCTGCCGTCAGCGTGAGTGATTGTCCCGGTTGCGCGCATTACTTGCGTGGCTCTGTTGGTTTTTCTGAGAAGGCCGGGACACTGCTGCGCTCAACTTGGTAGAGCTCGCCTTGTTCGTTGCCGAGCAGCAAGGTGTTGTTGTCAACCCAGGTAACCGCCTCCACCTGCTTGATCTGGCGACGCGCCAGCGGCAGCCGATAGGCCTTGCTCGACAGCCACTGATCACCTGTTGCGGGTTTCTCAAACAGCCACAGGTCCTGATAGGTAACCACCGCCAGCAACTGCCCATTGGGTGCCAGGTCGGCGCCGGTGGCGACAGCCAGCAGGTCATGCTGGTCAACTTTGACCAGGTCGTTATAGCGGTCCGTATGACGGGTATCCAGCCGGTAGAGCATGACGCCGGCCTCAAATTTGTCGATCTTACCGGGCTGGCGATGTTTGGTGAGGAAGTACAGCTGGTGGTCAGCAACAAACATTGCCTCACTGTCATAGTGCCACTGGCGTGCTGGCCAGCTGTCCTGCTCCGGGTAGCGAACCGGCCAGAAGGCCAGGGGTCGGGTCAGTTCTACAGCCCGAGGATTGGGTTCGGGTACAGCATAAACTCCAAGGTCGCGGCGCGCGTTGCCGTTGTTGCCCATATCAGCGATATAGAGCATATCGCCATCAACCGCGATATCTTCCCAGTCGACATTTGCCGCAACGGCGATGGCATGTCCAGGCCAGGAAGTTTTGCCCTGCTCGGCGACCTCAGCAGAAAAATCGCGCCGCAGAAATCCAGGGAAGATGATTCTGGCATCGCCGTCCAGGGCAAACAGGCGGGGCTGGTCACCACTGTCGTTATGCACCCAATAAACATTGTCGAACCTGCGACTCTTCACAATACCGCTCATTTCGTTGACGGCGGCAAAGCGGATCTGCAGGGGTGGCTCGAGCATTACTGCTGCCTGAGTCTCGGCAATGTAGCTGGTGCTGCAGGCCAGCAGCACCAGTAACGGCCCGGTGAAGGCCTGGCGCAGCAGCGCTGTGGCCGAGGAAAATTTGATCAAGCGCGTGTCTGGCATGAATTGCTTACCTTGCTGGGTACCGGTCGGCGCTGTTTTGGGCCGACTCAAAACTGATGCAGGCGCCTGCCTGCAGGGTCTGCAGTATAACTGCCGACGCCAGAAAACACTTGCAACAATCATTCAGGTCGCTATCATGCGCGCATGCTAAAATTTTCCCAAAAAATACTGCGTCAGAAAAACCGCCATCCTGCAACCAAGCGTGTGGCGGCTGATGCTGTTGTGGTCAGTCGAGCAGGCTTTAGTGCCTGGCTGGGCTATGACTATTTTTTTAGCCACATCCAGAGCGCTTGAAGAAACATATTCAGGCGGTCCAGACCGCCGCCAGGAAACCCCGATAGGCGCAGGTCAATCGGGGTTTTTTTTTGATTGTGGGAAGGCTAAACAGAACAATTTACAAGGGTTACCGACAAGAACAGAAGATGACGATCTGCGGATCAGGAAGCCAAAATGACCAATGTGCTAGTGGACGATTTAAACGTGTTAAGTGACCAGACCCTGATGACCCCAAACCAGCTGAAACAGCTCATACCTGCCTCTGATAAAGCACTCACGACGGTCGCTGCAGGACGCCTGACCATCAAAGCTATCCTTGAGCATGCGGATCCGCGACTGTTTGTGATTATTGGTCCCTGTTCCATTCATGATGTCGATGCAGCCCTCGTCTATGCCAGCCGGTTAAAAGCCCTGGCAGCCGAAGTAGATGACAGCCTGGTGCTGGTGATGCGAGTTTATTTTGAGAAGCCCCGCACGACAGTGGGTTGGAAAGGTTTTATCAATGACCCTTATATGAATGATTCTTTCGCTATTGAAGACGGCCTGAAGCTGGCGCGCAAGTTGCTGGTGGATCTTGCGGAGATGGGCATCCTGACCTCCACCGAGGCCCTTGACCCCGTATCGCCCCAGTATTTACAAGATATGATCAGTTGGAGTGCCATAGGTGCCCGCACCACGGAGTCCCAGACCCACCGGGAAATGGCCAGTGGCCTGTCCTGCGCCGTCGGCTTCAAGAACGGCACCGATGGTGGCTTGGCGGTCGCCATTAACGCCCTGCAGTCAGTCTCAGCGCCCCATCGATTCCTCGGCATCAATCATGAGGGCCAGGTGGCGGTTGTGCATACCCGTGGTAACCAGCATGCCCATATTGTCCTGCGTGGCGGCGGTGGCCAGACCAATTATGACTCTGTCAATGTCGCGGTCTGCGAGCAGGCGCTGCAGCAGGCCGGTATAAAGCCCAATATCATGATTGATTGCAGTCACGCCAACTCTTCGAAGAACTATGCCTTGCAGCCGCTGGTAATGGAGAATGTTGGCAACCAGATACTTGAGGGTAATGCTTCAATTGTGGGCTTGATGGTAGAGAGTAATCTCGAAGCCGGTAATCAATCGATTCCGGCAAATCTGGCCGATTTGAAGTACGGCGTGTCGGTTACCGATGCCTGTGTGGACTGGGCGACTACAGAAAAGATGATTCACAGCCTGCGTGCCAGGGTTAAGGGATTGTTACCCCACCGGCAGGCCGCAGCCAAGGCCGCTGCCAGTGGTGACCAGGCACAATCTGCCTGATGCCGATGGCCCCAGGATGGGATATATATCTGGATATTGACGGCGTCTGCGTGGATTTTATCGGCCCGGCGCTGGCGCTTGTCAACCTCGAGGCCGACACCCTGCTGACCCGTTGGGCCAGGGACTTTCCCGGAGATTTTTATCCGGAAGCTTTGCTGGGTATCCCGCGCCAGGATTTTTTTCTGGAGATAGACCGCCATGGCGCAGATTTCTGGCGTGGCCTGCCCGCCTACCCCTGGTTTAATGCCCTGCACCAGGGCCTGGGGGTCTACGGCGAGGTGCTGTTTCTGACGGCGCCGACGGGTTATCCCGACTGCCTGGCGGGCAAATACCAATGGCTCTGTGATCGTTTTGGGCAGGGTTTTGATAACTGTATTTTCACCAGTCACAAGGCTCGGCTGGCCCATCCACGCGCTATTCTGATTGACGACAGCGATGCCAACATTCAGCAGTTTCGTGACCGCGGCGGTCAGGGTCTTGTTTTTCCGCAGTTGTGGAACAGCGCCGGCGCCTGTGCAGACCCTGTGCGGGTGGTATTGCAGGCAGTTGCCAAGATTGTCGACCGGCACGCGTAAGCGGCACACCTACATATAGGCGTTTTCTGTCACCGAATGGTCAGTCACATCGCGTACTGCTGTCAGTTCCGGCAGTTGCTCAAGCAGGGTTTTCTCGACCCCGTCTTTCAGGGTCATGTCGACCATGCCACAACCCTGGCAGCCGCCACCAAACTTCAGAATGGCGATACTGGCTTCTGTCACCTCTACCAGGCTCACCATGCCGCCGTGGGCTGCGAGTGAGGGATTCACCTGGCTGTGGAGAATGTAGTTGATACGGTCCTCAATGGGACTGTCGGCGGATACCTGCGGTACCTTGGCATTGGGTGCCTTGATTGTCAGCTGGCCACCCATCTTGTCCTTGGCGTAGTCCACCAGTGCGTCCAGCAGAAAGGGTTTGCTGCGCTCGTCAATCCAGGCACCAAATCCCGTGTAGTCAGCTTTCTCGTCGGTCGTCTGCTCTTCACCAGGCTTACAATAGGCGATACAGGTCTCCGCCATGGGGGTGCCGGGATCAGAGATGAAAATTCGAATGTCAGTTGCGTCGTCTTGTTTGGACAACAAGCCGACTAGGTATTCCTGCGCTGCCGGTGTAATTTCGACCATGGCCTATTCCGTCATCTTTGCGATGTTGAGATACAAGTGCGTAGTCTAACGAATCATACCCCTCGGGAGCAAATACAGTTTCCCTAAGACCTTGCTTTTCAAGGGGTTTTTTCACTGTGCCTGGACATGAGAGGTATTCATCATGAGCAAGACAGAACTTCAAAACACAAGGCGGTCACAACTGCTAGACTGCCGCGCTGCAAAGACCTAGATTTTTCCCGACCCAGACAGATAAAAGTTGCCTGATTATGAAACAAGCCCCACGTTCCGCCCTGCTTCACGCCCAACTCAAAGCGCGCATCCTGGTAATGGATGGCGCCATGGGCACCATGATCCAGGAGTTAAAACTCACTGAGGCAGATTTTCGTGGAGCGCGTTTTGTCGACCACCCTGCCGACGTTAAAGGTAATAACGAACTGCTGGCCCTGACCCAACCGGTCGCCCTGAAAGATATTCACATGCAGTATCTGCGTGCCGGCTCGGACATCATTGAGACCAACACCTTTACAGCCAACCGAGTGTCGCAGGCTGACTATGGCATGGCAGACCTGTCTTACGAGATCAACCTCGCTGCTGCCCGCCTCTGCCGCCAGGCAGCAGACGAAATAACGGCTGAAAACCCCGACCGGCCGCGATTTGTTGCCGGCGCTGTCGGGCCCACCACCAGAGCTGCCAGTTTGTCACCGGATGTTAACGATCCGGGGTTTCGCAACATTACCTTTGATGAATTGGTTGCAGATTACAGTGAGGGTATCAGAGCTCTGATTGAGGGTGGCGTGGATATCATCCTCATTGAAACCATCTTCGATGTACTCAATGCCAAGGCGGCTATTTATGCCGCGCTGAGTGTCTTTGAGGAACTCGACACCGAATACCCCATCATGATCTCCGGTACCATTACAGATGCCTCCGGACGACTACTGTCGGGCCAGACGGTAGAAGCCTTCTGGGCCTCCATTCGCCACGCCAAACCTTTGTCCGTGGGCTTTAACTGTGCCCTCGGCGCAGATGAGCTGCGGCCCTATATTGCGGACATCAGCAATGTCGCCGATTGCCTGATCAGCGCTTACCCAAACCGCGGCCTGCCTAACGAGTTTGGTGAGTATGATGAAACTATTCCGCAAATGGTCGGCGCCATTGAGGATTACCTGAGTTCTGGCCTGATCAATATTATTGGTGGTTGTTGTGGTACCGGGCCAGACCATATTCGTGAGTTTGCCCGCGTGGCTGCCAATTACCCGCCACGGCCTGTGCCAGTGCTCCCTCCGAAGATGCGCCTCAGCGGCCTTGAGCCGTTCAACATCGGCGATGACTCGCTGTTCGTCAATGTCGGTGAGCGCACCAACGTCACCGGTTCAGCGATGTTTGCCCGGCTGATTCGCGAAGAAGATTACGACCAGGCCCTGAGTGTTGCCCTCTCGCAGGTTAACAATGGCGCGCAGGTGATTGATATCAACATGGATGAAGGCATGCTGGATTCCAAGGCGGCTATGGTGCGCTTTTTGAATCTGGTGGCCTCCGAGCCCGATATCAGCCGCGTGCCGGTGATGGTGGACTCGTCAAAATTTGACATTATCGAGGCCGGCTTAAAGTGCCTGCAGGGTAAATCCATTGTCAACTCCATCAGCCTCAAGGCCGGCAAAGCCGAGTTTGTGGAACAAGCCAGGATCTGCATGAAACATGGCGCCGCTGTTGTGGTCATGGCCTTTGACGAAGACGGCCAGGCCGACAGCCTGGCGCGCAAGCAGGAGATCTGCCAGCGCACCTATGACATTCTGGTGCATGAGGTGGGCTTTCCGGCGGAAGATATTATCTTTGATCCTAACGTTTTTGCGGTGGCGACAGGTATTGAAGAACATGCCACTTACGGCAAGGACTTCATCGATGCCTGTGCCTATATCAAGGCTAACCTGCCTGGCGCGAAGATATCCGGCGGTATCAGCAATGTATCCTTCTCGTTCCGCGGCAACAACCAGGTGCGTGAAGCCATTCACGCCGTGTTCCTGTATCACGCTATCAAAGCCGGCCTGACCATGGGCATCGTCAATGCTGGCCAGTTGGCTATCTATGAAGATATTCCTGCAGACCTGCGCGACCGGGCCGAGGACGTGATCCTCAATCGCCATGCCGATGCCGCTGAACGCCTGCTGGAGGTCGCCAACACCTACGCCGGTGGCGCCAGTAAAGGTAAGGCCGAGGACCTGGCATGGCGTGAGCTGCCGGTCGAGGAGCGCCTGGCCCACGCCCTGGTGAAAGGTATTAACACCTATGTGCTCGAAGATACTGAAGCCGCGCGATTGCGATATGAACGCCCTATTGAGGTGATTGAAGGGCCATTGATGGCCGGTATGAACCGTGTCGGCGACTTGTTTGGAGCCGGCAAGATGTTTCTGCCGCAGGTGGTGAAGAGTGCTCGAGTGATGAAACAGTCAGTGGCTCACCTGATTCCCTTTATTGAGGCGTCCAAGGATGAGCATTCCAAACCGCGCGGCAAGATTCTGATGGCGACCGTCAAGGGCGACGTGCATGACATTGGTAAGAATATTGTCGGGGTTGTGCTGCAATGTAATAACTATGAGGTAATCGACCTTGGCGTCATGGTTTCAGCAGACAAGATCATCAAGACTGCCATCAGCGAAAAGGTCGACATTATTGGTTTAAGCGGCCTGATTACCCCGTCACTGGATGAGATGGTCCACGTGGCTGCCGAGATGCAGCGACTGCAGGTTAACCTGCCGCTGATGATTGGTGGCGCCACCACGTCCAAAGCCCATACCGCCGTTAAGATTGAACCCAACTATGCTGCAGAAACAACGGTACATGTGACGGATGCGTCACGGGCGGTGGGTGTGGCGACAAAATTGCTCAGCGCGGAACTCAAGCCGGCGTTCTGTGCAGAGGTGCGCGAGGAATATGCCATGCTGCGCGAGCGTAACAAGAATCGCCGCGCCAAGGGCAAAATGCTGACCTATGCGGCGGCCCGGAACAATCGTGCAGACATCAACTGGGACACGCCCGCCAAGCCGTCATTCCTGGGTGCTCGAACATTTACCGGTTACCCCCTGGCAGAGCTGGTGGACTATATTGACTGGGCGCCGTTTTTTATCACCTGGGAGCTGGCAGGCAAGTTCCCAGACATTCTGGAAGATGAAATAGTGGGTGAGACAGCCCGCGCCCTCTATCAGGATGCGCAGGTGATGCTCAAGGACCTGGTGAGCCGCAATCTGTTGCAGGCCAATGCGGTGATCGGCTTCTGGCCGGCAAACAGCGTGGCTGACGACATCCTGGTTTACACTGACGAGACGCGTACAGAAGTGCGGACCACCCTGCACCACCTGCGGCAGCAGATGGACAAGCCAAACAAGAACCCAAACTACTGCCTGACCGACTATATCGCGCCAGCGGATATGGGAGTGGCCGATTATATTGGTGGTTTTGTGGTGACTACCGGCCTGGGTGTGGACGCACTGGCGGCAGAGTATGAGAAGAACAACGATGACTATAATGCCATCCTGCTGAAGGCTCTGGCAGATCGCCTGGCCGAGGCTTTTGCAGAACGTATGCACGAACGGGTACGCAAGGAATTGTGGGGCTATAACGCCGGCGAACAGCTGGACAACAAGGCCCTGATCAAGGAAGCCTACCCTGGCATACGCCCTGCCCCGGGGTATCCCGCCTGTCCTGACCACACGGAAAAAACCGCGTTGTTTGAACTGCTGGACGCCACCCGCGAGACCAGCGTCAGCCTGTCGGAGAACTTTGCCATGTCACCGGCCTCGTCGGTCAGCGGCTTCTATTTTGCCCATGCCGATGCCCGTTATTTTGGTATCGGCAAAATCGACCATGACCAGGCTGTGGCCTATGCAGAGCGCAAAGGCATGCCCCTGGCGGAAGTGGAGCGCTGGCTGGCACCGGTCCTGAACTATAAATAGGTGTTACAATGCGTCCTTTAAACGGGAGCCACGCAGATCATGAGCGCAGAAAAACAGGACGACAAGTTACCAGCAACCGCGCCTGCACAGGCACCTGATGCCGGCCAGCAAGGTGCCCCGGGCGCAAAGCGCACGCCGCCCAACTTTCTGCAGGTTATGCTGAGTGTGGTCGCCGCGGCTTTTGGTGTGCAGACCGGCAAGAACTACGAACGGGACTTCAGCACCGGCAATCCACTGGCCTATATCGCCGGTGGGTTATTGTTTACGGTGCTGTTTGTGCTGGCTATTGCCACGGTGGTGTCGCTGGTACTGCCTTAGCCGGTCTGCATCGGGCTTTTATCTTACTGGAGTGAAACCCAGTAGATCATGGTGACGACGGCAATGCTGATCAGCAACACAGCAGCAATGGCATCGACGGTGCCGTCGCTGCTGGCCTCGTCAGTATGGTGACTGCTGGTACGCGCGTCGGCATGGGTTGTTTCGTGTTGGCTCATGGGGTGTACCTGTTGTTGCG
>JANQYP010000029.1:17165-28559 GCA_030728785.1 Pseudomonadales bacterium
CCCTGCAGTTAAAACTATCGATTCTATGGATATAGTAAAACGGTCGTTTTCTGCCACTCCTCGACCTGTTAATTTAGCGCGCTCGACAATGTCGCCCCAAGGCCCAGGCACCCAGATCTATGTATATCTACGACAATTATGACCAGACCATGGTTGATGAACGTGTCAACCAATATCGCGACCAGACCCGGCGCTTCCTCGCCGGCGAGTTGCCTGCCGAGGAATTCCAGCACCTGCGCCTGCGCAATGGCCTGTATATCCAGCGCTTGGCACCCATGTTACGGGTGGCTGTGCCCTACGGCATGCTGAGTTCCAAGCAATTGCGCAAACTGGCTTTTATCTGCCGGCATTTTGACCGGGGTTATGCCCACTTCACCACTCGGCAAAATGTCCAGTATAACTGGCCAAAACTCGAGGAAGTGCCTGATATTCTCGAGGCCCTGGCCAGCGTGCAGATGCACGCTATCCAGACCAGCGGTAACTGCATCCGCAACACCACGTCTGACCAGTATGCGGGTGTCGCAGTGGATGAGATTGAGGACAGCCGCCCCTGGGCCGAGCTGATTCGGCAGTGGTCAACCTTTCACCCGGAATATAACTGGCTGCCGCGCAAGTTCAAGATAGCCGTCACCGGTGCCCGAGAAGACCGCGCCGCTGTGCAGGTCCACGATATCGGCGTGCGTCTGATCGAGCGTGATGGTGAGGTGGGTTTGCAGATACTGGTGGGTGGCGGCCTGGGTCGCACACCGGTGCTGGCGCCGGTGATCCGCGAGTTTCTGCCCAAACAACACCTGCTGACCTATCTGGAGGCCATCCTGCGGGTCTACAACCGTTATGGTCGCCGCGACAACAAGTACAAGGCGCGTATCAAGATACTTGTGCGAGCCATGACGCCCGCTGTGTTTGCCGCCAAGGTCGAGGAGGAATGGCTGGCCCTCAAGGATGGTCCAGAAACTCTTACCGCCGCCGAGATAACCCGGGTCAAGTCGTTCTTCACCCGCCCGGCTTATGCACCCACTGGCCAGGGTCAGGCGGTCCTGGACGCCGCGCTGCAAGAAAACTTTGCCTTTAAGGCCTGGGTGACGCGCAACATCAAGGCGCACCAGGAAGCGGGTTACGCCATTGTCAATGTGGCCATGAAGGCGACCTCCATAGCCCCGGGTGACGTCACCGATGAACAGCTCGAAGTGCTTGCCGACCTGGCTGAGAAGTACAGTTTTGGTGAGGTGCGGGTCACTCATGAGCAGAATGTAACCCTCGCCGATGTGCGCCAGGATGACCTGTACCCGCTCTGGAAAGCCCTCTGCGAAGCGGAACTGGCAGCGCCGAACCTGGGCCTGCTGACGGATATTATCTGCTGCCCCGGCGGCGACTATTGCTCACTGGCAAATGCCAAGAGCATTCCTGTGGCCGAAGCCATTCAGCGCCAGTTTGATGACCTGGACTACCTCCATGACTTGGGTGACCTGGATATCAATATCTCCGGCTGCATGAATGCCTGTGGTCACCATCATGTGGGCAACATCGGTATCCTCGGCGTGGACAAAAAAGGGGCTGAGTTTTACCAGGTCTCCATCGGCGGTTCAGCCAATACCAATGCGGCCCTGGCGCAGATTCTCGGCCCATCGTTTGCGCGCGCAGAAATACCCGGTGTGATTCAGCAGCTGGTGGATGTCTATCTGCAGCGGCGCGAGGCTGACGAGCAGTTTGTTGAGACCTATAACCGTATTGGCATTCAGGCCTACAAAGACCGTGTTTATGCCTGAGGCCGACAGGGCGTCTGGTTTGCCGCTGCCTGATCTGCACTGTTCCGAAACTCGAAAATAAAAGAGACTCTATGCCAAAAATCATCAAAGACAATGCCATCATTGACTCGCCCCTGGCAGTAGTCCAGCCGGCGGAGGCCAGCCTTGCCTGCAGTAACAGTCTGCTACCGCTGGCATTTTATCTGGCGCACCAGACCAGCCTGGCCGGTCGCGCTGATATCGGCGTCTGGCTGCAGGCCGATGAAGCCGTTGAAGACCTGGCACCTTATCTCAGCGATCTGACTGTCATTGCCCTTGACCTGCCCCAGTTTGGTGATGGCCGGGCTTATTCCAGCGCTGCACTGTTACGCCAGCGTTATGGTTTTACGGGTGAAATTCGGGCTGTTGGCGATGTTCGGCGTGACCAGTTGGAGCAAATGCAACGTTGCGGCTTTACTGCCTATGCCCTGGCCCCGGGCCAGGATGAACAGGCCTGCCTGCAGGGTTTGGCGGGCTTTACCTTCAACTACCAGGCGTCGGTGGACAAACCCCAGCCTTTGTTTCGACGCCGGGCCTGAGGGCTCGGCAGTTGCCGTAGCACGGCATAAGTTCTGCGCTGGCAGAGTCTTGGTCTTTTCCAGCAAGGCCTGATCACTTACTATCAGCGCCATGACCAGCGATCCTGTCCTGTTTTCGTTTTTCCTGATTTTCACCTCTGCGGCGGTGCTGGCTACGCTTGCCTTGTTCACTCGCCAGCCGTTGATCGTGGCTTATATTGCCATTGGTGTGATCCTCGGGCCTTCGGCGACCTCCCTGATATCTGACCCAACGCTGATCAGCAGTATCGCCAAGGTCGGTATTATTTTCCTGCTGTTCCTGCTTGGGCTGGATATGCAGCCGTCAAAGCTGGTTAACATGCTCGGCGATGCGTTGCTGGTTGGTCTCGGCAGTTCCGTGGCGTTTTTTGCTATGGGCTTTGCCGTTGGTGCCCTGTTTGGCTACACCCACACCGAATCTGTGATTATCGGCATCGCCATGATGTTCTCGAGTACGATTATTGGTATCAAGTTGTTGCCCACCACCGTGCTGCACCATCGCCGCACGGGAGAGTTGGTGGTCAGCTTGCTGCTCATCCAGGATGTCATTGCCATTATTGTCTTGCTGGTACTGACGGGCGGGTTTCTGACGTTTGGCGGTGCAGACAAACTTATTGCAGACAAGCTCATTAAGGTGGGCCTGGGTCTGCCGCTGTTAATTGGTTTTGCCTGGCTGTTTGTCAAATATGTACTGCTGAAACTGCTGGCGCGGTTTGATGCCTTTCATGAATATATCTTTCTGCTGGCCATCGGCTGGTGTCTGGGGCTGTCAGAACTGGCAACTTTTGCCGGTCTGTCCCACGAAATTGGGGCCTTTATCGCCGGCGTTGCGGTAGCCACAAGTCCCATCGCCCAATATATCGCTGCCAGCCTCCGACCACTGCGAGATTTTTTCCTGGTGTTGTTTTTCTTTTCTCTGGGCGCAGGCTTCCAGTTGGGCTTGCTCAGCCATGTGCTGGTGCCGGCTCTGGTGCTGGCAGCCCTGGTGCTGGCACTCAAGCCCATGGTCTTTTATGGCCTGTTGCGCCGCCTGGTGCGCAATGATGCTGAAACTGCAACCAAGCGCTGGGAGATTGGCTTTCGGCTGGGACAGATCAGTGAGTTCTCCTTGCTGATCGCCTTTATTGCCAGTGCCGAAGCATTAATCGGTGAGGACGCGTCGCACTTGATTCAGGCGACGGCCATCCTCACCTTCCTGCTGTCTTCCTATATTGTGGTGTTTTGCTACCCAACGCCGATTGCCACTTCGGACCGCCTGCGCAGGGACTAAGCGCTCAGTTAAACTGGCCCTCAGTGGTCCAGCTTGACCAGCGTTCGACCCGTCACCTGGCCGGCAAAAATCTGCTCAATCACTGCGGGTAATGCCTCAAGACCAATCTCATGGGTCATGGCGTCGAGGTTGTCCAACCGCCAGTCTGTGGCCATACGTTGCCAGGTCGCTGACTTGGCTGCCAGGGGCAGTTGCACGGAATCAACACCCAGCAGGTTGACGTTGCGCAGGATAAAAGGCAACACAGTGGTGGTGAATGCCGGTGAGGCCACCAGCCCGCAGATCGCAACGCTGCCACCATACTTGAGGCTCTTGATCAGGTTCGCCAGAATTTCCCCACCGACGGTGTCCACCCCGTGGGCCCAGGTTTCAGCCAACATGGGACGCTTGTTCTCGGCCCCCAGCTCTTCCCTGCCGATAACGCGGCTGGCACCCAGGGACTTCAGGTAGTCGACCTTGTCAGCCTTGCCGGAACTGCCGACCACCTCATAACCCAGCTTGCTTAACAAGGCGACGGCAACAGAACCAACACCACCCGTGGCGCCTGTGACCAGCACTGGCCCATCGGCGGGTCTGGCGCCCATCTGTTCAAGTTTGGCTACACACAGGGCGGCGGTGAAGCCGGCGGTGCCCAGCACCATACTCTCGCGCGGGCTCATGCCGGCAGGCAGCTTCATGACCCAGTTAGCGGGTACACGAATGTACTGACCGTAGCCGCCAGGCGTGTTCATGCCCAGGTCATAGCCAATAACAAGCACCTTATCATCGGCGGCGAAGGCACTGTCACTGGAACTTACGACAACACCGGCGGCGTCGATGCCCGGGGTATGGGGATAGTCGCGAGTAACACCCGGTATGCCCTTGGTTGACAGGGCGTCTTTGTAGTTCACTGACGAGTACTGGACGCGTATCAGGACATCACCGGCGGGCAGATCGTCAATGTGGCGCTTGATAATGCTGGTTTTCATGCCCGTGTCGGTCTTCTCGACCCAAAATGCGTTAAATTCAGTCATGTTGTTTGTGCTCCTGATTGTTGTTATGCATTTGCTTGCGGCCTAAAACCGAAACGGCTCGTGGCTGCGCAGAGCTTCACCACCCTTGATGCGACTGAGGCTGGTGGTAAAACGCTCCAGTATCTGCTCGACGCGGTTGCGGTCTTCCACATATCTGACCTGGAAGACATCGCAGTCCTGGCATTTGTCGACAATATACTCATCACTGGTTTTCAATTCGTCTACCAGTTGGTGTTCAAGGGCACGTTTGCCATACCAGGCCTCACCTGTGGCCACTTCAGCGATGTTGACTTTGGGTCTGTGCTCCGCAATAAAATTCTTAAACAGCGCGTGTACGTCTTCAAGCTCTTCGATAAATTTCTGCCGACCTTTTTCCGTATTCTCGCCAAACATGGTGAGGGTGCGTTTATGCTCGCCGGCGGTGAGGACTTCGACGTCGATATCTTTGCTTTTCAGCAACCGATGGAAATTTGGTATCTGCGCGACTACGCCGATAGAGCCCAGCAGGGCAAAAGGTGCGGCAATGATATGGTTGCCAATACAGGCCATCATGTAGCCGCCGCTGGCAGCGACCTTGTCGACGGCAATAGTCAGGGGGATGGACTTGCTGACAAATCTGCTAAGTTGTGAGGCGGCAAGCCCGTAGGAGTGGACCATACCACCAGGACTTTCAAGGCGCACAACAACTTCATCGGCAGGGGTGGCGATGGCAAGAATGGCCGTTACTTCCTCACGTAACTGGTCGACTGCGCTGGCCTGGATGTCACCATCAAAATCCAGGACATAAACTCGTTTGGTGGGTGCATTACCGGCTTTAGCGGCCTGCTTCTGGCTTTTCTGCAGCGCCTTGGTGCGCTTCTTCTCATCCTTAAGGTCTTGTTTATACTCCTCCGGATTCAGCACCGCATCCTTCAGGGTATGGCTGACCGCATCAATCTCGTCATTCAGGCTGCGGACCTCAATATGGCCACGTTCCGCCCGTCGTTGTTTGTGACCCGCGCCCACCAGCACGACGATCACCACCAGAATAGCCACCAGCAGTGTCACTGTCTTGGCAAAAAACAAACCGTACTCAGCGAGAAATTCCAATATACCCTTACTCCAGCCAATGAAAAAACGGGGCTATCGTAACACAAATCATCTGCGTTAAACTGGCGAAAAACCTGGATTGCCTATGACTATCGACCCCACACCTGCGGCCCTGGACGTTGAACTGGCCATTCGCCAGCAACGCCTGGCCAGCCATTTCAAGCCGGGGTTTCTGCAACGCAAGGCCGTGGTGTTCCAGTTTCACTTTGATGCAGGTGCCCCTTTCCACCTGGTGATAGATGACGCCGATCTGGTTTTGGCAGCGGGTGTGCATCTGCAGCCGGTGGTCAACCTGTATCTGGATTGCCATGCTACCTTGTGGGGACTGATCGAAGGTCAGCTGGATGGTATGGAGGCGTTCATGAATGGCCAATATCGGGCCGACGGCAATATCGTCCTGAGCCAGTTGCTGTTGTACCTGTTCCGGCGCAAGGATGCAGCGCTGGCATACGAAGTCCAGGATTAGGGACAATGCAAAGCTGCCCTGCAGGCGCAGGGGGCAGCGGCCGGCAAGTGCTAACGAACTGCACATGGGCGGCGCATTTAGGCTACACTCCAGCGCTACCAGTGCTTTTTCGGACGGTTGTAAGCCAATGATTCCCCAGCGACATAATGATGACAGGCTGCCTCAGCAGGAGGCCGCGGTATGGAAGGAAGAGGCGCAGGCCAGAGTTGCGTTGTTAGTGCCGTCAATCGGCGGTGGTTTAGTGCTTTTAACAGTTCCCGGCTATTTTCTGCTTCGAGCAATTCCAGACACTGATATCCAACTGTGGCTGCTGCTGGTTGCGCTGGCGCTGTGTCTTAGGGCTGTGTTGCTGTACCGGTTACAACGGCAGCTGCGGCTGCAAGGCAGTGACCAGGAAATCCTTCTGCAATCGCGATCGCAATCGCAGTTGGTGTCCAGGTACAGCAGTATCTTGTTAGCCGCTGTTGTTGGCGCCGGGCTCTGGTTTGCGGGCCCTGCTCCCGGCCTGGCAGTGTCCTTGGCCATTACCGCCATCATGGCATTTTATTTTTTTGCCATGTTAACCTTGTTGGCCAATGATTTCAGAACCTTTGCGGTTTCTGCGCCACTGCTGATGTTGCAACCCGCGGCCTATTGGGCCACAGCAGATACACAAGGTGGCCTGCTTGCCTTGGCCTTAATGGTGCTGTTGGCGGCAGGGATTTGCGTCTCGTGGCGCTCTCGGCAGAATTTTCTCCAGAGAGTAGCGATTCGTTTTGACAACGACAGGCTGGTAAAGGAACTCAGTCAGGCCCAGCGAGAAACCCTGGCGGCACTGGCGCAGGCGCAGCAGGCCAACCGTGAGAAAAGCATCTTTATGGCCGCAACCAGCCACGACCTGAGACAACCGCTTTTTGCCATTCAAATGGCCAACGAAACAATGCTGTTGCAGGACCTGCCGGAACAGGTGCAGAACCTGTTGAAAATCCAGGCCAAGTCCATAACCACGATGATCAAGTTGTTTAACAACGTGCTCGACCTGGCGCAGTTCGATCGGCATGAGATGCCCTGTACCATCGTCGAGTTCAATCTGCGCAATATCCAGGCCACCATGGCTGAAGAGTTTACAAACATGGCGCGCGATAAGGGGTTGAAATTTCGTTATGACCTTCCTGATGTTGTGGTCCGTTCAGACTTTGACCTGGTTGCACGCCTGTTACGCGACATCATCAGCAACGCCATTAACTACACGCCGCAGGGTGAGATCATTGTCAGCGGTAATGTTTTCGACGGCCAGGTCATCGTCTCGGTGAATGATACCGGCATTGGCATTCATAAGTCGGAGCACGAGCGGATATTTGATGAATTTGTCCATCTGCAGACCGCATTCGGGAAAGAGGAAACAGGGCTCGGCGTGGGCCTGGCCATTGTCAAACAGATAGATGATTTGTTGGGCCTAAACCTGCAGCTGCAATCAGAACCCGGTGTCGGCAGCACCTTCAGCTTCAGCCTGGCTGAGTCCAGGGCCGGTTAAAGCAGGCCTAACTCGCGGGCCTTTAATATTGCCTGAGCCCGACTGCGGACTTTCAGCGCTGAGTAGATGGAGTGCAGGTGAGTTTTGACAGTGCCCTCGGCCATGCTCAGTCGTTGGGCAATAATTTTATTCGGCATGCCATTCATCAGCTCAATAAAAACGGCCTGTTGTTTTGGTGACAGGTTTATATCGCCGCTGTCGTCATCTAGATTGGCTTCCGGGACTGTAGCAGGCACAAATCCCAGCATCCTGATGGCATCTGGTGGTATATAAAAGCTGCCGGCTAACACCATGTTGATAGCGTTGATGACCACTGCCATGGAAGAACGCTTTGGAATAAAGCCGCGCACGCCATGCTCAAACGCCGAGGCGATAAGACCAGTCGATTCATTGCCGGAAAATATCACCAGGGGAATGTCAGGATAAGTTTCGCGGAGTTGAATCATACCCTGGTTGCCCTCAGTGTCGGGCAGGTGCAGATCGAGTATGATCAGCGCAAAATTCTCACCCTCATCCAGTACCTTGAGGGTCGCGGCCAGTGAACGGGTGGTGACAATATCCTGAAACATTTGCAGTGAAGATAAAGATGCAACAAGGACATCACTGACAATGGGGTGGTCTTCTACAACAAGGGCTCTTTGCTTCACTAGATCCAACGACTATAACAAGGTGAGCTTTATAGTACGATGGTGGGACTGTCAGTGATATATAAAAAATGGTCTAAACTTAAGTTTATGCTGTTATTTTTCAATGGGTTAGTATGTTTTTTGATCATATCTTGATGGCCAGATGAACGTAAACTCGCCTTGCAGCAACAATACCCCAGGTGCTGGCCTGGATTTTGCTCACTGATGTTCCAGATGAATAAGGCTGTGCCCCGTAAAGCTGGGGCATGCCCACCCAGGGTCGCCAGGCCCTTGATTTTAAACGATGCATAGCAGAGGACATGACATGAGCGGAAACACATCACGGCAGCAAGCCATCAGCCACATCAGAAGTCGCGCACCATTACAGTGCGATATCCCTGCGCCGCTGAGTGAAATTTGGGCATGCGACGTCTTCAACCTGGCGAAAATGGAAGAGGCACTGTCTAAGAACGCTTTTAAAGCCATTAAAAACACCGTCCAGACTGGCGCGCCGCTGGAGCCCGCGACAGCCGATGTGGTGGCCGCGGCGATGAAAGTCTGGGCGATGGGCAAGGGAGCGAAATTTTTTTCCCATATCTTCTACCCCATGACCAACATTACCGCCGAGAAGCATGATGGTTTTATTATCTCCAACGCTGATGGCGGTGCGATTACTGAATTTACCGGCAGCCTGTTGATTAAGGGCGAGCCGGACGGTTCGTCTTTTCCAAACGGCAGCCTGCGCATGACCAATGCGGCCCGCGGCTATACCGCCTGGGACCCCACCAGCCCGGCCTATATCATGCACACCGCCAACGGTGCGACCCTAATGATCCCCAGCGTATTTATGTCATGGACTGGCGAGGCACTGGACAAAAAGATCCCCCTGTTGCGCGCCAATTCTGCGATGGACAAGGCGGCGCGCAAGGTCCTGGCGCTGATGGGCGAAACAGAGATCGCCCCAGTGAATTCCAGCTGCGGCGCCGAGCAGGAATATTTCCTGATTGATGAGAGTTTTGCCAGCAGTCGCCCCGACCTGTTGCTGGCAGGACGTACCTTGTTTGGCGCGCCGCCAGCCAAGGGCCAGCAGTTTGATGACCACTATTTTGGTGCTATTCCGGCCCGTGTGCAGGTGTTTATGCAGGCCTTTGAGGACAAACTCTATCGCCTGGGCATACCGGCCAAAACGCACCACAACGAGGTGGCGCCGGGCCAGTTTGAAATAGCCCCCTACTTTGAGTCTGCCAACATTGCTGCCGACCACCAGCAGTTGATGATGACCCTGATGAAAAGTACCGCTAAGGAACACGGCTTTCTGTGCCTGCTCCATGAGAAGCCTTTTGCCGGCATTAACGGTTCAGGCAAACACGTGAACTGGTCGGTTGGTAATGCCACTCAGGGCAACCTGCTTGATCCCGGACGAACGCCTCACAGCAACCTGAACTTTTTGCTCTTTTGTGGTGCGGTAATTCGAGGCGTGCACCTTTATGGACCATTGTTGCGCGCAGTCATTGCCTCTGCTGCCAACGACCACCGTCTGGGTGCAAATGAAGCCCCCCCCGCTATTCTGTCAGTTTATCTTGGCGACCAGCTGGAAAGTGTGTTCAAGGATATCAAAGCCGGCAAGCTGCTGGAGAAAGCCAAAGGCGGTCTGATGGACCTTGGCTTGTCACAGATACTGACATTTGAGCGCGACCCCGGTGATCGTAACCGCACATCACCTTTCGCCTTTACGGGCAACCGGTTTGAATTTCGGGCCGTTGGTTCGTCCCAATCCGTTTCAGGACCGCTGGTGGCCATGAACACCATGCTGGCCGACTCACTGACCTGGATTGCCGGCAAACTGGAAGCCGTGCTGGCCGATGGTACTGACCAGACTGCCGCTGTGATTATTGTCCTCAAGGAATTGATGGAACTGCATGGCAACGTGGTCTTTGGCGGTGACGGTTATTCACCGGCATGGCACAAGGCCGCCGTAGAAGAGCGTGGCCTGAGGAATATTCCTACCACAGCAGATGCCCTGCCCGCCTTCAAGGATGAGGCAGTGGTCAATCTGTTTATGTCTACGGGCGTCTTGTCTCCCAAAGAGCTGAACAGTCGGTTTGAGGTCTATGCCGAGCAGTACATTCTGTCCATTGAAATGGAAGCCAGGCTGGTGGTAGACATTGCCACCACCAGAATTTACCCCGCCGCTATCGCCCATATGTCGACCGTTGCGGCCGCTCTAACAAGCATGGCCGGTCTCGGCATTGAGCTGGACAACAAAGGCCTGAAAGCTGTCGCAACCACAACAGACAGCCTGATGGCGGCTGTTGCAGCCCTTGAAGCGGCGCTGAGTGGCCATGACTTCGACACTGTCGAGGCGCATATGACCTTCTGTGCCAGCACCCTGTGCCCCATGATGCTGACCGTCAGGTCTGCGGCTGACGCCCTTGAAGGCATGGTGGCTGATGACCTCTGGCCGCTGCCGAAGTACCAGGAAATGCTGTTTATCAAATAGGAGCCGGTATGATGACATATTTGCGATTCCCATCGACGCACAATTTGTTATCATCCCTCCCGGAAGAGCGTTGTCCCCGGTGGGGTGCGCGGCCTTCAAAGCCGTTGAGCTGCTGTCAAAGTGGCTGGTGGGTTCGACTCCTACCTCTTCCGCCATTTATTATGCAAAAGATCCCTGCACCCCATGTGTTTGCTGCACCAACAGCTTTACGTCTTATCCAGCAACTATTTATGTACCAGTTAATGCACCACTTAATGTACCACTGGGGTGGGTAAGACCGCTGGGATTATTATCTGTACCTTCCCAGATACATCAAAAGCTGATTTTAAAAAATAGTAGGTTATGTGGCTGTCTATGCTGCTGCTTGTCCCACAGATAAATACTGTCTGCGCTAAACATGCTAAAGCCAGCTTGGGAATCTACAAGGACAAGCTGGTACCAAGGGCAGAAACCGACCCAAAGCGGCTCTTGATTCATCCAAAGACCTGTGAAAAACGCCGCGAATTTTAAGTTGAAGAAAATAAGTCTCTGTACCTTGCGGGTGGTATGCCCACGCGGCGGTTGAACTCTCTTGTG
>JANQYP010000030.1:0-11318 GCA_030728785.1 Pseudomonadales bacterium
ATTATGCCAATAACGCTTACCCCAAGCGGTAGGGTGTGCTGTCAAAGCCAAACATGCCATAACGGGCCTCCACAGCGGCGAGGGTCTCAGCACACCAGTAGTCAGAACCGGGGGCAGGGAAACCCAGCACACAACGCTGCTCAACACTGGCGGTGGCAACCAGTCGTTCGAGCATCTTGTCATCTCGATAGGCCTGCCAGGCCCAGCCCGCATGGAGGGTGCTGATCCATTCACTGCCGGCCTTTCGATAGGTGAGGTTGTGGACCAGACGGCGAGCGGTGGGTGCCAAGGGTGTGCCCCTGTGCCAGGTGTCATGCCGATAGAGCAGCATATCACCAACCTTGTAGGTGACCTGGCGCTCTCGCTGATACAACTGCTGGCGCCAGCTTGCCAGGTGCGGCCGCTGCTCGGCAAAATAGGTTTCAGCCGGGCCCTTGGAGTTGATATATCGCAACTCACCAATTCCAGGTGAATCGACGATGGGCCAGCGATAGGCCGGGTCGTCAGGGCCACTGCGTGGTACCACGGCGGTGCCACCGGCGTCGTCCACGGCATCCGATAGATACAGGATCATTTCCACCGCCTCTGGTCGTTGCCAGGGTGGTGGGTGGACCAGGGTGTGATTAGGGTAATCAACATGCATACGCTGGTCGTTGTTATCCGTGCGCGCCGACGCTGCCGTAGCACTTTCGCGGCCATATTTGGCCCACAGGTCCGATTGGCTCAGGCGCAGTGCGGCAACGCTGACATCCAGCAGGGCGGCCATCGCCTGAAGCAAATTTGGGTGTAATGACACCTGGTTAAGGCCACTGACAGCAGACGGAAAGGTCAGGGCGCCGCCACTGCCAAAATCTGTGTAAGCCCGGGCCGCAGGTGTGCTCGGTGCCGGGTAGTGTTGGCCAGCTGCCGCCGCCAGCTCGTTGACCAGCGCCACAGGTAGCAGGTCACGAACAAACACAAAACCCTTGTCACGCCAGTGCGCAATCTGCTGGTCAGAAAGTGCTTCACCAACAACAGGTTCGGCGCAGAGCAGCGTGTCAGCCATCACAAGTCAGCGACCGGACGGGATCTTGTTAAAGGGAATACCCTTATCAGCCCGCAGTTCCTCCGGCAGGCCCAGCACCCGCTCGGCAATAATATTGCGCAGGATCTGGTCCGTTCCACCCTCGATACGTACCGCCGGCGAGCGCAACAACATGGCCTGCAGTCGCGCTGACGATGCAGCGATAGCCGGATCAACAATAGCGCCACCAAGACCCTGCAGATCCAGGGCAAACTTAGCAATATCCTGCATCATGCCGCCGGCCACCAGTTTGCCGATGGAGTTTTCGGGCCCTGGCACCTCACCCTTCGACAGGGCCGTCATGGCCCGGGCAGCGGTATTGCGCAGGCCGGCACTCTTGACGTACCAGTCAGCAAGTTTTGACCTGACTGCCGGATTATCGATGGCGCGGCCATTACCCAGCGGCAGGTTGTCGATGAGTGCCTTAAACTCCGGAAAGCCGGTTGCAATACTGCCACCGATGGCCAGACGTTCATTCATCAGGGTCGTCAGCGACACCTGCCAGCCGCCGCCCACTTCACCAAGGCGCTGGCTGTCGGGGATTCGAACATTGTCAAAATAGACCTCGTTAAAGCCACTCTCGCCATTGGCCTGCTTAATGGGTTTGATGGTCACGCCTGGTGACTTCATGTTGAGGAAAAACATGGTCAGGCCGCGATGCTTGGGCACCTCCGGATCAGTCCGGGTAATGAGAATGCCAAAATCGCTGATATGGGCACCCGAGGTCCAGATTTTCTGGCCGTTGATCACCCATTCATTCCCGTCTTGTTCCGCGCGAGTGCGCAGGCCCGCAAGATCCGAACCGCTCTGGGGTTCAGAGAACAGCTGGCACCATACCTCTTCGCCGCTGGCCAGGGGTGGCAGGTAACGTTGTTTGTGCGCTTCACTGCCATAGGCCATGAGGGTCGGCGCACACATGCCCTGGCCAATGATAAAGGTCCCGGCCAGTTTGCCATACAAACCTTCTTCCTGGCCCCAGATAACACTCTCCATGGGCGTGGCGCCACGACCGCCAAATTCTTTAGGCCATTGGATGCAGGCCCAGCCCCCATCGGCTTTCTTCTTCTGCCATTTTTTGGCTTCTGCCAGCGGCTCATATTCGCCCGTGCGGGTGTTACCAAAGCCGCTGGCGGCCAGGCTGTCGTGCAAGTAGGTTGGTGCTGCATCTTTGATCCAGGCGCGCACTTCACTTCTGAATGTTGCTTCTTCTTTGGTATCGCTGAAATCCATAGGGGTTCTCCGGAGCTGGAATAAGTGAGTTACGCTGCCTCGCCGGCAGGCAATCGATCAACAAGCTTGTTTTCCCATTCGGCCAAGCCCCCCAGTTGTAATGTCAGGTAATTGGAGCGCCGGTAAAACAGATGGCAGTCAAACTCCCAGGTAAATCCCATGCCGCCGTGAACCTGGATGTTGTCTCGGGCGCAGAGTTGAAAGGCCTGAATAGCGGCGACTCTGGCGGTGGCCGCAGCCAGGGGCAGTTCGGCCGAACCAGTGGCCAGTGCCCAGGCCGCGTAATAGCAGTTTGACTCCGCCAGTTTGAGGGCCACATACATGTCGGCCATCATGTGTTTGAGGGCCTGGAAAGAACCAATGGGGCGGCCAAAGGCAAACCGCTCCTGGGCGTAATTAACCGCCATATCCAGTGCCGCCTGGGCACCGCCAAGCTGCTCAAAGGCCAGCAACACAGCAGCACGATCCAGGACCTGCTGCAGCTGTGACCAGCCTTGGTCAGGTGCGGCACCTAACAACTGGGCACTGCTTTGCGCAAACGTGATGCTGCTGGAATTCCGGCTGGGGTCAACGGTGGCAACAGCCTCACGGGTTACCGAATCCTGCTGCAGGTCGGTGATATAAAGGCCAAGGGCACCGCCATTAGCACGGGCCAGTACCAGGGCAAAGTCGGCAATACCGCCATCAGGCACAATCAATTTGGCGCCGCTGAGACCGCCATCAGCAAAAGCCAGCTGAATAGAATCGGCCGTCGCCTGGGCAACCGTCTCAGTCACCGCCAGGGTGCCGATAATTTCACCTGCTGCCAGCCGGGGTAACCAGGCCTGTTTCTGGGCTTCGGTGCCAAACAGCAACAAGGCTTCAGTGGCCAGGTACACAGAGGAGGAGAAGGGGGTGGGCGCCAGATGGGCGCCCAGTTGTTCGGCCACCAGGCAAAGACTGGGGTAACCGGCGCCCACACCGCCATATTCCTCCGGGATAGCTGTCGCCATTACCCCCATCTCGACCAAGCCTTGCCAGACGTGACTGGCATAGGCCTCACGGCCTTCAAATACCGACCGCACCGCACCGCTGTCACAACGGGCAGACAACATCTTGCGCACCTGCTCGCGTATCATTTTTTCGTCTTGCGAAAAGTCAAAATCCACCCGCGTCTCCTTGAGGTCCCACTATGATAATTGGCGCTAAAGCTACTTGCTCTGCCGACGCAGGTCAATCATGACCGTCTCTGCAGGCCACACCAGCGGGCAATAAACAGCGCCGTGGTGGCAGTAATACGCTCGATGGAGCTGATGCTGACCCGCTCATCAAAGCCATGGATATTGTCGGAGACGGGGCCATACACCAGGCAGGGTGTCTTGTCGTAGAGGACAAATACCCGGGCGTCCAGATAGGCCAGAGAGGTCAGAGCCTGCAGTTCCTGGCGGAACACCGCAGCATGAGCCAGGCGCAGGGTGCTCTCTGCGGCACTGCCCTCGTCCAGCTCATAACCCTGGGCCATAAAACCATTAAATTCGACCTCCGGCGGGCTGTTGGAGAGAAACGGGTGGCGGCCTGCCGCCTGGCGAATAAAGTCCTCGATTTCCCTGGCACCGACGCGGGCATCCTCACCGGGATACAGGCCAGTACGGACGTCAAAGGTGCACCAGGAAGGCACTGACGAGGCCCAGTCGCCGCCACTGATTTTGCCGACGTTGACGTTAATGGGTTTAGCAAAATCCTTAAAATGCCGATGCTGAACCTTCAGTTCATTCCGAGCCCGCTCAAACGCTTTTAATTCACCAATCAGGTAGGCCGCAGCATCAATGGCATTGGCACCACTGCTGGCATCGGCCACGTGCACAGGCCTGCCTTTGACGTGGACCTTAAACCAGATGACCCCAACATTGGCCCGCACCAGTGCCTCATTCACCGGCTCGGGAATCAGCGCGGCTGCCGCGGAATAGCCGCGCACCAGTGCCGACAGGGCACCGTTACCGGTACATTCCTCCTCGGTGACTGACTGGACATAGACCGTCGCAGCAGGCTGGTAGCCAAGGCTGCGCAGGGCGTCCAGGGCGAAGATGTTGGCCGCAATGCCGGCCTTCATATCGCCGCTGCCGCGACCATAGAGCCAGTCACCGTCAATGTGGGGTTCAAAAGGCGGGTGTTGCCACATGTCCAGCGGGCCAACCGGCACCACATCAATGTGGCCATTGAGGATCAGCGACCTGCCGGTTTCCTGTTGTGGCCGGTGGGTGCCCACCACATTAATGGCATTGGTGTAGTCCACATCCACCGGCGCAAAACCCGGGTGGGACTTGATGGCATTGACATCAATTTGCCAGCGATCCATGGCCAGGCCGCGCTGCTGCATGGCCCGGAACAGGAAGTCCTGGGCTGTGTGCTCCTGACCGCGTGTCGAAGGGTGGCGCACCAGGTCCTGGGTGAAAGCCAGCTGGGCGGGCATGTTGGTTTTCACCGCCTGGATAATATCGGCTTCCAGAGAGGTATCAAGTTCAGGTAGCTGGTGCATGGTATTGGTCCTCGTTGGCGGCTGGCTTCAGGTTTGGTTAATTTCAAAATTGAAAATACAGCAGGTCTGGCTGGCGATGCTAGCAGTTGCGCAAGGGTCAGGCGAATGTTGCTGTTATGCGCGAAAAATTTGGTACTATCGAGGCCGCCGGGAAGATACCCGGACCGAATTCTAATAAACAGCAGACGCCAGACAGAGCGTGAGAGGGCAACACATGACCGTAAAATGGAACTATGGCGACATTATCGATGCCGTCGGCGGCATCGTACCGGGTGCCAGGCCAGCATTAATTCATGGTGACAAGACCACCAGCTGGTCGCAGTTTGTCGCCCGCAGCAACAACTTGGCCACTGCCATGCTCGCCAACGGCGCCAGGCCAAACGACAAAATTGCCTTTTATATGCGTAACCGACCTGAGTATATGGAAGGCCTGGCAGCAGCGTTCAAAGCCCGCCTGACCCATGTAAATGTCAACTATCGGTATATCGACAACGAATTGATTTACCTGCTGGATAATGCCGATGCCACCGTCTGTATCTACACCGCCGAATTTGCCGACAACGTGGCAAATATCCGCAGCCAGTTACCCCGGGTAACGCAGTGGATTGAAGTGGATGATGGCCACGCGGGCCTCGACGATGTGCTGCACTACGAAGACCTGGCGAGCAGCGGCGATGGTGCCAGGCTTGACATCCAGCGCAGCCCTGCAGACCAGTTGTTTATCTATACGGGTGGCACCACAGGGATGCCCAAGGGTGTCATGTGGAGCCAGGATGCTCTGTGGAATGTGTTGGGTGCAGGCGGCAATGTGCGTCTGGGTGTGCCGCCCTGCGAAAGCCTGGAAGAACACCTGGACAGGGTCAAAGCTGCCCCTGTCAGTCCGGTGAACCTGCCACTGCCACCGCTGATGCACGGCACCGGTTTGTTGTCAGCCCTGGGCGCCATTGCCAATGGCGGCACCTGTGTGACCCTGACCTCCAAGAGTTTCGAAGCAGAACTGGCCTTACAGAATATTGCCCGGCACAGGGTCACCGGCGTCACCATTGTTGGCGACGCCTTCGCTCGGCCGTTACTTGAATACCTGGACGCACACCCAGGCCAGTACGATTTTTCCTCTGTCATGTCGATGAATTCCAGCGGTGTCATGTGGACCCGGGATATCAAGGCCGGTTTACTGCGCCACAACCAGAACCTGCTGTTGGCCGATGGCTTTTCTTCCTCGGAGGCCATTGGCCTCGGCGCCTCGGTGATGACCAAAGACCAGACCATTGAAGTGGCTTCGTTTACCCTTGGGCCCAAGTGTAAAGTGTTTACGGAAGACGATCGTGAGGTCCTGCCGGGTTCTGGTGAATCCGGCCTGGTAGCCGTGTCGGGGTTTCTGCCTGACGGTTATTACAAGGATCAGGCTAAGACTGACAAGACCTTCAAGACCATTAATGGCGTGCGTTATTCCATTCCCGGCGACTTTGTGCGGGTAGAAGCAGATGGCACCCTGGCCTTACTCGGTCGCGGCAGCAACTGTATTAACACGGCAGGTGAGAAGGTCTTCCCCGAGGAAGTCGAAGAAGCCTTAAAACATCACCCCAGTGTGGCGGATTGCCTGGTCGTAGGTGTGGCTGATGAAAAGTGGGGCCAGTCCATCACGGCCGTAGTGGAGTTGCACAGGGGCTTTAACCTGGAGGAGATTGAGTTAAAACAATTTTCCCGCGAGCATCTGGCGGCTTATAAGATCCCAAAACGGATTCTGGTCATGCCAGACCTGCAACGGGCCGCCAACGGTAAAGCCAACTACAAACTCATTAAAGATTTTGCCGAGCAGCAACTGGGCATCGCCTAGAAACTCGCCGCACCACCTGCCGGGCTTTTGCATATGCCAGGAAACACTGATGCCGAGAAATACTTATGCCAGGAAAGCGCGTTATGCAAAAGATACTAAAATGGTCGGGGCGGTTTGTCATGGTGCTGGCCATTGGCGCAGGGCTGTTGCACGTGTACCTGGGTGGGCAAGGTGGGGCCAATTTTGATGCCGCGGCCTATCTGGCCAAGCGAGACCAGTATCAGGTCACTATTACCCGTGATACCTGGGGTGTACCCCATATCAAAGGCAGTCGCGATGCCGATGTCGGATTTGGTTTTGCTTATGCCCAGGCTGAGGACCACTACCCTTTGATCGAGGACGCCATCAGCTTCTATCGGGGCGAGCAAAGTGCCATCAAGGGTTATGAGGCAATACCGCTGGATTACCTGATTGCGCTGCTGGAGATCAAAAAATCCGTGGCTGAACAATACGCCAGCCATATCAGCCCAGCGGCGCAAGGGCTGCTGACGGGCTTTGCCGACGGCCTGAATTACTGGGCAGCGAAACATCCGGAACAGGTCAATCAGAACCTGTATCCCATAACAGCAAAGGACCTGGTGGCAGGTTTTGCTATTCAACACCTATTGTTCTATGGTTTTCAAAAGCCCGTTATGGAGTTATTCGGCGACCAGCGGGTCCACGATATCTCGACGGATAACCAGCAGACAGCCTGGAATCTGCTGGCTACTGACGCGCTGCCTCGCGGCTCTAACGCCTTTGCTGTGGCGCCGGCTAAGTCAACTGACGCCACCACGCGCATCCTGATTAATTCCCACCAGCCACTGACTGGACCCGTCGCCTGGTACGAGGCGCACCTGCAGAGTGATGAAGGCCTGCACGTCATGGGTGGCACCTTTCCCGGTGGCCCGGTGATCTCGGTGGGTGTGAATAAACACGTCGCCTGGGGTGCCACGGTCAATCGCCCTGACCTGGTCGATATTTATGTGCTTGATATCAACCCGGACAATCCCAACCAGTATCGGCTGGACAATCAATGGCTGAATTTCACCATCAAGCCCACCGCCGTCAGGGTCAAACTGTTAGGCAATCTTTACTGGACCATCAACCAAGACCGTTATTACAGCCAACACGGGCCCGTGGTGCGCACCGACCATGGTGACTATGCCATCCGTTATGCCGGTCAGGGAGAAATCCGCCAGATTGACCAGTGGCTGGCCATGAACAAGGCAGGCAGTCTGTCGGAGTGGCAGGAGGCCATGGCCATGCTGGCCATCAGCAGCTTTAACTTTGTTGCGGCCGACTCTCAGGGCAATATCGGGTTTTTCCATAATTCCCAGTCGCCTCTGCGAGCCGATGGTTTCAACTGGCAGGAATACCTGCCGGGTGATCGCAGTGACCTTATCTGGCGCGATTATCTGCCGTTTAATCAATTGCCCCAGGTGGTGAATCCGGCCAGTGGCTACTTGCTGAGTGTCAACCAATCACCCTTTCGTGTGACCGCCGAGGCAGACAACCAGCTGCGGGCAAACTTCAGTGAAAAATTTGGTTTTCCAACCCGCATGACTAACAGGGCAACCCGGGGGCTGGAACTGTTTGCCGCCCAGGGGCAGATCAGCGAGGCAGATTTTAAAGCTATCAAGTTTGATAACAGTTATTCGGCAAACAGCCGGGCAATGATTTATCTGCAGGACATCTTTGCCGTTGACTACCCCTCGGCCAGTCGGTATCACGCCGCCCAACAACAGCTGCAGGACTGGGACCTGTCGACCAACAAGGACAACACCGCGGCGGCCCTTGGGGTTTGCAGCATCTCGGAAGAATGGAAGGCTGAGCAGGGCGGACGGGCACCACCGCCAGTGCAGCTTGAATTCGAGAAATGTGTGGATCTGCTGCATAGCACCTTCGGCCGCAGTGACGTTGCCTGGGGTGATGTTAACCGTATTATTCGCGGCCAGCAGAGCCTGGCCTTGAATGGTGGCCCTGATGTCATGCGCGCGATCTATGGTATTGGCCTGGAGGAAGATGGCCATTTGACTGCTGTCGCTGGCGATGGCCTGTTTATTTTTGCCAGCTGGGCCGCAGATGGCACCCAGACTATCGAAAGTATTCACCAGTATGGCAGCAGCACCCTCGACGAGTCCGCCAGTCATTATGGCGATCAGATGCCGCTGTTTGTGCGCCAGGAAATGAAGCCAACATTTTTTACGGCAGAGGAGCTGGCCCTGCACACTAAGCGGGTGTATGCCCCTTAAGGGTTGCTGCGTCGGTTTTGAGGATGGCTGAGAGTGGTTGTTTAAGCCTGGCGCCGAATGCCCTGCAAGAACATCTCCATGGCGGGCCGCTGAGCGTTTGCCAGGGCGTGTAGGGCCTGTGGCACAGCGTCAGTCCGACGGCTCGCCATATCCGCGCTGGTGCCTTTCTGCAGCAGGCTGGTGAGGCCATGCACGCTGGACCAGATGATACCTGCCAGCAGCAGCGCCGGCCGGTCGACAAAAAGGCCCTGAGCCTTGCCTGCCTTAATCAAATCCAGGAGCACGGCAAAACAGTTGGCGCTGGCAACATTCAGGTCTTCATAGGCCGAAAATTCCAGCATCGATGAATCAAACAGCAGCTGGTAACGCTCCGGATAACGCAGCGCCCAGTGGACATAGGCCAGGCCAACGTCGACCAACGTCACTGCCGCATCATCCTTGTGGGCCGCAGCCGCTGACGCCAGTGCTGCCGTTAGCATCTCAAAACCCTGGGTTGCTATGGCGGCAAATAGTGCATTTTTTGAATCAAAGTGCCTGTAGGCCGCCGTCTGCGAGACGCCAAGATCACGTGCCAGGGCACGCAGGCTCAGTTGATCAGCCGACGCCCTGCGCAGCTGGGCACAGGCGGCATCAATAAACCCCTGGCGCAGATCGCCATGATGGTAGGTTTGGTTGGTTTCGGACTTCAGGGTCATAGGCTTTGGGTATGAGAGTTGAGCAAATCCAGGAAATATGCCACCGGATGCGTAACGCCGAGTCTAGCAGGTTTGGGTGTACAGCGTAACGACACTGCCGGCAGGGCGGCGACAGCAAATCCGCAAAACTTGTTGGCCATGATCCGGGACTGGATTGGTGCTGGTAAACAGCAGCGGCATATGGTGCTATGGCAGGGCTTTATGCCCACAAAATGCCAATAAGCGCACGGGCAGAAACACACTGGCGATAATAAAAACCATAGCCTGGAGTAAACCATGTCCACAGTGAAACCCATCGAAGCCTCGACACGTTCGTACATGTTCCTGAGCTTCCTGACCCTGCTTAACGTCCTCAACTTTGTCGATCGGCAGTTGCTGGCCAGCTTTGCCAATTTTATTGTTCCCGACCTGAACCTCACCAATACCGAATTTGGCTTGCTGACGGGTCTGGTATTTATCATGTTCTATGCCGTTATGGGGCTTTTTATGGGTGCCTTGGCTGACCTGGTGCACAGGCCCCGGCTGATTGCCGCCGGCCTGTTTATCTGGAGCCTGTTAACCGCAGCCTCTGGTATGGCCAAGGGGTTTATGAGCCTGGCCTTACCCCGTATGTTTATTGGGGTCGGCGAGTCCGCCCTGACACCCACCGCCATGTCGCTGATTGCTGATCGATTCCCGCCCGCAAAGTTGGGTTTTGCCGCCGGGTTTTATTATATGGGTGTACCCATTGGCGTTGGCGTAAGCCTGCTGGTGGCTGGCTATCTGGGGCCGGCAATCGGCTGGCGAAATTGTTTTTATATGCTCGGCGCCCTGGGTGTGGGCCTGTCTATTGTCATGTTGTTTGTCAAGGAGACACCCCGCCAGCATGTCCAGGCAGGTGAGAAAATCAAGGGGCCGGGGATGATGCAGATCGCGCGCCTGCTGTTTAAGGTGCTGCGTTTTTCACCGGCGTTGTGTCTGACCATGGCCGGCGGTGTGGCGATCCATTTTATTCTTGGCGCAGCGGCTTTTGAGCAACTCTGGTTTGTCCAGGAACGTGGCTTTGAGCGTGCCCATATTGCCCAGATGACAGGCTGGCTGGGTGTCGCCGGCGGCATCTGCGGCAACCTCTTTGGTGGTCTCGGGTCCGACTGGTGGCAACAGAACAGGCGCAGCGGCCGAGCCATGTTTCTGGTATTTATCATGCTGGTACTGGTGCCCATCAGTTTTATGTATCGCCTTGCGGAACCGGGCAGCCTGTTCTTCTGGTTTGCGGTTTTTTGTGGCTATTTCCAGCTCGGCAGTTTTTATGGCCCAACCTTTTCCTCGGTGCAGGAACTGGTGCCGCCGCAGATACGCTCTACCGTTGTGGCGTTTTATTTGCTCGTATTAAACCTGATCGGGCTTGGCCTGGGCATTACCCTGTCAGGCATTTTTATCGATTACCTGATGGCCGAAGGTATTGCCGAACCCTATACCAAGACCCTGCTGGTGTTCACCGCCTTATCGGCCACCGCGATTCCCTTGTTGTACTGGGCGGCGATTCGCTTCCACAAAGACAGGGACCGGTTGTATGCTGCCACCGAGCGCGGTGAGTTCGATTTTGCACCAAGGTAGCCACTGGTGAAAACCTGGAGGTCTTATGCCAACAAGCCACTTAACCTTTGCCATGGTGTTGTTGCTGGCAGGCTGTGTGACGTCACCTGTTGGAACTGTCGGCAGACAAGCTGCGGCTGAGCAGTTCAGCCAGCAGTTCAGCCAGCAG
>JANQYP010000030.1:11418-28542 GCA_030728785.1 Pseudomonadales bacterium
AGCAGTTCAGCCAGCAGTTCAGCCAGCAGGGCAGGCCAGCCTGCGTTTAAACTGCTTGTCATCAAGTCCTCCCGACTATCCATAGCCCGCCGCGCGCTGTGCTTTCTAGTGTGCTCTTTGTTTTGCCCTCTGTTGTTCCCTTGGCAGTTCTCTTCAAGTTTTGCACCTCGATGTTGACATTGTAAACATTCTGCCTAGAATGTGACCATTATCAACATGGCAGGCAGATGTATGGCGCCAGTGCGACATCAGTCAACAAACCAGCGAGGTTAGCAGGGTGCTAGCACCATCGAATGTTCCAGTATTTGCAGAGCCCAGATCTGCCGCTGCAATGATGTATTCAACAGCCGCAGCATGGCTACTCTTCGGGCTGGTGCTGGGCCTGATGTGGCTGCCTGGCAAGGCTGGCGCCGATGCCTTGCCCGTTAATGCCACCACGCTCCTTGAACAACAACACTACACGGTCAACCGCCACTATGCCGGTATGCTCAATCCACTGCGTACCAGCCAGCTGGGGTTCGAGAGCAGCGGTGTAGTGACCCTCATTAATGTCCGGGAAGGCGATCGGGTCGCTGCTGGCGATGCCCTGATCGCCCTTGATATGGCCGCCGGCTGGGCCGACCTGATGGTTGCCCAGGCAAATGTTGCCAATGCCCGCGCCAGCCTGCTGGCCCAGCAGGCCCAACTGGAGTTGGCGCAGTCGAACCTGCGCCGTGATGCGGATATTGTCGCCAGGGGCCTGGGAGCAGCCCAGCGCACGGAGGAACTGGCCATTCAGGGTCGAGTTGCGCAAGCCCGGTTGAGCATGCTCGAAACGGCACTGCAGTCCGCAACCGCGCAACTGGAGCTGGCCCAGGTGAGGTTTCGCAAACTCCAGATCAATGCGCCTTTTGCCGGCATTATCCAGTCTCGTGGCGTCGATGAAGGAACCATTGTCTCGCCAGGCCAAACGGTATTGACCATCGTTGAAGATGCCGGTGTTGAAGCCAGGATTGGCCTGCCGGAGAGTGCCATGAATTACCTGCAAGTAGGCCAAAGCTATCAGTTCCGAGTTGCCGAGCGCCAAGTCAGTGGCGTTTTGAAGGCAGTGCTGCCCGTCGCAGACCAGGTGACGGGAACCATAACTGCGCTGTTTGAACTGCAGGACAAATCCTTGTTCGCCGGTGTGGTTGCCGAGCTGTTGTTGACTGCCGACGTCCAGGCGGCGGGTTACTGGCTGCCGTTGAGTGCCCTCGCAGAAAGTCAGCGGGGCTTGTGGGCCGTGCTGGTGGTCAAAGGCGAGGGGGAGGTCAGTGTTGTTGAATCACGCCTGGTTGAGGTGATCCATCGGGGTGATGATGCTGTGTATGTCCGCGGCACACTGCGCGAGGGCGAGCTGGTGATTGTCGATGGTACGGCGCGTATTGTGCCGGGCCAGGGGGTCAGGGTGACACGTTCCGAAAATCCTGTGGCGGCCGCCAATGAATAAGCCGATGCCAACAACCGGCACAGATGGGGGGCTGGCAGACCTGTTCTTTCGGCTGCCGCGACTGACCTTTCTGGCGGTAGGTTTTATCCTGCTGACAGGTATTTCGGCATTTATGAATCTGCCGCGCCAGGAAGACCCCACCATGACGGAGCGTTTTGCCACCGTTGAGACCTATGTCAATGGTGCTTCCGCATTACGCATGGAGGCTCTGGTCACTGAAAAGGTGGAAAACGCTTTACGCGAGATCCCCGAGATTAAACAACTCAGCTCTTCCACCATGGCCGGCTACTCAATTGTTGAAGTAGAGTTGTTTGACAGCGTTGGCAAAAATCAGGTCGACCTGGTGTGGAGTGAGGTACGCGACAAGCTTGGCGAGGTTACCAACGATTTACCTCAGGCGGCGAGTAAACCGCTGCTGACGCCTCGTGCGCCAGTGGCTGTCACCGTCGCATTTGTTATCGAGGCTGAGTCTACACCCATGGCGATCCAAGAGCGTATCGCCGTAGAACTCAAGAGCCGGCTTGCCGCCTTGCCAGGGACCAGGGAAACAGAAATTTTTGGTGAACCCGAGCAGGAAATTGTCGTTGCCGTGGACCCGCTGGCCCTCGCCCGGGTGAATCTTTCGGTCACCAACCTGGCGGCCCTGATTGGCACCTCAGATACCAAGATAGGCGCTGGCGAGTTGGAAACCCGCGGTAACTCTCTGGTGGTAGAGGTGAAGGGCGACCTGGACTCCATCGAGCGGATCAAGAGTATTGCCGTCAGGAAGCAAACCAACGGCAATTTCTTACGCCTGGGTGAGGTGGCGGAAGTAACCAAGGCCTACATGGACCCGCCGCCGACTCTGGCCCTGATTGACGGCCAGCGCGCCATTGTTGTCGCCACCACCATGGAAACCGGTCGCCGCGTCGACCGCTGGTCAGCCATGGCCAAGGAGGTGGCCGCAGACTATCAACATGAACTGCCAGACATGATCAAGTTGCGGGTGGTCATCGACCAGAACCATTACGCGGAGGCACGCCTGCAGTCGCTGTTGCTGAACCTGCTGCTGGCCATTGGCCTGGTGCTGTTTGCCCTGTTGTTCCTGATGGGGGTGCGCTCGGCAATCATTGTTGGCGCGGCTGTGCCGTTTACCATGTGTATAGTGCTGGCCGGCCTGCAACTGCTGGACATCCCCTTACATCAGATGTCAGTCACGGGTCTGATTATTGCCCTTGGCCTGCTGATAGATAATGCCATTGTGGTGGTCGAAGAGTACAAGCAGAACCGGCGCCTTGGTGCGGATTTTGGGCCGGCTATTGCCACTTCAGTAAGGCACCTGTTTGTACCGTTGCTGGCCTCCACAGCAACCACAGCCTTTGCGTTTATGCCCATCGCCACCACCCCGGGTGGAGTCGGTGACTTTACCGGTACCATGGCTGTTTCGGTGGTGCTGTCTGTGTCAGCCTCGTTCTTTCTGGCCATGACCATTATCCCAACCTTTGCCGCTTACCTGGATCGCCGGTTTCCCATCAACAGCGCCAACAATGACAGCTGGTGGGTCAAGGGTTATACCCACGCTGGCCTCGCCCGGGCGTATCGAAGGTCACTGGCCTGGATTGTCAAACATCCCATGGGTGGTGTTGGCATTTCCATGGTGTTGCCCATCGCCGGCTTCCTGTTATCGACGACACTGACCAACTCTTTTTTTCCGCCCGTCGACCGTGACCAGTTTCAGGTGCAGCTTACCTTACCTGCCAACACCGCTGTTGCCGATACAGAAAAAGCGGTGATGCGCATTCAGTCTGTCTTGGCAGCCCATCCGGATATTGTTGCAAGCCAGTGGTTTATCGGTGAAGGCGCCCCCCGGGTGTATTACAACATGGTGCAGAACAGCGATGGTGTTTCAAGTTTTGCCAATGGTTTTGTCACCACCCGCAGCGTCGATGACCCACGGCGCATTCTGCCAGCGCTGCAGCGGGCGTTAATACAGGAATTACCTGCCGCCCGGGTGATGGTCATGCCCTTTGAACAGGGGCCACCGTTTTCTGCGCCGATTGAACTGCGGATTGTCGGGCCGAACCTGGATATGCTCAAACAACTGGGCGAGCGCCTGCGTTTTATTCTCTCGGAAATTGCGGCTGTGACCTATAGCACCTCTACCTTATCAGGCAGTGCGGCGCAGTTGTCGGTCTATCCTAAAGACAATCAGCTGGCGCAGTTGAATATGACCAACCGTGACCTGCCCACTCAATTAAGCGGTAAGTTATCCGGTATTACTGCGGGCACCGTCATGGAGGGTTCCACAGAAGTGCCTGTCAGGGTCAAGTTTGGTGCCGGCTTGCACGGCAGCCTGGATGAACTGGCAGCGTCACCGGTGATGTCTGCCGATCGCGCCTATGTGGGTTATGCCGGTATCCCCCTGGAGCAGGTCGCCGATCTTGTGCTTGAACCTTCGCCCTCACGGATCAATCGTTACCAGGGCGAGCGGGTCAATATGGTGTCTGGTTTCCTGCTGCCCTATGCCTTGCCGTCCCTGGCTGTGGCGGATTTCAGGCAGCGTTTTGACGAGGCTGGGCTGGTGTTGCCAGAAGGCTATCGCATCGAATTCGGCGGTGAGGAGGAAGAGCGGGGTGATGCTGTGGGTAATATCGCCGCCACCTTTACCATGTACCTGTGGTTGATGGTGGCGGTGATAGTCCTGTCCATGAACTCCTTTCGCTATGCCGGTGTCATTGGCATTGTTGGTATCGCCAGTGTTGGTCTGGCGCTGTTTGGCGTCTGGCTGTCAGGGTACCCCATGGGTTATATGGCGCTGATCGGCACCCTTGGTCTTATTGGTCTGGCCATCAATGGCGCCATTATCGTCTTGTCGGCGCTGATGGCCAATGCTGCTGCCTGTGCCGGTGATGATGAGACCATTACCAGCGTGGTCATGGACGCCAGTCGCCACATCATTTCCACTACCATCACAACCATTGGTGGTTTTCTGCCGCTGATTCTGTTTGGCGGGCATTTCTGGCCACCCCTGGCTATGGCGATCGCCGGAGGGGTGGCGGGTTCGGCCGTACTGGCCTTGTACATGGTACCCGCCATGTTCAGTCATTTTAGTCATAAGGACCTGCGCCGCCGTCAGGCCAGCGCTGCTGCAGAGCGCGCGGCACCAAAGGCAGTTGTGGGTCTCTGAGATGCTCTGCAGGCAAAATTAATATTACCGTCATTCAAAGGGCTGCCGTTGTCTGCTGTAATGGCGGTTTTATTCGGAGTTGTTGCTGCCATGACGCGCCTGCTGACCTGCCTGCTACTTGTACTTTTACCTGCCCACTTTGGCCTCGCCAGTCCCGCCGCAGAATGGCTGCCGGCGCCTATGCCCGCGGCGAGCCTGGATAACAACCAGCGAGTGCAGCGAGTGGCGCTGGGTTCGTGTTTTAACCCGGCCCGCAGTGACGAAATTTTCGCCGTGATCAACAACACCCAGGCCGATGTGTTGTTGTTGCTGGGTGATAATGTCTACGCTGAAAAAGAAACCGCGGATATTGAGTTGCCCAGCCTCAAGGCTGCTTACGCTGCACTCGCGGCGTCGCCGGCCTTCGCCGACTTGCGGCGCGACATGCCGCTGCTGGTAACCTGGGACGACCATGACTATGGGGTAAATGATGGTGGCGGTGACTGGCCGGCAAAAAATGCTTCCCAGGCGCTGTTCAAACACGTGTGGGACATAGGCCCGGATGACCCCAGGACAAGTCGGCAGGGTGTTTACTTCAGTCGCATTGTTGGGCCAGTTGGCCAACGGCTGCAAATCATCATGCTGGATACTCGGTTTTTCAGGACACCGTTGCAAAAATCGGCCGCGCGATTGCCCGGTGGACGTTATATTCCCTCCGCCGATCCCCAGCAGAACATGCTTGGCGAGGCTCAGTGGCAATGGCTTGAAGCGCAACTGCGGCAACCTGCCGAAGTGCGTATTATTGCCACGTCCATTCAAATGATTGCGGATGGCCACAACTGGGAAGCCTGGCTGACAATGCCCCTGGAGCGCCGGCGGTTCTACCAACTGCTGCAGGATACAGCGGCGCAGGGTGTGGTGCTGGTGTCAGGTGACCGGCATCTGGGCGCCCTGTACGAACAAACCAGCGACGTGCCATACCCATTGCTCGAGTTGACTGCGTCGTCGCTGAATTTACCCTTGTCGGCGCTGGTGAAAAACCCCACCGCCGAACCCGGTCCTTTCAGGCTTGGTGCGCCGTATTTTGATGCCAATTTTGGTCTTGTGGACATCGATTGGGACAAGCGCATGCTGACCTTAAGGCTAATGAATGACCTCGGCGCGGAAGTCAGGTCCAAGTCGGTGCAGTTCGACGCCCTGGTGCCGGCAGGGCAAGACTAGCAAACTCACGGCAAGATCAGCGCCTCAGCCACCAAACAACTGCGGTGCCCAGAAATAGCCCACCAGTGACAGCAGCAGGGCGCCGATAATATTCAACAGTATGCCGGCGCGCAGCATCTGTGGAATGGACACCATGCCAGAGGCAAACACCACCGCATTTGGCGGCGTGGCAACTGGCAGCATAAAGGCAAAACTGGCCGCCAGGGTAATGGGTATACACAGTAACAATGGCGATATGCCAGCCTGGATGGCGATGGCTGCCACCACCGGCAGGAAGGTGGCGGTGGTCGCCAGGTTGCTGGTGAGTTCAGTCAGGAAAATCACCAGCACCACTGCCGCAATAATCAGCACCAGGCTGCCAAACGCGCTTAAGGCGGAAAGGTTTTCACCGAGCCACAGGGCCAGGCCGCTGCTGGAGATGGTAGCGGCCAGGCTCAGTCCGCCGCCAAACAACACCAGCACTCCCCATGGCAGTTGGCTGGTGTCCTCCCAGGCCAAAAGTTTCTGCGTCGACCCGCGCTGGTTAGGCACAATAAACAGGGCAATGGCCGCGACCATAACAATCCCCGTATCGGACAAACCTTCGATACCCAGCCATTGGGAAACGGGCAGGCGCAGAATCCAGCCGGCAATTACCGCAGCAAACAGCAGCGCGATTCGTTGCTCGGCCTGGCTCATGGGACCCAGCTCCGCCTGCAGCTCACGCAGGTGCTGATGGGTAGCCTGACTCGCTGGAATTGTGACCTTGTAGATTACCCTTGTCAGTAAACCCCAGGTAATGGGTAACATCACCAGGGCGATGGGCACCCCGAGTAACATCCAGTCAAAAAAGCTGATGCTGACCTGGTAATTTTTTTCGAGAAATGCCGCCAGCAGGGCATTGGGTGGTGTGCCTATGAGTGTTGCGACACCACCGATAGTGGCGGCGTAGGCCAGGCCCAGTAACATGGCGGTCTGGAAGTCCCGCAGTTCCCCGGGCGTCACTGATTCGTCGACGTTGTCTCGAATCACGCTGACCACACTCAGGGCTATGGGCAAGAGCATCATGGTCGCAGACGTATTACTGATCCACATGGAAAGAAACGCGCTGGTCGCCATCAGGCCGCCAATCAAGCGGCGGCCGTCAGTGCCCGTACGCGCCAGGATAAACAGCGCGATGCGTTTATGCAGGTGCCATTTTTCAACCGCCGCGGCGAGCATAAAGGCACCCAGAAATAGAAAAATGGTGGGGTGAGCATAGGGCGCCACTGCCGCGTTCACCGACGCAACACCTAACAAGCTGAAAGTGGCGATTGGCAGCAGCGCCGTCGCCGCCACGGGTACAGCCTCAGTGGCCCACCAGATGGCCATCCACAGGGCAATGCCGGCCGTGCGCCAGGCAACAATATCCATCGAAGCCTGATAACTCTCAGTCAGCAGCATCAGGGCGCAGACCAGGGGACCCGCTACCAGGCCAACCTGGTGATAGGTGATGTCGGAGGCGGCAGCGTTTTGCATGTTGTTCCAGTACAGGCGTTACAGAACACGGAAACTAACACATTGACAGGTGCTTGCGTAGCTGATGGCAGCTGCCAACCTGTGGCTGGCTTTTGGCTTCCTGCTGCTCGGGGAAATTGTTATGCTTGTGGCGCCGCGACTGCTGGCTTTGATGTAGGTTGTGTTGGGCGGTATGGCACTGACCGCCAAAACACAGTCACTCTGGATTTCCTCAGCAAGCTCTGCCAACAGCTTGATACCGCCAACAAATGGAACACTATCGCCATGAGCCAACCAACAAATACGCGCATTGTCCTGAAATCCCGCCCAGTGGGCATGCCCGAAGATGCTAATTTTGATATCCAGCAGGTGCCGGTCACACCGCCTGCCGCCGACGAGATGCTGCTCAAAACCCTGTGGTTGTCTCTGGACCCCTACATGCGCGGGCGCATGAGCGAGCGTGCGTCCTATGCCAAGCCGCTGCAACCCGGTGATGTTATTACCGCCGGTGTGGTCAGCCAGGTCGTGGCATCCAATATTGTCGACTACCCGGTGGGGACCATTGTCAGCGGCATGTATGGCTGGCAGTCCTATGCCATTGCGAAAGCAACAGATTATCGCCTGTTTAAGGTCGACCCTGAACTTGCGCCCATCTCAACGGCAGTGGGTGTCACTGGCATGCCGGGGCAAACTGCCTATTTTGGCCTGTTGCGGGTGGGTAAGCCGCAAGCTGGTGAGACGGTGGTGGTTTCTGCCGCGTCGGGCGCTGTCGGCTCAGTGGTGGGGCAGATCGCCAAGATTCATGGCTGTCGGGCGGTGGGTATTGCCGGTGGCAAGCAAAAATGTGACTACGTGGTCAACGAACTGGGTTTTGATGTGTGTGTCGATTACAAGGCGCCAGACTTTGCCGCCCAGTTGGCAGCTGCCTGTCCTGATGGCGTCGATGTCTACTTTGAGAATGTCGGCGGCGCAGTGCTGGATGCCGTTGCCCCCTTGCTCAACAAAGGCGCGCGGGTTCCCGTGTGTGGCTTTATCTCTGCCTACAATGCCACCAGCGAAGACCAGATCCGGCCGCCGGAAGTTGTGCTGAACGCACTTGAGCATCCGCCGGAATCGCGGTTTTTTATCGTCACGGAATGGCTTGAAGAGTTTGAGTCAGCCAGTCGTATTCTCGGCGAGTGGATTCGCGACGGTAAACTCAAATATCGCGAAACCGTGGTAGAAGGCCTCGAGCATGCACCCAGTGCCTTTCGCATGTTGTTTACCGGCGACAATTTCGGCAAGTTGCTGGTCAAGGTCAGCGAGCCTGCGTAGACCCCTCAAAGGGCGGGACAATCCATGAACATTAATCTGCTTGATGACGGCAGTTTTGCGGCTGGCCATCCTCACGACCAGTACGACTGGTTGCGTGCCAATGCCCCGGTATACTGGCATGCCGAACCCGGTGGCAAGGGCTACTGGGCGGTAACGGGCTACCAGGATGTCAACGACGTCGGCAGAAATGCCGCTGTTTACTCCTCTGAGCCCACCATTATGATCACCGACCCGGAGCCAGGCCTGGCCACCCATGCCGGCGCTCACAAGATGATGTTGATGATGGATCCGCCGGAACATACCAGCTACCGCAAACTCATCAGCCGTGAGTTCACCCAGGGCCCGGCACGCCACTACAATGAGCGTATTATTGCACTGGCGCGGCAGATCGTGGATGCCGTGATTGACAAGGGTGAGTGCGACTTTGTGGCGGACATCGCCGGTGAAATGCCCAGTTTTGTCATTGCCGACCTGATGGGACTGCCCCTGGAGGATGGTCGTGAACTGTACAAGCTGACAGAAATTATCCACACGGCACCAGAAGCCCTGGCGCCCGGTGCCATGCATGACGCCATCGGCAAAATGTTTGCCTATGGCATGGATGTGATCAAGGAAAAGCGTGCTCGGCCCGGCGCTGACCTGGCCAGCAAGCTGTTGTCTGCCAGACTGGATGGCCGCCAGCTTGACGATGAAGAGTTCCTGCTGTTTTTTATGCTGCTGATTGACGCCGGCGGCGACACCACGCGTAATCTGGTGGGTACGGGCATGTATGAGTTACTGCAGCAACCCCGGCAACTTGAGCTGCTGCGCAGCGATGTGGCGGGCTACCTGCCAGGGGCTCGAGAGGAATTGTTACGTTTTACTTCGCCGGTCATTTACATGCGGCGGACGGTGCTGGCAGACGCCGAACTGCATGGCCAGGCCCTTAAACAGGGTGACAAGGTTGTGATGTATTACGGCGCGGCGAACCGCGACCCAGCGGTTTATGCCAATCCGCACCAATTGGATATCACCCGCACAGGTCAGCGCCACCTGGCATTTGGCGGCGGCCACCATGTCTGCCTTGGTCAGTGGTTTGCGCGCCTGGAAATAGACGCCATCATGACTGAGGTGTTGAGCCGCATGACAGATATCCAGCTGCTGGAAACACCCCGCTGGATGCGCTCCAATTTCATTTCCGGGTTAACCACCATGCCCGTACGCTTTAAGGCCCAGGGATAATCGCCGATGTGGAAAATGACTCTCAAGCAGCGCCGGCGCCAGAGTGAACTGATGGCCGAGCTGGAACGCATGAAGCGTAACCCCTACACGCGGCCGCCGAAAGGCTACGTCGTGGGTGAGAAGCCGGAAGAGGACGACAAATACACCAAGGCGTTCGCCGCCGTTAACGAGATTATCGAAGAGCTTAATAACCTGGAGCTTGACGCTCGGGCCCGCGACTAGGCTCGGCGCCCCCGGCTCGGCGCCCCCGGCTCGGCGCCCCCGGCTCGGCGCCCCCCACCTCTTAACCACCACGTTAGCTCTGATGTCCATTGTCCGCCAGATGCTTAAACACCTGATCGAGGGCCGATGGCGAACCCATGCTGCCATCACCAGAGACGGGCATATCACCATCCGCAAAATTGCCGAGGGTCAGCTGGCCATCGCGAATATGCTCGGGCAGGGGAGCCGCCTCAACACCTTCACGGGTAGTGGCAAACAAGGGCGCGGACCTGGCCCAGTTAAGCTGCGCAAAGTAGCCGCCGCCGGCTTCAAAAATGGCCGCTTCGGCCTGGCAGTCGGCGTGGGCCAGCCAGCCCACCATGGCCGACACCTTGTCGGGTGACAGTTGCGCCATAATGCTCGCCGGTGTTTCGCGCCCCGCAGGTTTACCCTGGCTGACTCGGCGTTGATCCACGGCTGCGGCAAAGTCTTCGGTCATCCGAGTCACGGCCTGGGGCACCAGGACGTTACACTTGATGTTGAGCCTGAGCTTGCGCGCCTCAAACTGCAGGGAATTTGCCAGACCAAGAATGCCGGCCTTGCTGGCCGCATAACCGGCAACACCAGCACCATACATGGCGGGCGAGGCGGTCATGATGCAACGCCCGTAGCCCTGTTTGACAAACTCAGGCCAGGCCGCCTTCATTACCGTAAAGACGCCTGTCAGATTCACATTTAAGGTCCGCTGCCATGACTCAAGCGTCAGTTCGGACCAGGTTTCGGGGGTCAGGATACCGGCATTGTTGACCACAATATCAAGACGGCCATAAGCCTGCAGGGCGGTATCAATGATGGGCTGGGCATTCTCCACCGAATCGTAACTGGCCACGGCCGTGCCGCCAGCGGCAACTATTTCAGCCACGACCTCATCTGCGACCTGGCCTCGGGCTGCACCAGTACCGTCATAGGCACTGCCCAGGTCGTTGACAATTACCTTGCAGCCACGGGCGGCTAACATCAGGGCATGGGCTCGACCCAGCCCTCGGCCGGCGCCAGTCACCAGCGCCACCTGGCCGTCGTAACGTAAGGGCTTGTTCGTGGTTTGATCTTTGGGGCTGTTCATGATTGCTGTTCCTGCTTAACAGTGAAAGCGCGACAGTGTACTTGACCTGGACCTGCCACTGCCAGAGTGGCGCCGCGGTGCGGTACACTGTTCGCTGCGCCCAGGAGTGAATACATGTGACTACCCCCAGAATCCAGCATGCAACAATGCAGATACCCCTGATGTTTGGTGTCCTGGCGCTGCTGGCCGGCCTGACGGCGACCCTGGTCTTTTTAGGGGGTGATGACCAGGGCCGGGTCAATCTGCTGTATCTGCTGTTGCTGTTTGTCTTTATCCCGCTGGCGGGGTTGCTGCTGAGTCTCCTGCTGCTTGTCCTCAAGTCCGGGCATGGCCTTGCCAGCTGGCTTCTGGCGCTGCCTTGCTGGCCACGGCACTGGCACCCGCAGGCATTCCTGGCAGACAGACTGTCAGGCAGCCAGTTGCTGCGCAGGGCCTGGTTGTTTTACGTATCCCAATTGGTGGGATTCTGCCTCGGTGTGGGGAGCCTGCTGGCATTTATGTTGATCCTGTTAGGCACTGATGTGAGTTTTGTCTGGCGCAGCACCCTGTTGCAGGCCGAGGATCTTGTCCCCGTCCTGCAACTGCTGGCGCTGCCCTGGCGGTTCTGGCCGGAGGCGCAGCCATCCCTGGCACTGCTGCAAATGTCTCAGGATTTTCGCCTTGGTGCGCAAATGCATGATGCCAGTGTGTTGGGCCAGTGGTGGCGCTTTGCACTGGCGGCGCAATGTACATTCAACCTGCTGCCACGGGGCATTATGCTGGTGCTGGCGCTGCTGTCGTATCGCTACAGGTATCAGCAAAGTCTGAAGAGCGCGGCTGTCTCCGTTGTGGTCAGCCGCTCTGGCCATAACCAGGTGCCAGCGCCGGGTCCTCTGGCGAACCTGGCGCAGCACCTGGGCAAACCCTATCTGCTGCTGAACTGGGCGCAGGCTGCAGCGCCATGTGTTGATTACATAAGCCGGCAGTGCGGCGCCGCGCAGGCGACTTATCAAAGGGGCGAGGCGGTACCATCCAGCAGACATGCCCTGGTGGTGTTGGTGAAGGGCTGGGAGCCACCCATGGGAGAATTACTGGATTATCTGCAAACCCTGCCCCAGGCCGGTTATGTTCTGCCCCTGGACTGGGACGAGCAGGGTGTAAAACCCTTGTCGTCCGGGCATCTGCAGGAGTGGCGGCGGTTTACCGGGCAGCTTGGCGGCTGGTCGGTATTACAACCGGGCATGCCAGCGTGACCCCTGTCTTTGCTGTTGTTGGCCACCCCAACAAGGGTAAGTCAGCCATTGTCGCGACCCTGGCGCAGGATGACAGTATTGCCATTTCCAGCCAGAGCGGTACCACCCGAGTCAATGAAACCCTGCGGGTGAGTATTGCTGAGAGCCAATACACCCTGGTGGACACACCGGGTTTTCAGCGCCCAACCCCTGTGCTGGCCTGGCTGCAGGCCAAGGCCGGCAGTGCCGAACAACGGGCCGATGCAGTGGCCAGTTTTATTCGCGACAGGCACTGCCAGCAGGCTTATCCCGATGAGGTGCAATTGCTGACACCCATTGTTAACGGCGCCGCCATTCTCTATGTCGTAGACGGCTCACGCCCCTATGGCGCCGAATATGAAACGGAAATGGAGATCCTGCGCTGGACCGGCCAACCGAGCATGGCGCTTATCAACCCCATCGACAATGATGCCTATGTGGAACCCTGGACCCAGGCCCTGCGCCAGTATTTCAAAGTGGTTAAGGTGTTTAATCCCATGGCTGCGGATTTTGATAAACGCATGGCCGTACTTGAATCTTTTGCTCACCTGAAAGACGACTGGACTGCCAGCCTGCAGGCGGTGGTGGCGGCATGCCGGCAACAGCGTCTGGCGCAGCAACAAGCCAGCCTGGTACTGTTGGCAAACTTACTGACAGATCTGTGCAGCTACCAGTTGCGGCAAAAAGTGCTGACCAAGTCCCAGGCAGAACTGTTGCGTCCGGTGCTGGAGCAAGGTTTTTTTCAGGCCATAAAAGACCAGGAGGCCAAGGCTCACACGGCCCTCAAAAAACTCTATCAGTACCATCACCTGGAGAGTGATATTTATGACCTGCCGTTTGCCGACAATCTGTTTGATACAAAACAATGGATTATCTGGGGCCTGAACCGCAAACAACTGGCTCTGGCCGCGGCTATCGCTGGTGCCGCAGCAGGTGCATTAATTGATGTGGGTCTGGCAGGGCAGAGCCTGTTGCTGGGTGCCTTGGGTGGTGGCCTGTTGGCGGGTGGCAGCGCCTGGTTTGGTGCGGAGCATATTGCTGACTATAAAATCATGGGGCTGCCCGTGGGTGGCTATGAAGTACGTCAGGGCCCAATGGGTAATCGCAACTTCCCCTATGTGCTGCTGGGACGGTTCCTGTTTCTGGCGCAGGCACTGCGGCAGCGTAATCATGCCCGGCGAGACCTGCTGCAAATAGAGGAGGGCGACCTGGCGGCACAGCTCGACCTGTTGTCGACTGGCCAGAAGAAGGCCCTGCATGCGGCTTTCGATCGACTTGCGCGGCATAAGACCGTGACTAACCTCGAGTTGGTACTCCAGCCACTTTTCACCCCTGCGGACCAAGGGAGGCCGCCATGATGCGGCTCAGCTGGCAGTAGGGCAGCTGGGTTTCCTGCTGCCAGGTGTTAAAAGCCAGTTGCACCGCGGCTAACCCGGATTTACTGGTTGGCTCTTTATCAATCACGCCCTCAGCGATCAGCACAGTGACGACATCTTTGCTGAAGATAAAGGTATCCTTGCCCATAAAACGCAGGAAATACTGGCCTGTGTGACCGCCCAGACGACTGCCATGTTTTTTCAGGTGCAGCAACAGGCCAGTGACGTCATCTGCGGGCCAGTCGGCAATGAAGTTGCCGAATGAGCCATGGCTGGCGGCGACGTCAAGCACAAACGCCGCATTGGCGCGGGTCGCAACAATTTTGGTCATATGACGAATAATCGCCTTGTTCTGGCTAATAGCCTCAAGGCGCTCGTCAGAAAAATAGGCCACCGCAGCCGGGTTAAAATCTGCAAAAGCCTGCTCAAAATGCGGCCATTTGTGCCCAACGATCTTCCAGATAAAGCCCGCCCGGAACACACACTTGGTCATCTCCGCCAGATAGTCTGCATTCGGCGTGGACCGCAGCTGGCTTGCCGATGCCGGCTCAGGCAGGCTCGCCAGCAGTTCCGCCTCGCCCCTTGAGGCCAGGGCCCGATCATAAATACGCTGAAATGAATTCATTGGGGGGGTACCTCGCCGGCCCGTTGCTGGGTGGGCAGTAACAATGACAGCAGTGCCGCAAGCACGACAAATAAGGCTGAGAACCACAGACACGCCGCCAGGCCATAGGCCTGGAATATCCAGCCCGACAATATTGTTCCGGCGAGTCGGCCGAGGGCATTGGCCATATAATAAAAGCCAATATCCAGGGCAACACCATCGGCGTCGGCGTAACTGACGATCAGGTAACTGTGCAGGGACGAGTTCACCGCAAACAGAAAGCCAAACACCAGCAACCCCCCCAGCAGACTGACGGCCGGCGCCACGTTGAACGTCAGCGCCAGGGCGATAACAGCCGGGCTGACAGCCAACACCGCGGCCCATAACACCGCCGTCTGGCCATCGGGCAGGGCGCCGCTGGTCCGGCCGGTGAGCCGCGGTGCCTGAGTCTGGACCAGGCCATAACCCATGACCCATACCGCCAGGAAGCTACCCACCGACCAGGCATCCCAGCCCAGGGTCTGGGCCAGGTAGACGGGCAGGGCCACCACAAACCAGACATCCCGAGCGGCAAACAGAAACAGCCGGGCTGCCGACAGGCAGTTGACCGCCCGGCTCTTGGAGAAGATGGCGGTGAACTTCGGCTTATTTTTGGCCTTGCCCAGATCCTGCTGCAGATAGACCAGGCAAATCAGCCAGATCAGCGCAATCGCAATGGCCATGGCCAGCACCGCACCGCGGAAACCGACAGTCGCCAGCAGCAGGCCACCCATAAAAAAGCCCAGGCCTTTTAAGGCATTTTTTGATCCGGTCAGGGTCGCAACCCAACGGTAGAGCGCGGTTGGCGCATCCTCAGGTACTAACAATTTGATGGCGCCCTTGGCGCTCATTTTATTCAGGTCTTTGGCAATACCCGACAGGGCCTGTGCCGCCATGACCCAGGGAATGGTCAACATGGCGCTCGGCACTACCAGCATAGCCAACGCAATGACCTGTAAAGCCAGGCCCATATTCATGGTTCGGTTTAGTCCCAGCCGCGCCCCTAGCCAGCCCCCTAGCAGATTTGTCACCACACCGAATATTTCATAGAACAAAAACAGCAGGGCAATCTGCAAGGGTGTATAGCCGAGTTGGTGGAAATGCAGAATGACGAGCATGCGCAGCGCACCATCCGTCAGGGTAAAACCCCAATAGCTGCAGGTGACCAGCAGATATTGCCTGACCTCAAATGACAGTTTAGCTAAGGGGTTGGTGAGCATACCATCTCCTCAGGGTTGGGCCACCAGGCGCACAAGCTCTGCCGTACGATTGGCATAACCCCATTCGTTGTCATACCAGGCAAATATTTTCACCTGGGTACCGTGGGTCACCAGCGTCGAGAGGGCATCAATAACACAGGAACGCGGATCGGTCTTGTAATCCACAGACACCAGTGGCCGCGCCTCATAACCCATAATGTCTTTCAGCTCGTTGGCGGCAGCGTGTTCGAGTAATTGGTTGACCTCTTTAGCGTCAGTGGCTCGCTTGACCTCAAACACACAGTCGGTGAGTGAGGCATTGGCCAGTGGTACCCGTATGGCGTGGCCATTCAGCTTGCCCGCCAGTTCCGGAAAAATGTGGCTGATGGCCGTCGCCGAGCCGGTGGTGGTTGGTATCAGGCTCATGCTGCTGGCCCGCGCCCGGCGCAAATCCTTGTGCGGAGCATCAAGAATGGTCTGGGTATTGGTAATGTCATGAATGGTGGTAAAACTGCCGTGAACAATCCCCAGGGTTTCGTGCATGACCTTGACCACCGGCGCCAGGCAATTGGTCGTGCAGGAAGCCGCAGTCACGATGCGGTGCCTGGCAGGCTCAAACAGATGCTGGTTCACCCCCATGACCACATTTAATACCCCCGCTTCCTTGACGGGCGCCGTAACCACCACACGTTTGACGCCCTGGTCGAGGTACGCCTGCAACAGGGCGGTGGTTTTCATCTTGCCGGACGCTTCAATCACCACATCACACTGGGACCAGTTGGTCGCGGCGATGCTGGGGTTGCGGGTACAACGGATTTTATGCCCGCCAACCACCAGTTGCTCCCCTTGCGGCTCTGCATTGTGCTGCCAGCGGCCGTGCACAGAGTCAAAATTCAGCAGGTGGGCGAGGGTGGCGGCATCACCCTGCGGGTCATTAATCTGCACAAACTCAAGGTCGGGCCAATCAAATGCAGCGCGCAGAGTTAAGCGACCGATGCGGCCAAAACCGTTGATACCAATCTTGATGGTCATAATGTCGGTGTCCCAAGATAAGAGGCGGCATTATCACATTGATCGTTCAGGTGGTGCCAGTGGGATCGCGCTTAGCAGATATGCAGCGCGCTACGGGGATGACATCCACCAAGGTTCTAAAAAGCGTATTACTAAGAACTTACTATTCTTATGTAAAACAATATTTTACGCGCATAATACTGTATACAAATACAGTCACCAGGGAAGGTGCAAATCATGTCTGAAGCCAGCACATATGAGTCGTCTTCATCGGCAATATCCCCTCTGCGAGCATCGTCCAGCAACGCCCCCAATGCACTCAAGTTCAGACCTCTTGAGCAGCTGGAGGACGACATCATCAGCCTGTCGCAACATATCAACGCAAGTGAGTACCAGTTTCTTGAGCTGATCCGTGAATTTGACATTCGCCAGGGCTGGAAATCCTGGCTGTTCAACAGCAGCGCTGAGTGGCTGAA
>JANQYP010000031.1 GCA_030728785.1 Pseudomonadales bacterium
TGCGCGGAGGGCTGTGCTATCGCTTTTCAGTCATGGATTTTTTATGCTGGGAAATCTGGGGTCGGAAATTTGGGAAATTTGGGGTCAGAGTAAAAACTCGGGGCTTCACCCCGAGTTTTTACTCTGACCCCAAATATCCGGACCCCCAAATATCCGGACCCCCAAATATCCGACCCCAAATATCCCAAATACCCAGTTTTTACTCCGACCCCAAATTTGGGCGGGGCGGGGTGGCGGCGAAGGATTGTTCGAAGGCGTATTGTTCGCGGCTGAGGTTGACGCGGGTTTTTACGCCAGCTAACAGGCTCTGGTAATAGGGCTCATCCTCGAGCCCCTGCAATATGGGCTCAATGCTCGGTTGCCAGAATTCATACCAGCCCTCATCTATGGCCCGCTGCAGGCTGATAAGGGCCAGTTGCTGTTTGCCAGCCAGTTGATGGGCAAGCGCCAGCCGATACCAGGTAAACGGGTCGGCCTTGGCCTCACCTGCAGCAGCGCTAGCCAGTTCTGCAGTTATTCTGGTCAGCAACGCTGCAGCGGTCTGCGTCTCACCCACCTGTTGGTGAGCATATATCACTGCCAGGGTCGCATACTGGCTGACCTCATCATTAAGGTGTTGTCCTTCAATGCCGGCCTGCACTCCAGCCTTTTGCCAATTTTCCACAGCCAGCGGATAAGCTTCAGCCTGATACGCCGCAAAGGTCGCGAGCAGATAGTTGAGGCTGCTGGCGACCCTCGGCGTGGCCAGGCTCAGCAACCGGGCCTTGGCCTGCTTGATATCCCCCTCCATAGCAAAACGTTTGATGTCGAGCCAGTCATACATCACCATACGCTCCGGCCTGTCCTTTGACTTGGCGATGGCGATCCACTCATCTGCCGCCACATAATTACCGAGATCCAGCTGCAGTGACGCCAATTCATAGGCAAACGAGGCTTCAGGCGCCAGCTCATAAACCTGTTCATACTGGCGAATAGCATCCGCCAGCCGCCCCCTGCCCTTGCTGACCCGCGCCGAAAGCTCATAGGCACGACCGTAATAAGGATTCGCCTCGATAATGGTATTAAAAACCTGCATGGCCTCCGCCTCACGGCCCTGCGCAATGTAAAGGTTGGCAACATTAAAACCCGCCACTGGCGAGCGCGGGTCGAGCCGAAAGGCGGCCTCAAACTCAATCAGTTTTGCGGCACTATCGGCCAACAGCGGTGCATACCACATATGCGCCATGGCATAACTGGGATTCAGCGCTATGGCTTGCTGCAACGCCTGGCGAGCCGCGTCATCGTCATTGCGCAATCGATATATCAAACCCTGGCTGGCCCAGGCCATACCCGCCTGCGGGTCAAGGGCCAGAGCACGGTCAACGGCCTCCTGAGCTTTGCTCAGCAAGGCTGCCTTGCCGGCACCCTCAGCACCCTCGCCACCGTCGGCCATAGGCAGATTGTCGAGAAATCCATAAGAGACCTGCAGAGCATAAGCATCGGCAAGCCCAACCCAGGCTGCGACATAGTTTTCATCAAGGGCGATGGCGCGCAGAAACAGCCGCACCGCATCAGCCAGGCCTGTTGCAGTGCGCCGCGCTAACTCCGTCTGGCCCATGCTGTTGGTAATCATGGCCTCCGGACTGGCGGAAACATGGGACTTGATATGGTCGGCCTCGTCACCCAGCAGGGTGACCTTAAGCTCCTTGACAACCGCCGCGGCGATTTCATCCTGGATTTTGAAGACATCAACAAACTCCCGATCATAGGAGCGGGACCACAGATGCACGCCATCGCGGGTGTTAATCAGCTGCGCCGTGACCCGAATAGTGTCGTCGACATTATTGCGGCGAACACTGCCCTCAAGCAGCACATCCACATTTAATTCCCGGCCGATCTGCTGTACGGTTTTCTTGACGCCACGATAGGCAAAAGACGAGGTTCTGGCAGCGACCTGCAGGCCATTGACCCGAGCCAGCACATTCAGCAACTCTTCAGACAAACCATCGGCAAAAAACCGATCCCGACTGTCCTCACTGAAAGACTCAAACGGCAACACAGCAATGCTGTTAGCCAAGCGTGCCGGCAGTGGCTCGCCAGTGTCCAGAACCCTGTTAGCAGGGGTCACCTGGCGCACGCCATGGTCAACCTCATCCATCTGCCACTGGGCATAGAAGAGCCCGGCCACCACCAGTAATAACACACAAATGATACCAAGCTCGGCGCGTGAGCCAATCAACGCCTGGCTGTCGTCCGCCGCCGACGGCCCAATATCCCGCACCAGACCCTGTTGGTTGAGCTCAAACAACCAGGCAAAAATGAGCACAAGGGGCAGGCCACCGGCAAAGGCCATGACCAGATATCGCATGGCAGTGTCTGGCAACGCCAGGGCCGGAGAAAGAATATCCACCATTTGAATAATGGGCCAGAAGATCACTACATACAGCGTCGCAGCACGAATCACCCGGCGCCGTTTGAGCTCTTCAAACAGGCTGAGAAGCCAGCTGCGAGCCTGCGACGCACGCTTCGGCGCCCGCCGGTCAGGCGGTTTAGAACTCGCTGACGCCGTCAAGCTGCCTGTGCTGGAATGGGTCTCAGCCACGGTTTCCCTACCTTTGCCTGAAGGTTATATCCGCCGCCACGGCGCGCACTGAAACATGGGCAGAACCATCACCGAGCACGGTCCTGAGGCGCTGCTGCGAGGGAAGACTGGTTGTCGGCCGAACGTCGTTATAGTCGTTCTCAATATCACTGCCGACAGCGCCATTGATATCCACCTTGGCATTCAACCCTGGCTGCAACGCCAGGTAGATTTCACCGCTGACCGTTGACATATCCAGCTCGCCCCCCGGGTTCAGATCGCCGCTGACATCCATCCTGCCACTGATTGTCCGTGCTGCAAGGGTATCAAAAGCCTCAAGCTCGACGACCAGACTACCCGACACTGTATCCACCTTAACATTTGTGGCGGTTGCCTTGACCTGCAGGTCGCCACTGATGGTAGAGGCACTAAGACGACCACCCACCTGCTCCACGGCAATATCACCGCTGACGGCATTAAGCATTAGCTGCGGCATGATATGCCGAGCCTTGATAGCGCCACTGACAGACTCGATTTTCATGCCGCCGAGGATGTTTTCAGCACTGATATCGGTGGACACACCACTGAACCTGACTCGACTACCCTGGGGTACCTTGATCACAAGATCAGAGCCGTTGCCTCGATTGACATTGGTTCGCGGCATTATCACGTCAATAGTCACGGCGCCATCCTCAACCACAAACACCAATTCTTGCGCCAGGTCATCAAGTTCACCCTTGACCGACACCAGCGCCTGGTCCCAGCCCCTCACGGTGACTTCGCCCCGGGTGTTGTTGATGCTGACCACCGCATCCTGGGGGGCCGCCAGGGATTTATCCACAGACTCACCAGCCAGTGCAGCCGGCGCCAGAATGCTGGTGAGTATTGCCAGAGCGAGATTGCGTCGACGCATCACAGAATCCTCTGTAGGGCTTTATTCCACGCTTAGACTTGCGCATCTGCAAAAAGGTTTAAAGCGAGTGCCGGCATTATTTCGGCAGCAGCCGCGCTTCGGCGCTGCTGGCCTGGCGGTGACTTCTGCCAATCTTACACCGGCTCAGGGAGCACTTCAGGGGCATTAGAAATTAACCAGATCTTTATGTCTTCTCCAACCGCGTCGGCTAACTTAGTCGCTTGGTTTTTAATGAGGTGCGAAAGATGCCAAAAGTGAATCGACGTCAGGTAGTGGGTGGACTGATGGCCTTGCCAGTGGCCTTGTTATCCTACCCAACCGGCCTGCGGGCTGCCCAGCCTGCCTATTTTCTCCACGGCGTTGCCAGTGGCGACCCCACCCACGACAGTATTGTGTTGTGGACTCGCGTTGAGGCAGACCAGCCCGCCGAGGTGAGCTGGGAGCTGTCTCGGGATGTTGGCTTTCGCAACGTCGAGCGCAGAGGGGTGTTGACCACCAACAAACATCGAGACTACACCGTTAAGCTGGTGGTCGACCAACTGCAACCGGGCACAAACTACTACTACCGGTTCACTTATGCTGGCGTCTTGTCCGGCACCGGCCGCACCAAGACCCTACCAACAGGTAAGCTGGATAAGTTGGGCATTGCCCTTGTGTCCTGCTCCAATTACGCCTTTGGTTTTTTTAATGCTTACGATGCTGTGGCCCGTGATGACGCGGTGGAATATGTGCTCCACACGGGTGACTACATCTATGAATATGCTGCTGACGGCTGGGGCAGCACCACCGCCCGCAAACTTAATCGCGTGCACATTCCTGCTAACGAGATTGTTACCCTCAGTGACTACCGGCAGCGCCACGCCCAATACAAACGTGATGCCGGCTCCATCGCCATGCATGCTGCCAAGCCCCTGCTGGCCCTCTGGGACGATCATGAAAGTACTAACAATCCCTGGTTCGGTGGCGCCCAGAATCACCAGTCAGATGAAGGCAATTGGGAACATCGTCGATCTGCTTCGGTGCGCGCCTATTATGAGTGGATGCCTATCCGCGATCCCGCACCGGGACAAAATCCCCTGGACCTGTGGCGTAACTATGTCTTTGGCGACCTTGCCTCGCTGATCACCATGGAAACTCGCCACACTGCCCGGGCCCAACAAATTGACTACAGTGACCACATCGCCTCCATCAAGTCCATGGAAGATGCCAAACGCTTTGAACAGGACGTTTTAGGTGCGCCAAACCGGCCCATGATTTCCCCCGGGATGGCGGCTTTTGTCAGCGCCGCACTGCAGGCTTCCGTAACGTCCCAACAGCCTTGGCGCCTGATTGGCAATGCCATACCGATGGCCAAGATTCGCGTGCCGGATGTCGGCGCCGAGGGTATCAGCATGCCCGCAGGCCAAGCAGTGGTTCCCGGTACACAAGCCGACCTGGTCTGGAAAGGCAAATACAACCTGCCCTTCTACCTGGACACCTGGGATGGTTATCCCTGGGCGCGGGAGGAATTTTACAAACTCTGCCAGGATGCTGGTGCCTCCGACCTGCTAGTGCTCACGGGTGACAGCCACAGCTTTTGGGCGAACGATCTGCGGGATGATCAGGCGCACAAGATGGGTGTGGAGATTGGCACGGCAGGTATATCATCACCGGGAGACTTCCTGGAATCCGGCTTCGATAAAGACACATCGCAACGGCTGGACCAACTCTTTGGCAGCAAAGTCGATGAAGTACGCTGGACCGACAATACCCACCAGGGTTATGTTCGTATGGAAATGCACCGTGAAGCAGCGACGGCGACCTATTTGGCGGTGAGCACTGTGTTAGAACCTGAATATACCGTGAGCACGGTGCATACCGAGACTATCGGGCATCAGCATGGGTCTTTGGCTTATTTGTGACGGACCGGCTGGAGTTTTCGCAATATTTGGGGTCGGGCAAAATTTGGGGTCGGAGTAAAAACTCCCATTCTGGGAGTTTTTACTC
>JANQYP010000032.1:0-4598 GCA_030728785.1 Pseudomonadales bacterium
CCCCGACTAGGCGTCCCCGACTAGGCGTCCCCGACTAAAAACTATAACCAATTTCAAACTCGTATTGGCTCATTTCCAGCTCAATCTGTTGCGACGGGTCAAAGGTATTTGCGCCTGCAACGGAAACGCTGGGGGCATACATCAGCATGGCACTGACCTCACGACCGTCCCCGAGATCGTGGCTGAAACCCGCCGTAATGTGCTTCTCAACCACCCCCGGAGCAAGGACATTAAACAGCACCTGGTCATTGCCTATGGGTTGTTTCGCTGTGCTGAAGCCAGCGCGATAGGTTGTTCCAGCAGCACCTGCCCATTCAGCGCCGAATTTATAAGCGTCTACGTCGTCCCAGCCGAAGCCTGGTCCGTTACTGCCGCCAAGACAACTCTCAAGGTCGGTACCACCGGCGCCTGCCGTGGGGCAGGCAAACAAATTCTGAATGCCGTTACCTACCGAGGCAATCTTGCTGTACATGGTGCGCTCGTAGGTGAAATGCAGGCTTAATACTGGTGTGGCTGCATAACTGGCACTGAGGCTGACGCTGGCAGGAATATCAAAATCCCCATTCTCAGCAAACAAATCAGCGTAATCGTCAAATTCACTCATATAGGTTCTGGATTGGTAGGCAATGCCGAGATTCAGCTGGTCATTAACTTCATAAATAGCTCCCACTTTCATCCCCAGGCCATAGGAGTAATCCGTACCGTTATCTGTCAGTTGGGTGGGCAGCGCCGTGCCACCGCTGGCGGCAAAAGATTTGGTAAAGCCGCCCAAGGTGCCGACACCCTTGGCACTGAAGCCCTGAAAGGCAATCACACCAGAAACGCCGAGGTTCAAGCCACCGGTTTTTATAGCATAAGTGACATCAAAAAATGCCTGGGAGAGATTGACCCCCCCGGGTCCGGCACCATAAGGACCGTCCAGCCGAGTCACGGGCGCGAGACCCGGACCATCTGGATCGAGGGTTGCAGTTCCTCCGGAGTAATCAGTATTCATGCCACCACGGCCGTAGAAGTTGATGGCCCAGGCCGTATTGTCTTCCAGCTGCCAGGATTTACCCAGATAGGGTATGGGAAAATAATTGCGACCACTGTCGACGTCATTTGGACCCAGAGTAAAAGCGCCAAAATTGCCATTCGCCTGACTGGGGCCAGCCTTATAGCTGCGGCGAGGTGAGAAAACGCTGATACCGCCTTCGTACTTATTGCCAACCATGGCAGCCGCGGCAGGGTTTGACGCCGCAGAAATAACCTCACTCGGGCTGGCTGTCCCGGCGCCAGCCATACCTTTGTTCTTAACACCAAGGCCGTGAGTGAAATAGCCATTGGTCGCAGACGCCGACTGACAGGTACCCAATGCCGCCAGCGTCAATACGAGAGGCAGACTTCGTTTCATATTCATAGACCAAACTCCGTTGTTTTACTTATTATGGTTCAGCGACAAGAAAATTAACTTATTAGGATATAAAAAGATAGCCATATGCTCGCATCCGTCTATCCTGCGGATTAATCCAGCACCAGGTGCCTGTCGAATTTAGGTTTGATCTACCTTCCGACAGACTCCTAGACTTCGCAGAACAGGTTGTACATGGTGTCTATCAATGTTGTAACGGGTCCCTCATTAAGCTTATAAAAAACCACCTGGGCTTCGCGGCGGGAAACCACTACCTCCTCATAACGCATACGCGCCAGGTGTTGAGAGACCAACGACTGACTGATGCCAATTTTCTCTGTTAGCTGGCCAACTGACTGTTCGCCGGTTTTCAACTCACACAGAATCATAAGCCTGTCGGCATGGCCAAGGAGCTTCATCAACTCGCTGGCCCGCTTCGCGGCATCCTGCATTTTATCCAAATCCATTGTTTACATCCTGTTGCTACGCGACCAATTGTATGTAAGTATTTTAAAATATGTTAACGTTCGAAAGTGCGTGCCATACCATAACAAAAAAAAGGGCAAGTTATGTCGCGAAAACAAAACGACAAATCGAAGACTCTCGCAACTGAATCTGTTTTAAGGTACACGGCCGCAGCAACCGATGCTGTGCCACGCAGCGTTAGAACACGTTACTCAGCGGCAATCGAACAGGTGAACAACGCCAACCTCGAATCCCCACAGACCAAGACTGTTCGAAGCGGCACTAACAATAACGCTGGCGAAACAGCAGGTTGTACTGACAAAACGGCCGATCATTCAGCCATCACCGCCCAGTACAGTACTACAGAAAGAGCAGATTATGTTAATGCCGGACAAAATTTCCTGGCACAAAATGCCATCAAAGTAGATACCATCACAGTAGATACCATCACAGCAGCTACCGTCACAGCAGCTACCGTCACAGCAGCTACCGCCAGAGCAGCTAAGGCCGGCGTCTCAGCTGTTGGCCGGCGAAACTTTCTGCTTGCCGGGCTTGGGCTGATGGGCGGCGCAGCTGCCGGTGCCATCAGCGTCATACCCAAGGCAAAGGCCGCCTCCAACCTACCGCCTAATATTCCCAGCTGGTCCAGGACCCTTGGTTCCGGTGTATTGACCAATCCTTACGGGAAGCCCTCTGCCTTCGAGGCTAATGTCCAGCGCCGCACTGTTGACTGGCTGACCCCTGACAGGATTGCATCTATCAGCTTTACCCCCCTGGCTGATTTAAAAGGGATTATTACTCCCAGTGGGCTGGTTTTCGAACGTTATCATGCTGGATTGCCTGAGATTGACCCTCACCAACACCGCCTGATGATTCACGGCATGGTCGAGCGGCCCATCATATTGAGCATGGAAGATCTCATGCGGTTTCCTGCCACAAGTCGCATCGCATTCCTCGAATGCCCTGCCAATGGCGGCATGGAATGGCGTGGCGCACAGATGAATGGCGTCCAATTCACCCATGGCATGCTGGCCTGCTGTGAATGGACCGGCGTTTTACTCTCGACCCTGCTTGCCGAAGTAGGTGTTTCAAAGCAAGCCAGCTGGATTCTCGCTGAAGGCGCTGACGGTGCCCATATGAGTCGCAGTATCCCCATGGAAAAAGCCATGGATGACGCCTTGATTGTTTATGCCCAGAACGGCGAAGCATTGCGGCCCGAGCAAGGCTATCCCGTCAGGCTGCTGAACCCTGGCTGGGAAGGCAACACCTGCATCAAATGGCTGCGTCGCCTGGAAATTGGTGACAAACCCTGGTACCACCGCGAGGAAACCTCAAAATACACAGATCTTATGCCTGATGGCACCTCCAGGGAATTTACCTTTGTGCAGGAATGCAATTCGGTTATCACCTCACCCTCACCAGAAAAACCCATGAACCATGGCAAAGGCAAATACTGGATAGAGGGGCTCGCCTGGTCCGGGCGCGGCACAATTAAGCATGTTGATGTATCTCTGGATGGCGGCGTGACATTCCGTGAGGCACGTTTTACCAGCATAGTCCTGCCCCGCGCACTGACGCGCTTTGGCCTCGAATTCGACTGGGATGGGTCGCCAGCACTGTTGCAGAGCCGCGCCACCGATGACACGGGTTATGTACAACCTACCTATGAGCAATTGCGTGCGGTCAGGGGCACCAACTCCATCTATCACAAGAATGCCATCCATACCTGGAAGGTGTCTGCCACGGGAGCTGTGCAAAATGTGCAACTCAGTTAAGTTGTTCAGGACGCTGCTTCTGCTCATCTCCTGCAGTTGGTCTGCTGGCGGTTTCGCCGCCAACGCGCCTGGCTACTACACCTATGGCAAGGCTGCCAGCGCAGCGGAAATTGCCGGTTGGGATATCGACATTCGCCCTGATGGCCAGGGTTTGCCCGAAGGCAGCGGCTCGGTTGAAGATGGCGAGGGAATTTATGAAAGAAAATGCGCTGAGTGCCATGGTTCTTTCGGTGAAGGCGTAGGCCAGTTTCCGATCCTCGCGGGCGGCAATGATACCCTGACTCACCAGCGACCGGTTAAAACCGTTGGCAGCTACTGGGGCCACACCAGTACGCTCTTCGATTACATCCGCAGGACTATGCCCTTCAGCCAGCCCGCCTCCCTTGAGGACAACGAGGTCTATGCGCTGACTGCCTATGTCCTTTACCTTAACGACATAGTGGCTGATGATTTTGTGCTCGACAGAGAAAACTTCGCCACTGTTCAGCTGCCAAACCGCAATAACTTTGTGCCCGATCCGCGCCCCGATGTAGATAACAAGCGCTGCATGAAAAACTGCAGAAATCCGGCTGAAATCACCATCAGCTCGTCAGTCTCGGCGCCGCCGCCGGCAGCCCTGAGCCTGCCCACGGCAGAGGCAGCATTACCCGCCGACCACCCTGGCGCTCAGATCTATGAGCAATACTGTATGCTCTGCCACAAAACCGGGGTCGCTGGCGCACCGATGTTAGGTGACAAAAAGCAGTGGGACGAGCGCCTGGCTCAGGGGTTGGCTGTGGTCCAGAAACATGCTATCGAAGGTTATACAGGCAAACGTGGCGTCATGCCTGCCAAAGGCGGGTTTGCCGACCTGGCTGATGACGCCGTCCGCCAGGCCGTGAAATATATGTCAGGAACCGAACAATGAAAAAATGCAGACGCTTCCGACTCTTCAAACTCTTTAAATTCTTTAAATTCTTTAAATTCTT
>JANQYP010000032.1:4698-8928 GCA_030728785.1 Pseudomonadales bacterium
TCTTTAAATTCTTTAAATTCTTTAAATTCTTCAGGCCTAACGGCTTTAGTGCCCTCTTATTGCTGCTTTTGGGCCTGTTGTTACCTGGCCTTGCGGCGGCCACGACCGAACAAGAGCGTCTGGCCAAGGGTGAGGCCCTGGCTTTTGACCGCAATGCCGGCAACTGCCTTTCCTGCCACGTCATGGCGGGCGGTGAACTACCCGGCAATATTGGTCCGCCTTTGATTCAGATGCGCCTGCGATTCCCTGACCGCGAGGTCCTGCGCGCCCAAATCTGGGATGCGGCCGTCCGTAACCCTGACACGCTCATGCCGCCTTATGGTCGACATAGCGTCATTTCAGAAGAAGAAATTGATCAAGTGGTTGATTATATCCATACCCTTTAGCAGCAGATTCAAGGAGAAAAAAATGCAGACATACACCTCCGGGCTATCACGGCGAGGTTTTGTTAAGGGCATGATGTCCATCATCGCACTTAGCGCCATGCCCTTTAAGTTACTGGCAAGATCCGCTACCGCATTCAAAGCTACTACCACCAAGGACGTCTATAAGGAACTGTTTGGCGACCTGCCTATGGTTGGCAGCAGCGATATTGAATTGAAGATCCCTGACATTGCCGAGAACGGCGCAGTGGTACCGGTCACCGTATCAACGAGCATTCCCAATGCCGAGGCCATCTATGTGATTATCGACCAGAACCCTAACCCGTTGTCAGCCAGCTTCCACCTGACGCCCTTAATCCCTGCCGAGATCTCTATTCGGGTGAAAATGGGTAAGAGCTCCATGGTCCAAGCGTTAGTGAAAACGGCTGACAAGGTCTATACAACCGGTCAGGAAGTGAAGGTGACTATCGGCGGATGCGGCGGCTAAAGGAGACTGATGATGGAAGATAAAACAATCAAAATGCGCGGTAAGATCAGCGCTGGCGTTGCAGAGATCAAGGTGCTTATGCGCCACCCCATGGAAACAGGCACCCGTCGCGATGAGGCAGGAAAGGTTATTCCCGCGCACTATATCGAACAGGTGATCTGTCGCCACAATGACACAGTTGTCTTGACTGCTGACTGGGGTACCTCTGTGTCAAAGGACCCTTATTTCGCCTTTAAGGTGAACAACACCAAGGCAGGCGACGTTGTCAAGGTCAGCTGGACGGATAATCAGGGAGAGTTTTCAGAAGGCGAAATTGTCCTCAAATAGCAGGAAACAACATGCGCATTTTACCCGGTTTCATCACAGCGATAACCTTGGCAAGTTCAGCCGTGCTTTGGGCGGCAGACGTTGCGGCAGACGTTGCGGCAGAGACAGTCAATCCTGAAGCGGATCGGCAGGCCTTTGTGTCCTTCTATAAAAACCGTTTTCCTGATATCGATATCCAGGCCCATAAAGACGGCGCTTATGCGCTGGATCCGGCAAAACGGGCCCAATGGCAGGCTATGGAGGACTTTCCTCCTTATGAAATTGCCGTTGACGAGGGCCGGGAACTCTTTTCTGTCGCCTTTACCAACGGCAAAACCTATGCCGATTGTTTTGCCCGGCAGGGCATAGGCATAAAACAAGAGTTCCCGCACTTCGACATGGACCAAAATACGGTGGTCACGCTGGAGCTTGCGATCAACCAGTGTCGCGTAGCCAACAACGAAGCCGAACTCGACTATGACAGTGATGAAATGGGGGTTATCACTGCCTATATGGCATTTACCTCCCGCGGCAATCACTTTGATATCAAAGTCCCCGCTGCAGGTCTGGCAGCATACGAAAGTGGCAAACAATTTTATTACGAACGCCGCGGCAAGCTCGATTTTTCTTGTAGCGGCTGTCATATGCAGGCCACGGGTAACATGCTGCGAGCTGAGATACTCAGCGCTTCTGTGGGTCACGCAACCCATTGGCCGACGTATCGATTTAAATGGGAAAAAGTGGGCGGCCTGCACAAGCGCTTTATTGAATGCAACGAACAGGTAGGTGCGGTGGCTTTGCCGCAACAGAGTGAGGCCTACCGTAACCTTGAATACTTCCTGACCTATATGAGTAACGGCATGGAACTCAATGGTCCAGCGAGCAGGAAATAGTCATGAAAAAATCAATCCTCTTACTTGGCATCTGTTCTGTGCTCCTGCTTGGTGCCTGCTCAGAAACGCCCATGGCGGATGTCGAGCAGAAGGAAGTTGTCACCAACGACACTGCCAGCATCCAGGCAATTATTGATGAAGCCCAAGCCAAATTTGCGCAGGCTCAGCAGCAACAACATGCCTGGAGCAGCACAGCCGACTTGCTTCGGTCAGCGACCGCCGCACTTGCCAATGGCGATCTGGAAAATGCCAGAAAAGATTCACACAGGGCCCTGCTGACGGCTAACGCCTCTCTGGCACAAGCGAAAAAGCAGCAATCTGCCTGGCGCAATAACATACCAGGTTGATTCCATAATTATTGACCAGGGCGTGACGCGCAATGATGAATCGACGAGAGTTTTTAGGCGTTCTGGCAAAAACCTGGGTTGCAGCAACCGTCTCAGGTTGCACAACACTGCGACCTGCCAGACAAGGTGACATATACAATCTCGCACCCTTTGGCCAGAGCCGAATCCTGCACATTACAGATACCCACGCCCAGTTGAATCCCGTTTATTTCAGAGAGCCAAATGTCAATCTGGGGCTGGCGGCTGCCCGTGGCAAAATACCCCACCGAGTAGGCCGCAATCTGTTGGATATGATTCCCAACGCCACACCCCGCGAAATGCATGCCCTCAGCTATCTGGATTTCACTGAGGCGGCAGAACGTTATGGCAGGGTTGGTGGTTTTGCCCATCTCGCAACCTTGCTGCAGCAATTGAGGGCAGAGTCGCCTGGCGCACTGTTATTGGATGGTGGTGACACCTGGCAGGGATCGGGCACAGCCTTGTGGACCCGTGGCCAGGATATGGTCGGCGCCAGCAATCTGCTGGGTGTCGATGTCATGACCGGCCATTGGGAGTTCACCTATCTTGAAGCCGAGGTTCTGCAAAACGCAAAACTGTTCAACGGCGATTTTGTTGCCCAGAATATCAAGGCCAAAGAGGCCGCGTTATTTGAAGGTATAGCCGTTTTTGACGAGGACAGCGGCCATATCTTTCCACCCTATGTCATCAAAAGTGTTAACGGTCGCCGAATCGCGGTGATTGGCCAGGCGTTTCCCTACACCCCTATTGCCAATCCCAGTCGTTTTATTCCCAACTGGACCTTTGGCATCCAGGAACAGGAACTGCAATCCCAGGTTGATAATATTCGCGCCAGCGAGCGTCCCGATGCGGTGATCTTACTCTCCCACAATGGCATGGATGTCGATCTCAAGCTGGCAAGCCGAGTCACTGGCATCGACTTCATTATGGGTGGTCATACCCACGATGGCGTACCTGTTCCCGTCACCGTGAAGAATGCCAGCGGCCTGACGGTGGTCACCAATGCCGGCTCAAATGGCAAGTTTGTGTCGGTGCTTGACCTGGAGTTTGGCCTGTCTGGCGTCAGTGGTTACCGCTACCAACTATTGCCGGTGTTCGCCAACCTGCTGGCGGCAGATACCACTATGCAAAACTATATTAATGAGGTTCGGGCGCCATATAAGCACTTGCTTGATGAACAACTGGCCGTTGCCGATACACTGCTCTACAGACGCGGCAACTTCAACGGTACTTTTGATCAGGTAATCTGCGATGCCCTGATGCAGGAACTGGATGCGGAAATCAGTCTGTCGCCCGGCTTTCGGTGGGGTACATCTGTGCTGCCCGGTGACCCCATCACCATGGAGCGACTGCTCGACCAGACCTGTATGACCTATCCAGAGACCTATGTTCGGGAGATGACCGGCAGCGAGCTCAAAGTGATTATGGAGAGCGTCGCCGACAATCTGTTTAATGCCGACCCCTACTACCAGCAGGGTGGTGATATGGTACGTACCGGAGGAATGAATTACAGCTGCGAGCCGGGCGCGACAATGGGCAAACGCATTACCGACATGACCTTACGCGACGGTCGAATCATCAAGGACAGCGCCACTTACAAAGTCGCTGGCTGGGCTACCGTTGGCTCAAGTTCAACGGGACCAGCGGTGTGGGAGGTGGTTGCTGACTATTTGCGCGACCAGCAGACCGTCAGGCTGCAGACACTGGAGACGCCGCGCCTGAAGGGCGTCGCCAACAATCCCGGCATTGCCGACTATGCGGGCAAAATCAGCGGATAGTTCGCCTCTCACCAACAT
>JANQYP010000032.1:9028-13435 GCA_030728785.1 Pseudomonadales bacterium
AGCAACAGCATGCTGAAGGGTATGGCCATGTATATGCCGCTGACACCAAATACCTGTGGCATCGCGATGTCGCCGAAATAGGCGTTCTGCAATAACAAACTGTCCAAAACAGGGAAGGCAAACGCAAATACTAAGGTGCCCACAAGACCGCCAAGCAAGGTGAAAATCGCATCTTTTTTACCCTCAGCAGAACCCACAAGGCAGGTACCCGGGCAATAGCCAGAGACAGCCCAGCCAACACCAAAGATGGCACCACCGGCAATCACACCCCAGATATAGGCGGGCTTAATGTTCATATGCGCAAGACCACCCTGATCAAGCAGATACACACCCAAGGTACCAACCCCAATAGCAGTCATCATTAATTTAATGATGGTCATGTCCTTGAGCAACAAGGTACCAAGAATTTTTCGGTAGCTGGACGCGCCACCAAGAAACAAAATCGCACCAAATACGCAGCCGATAAAAAAACCAATCGCCAGGGTCATCATCAAATTGCTCCGGAATTTTTGTAAATCATTTTTGCCGTCAGGATTGCAACGGCGAAGGTGACAACACCAAAAATCAACGAACTCACCGCCAGCTGCGATATGCCGCTGATCATATGACCACTGGTACAACCACCAGCCAGTCGCGCACCAAACAGCAACAAGACGCCACCGGCAAAAGACGCGCCATAACGTTTCATCTCAGACGGGCCAAATTTACTCTTCCACATACTAGGCATTGAGCCCTGGTCCTCACGGGGTTGTCTGGTCCGAAAGATCATGGCAGTGATACCGCCACCTACCATCATACCCAGCACCAACATCCAGCCGTAACCAATACCCCAGTCTTCAGCCACACCATACTTCGCGAGGTAGGTGTTGGCCTCTGCGACGCCCGGAGCCACAATATGTAACACTGCCGCGTCAGTCACCACAAACTGTGTGGAAACACCCAGTGGGCCAACCAGATAGGTTGCCAGGGTCAGTAACAACCCCAGTGCTACACCAGCTACCTTCCAGGAGATTATGGGTTTATCGTTCATATGGTCTACCCCTCTTGTTATTTGATCGAGTAATTTAGCATCTTTACATATTAAGGTATACTCATATGCAATTGCCCGGAACCCTGCTCATGTTCATAAGGTCCCTAAAAATTTTCCGCAGCCTGGCGGCCACTGTTCGACACGGGGACAGCAGCGGGTCGGCCTTTGCCTGTATGCTCCTGCTTGTTGTCCTCACCACCGCTGCCGGCGGCCAGGCGAGCGCGCTGCCACCGCTACACCTGACACAAGTGACAGACCAGGTGTTTGTAGCAGTGGGTGCAACAGGCCCGCCAAACTACGAGAATGCCGGCCACAATAATAATTTGAGTATTATTATCGCCAGCACAGGGGTAGTGGTAGTCAATGGCGGTGACAACTACCAGCTGGCAGCCCGCCTGCACCAGGCCATCAAACTGCTCACCCCCCTGCCTGTGGTCTGGGTGATTAATGAAAATGGCCAGGGTCATGCCTTTCTCGGCAACAGCTACTGGCGCGACCAGGGCGTAAAAATTATTGCCCATGGGCTGGCCGTCGACGAAATCAGAAAACACGGAACCCAGTCGCTGCAGCAAATGATTGTGCGCAATCGAGACAAGTCGATCGGCACCTATGTTGCGGAACCTGATATAGCGTTTGAGGAGCGTTATGGCCTTGAGGTTGGCACAACAAGAATAGAGCTCATCTCTTTTGGGGAAGCCCACTCACCGGGCGACATTTCCGTGTGGTTGGCGGACCAAGAGGTTTTGATTGCCGGCGACATCGCCTTCCATCAGCGACTGCTGGCGATATTTCCAGACACCAATGTTGCGGCATGGATTGAGTCGTTTGATCGTATGGCAGCCCTTGAACCAAAAATTGTGATTCCCGGCCACGGCACGCCGACTGATATCGCCACTCTGCGCAAATACACTCAAGGTTACCTGCAGTTTTTGACCCGGCAGATTCAAGCTATCCTTGATACTGATGGCGGCCTTGCTGCAGCATATGCCATCGATCAATCGGCCTATGCACACCTGGACACCTTTGACGAACTAGCTGCAAAAAATGCCGGCAGGCTGTTCCAAACCATGGAAATGGAGGCATTTTGATGCAACTTCTACTGGCATTGCTCCTGCTGGCCGCCGGCCAGGTTTTTGCGACCCCGCTACAATCAACTTATAAGGGACTGGTGTTAAACGCCAACCTCATTGAGCCCAAACACAGCCCGGACGCCATGCCAACGGACAGAATTTTCCTGCTGCTGCATGGCACCTGGGGCCACAATCAAATGGAAATCATGAGCGGCCTGCAAGACAGTCTCGCTGCCGCCGGCCAGACAAGCGTCGCCATCAACCTGAGCCTCGGGCAGAACGACCGCCAAGGTTTTCTATCATGTGATGCGCCCATCATTGCCAATCACGCGGAGGCTGCGGCTGAGATTGATCACTGGGTGCACTTTCTGGCGTTACGCTGGCCCCATATTGTACTTGTAGGTCACTCTCGAGGCGGAAATCAGGTCATGCTCTACAATCAGCAGTTTGGCTCTGCAGACGTCGAGGCCCTTGTCCTGCTGGCCCCCATGACCTGGAACCAGGCCAGTGCGACACAGGATTACACTGACAAATACCAAGTTAACCTTAATGAAGTGCTGGACAAGGCCAGACAAGATCCTCAAAAGATGTTTATTGCCGACGTGTTGCATTGCCCACAGGCCAGCGTCAGTGCCAGCAGCCTGCTCTCTTATTATGGCCACCAGCCCAACAGAAACACCCCGGATCTACTCGCCAACACTATGTTGCGGACACTCGTATTCGAAGGCACAGAAGATCCCCTGGCAAAAGAATTTGAGCCCCAGACAGAAAAGTTTGCCGCCAACAAACATGTGACCGTGCGCTGGATCCAGGGCAGCGACCACTTTTTTCGGGACCTGTATCTTGATGATGTGGTTGAACAAACTCTGCAATGGCTGCACCAATGAAACTGGTTTTTGCGCTCCTGCTGACAATAACTGTGCAGGCGCTGGCTGCACAAACCATTGAGACCACCACAGACCTGCCAACAATAGCGAGACTCTCTGCGGCGCAGGGCCGAGTGCTTATTCTCTATGTCTCGCGGCCTTCATGTCCTTATTGCCTGCAGCTGGAAAAAGATGTTTTGCAACCACTGCTCAAAGATCACGACTTGATGGCCCAGGTCACCCTCAGGGAACTGTCGTGGACATCTGCCGTGATTACAGGTTTCGATAAACAACAACACTCAGCAGCCGAGGTCATTACTGCATGGGACATCGTCGGCACACCCACATTGCTGTTTCTGGATGGTAGCGGGCATGAAATCGCGGAGCGTATGGCGGGTTATCCTTCAGCCGATTTCTATTGGTACTACCTGGAAGAAGCCATTAAAAAGGCCCAGACAACACTAGTGAATCAACAATCTGCCCGCTAGTATGGGCGCCTGAAATTGACGTAGAGTTAAGTGAATGCCTGCAATCGATGTTTTATTTCCCCTCGGGATCGCCCAGTACCTTATCGGCGGTCTGATTATTGGTTTTGCCGTCAGCTTCCTGTTTGCCACAACTGGGCTTATTGGTGGTATGAGCACATTTTTTACCAGCACCTGGTCCTTTGTCTCCAAATGGAGCTACTTCAATCGCGAGACATTTGTTTCATCACGCAACTGGCGCCTTGTCTATGCCGTCGGGTTGATCATTGGCGCGGCGATCTGGATGCTGACGGCAGGCAATCCATTCCAGACCAGCGTAAGTTGGTGGCAGCTGTTGTTGGGTGGTTTTATCGCCGGTTTTGGTGCCAGGTTGTCGAATGGCTGTACCTCGGGCCACGGCATCTGCGGCATTGCCTCACTGCAGGTACCCTCTTTGCTGGCGGTATTGATATTTTTAAGCTCGGCAATGGTCTCTGCGAACATCGTCAAACTGTTAGGGGGCGTGTAATGAGCTTACCATTCTTGCTGAGTGTGTTGGTTGCAGGTGCCCTATTCGGTTTTGGCCTGTCCTACGCAACCATGATCCAACCAGAAGTTGTCCTTGCGTTTCTGCGTTTCGAAGACTTTGGCTTGTTATGGGTGCTGGGCTCTGCCTCCCTTTTAACCATGCTGACATACCAGCTGCTGCCGCGCCTGCTGAAAAAACCGCTGCTTGCCCCGGCCTTTAAGGCGCACGCCGCCACACTGGATCGAAATACACTTGTCGGCGCCGCTATTTTTGGTATCGGCTGGGGAATTTCAGGGGTTTGCCCAGGTCCAGCCCTGGCGGGTCTGGGCGCAGGCAACTGGCCCATGCTGCTGGCACTGGCAGGTATCTTCGCCGGTGCCTATGTGCAGGGAAGATTAATGAAATAGCGTCGTCACCATCCGCCAGGCACTTAGACCAAGGCACTTAG
>JANQYP010000032.1:13535-18259 GCA_030728785.1 Pseudomonadales bacterium
CCAAGGCACTTAGCCCAAGGCCAGCAATAAGATCCAAATACTCATCGCCAGGCCGGCAAAAAAACAGGCGACACGCAACAGCGCTATATCCGCAATATACGCCACGCCATGCAGGACTCTGGCGGCAACCCATATCATCGACGCCAATGCCCAGTTGCCCTGGGGATCAGCGCCCGCCATCAACGCCGCCAGATTGGCCGCCGCAAACAGGCCTAATGCTTCCCAGGCATTGGCCTGGGCTGCCACTGCTCGCGCAGCACTGCCCAGCAGCTCCCCGTGCCTGGCACGCGGTTCATTAAGATCCAGGCCACCAAGTTGTTTATTCTTCAAGGGTAACGAAGCAAAGTGCCACACGTATGGCAGAATTGCAGCGACCAGCAATGCGTATATTTGGATAGTCATTGATTGTTTCCTCAACCTCGTTAATTTACCTGCAGATACTACAGTAGCTACTAGCGCAGATACTACAGCAGATACTGCAGCAGATAGTACACATAGATCGATTCACCGTCCCAGAAGGCTGTCGGACTTAGGTGATCATGGCAGGGCGTGTGACAAATTGAGGGCAGATTTATCTGGTACGGACAGCCGGCGAAAGCGGCAAGCAAACGGTGACTGGTGTATTATGTCAGCCAGGCAATTGCCTGTCAGGAAACTGCCTGTTGAGAAACTGCCCACGAAAGGACATCTGGTATGCCTGCAATCACTCGACTCACCCTTGTACTTTCCCTGACGCTGCTCGCCATTTTTGCTGATGCTGCACCAACAGCCACCGAGCAACGTATTGTTGAAGCGGTAGATCGCAACAATGCCGACGCTGGTGCGCTGCTGGAGCGAGTCGTCAATGTCAACAGCGGTACCATGAACCTGAAGGGCGTAAAAGCCGTGGGTGAAATATTCATGGCGGAATTCGGCAAACTCGAATTTAACACTCGCTGGGTCGATGGCAGCGCCTTTGATCGCGCCGGCCATCTCGTCGCCGAACATAAAGGCACGGGTGACGGCCCAAAAATCTTATTGATCGGCCACCTCGACACAGTGTTTGAACCTGACAGCCCATTTCAGTCTTACGCCGCCATCAGCGATACACAAGCGCGGGGCCCCGGCATCGCTGATATGAAAGGTGGAAATGTCATCATTCTCCAGGCATTAAATGCACTGCGAGAAGTGGGCGCCCTGGCAGCAATGGATATCACCGTTGTCATGACCGGCGATGAAGAGCTCAGCGGCCGGCCATTGGCCTTATCCAAGCAAGCCTTGGTAGAGGCAGCCCAATATGCAGATATTGCCCTGGGCTTTGAAAATGGCGATGGTAACCCCGCCACGGCAAATGTTTCCCGTCGCGGTTCAATTGGCTGGACCCTGCAGGTGCATGGTAAGCCGGCCCACTCTTCGCAGATTTTCAGGGAAGATATTGGCCCGGGCGCCATTTATGAGGCAGCCAGAATTCTCACTCGCTTCTATACCGAATTACGCCAGGAAGATCTGTTGACATTCAACCCTGGCACCATTGTTGGTGGCACCACGGTCACTCACGACCATATAACCAACAGCGGCACGGCCTATGGCAAGGACAACATCATTGCTGAAACAGCCATTGTTACCGGCGACATTCGCGCCATCAGCGAAATCCAGTTAAGTCGGGTAAAGATGAAAATGCTGGAGATTGTCGCTGCCAATTATCCCCATACCAGCGCCAGCATTGAATTCAGCGAGGGTTATCCCGCCATGGCACCCACCGCCGGCAACCAACGCCTGCTGGAAATGTTCAGCGGTGTCAGCCGTGACCTGGGCTTTGGCGAGGTGACACAGGTCAACCCCTTACGCGCAGGCGCAGCCGATGTATCGTTTACGGCAGATTATGTTGAGATGGCCCTGGACGGGCTTGGCATGGGTGGTACCGAGGGCCACACAGTGGGCGAAACGGGCGATCTGACAACCCTGCCCATGCAGGCGAAAAGAGCCGCAGTGCTGCTGTTGCGCTTGCAACAGGCACGTTGAGCTGCGGCTTGGACTGCCGCCATAACCTGGTTCTAGCAGGTACTCTGCGGGAATAACTGGTGGGTTTTGCCGCTCAGGTAATAGGCGAGCAGGCCCAGCCATTCATGCGTGGCAGTATCCAGCATTTGCAGATGTTTCGCCAAATCTACTTCCAGCCTTAAAGGCTGTCCCGTGACGCTGTAATGATCAACCGAATAGGGAACTACCTCCCAGTTCTGTTGACAGAATATGCCCACCGAACGCGGCATATGAAATGCCGAGGTCACCAGCACCCAGGTCTCCCCGGCAGAGGGCTGGACCAATGCCTTGCTGTTGACAACGTTTTCGTAGGTGTTGCGCGCCTCTCGCTCATACAAAATCCGGGCGCTGTCTATCCCAAGCTGAGCAAACAGCTGGCCAACATAATCGGCCGCACCGTACTGCGGGGTTAGGACACTACCCGAACCGCCGGTAAACACCAGTTGCGCCTGCGGATAAAGCCGGGCCAGGGCCGCAAAAGCCGTCAGGCGCTCTGCAGCGTTACCTGTCTCCGCCTGCCCCCAACTGGCAGACAGCACAGGGTCCAGGGCGCCACTAAGCAGAATAATGCCGGTGACATCTGCCGGCAGGCTGGCGGCAGAGGGGATCCGATTTTCGAGTGGCGCAATCAACCACTCGCCCACTGGCAGCAAACTCAGGCCCAGTAATATAAACGCCAGAGTCGCTAACAAGCGACGCGCCAGTATGTGCTTACCGAATTTCACAGCGAGCCAGGCGGCAACCACCAGCAACAGCAGCCAACTGGCTGGCGCAAGCACCAGCCAGACAGCTTTTGATAGGTAGAAAAAGATATTATCCATCGTCTTCGCGATAGACCATCACTGCGAGGTCGTCTTCTTCACCACAGAGATCGAACACAATGGGTGAACAGCAAACCTGGCAGTCTTCGGTATAACGCTGGCCAATTTCTGCGGGGTCAAGGAGCACGTGCAGGCGCTCGCCACAGTATGGACAACTGACTGACGCTGCCTGCAGTTCATGCATAAAAACGCGTGCTCCTAATTATCGGCTTGAATATCAGCAACGCCGGCTTTGGTGCCTTTGGACGTCAGCAGGTGAAATACATACCCGCCTAGCGCACCGGCACAACCCTGGCCAAGCAAACCCGCCAGCGTCCGCGTCGGCGCAACACCGGTCAAACCCAGCACAGCTTTCATGAGCAGGTGAATGGCAACCAGGCCGACAAAACCTGCCAGCACATAACCAACAAGTCGCAGGCTCGGCAGCTGGCGAATAACCAGCGCGGCCGCCGTAAAAGCAATCAGAAAACTGACGGCAACCAGCGGCAGGTATATCTCATACATGTGGAGTGCATCGTGCAGCATGGCATCCATTCTCGTGGCCCAGTCGACGGTGGCGCCCATCGCAGCAACATTTGCCAGGTTAGCCTGGCTGATCAGCGCGGCGCCAACCAGATAGGTCGCCAATACCGCGATGATATATCCCCCAATGATTTTGCCCATAAGTTCTACCTGACTGAATTCCTGAGTCTGGTATGATGGACTGAATTGACTGACAAAAAAAGGCTCCTTTGCATGCGCTACTCAATCTGTTTGTTATTGGTATTGGCCTGCCAAACCAGCTTTGCCGGTTACAGGCTGGAAACCGTCACCGATCAGCTGGTATCACCCTGGTCTGTCGCCTTCCTCCCTGACGGCAGCTATCTGGTGACCGAAAGGGGCGGTAATCTGCGCCGTGTCAGCGCCAAGGGCGTTATCAGCGAACCCTTGCTCGGCAGCCCCACAGCCTATGTAGACGGCCAAGGCGGCTACTTTGACGTTATCCTCGACAGGGATTTCGCCAGCAACAACACCATATATCTGTCATTTGCCTCGGGCACAGCAAACGCCAATGCCACACGCATAGTCAGCGCTACGCTGGGCATAAATCGCCTGGATGACGTGACGCCCATTTTTACCGCCGCGCCCACTAAAGATACCAATGCCCACTTTGGCGGCCGCCTCATACAACTGCCTGATCAGACGCTGCTGGTGACCACGGGGGATGGTTTTGACTACAGGGAGGCTGCCCAGGACAAGTTCAGCCAGCTGGGCAAGACCCTGCGCCTTAACACGGACGGCAGCGTTCCATCTGACAACCCATTTGCAGATGGTCAGCAAGGCAACCCCTACGTCTGGTCTTATGGTCACCGCAACCCCCAGGGTCTGGCCCTTGATACCGCCACGGGGAACATATACCTGCACGAACATGGCCCCAAGGGTGGCGATGAACTCAACCTGGTAGAACCAGCCCACAACTATGGCTGGCCAGCGATTACCTATGGCATCAACTACTCAGGCGCCTACGTTTCGCCATTTACTACCTTACCGGGCATGGAGCAGCCACTGACTTACTGGGTGCCAAGTATTGCGCCATCTGGCCTGACGTACTATGACGGTACAGCGTTTCCCGCATGGCAAGGTGATTTGTTCGTCGGCACCCTCGTCAACCTGGATGTGCGGCGGCTGGATATGGAAAACGGCAAGGTGGTTGCTGAGGAAATCATGTTTACTGAGATCGGCGAGCGAGTTCGCGATATTCGCAGCGGCCCGGACGGTTTTTTGTACATCCTCACTGATGGCGCAAACGCTAAAATGCTACGGGTAGTGCCCGACTAGTATTCGGCTGGCCAACCCAAGCAATTAATCCTCAGCAAGTTACGCCTGATCATGCTGGTCAGCAGA
>JANQYP010000032.1:18359-27640 GCA_030728785.1 Pseudomonadales bacterium
CATGCTGGTCAGCAGAGACTTCGGCGAGGTACTGCTGTCCATCATTGGCGATGTTCCGGATTTCTCAAAACTTGAGCCCCAGCGAATTGAACTGGACATTACCATGTTGATGCACGCCCTTATCTCCATACCCGTCAGCGTCCCTGAGCTACAGGCTGTCTTACAAGCCTGCCTATGATTCTCATGCCTTGATGATCTTCACTCGCAGACTGCTTGGCCCACCAAGCTGCCCCGCCACCGACACTTCACCATCTGCCAGCCGAATACCATGCATGTGTCGCGTCAGGGAGGCAATGGCAATCTGGCCCTCGAGCCTCGCCAGGTGTGCACCCAGACAGTTGTGAATACCAAACCCAAAAGCCACATGGGGATTAGGGCTGCGATCGATCACAAACTCATCTGGCCGATCAAAAACCCGCTCGTCACGATTCGCCGAGGCAATTAAAGGGATCACTAAAGCGCCCCGCTTGATTGCCTGACCGGCCAGTACCGTGTCACAGGTTGTACGGCGGATGGTCGCCGAGAAAGGCGAATAATATCGCAAAGCCTCTTCTATGAAAGAGGGAATCAACGCTGGCTGCTCCTGCACTTGCTTAAACGTTTGAGGCATCTCGTCAAAAATACGGACGCTGGCCGTAATCAAACCTGTGGTGGTTTCGTTACCTGCTATCAGCAGCAGGCTGCAGAAACTCAATAATTCCTGATCAGTTAACTTGCCTTCGTCTGTCTGCGTTTCCACCAGACGGCCAAGCAAATTGTTCGCCGGTTGCCGACGCAACATAGCAATACGCTCGAGAAAATAACTGTCCATCTCGGCAGCAGCTCGTTGGACATCTTCACCCGCCTGGGCAAAAAGCAGGTCAGCAATATTACTGAATATTTTGTCAGACCAGGCCTTGAACTGCAGCGTGTCGCCCTCTTCCACGCCTAACATGGCGGCAATCACGGTTACCGGCAACGGGGCTGCCAGGGCCTGCACCAGATCTACCTCATCCTGGGCCGCCAGGGCCTGCACCAGGCTTTCACAACGATCAGTGATCAGTGCTCGCTGGTTTTCGACAAAACCTGGCTTAAAGGCGTAACTGACCAACTTGCGGAGCCGATTGTGCACCGGCGGATCACTGAAAAGCATGGAGGGCCGAATTTTCTTCTCTTCATCAGAACGCAGTGCGACATCTGACGAGAAAGTCTTCTGGTCACGCAGAATTGTCATCACGTCTGCATGCCGCGCCACCATCCAGGGTCCGTCGGCCGCCTCCTGCACAACCGGTTGCTCGCGACGTAAAAACGCATACCGCTCATAGGGATTGTCGATTGGATCCACCGCAACATCACTCATCTGTACTCTCCTTGTTTGTCTGCTTTCATATGCCGCCTGAAGCAAACGGCGCTGCCAGGAGACCGTCGGACTTGAGGTTGATCTACTAGTCCGACAGCCGCCTGGAAATTGGTTCTGATAAACCGTATTTGCTGTTTGATACGCCGTGCAAATCGCGACCACAACGGCTTCGCTGGCACGCCCATGTCTCAGTCATAACCTCAGTTTTACTGATAGATAATACCAGCATAATTTCTCGCCAACTTGGCTTCAGTCTCTCCCTGGCTTTGAAATATCTGCTGCAAGGCGCCAACTTCTTTTTGAACATCAGCCATTAACCGCCTCTGGCCACGATTGACCGCCATTTGCCACAATTCCTTATATTCGTGGATAACCGAGTAAGGTTCACCATCAGCAGCGATAAAATCCCGCTCATAAAAATCACGCAGGAATTTCCTGCCTGCATCAATGCAAATATCATCGTCAGCCAGCCCTAAGCGCAAGGATTCAGCTTTGATAATACCTAGGAGCCTGTCGGACCTAGGTGATCGTAGCGAGGCGAGTGGTAAATTGAGGGCAGATTTTCGAGGTTTTGAGGTGCATAGTGGTGACTATGTGCCGAAAAACCGCGGAAATATGCACCAATTTAGCGCCGCCGCAGTACATCAATCCTAAGTCCGACTGGCTCCTAGGTTCATATACGCTGCCTTGCGCTCTTGGACGTCGGCAGGCAGTCGCGCCCATAGGGTTTGCAATACAGGCACATCCTTGGCATCAGTGGCCGACCTTGTTGAGAATGACTTGCACTGCAGACACCACAATAACCGCATCACCGGCAACAGCGGCAACGACACGAGCAGAGTCGATATTTCACGTGTATGCCGGCAACATAAGAATGTAATCGGCTCCGCGAAGAATCTCAGAATTATAACGACAATCTGCAATGCCAGACAGGTTTTGCGGCACCAACCTCTCTGTCGGACAGCTTACCCGGTCGAGTTTGCCCTTAAAGATCCATGAACCTCAAGACCAGCAGGCAACTCTATGCAACATGCTTGGTTTTTCAGTCTGGCGCGGTACACTTAGGGTCTCTTGTGAGGATAGTCCCATGAGCCTTATCAATACGGTAAACGGCCCCCTATCGGCCGACGACCTTGGCTTTACCCTGATGCATGAGCACGTCATGATTAGTGCCAGTGGACTGTATGACCACTACCCGGACCTCCTTGGGCCCGACCCGGAAGACCGCGCCATCGCCAGCCTGAAACTGGCCAAAGCGGAGGGTATAGATACTATTCTGGATGCCACTACCTTTGACCTTGGTCGCAAGCCAGAACTGCTGCAAAGGGTCTCAAGAGCCTCGGGCGTCAATATTATCAATACCACCGGCTGGTGGCTCGATGTGCCGCGTTTTCTGATAGGCGTGTCCGCAGACCAGATGGCAAAGGAATTCATTCGGGATGTGGAAGAAGGCTTTCGAGGCACAGACATCAAAGCCGGGATATTGAAGTGCGCAGCCGATTACGAGAATGTCACTCCACCTCTTGAGGTGATGGCTCGCGCCGTAGCACGGGCCCATGTTCATACGGGTCTGCCCATCATGGTACATTCTTATCCTACTGGCCAGGTTGCTCGACGGCAGATCGAAATCTTCCGCGAGGAAGGTGTTGACCTGACTCGCGTCAAGATCGACCACTCAAACGACACAACGGATATGGAGTACCTGCAATGGATCCTCGACCAGGGTTGTTATTTGGGCCTGGACCGTTATCCCGGTCGACTGGTCAGTCCAAAGATGCGCACCAGTACCTTAAAGGCACTTATCGATGCCGGTTATGCAGAGCGCCTGTGCCCCTCACACGACTGCATCTGCATCTCTGTGGTCAAGCAGAATGCTGACGGCAGTATGCCAGAGCAACACGAATACCAGCGGCACAACCCGCTGCAGTACCTCTATATCAGCCGTGAGGTCATACCCATGTTAAAAACACTGGGCGTGACGGACAAAACCATCAGCACACTGTTCGTAGATAATCCCAGACGGTTTCTGGCGGGACGATGAAGCAGAAATGGCGGGGCCTAAAACCATGAATACAGTCAAAAGCCTGCTGGCTCGATTTACAGCGGGTGAATTTGATATTCACAGTGCCAGCGAAGCGGCATTCAAATCCCATTGGCTAGGCATACCCAGCGACAGTAATCCGTTCGAGGCGGCATTTCATGGCGGCTTACTGGCAGACCGTCTTGCCTGGGTGTTTCTCGCCGCCTACCAGGGTGCGATCAGGGATTGTTTTAACGGTTTGCCAAAACGAGCGTGGGTCAGCTTTGCGGTTTCGGAGGACCGCTCAGGCAAAGTGCCGGGCACCAAAATAGATGAGCAGCGGCGTTTGAGCGGCACAAAAACATGGGTTGCCGCTGTCGACCACGTTGACTACCTGATCGTCACGCCGGGACTTTCCGTGGCTCATGGTTGCCTGCTGATTGAGGCAAATAGCCCTGAGGTTTTGTTAACCGCGAGGCAGCCAGCAGACTTTCTGAGCGATATGAGCCAGGGATCAGCCACATTCAACCAATTCCCACTGCTCGCTGAGCACACTATCACCGACCATACGGCCCAGCACTTTGGCTTGGCTGAGGCTTTTTTCGTTCTTGTGGCGGGCTGTGGTTTCCTGCTGAAGGAGACCGGGCGAATGCATGCAACTACCCTGCAGGACAGATTAATTAAACACCTGCAAGACTTGGAGCAATGTTATGCCGGTAACTACAAAGGGGACGGAAACTTACTGTTGGCGCTGTATGAAACAGGCAGCAACATTGGCCGCGAGTGTGCCGCCTTGGTATTGAACGCGGAAACAAGTAACCAGGACTGGCGGGCCAACGGTAAACTACTGGGTATGTATGGGCGCAGCCTGCGGAACAACGTCAACAGGCCCTGATCTCGCTGATATCATCGGCTCTGCTCAGCGCGCAGGTATTGTCTCGTTAGCGGTTTTCTTTGTGGCCAACACCTGCGCAAACAAACTTTCATAAGCCTCGGCCGCATTATCCCAGGTATGGGCGGCAGCAGTCTTACTGGCATGTTCACCTAATCTGTGCCGGACAGCGGGATCACGCAGAGAGTCGAGCAGCCCAGGCAGCTCCGCCGGTGAGGCCATGATCAAGCCATTCACACCGTGTTCTATGAGCGCCGCGACCCCGGCGCCTTGGCTAGCGATAACAGCGCAGCCGGAGGCCATAGCCTCAAGAATCACCATACCGAACGCCTCGACTCTTGCTGGCAGTACGACAACATCCGCCACAGCGTATTGTTCACGCATCTGCTCACACAAACCCTCAAAATGGACTCTTGCAGTCAGGCCCAGTGATGCAACCAGCCGTTGATAGTGTCCATGGCGCTCACCTCGACCGACGACTGCAAGGTGCATCCCGGCACCAAGCGCCGGGAGCAGCTCGTCCAGCCCCTTGCGCTTGAAGTTAGAGCCAGCGAACAACACCAGTAGCTGATCATCATCTATTCCACGCGCTTGCCTGATTGCCGCTCGGTTCGCTTTCGACCATGCTGCAGAAAACCAAGAGCTATCCACCCCTGGTGTAATCACATGCTGTGGTTCAATTTGAGAGTACACAGCCACATCCGCCTGCAATGAACGCGAACCTGCCACCAGGTGAGGCGTCTTGTATTGATGTTTCTCAAGATACAGGTGTAACCAAGCTCTTGGGCTCAAGTACAGGCGATCAATTCTTTTCAGCAGGACCATATGGGCCATACCCTGAAGGTAAGGGAAGGTATGCAGGGTCGCGAAATCCTGGTAAAAACTTTTTTCGTGCGAGTGAATAATATCGAATGAGTCTTGTTTGAGCATCACCGCTACATCTTTCGCAAAGCTGTAACCATTAAGCACACTGGAAAACTTGAGCCTGTCAGGTACTGGGTGGTGGGTAATATCGGCCATCAGGAGTGGATCGACTTCGCGCGCATAAAGATGGATTTCATGACCACGCCGCAGCAGGCGCCGCGTTATTTCAACAGCATACTTTTCAGCGCCGCCTGTGGTGACAAAGCGCTTAACAACAACCGCTATGCGCATTGCATGTATTTTCTTATCATCTCTCAAATCTCCTATCGCAGAATCAAGTTACCCGAATTCTGCCTTTAAAAAAACCCCAGTGGTGTGAGCCTCTGGGGTCTTCCTCATAAATACCTGACAATAGCTAGGCGCGACCCGTCCACTGCCTCATGGGAACTCCCTCAGGGTTCTACTGCGTTGCCGAGGATGATTTTACAACGCTTGAGTACCTCATGTGATGATTTCTCTGCAGTTTCAACATACTGAAGAAGCCCCCACATGCAGCTTTATCCCAGCAGTGCCAAGCGGCACTTATCGAACAGATCAAGGTCTTTTGTTTGAGGAAGCGCTGCTCATCTCTACTAAGCAACTGGCTTCCCCGATGCGAAGGTAATATCACGGAACAATTACCGCGTCGCCGCCAAGTCGCCATCTCAACCGCACGCGACACTATATGACGATCCTACCGATGCTGCATTGACCAGCCAATCATTAAGTTAATGAACAGGTCGACAACAAAGTACAAGTACAGCTCAGCCTCTCCCGTCTTTAGTTCGGTGATGTCCGCGACTCAGTTAGTCTGAGGTTCCAATGCTGTACGATAATGCTTCAAATGGTTCTGAACTCTGCTGGCGCCGAATTCGACTGGCCACGCGCATCGCTGTTTCTTACGAGAGCAACCTTGGAGCCCATGAGTGGCCATCAGGCGGACAATGCGATTCTTACTGGCAGTCTCATTAGTATCCGTTAGATTCACATGAATAAGCGGCGCGCCGAGGGCGCCCCCGCGATCTTCGAGGATCTGGCGGATGCGCTTAACAAGCCGCTTATTGTCACCATTGTTAAATCACACCTGCGCAGGTTATCCGAAGGTGCGAGCTATGCTGTTTTATTTTCCTTTAACAGACCCCGACAATCGCCGAACTGGTAGCGTTCTAGCAGAGCTCAGCTCATTCTTGGGCCCGCGCTCTGTTCTGCACAATGCCAGACCGAGGTTTGCCTGCATGATTATCAATGCATGACATCCTTGACTATTAACCAGGTGAAGCAGGCTATTACCAGGCTCGGTCAGTTTCGACAGGCGTTTGACAACATATGGGAAATACGCCAGCATCACCCGCTTCTTCTATCTGATTGCGATGCCTCTCCTTGGCTATTGATACCCAATGTTTCCGCCTCATCATTACAGCTGCCTGTTCAGGCGTTGACTTCTCTCGCTGCCTGACCTTCGGTCGGCAGCAGTATTATCCGCGCAAAAAGCATGTACTGACTGCGCTGTCGGATAGCGCCCTGGATGTGAATCACGAAGAGATAGCATCAATTAAATCTGATTTTTGTGAACCATTCCTGCAGGCGCTGGGCGCGGAAACAGTCGACTCAATGGATATCTCAGATTACCAGAGCGCCACCATTCTTCATGATTTAAACCAGCCCGTACCTGCAGAGCATCACGGCAAATACTCTGTAGTCATTGACGGCGGAACCACCGAGCATGTCTATAATTTTCCCGAGGCAATGCACAATGCCATGAAGTTATTGGAAGTGGGCGGCCACTTCATCAGCATGGTAACTGGCAATAACTTTTCCGGACATGGTTTCTACCAGATCAGTCCCGAGTTGTATTTCCGGCTTTTCAGTCCTGAGAATGGATTTGAAACTCGCGGTGTCTTTCTGGCAGGTGAGCATCCAGGGCGGCCTTTCTATCTGGTGTCAGATCCAGCAGCGATCAAGGGGCGGGTCGAGTTCAAGTCTTTTGAGCGACTTTATGTGGGTGTTGTTGCGCGCAAGATAGCCGATTCCGGTGGAGCGCTGGTGACGCCGCTGCAGAGTGATTACCAGGAATTGTGGAAGAGCAAGATGTCACCTGTTGGTAAGTTGGCCAGGGAGTTCAACAGGATGATTCTGCATACTCGGACTTTCTTTGGGTTGTTGTTTAACCTGGCATGGCAGAGTCGCGGTATTCGTCGCTTAAGTGGTGCTGCGCTCTACAATTGTCTGTCACAGAAATCCACTGGCAGATAACCGCAGACACACGGCGCTGGATCAGGCGTCGTGCGGCTCTAGAATGTCAGTATTTGCTTCAGATAGCCTGCGGCGCGGCAAGACCTGACGATAAACCGTCTGGATTCAGCGGGGGAGACTGGCAGAACAAGCAATCCTGCCAGAAGACTCAGGGGCAGTTTCAGCAGATTGGCAAGCAAGCGACTGAACATAAAAAAACAGCGATCGCTGAAAGATAATCCTTCTGTCGCCCGAACGTCGTTCACCTTGGAGCGAGCCGAATCATAACCGTGGCGCATGGCGTATTTAAGGTTCATTCGGCTGCGGGGAAACTGGTGAAATAATTTTGCGGCCGGGACGAACCAGGCTTCGAAGCCGGCTTTACGCAGCCGCCTGACAATTTCCGCATCCTCCCCACACAAAAGCGAATTACCCTTTCTGCCGAGATCAACGCGAAAGTCGCCAATAGTTTCGAATACTGAACGCCGAAATGAAAGATTAGCACCCATTGGATCGGCACTATCGGGCATGGGGCCAACTTCGTCTGTCAAAACCAGCGGGCGCGCCCAATCTCTTTCCATCCACTGAGGCAGGCCTTCAGGGAACACTGGGTACACGCTGCCTGCAACGCAGGCGATGGCGTCACTGATCTCATAGGGTGCCACCAACTGGGTGAGCCAGTCAGGTTCGACGAGCACGTCGTCATCAGCAAATACGATAATGGGACTGTCCGATTGCGTAATCGCGGTGTTTCTGGCGTAGGCGAGACCCTGCTGCGGTTCATGAATATAGCGCAGCCGTGCAAGTTTATCCGTAAAGCTCCGTGTCACCTCTGCGGTGTTGTCAGAGGAGTTGTTGTCGATCACGAGAACCTCCCACTCTTCAACAGGGAAGGTTAAGGCGCAAAGGGATTCCAGGGTCTCGAACAGCAATTGGCTGCGGTTATAGGTACATATGGCAATGGTGACGCTCGCGGCGTGCGGGGCCCTACTCATTGTTTCAGTAATCCTACCCTGGCCGCGATGACGTTCTCACCGAGTTCACGAATATGGTCAAATCCGTCGATATTACCGAAGAACGATTCCCTGCAACCGGGTCGATCACGATCGTGTAGTTCCAGAACCATGACGCCCACCTTGCTGACCCAGCCTGGCTTGTCCTGAAATACCTCAAGCTCGGCCCCTTCAATATCGATTTTCAGATAGTCAATATAGTCCAGTTCATAGGTCGCCATAATGTTGTCGAGGGTCAGGCCCTGCACATCATATTGTGAGTCCTGGCTAGCATTTTCCTTTGCCATGATCTGGAAGCCCCAGTGGCCGCGCCCTGGGTCAGACAGCTGCAAAACTTCATTTTTGTTCCAGATGGCAGCCTGAATAGCAGTAATGTTCGGATAGTTCTTAACATTAGCCTGCAGCAGGGCAAAGTTTGAGGGCTCCGGCTCGATCGCGATAATGCGTGCGGAAGGGTACAGGCTGGCAAAATACAGAGTGGCAAGCCCGATATTCGCACCCGCATCTATGATCACCCTAGGTGGCGAGACGAGACTGAACTCATATTCGTTATAGATGAAAATCTGACGGAATGTTTGGGCATCCGACGTCGCCGATCTGAGATAAAATGGCTCAGGCAATCCCGGCATGTGCCATTTTAAAATGTGCTGGCCTATGAAAGGCAGCGTCCCGGCAAGTTTCGTTAAACGATAGATGAGTTTTTCTTTTGGCACTGGCAACCCTGGTCATTGTAGACATGACGATGCTTAAAGTGAGGGGATCTTATCATAGGAGGATGGCAGGGTCTGTGAAACTCCCGGATGTGTTGTAGTCGAAGAGCGGTAATGGCGCTTCACAACGCCATAAAAAAACCCCGACCACAGCGTGATCGGGGTTTTTAAT
>JANQYP010000033.1 GCA_030728785.1 Pseudomonadales bacterium
TTGCAGTGACGTGGTTTGTTGATATTTTTGCCCACTAATTTTCCTGAAGAGCCAATTTTCATTGGTGCGTTGGCCTTGCGCCGAGGCTCGCGCCATCCAACGTGTGACAGCAACCGTGTGGCATCAACCGTGCCGCATGCCGAAGAAAGCGACTCGCGTCGGCTAGTCGCCGAGAATAATCTCGATTCGGCGGTTTTTTGCCCGCCCGGCGGCAGAGGTGTTAGGCTCGACGGGTTTGGTGTCGGCATAGCCGACCACATTGACATTGCCGGCCTGAACCAGATTGGCATCCAGCAGGTAATCTGCCACCGCCGCGGAGCGCGCCGCCGACAGGTCCCAGTTGGTATTAAAGCGGTCGCTAAAGCCGACAGGGACATTATCTGTGTGACCTTCGATGGTCACCAGACCTCTGGCGCCGCTGATTGATGCACCAACTTTATCTAACAGCGGCTTAAAATCGTTTGCCAGCTCCGCCGCACCGCTGCGAAAGGACCCCTTTTCGGCCAGCCGAATGATGATTTTGTCACCGTCTCGCTGGACTTCTGCCAAACCCTGGTTAATCTCGTCAGCCAGGTTAGCGCGAATCTGTTCGTACTGGTCTTGCAGCTGCTGCTGCCGAGAGGCCTGCTGGCCCTGGGCACCGGCCTGCTCGCCACTGTTTTGATCGGGCGCCTGGCCGTCAAAGACCTGCACCGCAGACTTGACCCTGGCCTGCGCGGCCGCGACCTTGGCATACAAGTCAATATTTTCCTGGCTGATCTGGCCCTCGGGACTGCCCGAGATATCGCCGCCGCTGGCGCCAGCGCGACGCTCGCTGCTGACCTCGACAATCACCTTGTCGCGGCCCGCGGTCACTTTGACCTTGCCCTCGGCGATTTCTCGCGCCAGCGCCTTGGTAACCACCTCAACATCGGCATTGGTGCTGGATGCACCCTGGCCTGTGTCGGTCTTAAGCTCAACATCGTCGGGCTGGGGCTCATCGGTTTTCTGTTCTTCAACGGTCTTGCTCAGCGACGGCTCAACCTTTGCGGTGCGATAGTTTTGCGCAATGATATTGTCTGCTGTAGGTGGTTCAACGACGGGCACAGCGCGCTGCACACCAAAGGTCGAGTTCATGGTGCCGCTGACATTCTTGAACTTTGGCACGTTCATATGGGCAAAGGACAAGATGAGGACAAAAAATGCCATTAACAGCGTTGCCATATCGGCAAAAGTGGCGATCCACGCCGGCGCGCCAGACTTACACTCCTCGCAGTCGGGTTCCGGCGCCGGTATGGGCGGCGGCCGTTTCGGCCTTGGAACGACGTCCTCTGCCTTTGGCTCTGCCTCTTCTGTTAATGCTGCCTCTGTCACGCTGATTTTCCCGCAAGTATTTTTTCGCTGGTGATTATCTGGGGTTGGTCAGCCCTCAACGATAATCTCGATGCGTCGGTTTTTTGCCCGACCGGCGGCTGTGTCATTACTTTCCAGGGAGCGAGTATCGGCAAACCCGGCGACGGTCACGCGCCCCTGGTCTATGCCTGAATTGGTGAGGTAAGAGGCAACCGCTGCCGAACGCGCCGCTGACAGATCCCAGTTTGACTTGAAGCGGTCACTGAAGGCGATGGGAACATTATCTGTGTGACCCTCGATTCTGATACCGCCGTTGCTGTCACTCACCGTGCGCCCGACCCGGGCCAAAAGATCCATAAACTGTGGCTGCAAATCGGCACTGCCGGAGATAAAAGAACCCTGGCCCTCGAGCCGAATCATGATGGCATCACCGATCTTTTCGACCGCCACCAGGCCTTGATTGATCTGCTGGTCAAGCTCCAGGCGAATTTTTTCCAGGCGCGTATCCACGCTCACTGCCTGGCCTGCGGCACCGGCTTCAGCACCACGACTGGAGTCACTGCTGGCACCTTGACCGTTCGACGCCGCGGCATTGGCCGTGGCGCCGGCAAAAAGCTGCACTTCGGCTGCGGTGGTTGCCTGCACAGTCGCCACCTTGACAGCAATATCCAGGGTTTGCTGCGCCACGGCACCCGAACTGACCTGGCTTTGACCTTCACCACCGGCACCGCCTGCCGAGCTCTCAGCTTGCAGCTCGACCACCACCTTGGCGTCTTTGATGCGCACAGTCACCTGACCGCCTTCTATTTCTTCTGCCAACGCAGCCTCAACGCTGCGAAATGCTTTCTCAATCTCAAAATCGTCAGCATCATCAGAGGTTTTTTTCTGCAGCAGCTTAGCAGTTGGGTTCTTGGCCATCTGCACTTTGGTTTTGATCACCGTTGGCGCCGCTTCGGCTGGCGTAAAGTCTTCAACTAACAGGCTGCGACCCGAGGGAATGCTGATTGTCGGCGTAATCTTCTTGATGCCAAAGGCCATTTTCATGGAGCCGTTGATCTGATTGAACTTTGGTACTTCCGTGTCAGCAAAAGACAGAATAAGAACAAAAAAGGCCATTAACAGCGTCGCCATATCGGCAAACGTGGCCATCCAGGCGGGCGCGCCTGACTTACACTCCGGGCACTCTTCGGCCTTTTCTTCTAAAGGCTCCAGCAGCACATCAGTGCGTGGCCCTGGCTCGGCATCTGTTTGCGACATATGGGCAGCCTCTAGGCAGACTCACCGAGTTTCGCCCTGATTTTCGGCGACACAAAGGATCCCAGATAGTCGTTCAGCACCCGCGGGTTACCGCCGCTCTGGATAAACATGATGCCTTCTAGAATCAGGTTGCTCTGCGCGGCCTCAAGTTCGGCCTGATTGCCCAGTTTCATGGCCATGGGCAGACAGATCACATTGGCCAGAATGGCACCATACATGGTGGTGAGCAGCGCCACTGCCATCGCCGGACCAATAGACTTAGGATCTGACATGTTGCCCAACATCTGCACCAAGCCAATCAGGGTGCCGATCATGCCCATGGCCGGCGCCACCTCACCCCAGGCGGAAAAAATGCTCTGGCCCATCTTGTGCCGCATTTTTGTCGCATCAATTTCATTTTCCAGCGATTTTTTGATGACTTCCGGGTCAGTGCCATCCACCAGCATGCCGATGCCTTTGGCAAGAAACGGGTTGGCAATTTCCTGGCCCTCCAGCGCGATCATGCCGTCTTTGCGGGCAATGGTGGCCAGTTCAACAATCTGTATGATCAGCAGATCGGGTTTATCGAGTTTGTTTTTAAAGGTTTTGCCCATGACGGCTATGGCGCCGAGAAACTCTGACAGAGAGGATCGCAACATCACCACCATGATGGAGCCCAAGACGACAATAAAAATTGACGGAACATCAACAAACGCCGCAGGCTGGCTGATTGATGCAAAAATCAACCCGAACGCGCCCAGCAGGCCAATAATCGTCGCAATATCCATCCTTTAACTCCTTACTTGTCGCAATTCAGTTCTCAGGCGCGACAATACCCCTGTGAACTTTTATTTGCCAGCGGCATGAGCCTGCTGTCACAGGCCGGCTTTGATTGCCTGATCAATCGACACCTGGGCCGAAAAATTCAGTGCTTATTTACTCCGCCGGACCCACTGTAAAACGCTGCCAGGCAAGGCATGCTTATGGCCTGTTGCGTTTAAGGTTGCACCGCTGAGCCGCGCGACTTACTATTCCGGCGTATGCCAGCAGCCACTATCGGGTCGCTGATCACTGGTTTTTTTCAAGGAGACGGCCAGCATGCTCACCTTAATCACCCAACCTCGCCTGCTGCTGGGTCTTGCCCTTGCCTGCCTGGGACTGGCGGGCTGCGACTTTTATGCAGCCACACCCTCGTGCCTGGACTACTTCAAGCCTGGCGACCGCAGCGGCTTTATCACCGATGACTCTGGCCTGGCAAAACAAACGGCGACCAATACCCTGTGGTATCGCTGCGCGGCCGGTCAGCGCTTTTCAGGCGCTCGGTGCCAGGGCGACCCGGCTGAGCTGGACTGGGACGGGGCCATGGCTTACGCCCGGGAATTCGCAGAAAAATCAGGCAAGGCCTGGCGGGTCGCAAACAACGAAGAGATGCTGTCGATTCAGCAGTCCGCCTGCCAAAGTCCGTCGGTAAACCCGAATGTCTTCAAGGGCATTGAGGTCAACAACTATTGGACCTCGACCGAAACCTGGAGCCACGATTCATTACGCTGCTCGGCTTATCTGTTTCAGGGCACTATGTATTGCCGGCAGGCGCGGCACACAAAGCTGCCGTTTTTACTGGTGCTGGACAGTCAAGGCTAAGCGCCTCGCTGGCCAAGGCGGTTCTCGACCAGGCGCCTGAGCCCTGCATCTAACCCTTAATATTAATATGTTGGCCAAGATGTTTGCCCGCCTTGGTGCCAGGGCGCGGCGCGGTGGGGTTGCCAGGCGAGGCAGGCTGAGTCGTAGAACTGGTGGGTTTGGGCTTGAATGCCAGGCAGTGACTGCCGTTCACCGCAAACACTTCCGTCGCCGGCAGCACCTTCGATTTGAAACCCATATCATGGCAGCCGTAGGGGTGATGTTTATCCCAGGTGATAAACAAGTGCTGGCAGCGCCAGCAGTCTGGTCCTTGTTTAGCCACGATCTCGGTCTTTCCAATACTCGTGGTAGGCCTTCCAGCCGACTGTTGCCAGAAATGCCACCCCAATAAAAGCCGCTGCCAGATTCGTCAGGCTGACGCCCTTCAGCAGGCTCATTTCTGGCTGAAACCAGAAGAGCCCTATTAATGGCACGGCGATCAACAGGTAGGTCCTTACGAGTTGACACATGGCGCAGGTGGCTTGCTGTTTCGGCATGATGTTCGGTGACGACTGAGTAGGTAACCCGCGTATCCTAGCGCGCATCGAAGGTCCTTGCAATCCGGGTGCACAGGCTGCCCATGACACGCAGCTGATCCTCGGTCGCGGTGAGAAACAGAATAATGGTGCCCGGCAGATCAACTGCTGGCAAGGTCACGCAGACAAACGCTGCGGCGTACGCAGATCAGCGCTGCAGACCGTGTTGCAGACCGTGTTGCAATGGCTTGCGCAGCGTCAGCGTGCTGATTTGTGCGTCATGCAACCACTTGTCTGGGGTTGCCTGCCGCCCGGCAAACTTGCGTTCGTCTTTGCTGCATCCTTGCTGGCAACCATTTACGATGCCCCCTGCGATTGTTCCTCAGTGACTGTTTCGAACATGTCCATTCCTGTCAGGAACAGATTCATCGCCCTTGCACCCCTGTAGTTCTGTTGTCGCTGTCCTGTTGTGCTGTCCCGTTGTGCTGTCCCGTTGTGCTGTCCCGTTGTGCTGTCCTGTTGTCGCTGTCCTGTTGTCGCTGTCCTGTTGTCGCTGTCGCGTCATCATGCTGTGTTGTCTGCAGCATTTCATCTCAACCTGCAGTTGTCGTTAATGAACTATCTGGCCGCGTCTGATGCGAATCAGATGCAACCAAGGTGAAGCAGCATGAAATATGAATCCAGGCGGTACCCAGGGAGTTGCCTTGCACACGGTGGTCATGCACTGCAGACACCTCGATCTTTTGCCACCCTGCTCAGAACAAAGGTAAAAAATATTATGCTTCTGGACCTCTTACTCAGCGCGTTTATTAGCCCCGCCTATGCTTTTGCAGAGCCGAATATTCAACTCGACATGCAGGTGGCCAAGGAAGTCCTGGTCGAGGATAACGGTGCAATGGTGCACCGCTGGGTTGTGGCCGAAGATGTTGGGCCCGGCGAAAAATTGCGCTACACGGTCTTCTATGTCAATCAAGGTGATGAGCCAGCAACCGAAGTGCGAATTGAAAATCCCATTCCTGAACTAACGGTCTACGTCTCTGATTCTGCGACGGGTCAGGGTTCGACCATCATGTTCTCTGCCGATGGCGGCGAACAATACGACGCGGCTGACAGTGTCACCTACCAGGTTCGCGTTTTCGGCGGCGGTACGGACCGCCGTCTTGCCAGCGCCGAGCGCTTCACGAATATCCGCTGGATGATCGACAGGGTGCCGCCCGGCAGCATGGGCGAAGTGAGCTTTGAGGTGGTGGTGGAGTAGGCGCTTGCAGTCGCTTTTTAATCAACGGCTCAGATCGGCAGCGACAGCCAGATTGCTGCAACCGCTTTCGGGCACAGCTGTTTTGGTAACAATTGTCAAACATTTATGCGTGCAGTTAAAAACCGCAGAGGCTCAACCATGAAAAAGCTCATCAAGCAACGCTACCCCCTGCTGGCGAAAGCCGGCTTTGCTGTGTGCCTGCTGGCCTGCTGCGCGCAATCTGCGTATGCAGCACCGGCCGCTGGCACAGCCGCAAATACCCTGCTGGAAAACACCGTTACCGCCAACTACAAAAATGCCGGCGGAATTGTTCAGGCACCGGAAACGGCAACGGCCGCAATTACAATCCTGCTGGTTGAGGCCCAGCCGGTGTTGGCGCTGGTGAGTGCAAGTGCCAGCGTCGGCGCTGAGGGTGACAGCATCACTGTCAACTACACGATCACGTCCAACGCCAACGGTGAGGATGACTATTCACTCACCCCGTCTGAGGCACTGACCAACGTCAGCGCCTCAATATTTACTCCGTCCAGCGCAACGATCACCCTCGGCGCAACAACGGTTGCCACGGCTTTTACAATTACTGACGACGCCACGCCTGGTTCCGGCTGCACGACAACAGGAGGCCAAACCTGTGCCATTGGCGTGCCTATCGATGCATTGGTGGCAGGCTATTCTGCTACGGACATTAACGGCCTGGTTGCCGGCGACCTGATTACCTTTTCCGACGGTGCGGCGACGCTGAACTGCGTCCTTGCCGCAGTGACCAACGGCACCGTCAGCACCGGCACCACTGCGGCGGTGCAGGCCAGTATCAGCGTCAACAATTGTAATGATTTCACCGGCTCTTTTAGCCTCGATGTCGGCGATAACGTCTTCGAGTATGCCGCAGTAGCCTTCACAACTACGCTGGGCAACCTGACAACAGCCGCAGACGGCACAACGGTAGTTTCGCTGACAGGTGGTCTTGCTGGCGGTGCATCTGGCACACCCGTGGAAGGCCCGACCATCACGGTTAAGAACGCCGTGCTGAAGATCTACAAGTTTGTCAGGAACACCACAACGCCAACAGTTGGTAATGCCGCCGCCGGCACAACGCCCGAGTGGCTGACAGTTGATGCCGGCTATGGCTCGGCGACCTACTACACGGCGGGTGTCACAGCCCAGCCGAATGATGTTCTTGAATACGTGGTGCTTGTTGTTAACGAGTTTGGTTCAGCAACTGATGTTGTTCTGACCGATCCGCTGCAAATATTCACTACCTATGCGCCGGGCTCACTGAAAGTCACAGACGCTGGCACCCTGTCCTGTTCACCCGCCCATACCTGCACGGTCACGGTGACCGGTGGCACCACGTCTCCCGCCGATGCTGCAGGTGGCGGTGACGCCGGTACAGCCGTCGGCAACACGATCACCCTGTATGCCGGTGTCGGTGGTAACGAAGATGCAGCGGCAGGCGCCAAAGGCGGCACCATTGCCCAGGGCAAGGTCTCAGTCGGTGCCTATCGAGTGACTGTCGAGTAGTTGGCCAAACTGGCGTGCTTAAAACTGTCGTGCTCTGAATAGTAGTGCTTTGAATAGTAGCGCTCTAAATAGTAGTGCTCTGAATAGTAGCGGCAATAAAACTGTGAACGTGGAGAAACTCAATGTTGAAAGCTCGAAATTTACGGAAGCTGCTGCTGCTGACCAGTTTGTGGATGCTGGCTGGCGCTGCCCATGCTGCAACACCGGCCAATACGCTGCTCAGCAACAAGGCAAAAATGACCTATACCGGCAATCCAACGGGGATTGAGGTGGCAATTGATGTAACAGTGACTCTGGTAACAGCGAATGTCAAAATCACGCCGGTGTTTTCCGCACCCACTGACCAGACCAAGGCTGAAAACCAGTCATTCACAACAACCTATACTGTCTATGCGCAGAACAACGGCCTGGATACCTATGCCCTGAGCAGCGCTGTCACTACTAACAACAACGTTACGTCTGCCGGTGCGTTTACGGCAACGCCAACTGATCCCCTTGCACCGACAACAACCGCCATTGCCCTGGGTGCCACCGCGCTGAACCAGGCGGTCACCAGCACAGGCACAACGACCATCTTGTCAGTGCCTGCTGACGGTAATGCCGCCGATAGTCAGATTAACGGCTTGAAGGCAGGTGACACGGTGGTCATCAATGATCTGCCGTATACCATTGCCGCCATCACTGACAATGCAACCGGCTCCTCGTCGATCACCTTAGGCGCACCCATTCCGGCTTCAACCCTGCCTGTGGGTACCGGCATCTATGAATCACAGACCTTCACCGTGGCGACCAACAATGTAGGCGCTATCAGCAGCATCCTGTTGCCCGCAAGTCTGGTGGTCACCACATCCATTGATAACGGTAGTGACCCGGCTGTTTCTGACCCGGTAGAAATTTTTATTGTCCAGATCAGCATGACCAAGGGCGTTCGCTGCATCTCAGGCTGTGACGAATCCGCGGGGACCAACGCCTTTGACTATGACGTCACAGACAACAGCATTGACGGTGGCGGTGCGAACTATTTTGACGGCGGTGTCACGGCAGCCCCCGGGGGCGTACTTGAGTACCTGATTACCATGACCAATCCTGCGAGCACAGGCGTGGCCCTGACAGGCGCAGTGTTGTCTGATGTGCTGCCCACTTATACCGTCTACAAGCCCGGCTCTACCTACCTGAATTCGAAGCTGATTACCGATGAGGCAGGCGATGGTTTTACCCTCAGTACCACAGCAGATGACTTCGGCCTGGTTGTTGGGCATACGGGGGTGGTGGGCGCTGAGGACGATGGTGTGATCGCCTCTGGCACAACGGTTTATGTCGTTTACCAGATCACTGTCAACTAACGCCCGCAGTCCTCAGATGTGGATTCCAGGATGTCCAGCCTGTGGCACCCTGGCGCAGGTCAGCAGGCCAGCGCGCGGCCTTGGCGACAGGCCGCCTGGCGTTCTGCGAGCCGTGACAACTGCGGCGGCGCAAGGCCTGAGTGCGTTACTGTTAAGCGCTTTCGCTGCTTGTGCGGCGAGCGCTGAGCTTGACCCGCGGTTCACCAACTCTGCCAGACTGCACTACACGGGTATCACGCACAGCCTTGAAGTGCCTGTGAGCTTCGCCTACACGGGCCCCCTCGAGGCCCCGACAGATATCCTGCTTGCCTGCGAGATTGAACCCGAGTGCACTGCCCTGGTGGTCGAGGGCGTCCCGGGCCAAATACTGGGCAGCTTGTCCGCGGTTGATGCGGATCAGGTGACCGGTCATACGTTCACCGTCCTGGATGACAGTCGATTTGAGGTTGTTGATGGCAAGCTCAGGCTCAAGGCGGGCGTGGCGCTGGATTTTGAGACAGAGAATAGCCTGCAGTTGACCCTTCGCGTTACCGACGCAGGGTTCAGCACCTTTGATAAAACTCTGTTGCTCAGAGTCCGCGATATCAATGAGGCACCTTTCGACCTGGTCCTTGATCAGCAGCTGGTGCTGCCAGGCCAGCCGGGTGCCGTGGTAGGCACCCTGACGGTCGCCGACCCTGATTCGCAGGATCAGCACAGGTTTGCCGTACTGGATGACGACCGCTTTATTGTGGTTGATGCTACCCTGCTGCTGGCACCGGCAATAAGCCTTGGCGCGGCTGCGGAGATTCCGCTAACGCTGCTTGCCACGGATCGGGGCGGCCTGACTACGAGTCTGGCTGTGGTGATCCAAACCGGTGCTGACGGGTCGGCGGCGGCGCAGATTAACTTCGTCGCCCCAGACTTCATTGGCACCCCAATGAATATCGCGCCGACTGTCTGTTCGGCGGCTTTCGCCGCGAGTGAAGCCACGGCATCTGCACCCTTTGCAGAGCCGACGGGAACGCGCACCCTGAGTGTGACAAATGCCTACGCCATCGGCGATCCACTGATACTGGCCGTGACCGATGCGGCGCGTAATATCGACCCGGCCCTGCGCGAGTCTGTGCAGGTGCAGGTGGGGGTGGAGGTGGAGGTATCGGGCGGGGGTGATCGAGAGACGGTGACACTCATCGAGGTCGCGCCTGACAGCGGCGTATTTGTCGGCTATGTGTTCTCCACGGCGCACACCAGCTTGCCGAATGACTGTGTTCTGAGCGTAAAATCCCGGGATAGGGTCACGGCTGTTTATGCGGCCGCTGCTGCCAGCACGGCCATCAAACGTACCCGGGCATTTATAGCCCCGGTTGGGATCGTGTTTGACGATCAAACCGGCGAGCCTGTCAATGGCATCATACTGCGCCTGATCGACGTGGGAACCAACACACTGGCCCAGATCCGCGGCGACGGCCCGGTTTATGCGCGGTTGCCTGCGTCGGTTGTCTCCGGTCAGACCGTCAAAGACGCCTCAGGTGCAGCCTACGAAAATGGTCATGGCGAATATCGCTATCCGTCTGTCGCTGCCGGTGACTATCGTCTGGAGATATTCAATGCTCGAGGCTGGAAAATTTCAGATCGGCCCGACAGTGAGTTGCAGGCACTTAACCCGTCTGCCAGACGGGAGCTGACAACAACATCGCCGGGACCGTTTAATCTGTCCGATGCCTCACGAGGCAAGGTCTTTCATTTAAGCAATGGCGCGCTGCCGCAGATTGACATTCCCGTCACTGCCATGGCGCGGACCTCAGAGCCCAGCACACTCACACCAGCACAGGTCGAGTTCCTGCAATACAGCCCAGACCCGGCGGTCGGCGAGCCAGTAAACGTTGGCAGGGCCGTCTGCGGCAATGATGCGAGTCCGGCAGTGGTTGAGTTGAAAAATGTTGCGGTGCCGGTGCCTGGGACGGTCAATCTGTTGCCCACGGGCACGATCAAGGCGGGTCAGCCAGTCTTTATCAGAGTCAGGGACAACGACCAGAACAACGATCCGACAGCCAGGGAACAGGTCACTGTGACCCTGACCGCAGCCGCCAGCGGCGATCAGGAGTTTCTGCTGCTGACTGAGACAGGCCTCGACAGCGGTGAATTTGTTGGCTACCTGCAATCCACCGAGGCTGACGCGGTTACTGTCGACTGTCAGTTGACGGTAGAGAAAAACCAAACCATCACCATCGCCTACACGGATGGCTATGACAAAACAGATACGGCGGATTCAATTATCCTGGTTGATCCCTTCGGCAAAGTCTTCAGCACTGCAAATGGTGACCTGCTGAACGGTGTGCGCGTTACGCTGGTGGACAATGTCACCGGCCTGCCAGCCCAGGTGTTTGGCGATGGCCCTGCCTTTGCACCCTATCCGCACTCTGTGATCACTGGCGGCTCTGTCGTCGATGCTGCGGGGCAGACCTATGATCTTCCCGCAGGCGAGTACCGATTTCCGTTTGTGACACCAGGATTTTACCGCCTGGTGGTTGAAGAGACTCCCGAGGGTTTTGTCTTTCCGTCGACATTGGCGGCGAGCGCGCTTCAACAGTTGCCGGGCGCCCCCTATGTCATTGTGCCGGGTTCTGATGGCAGAGTGTTTGAGGTGCCGGTTGGCCCAAGCGTGCGCATTGATCTGGCAGTGGATGCACCGCAGGGTGAGTTTTTTGTGGCGAAGCAGGCCAGCAAGCACAGCGCCGCCATAGGTGAGTTCATCCAGTACAAGGTCACCGTGGGGAGTGCGGCAGGCGACGATTTTAGCCAGGCACAGTTACAGGACAGGCTGCCGCAGGGTTTTCGGCTGCAGCCGGGCTCACTGCGGCTGAACCGTGAACCGGCAGCGGATCCCCAGGTCAGTGCCGACGGGCGCACCCTGCTCATTAATCTGCCGGCGGTGGCCACGGCGCTGCTCGATGTGACCTATGTGGCAGAGATTACCAGTGGCGCAAAGCTGGGCCCGGCGATCAATACGGCAAGCGTCATCGGGGCGCGGGCGGGTCCCAGTAATGCGGCCTCGGCAACGGTCATGGTCACGGAAGATTTGTTTCGAAACAAGGCGGTTCTGCTCGGTAACGTCTATCTCAGCGAGTGTGTTGCGGGGCAGATGCAGGACCGCAAGGGTATGCCCGGGGTGCGCATCTACATGCAGGACGGTACCTATGTTGTCACTGACAGTGACGGCAGCTGGCATGTTGAAGGCGTTGAGCCGGGCACCCACGTTGTTCAGCTGGACGTGGAGTCTCTGCCTCAGCGCTATGCAGTCAGCAGCTGTCAGACACACTCTCGGTATGCCGGCACAGCCTATTCGCAGTTTGTTGATGTGCAAGGCGGCACACTGTGGCGCGCCGATTTCCATATACAGCAAAAGCCACCACCGCAAACGGCGATAACGCTGACGCAGACCCTGCGGCGCGAGGGGCAAGGCATTCGAGTACTGGTAAGCGTAGTGAAAGACGGTGCTGTAGCCCTGCGCAGCAACCATCTGGTTTACACAGTGCCTGCTGGGTGGTCTATGGTCGAGGGCTCGGCGCAGCGCAATGGCCGTGCAGTCGTGCCGCAGGCCAGCATCACGGGCCTGATTGTGCCGCTGGACAATGGCCCTGACCAGCAGCAGATTGAGTTCCTGCTGAGACCCGCGACGTTAACGCTGGGCCGCAACGGCGCTGCAGCATTGGCGCCGGCAGCAGGTGCCAGCAGCGCGGCGCGCCTGTTATTCAGCAGTGTCGGGACCGTCAGCGGCAAGACCGCCAGCAGCCTGGTGCAGATGGACAGGCTGGCTGGCAATGTTGACCTGGTCAGTGTCTCTGTCAGCGCCGAGGCGCTGGGCAGCTGGGATCAACAGGAGGCTGCGGCGGCACCCGGTGCGCCAGCCCGAGATCCTGACATTCAGGGTTTCATCAACATCGCCGAGGGTAGCCGCCTGATGGCAGCCACCAATACGGTGAAATTTGACCTGGACAGCCGCCTTCAACCCCGGCTGTTTGTTGACGGCCAGCAGATCAGCAACGAAAAAATTGGCTTTCGCGCCATCGACGAGGCCACCGGCAAAACCAATTATGGTTTTATCGGCGTTGAATTCGGCGCACCGGGTACACACACAGTGCAACTCCAGGGGCTCGACGGTTTTGGCAATGTTTCCTTTGCCGAGACTGTCAGGATAGTCCGGGTTGGCGAACTCTATGATATTCGCCAGGCTGCTGAGACTAACAACATTTCCGACGGCAGCACGCCGGTTACGGTCCGGCTTGAACTGCGTGACCGGGCCGGCGAGCTGATCACTGCCAGGTACACCCTTGAATACAGCAGTGACGAACTGGTGGCGTATGACCACAACAAAAGCCTGAGTGACCTGGCACAGATTAAAGGCGCGAACCTGGTTGATGTGGGCATGGATGGCCTGGTTCGATTCAACCCCGTGAGCCGCAGCGGCAAGTTTGCCGTCAAGCTGCGGTACAAGAATGTGACACGGGATCTCGCGGTGTTCGTCGCGCCGGAAAAGCGTGAATGGATCATGGTCGGGCTGGCCGAGGGCAGCATCGCTCAGCAGACTCTGGCGGGCAACATGGAGAACCTGGCAGCAGCCGGTTTTGAGGATGAATTTTCTCGTGCAGGCCGAGTCGCGTTTTATGCCAAGGGGCAAGTCCGGGGCGAGTATATTCTCACCCTCGCCTACGACACCGATAAAGATAGCCGCGGCGCCCTGGGGCAGGCCATTGATCCCGGCGCTTACTATACCTTATACGGTGACATGACCACGCGGCAGCACGATGCCTCGAGTCAGCGCAAGCTGTACCTGAAGCTCGAACGTGAAACCTTCCATGGCGTTTTCGGGGATTTCAACACCGGGCTGTCGGTCACCGAGCTGTCCGCCTACTCGCGGACCCTAAACGGCGTGAAGACCGAATTCAAGGGTGAACATTTCGAGTTAAAGACGTTCCTGAGCCAGGCCAGCCAGGCGTTCATCAAGGATGAAATTCGCGGTGATGGCACATCCGGTGAGTATCGACTGAGTAACCAGGTGCTGATCACTAACAGCGAGAAGATAAAAATCCAGACCCGCGACCGGTTTCATTCCGAGGCAGTGCTTGCTGAGCTGCGGCTAACGCGTCATGTGGATTACACCATTGATTACGCTAACGGCACCTTATTCTTCAAGCAGCCGGTATACAGTCAGGATACGGACTTCAACCCGACGTTCATTGTGGTTGACTATGAGGTACCCGGCGCTGGCCGCAACGAGCTTAATGCAGGTGGCAGGCTGGCCTATCGTCTCAGTGACACGGCAGAGGCAGGGTTGAGCCTGATCAGGGAGGGTGTTGAAGGCAGGCGCGCTGAGCTTGTCGGTGTTGATGTCAACTATGCGCTGTCCAGGCAAACCCAAGTAAAGGTAGAAGCTGCGGCAACACGCAGTGAAATCGACGGCATTAGGCGCAGCGGCGGCGCCTATGTGGCGGAACTTCAGCACCGCGCTGCCGACCTTGAAGCGACAGCTTACCTGCGCCAACAGGCAAACAGTTTCGGTCTGGGGCAGCAGAATGCAAGTGCGGGCGGGACGCGCAAGATGGGGGTCAGGACAAGCTACAAGGTGACAGACGCTATGCGTTATGAGGCTGATGTCTATCGTCAGAGTGATCTTGGCACGCAGGCGACCGAGGATGTCGCGGCTGCAACGCTGCGCTACCAGGCGGATGATTATGCCCTGCACTCCGGCTTGCGAGCAGCGCAATCAAGCGCAGGCACGACAACAGTCCAGTCGCACCTGCTTAATGTGGGTGGCAGCTACAATCTGCTGGAGGACCGCGTGCGGCTGAATGCGGCTGCAGATACGCCTTTGGGTGGCAACGCCGAGGTCGGCAATTTTCCACAGCGCCTGCGGGTCGGACTCGACTATAAACTCAATTCGCAGCTAACGCTGACGGCCGAGCAGGAGCTTAGCTGGGGTAAAGAGGATAACTCCCAGGGAACCCGGGTTGGAATAAGCAGCCGACCCTGGGGCGGCGGCGAGATCGTCTCCAACATTGAGTCCCGTGCTGATGAGAGTTCGCAGCGCATGGCTGCTGTTGCGGGCTTGCGCCAGCACTGGCAGGCAGGCGCAAGCCTGGGTTTTGATTTTGGTGTGGACCGATCCCAGACCATCAGGCAGGTCAGCAAGGCAACGATTGCGGACTCGGTACCGCCAGCACTGCGGGTAACGACGGCTTACGCCAGTCCGGGCAACAGCGATTTCACCTCGGTTACTGTGGGCTCTGCGTTTCGCAAGCATGCCTGGGACTGGACTGCCCGGGTTGAATATAAGGACACTGCTAGCGAAGCGAAACTGAACCTGCTCAGCGATGTTATTCACAATCTCGACAAGGGCCGGCAGATATTGGCCAAGGTAGATGTACAACGTATCAATGGTGAATCCCGCGAGAATATTTCAGCCAAGGTCCAGCTGGCCTACTCTTATCGACCGCCAGACAGCGACTGGCGGCTGTTGAATCGGCTTGACCTGGCGGCGGTGACCAGCAGTGCCGATGACCCTGACACGCCTGCGGCGAGCCGCACTCGAAAGTTTGTCAACAACCTCAGCGCCAACTATATGCTCAGCGCGGCAACACAGGTGTCCCTGCAATACGGGCTCAAGTATGTGCTGGATAATATTGACAGCGACGAATACCGCGGGTTTACCGACCTGTATGGTCTTGAAGTGCGCCACAATATCGGCAACCAGTGGGATCTCGGCCTGCAGGGCAGTCGCTATACATCGTGGCACGCTGCTAACAGCGATTATTCCTACGGCGTCTCTGTTGGCTACAGCCCGGCGAAGAATCTCTGGATGTCACTGGGCTATAACTTTGCCGGCTTCTCTGACAGTGATTTCAGCGCCAGTGACTACACGGCACAGGGCATCTTTCTCAAGTATCGCTTCAAGTTTGACCAGCATTCGATTGAGGATCTGCTGGATATCAGGCAAGTGTTCTGATGCCACCGCCATGGCGGCGCAGTATTGCCAGCCGGCTTATTTTTGACCGAGCAGCCGCAGCCACAGGCAGTTGCCACTTGCCCCAGCCATCGGGATTAACCGGACCTACGGCTGAAAAGCCGGCGCCAGGCGCGGCTTTGGCAGTATCGTTTGGGTTCGGACCTGATGTGCTCAGCATGGATGCTGTTAGATGATGGATAAACGCAATAGCCCGAGATATGCCATTGAACTTGCTGCGCTGGTCAACCCCGCTGAGGGGCCATCGTGGCTGTGTTCAATTCGCGACTTCTGCGCTGAAGGCATGTTGCTGGCCGAGTCGCAGGTTGGTCGGTCGACGCGCGGGTTGCCAGACGTGACCACCGGCGCCTTGGTGGAAATTCATTTTCTGGTGCCTGGCAGCGCCGCAGCACAACAGTTTTGTCTGGACGGTCGGATTGTTCGCGTCATGGACTCAGGTGTTGGCGTTCGATTTGACAAGGGAATAGAGGCGCCTGCGCTTGACGCGCTGCTCGCCCACGTTAACCGGCGCAAGGCCTTCGAACCTGGATTGTCAAAACCTCCTTCAGCCGCCGTCAAGCGTCCTCTGGCCCGGCATGTGGGGTCAGTTGTGCAGGTCACTGATTCGGCTGCGCCAGCGGGGGCAGAGCAAACCGCAACTGCTGCACAGGCGCAGCCGGGTTTTGCTGCCGCAGCCTCGGGCGCGCCAGCGCAGGTCAGCAGAAACCAGAGCGCTGTTGCGCATGCGGGCAGTAGTATCAGCGCAGCCACTAAAGCTGAGTTGCTCAGCAAGATACGTGGACTGGCCATAAAAAAACTGCCGGAGATGCACACGGCACTCTTCTCCTACATGGCGGATGAGTTGCTGGGCCTAGCGCGGGATTCTCGATCCAACGCGGAACAGAATGACCATTTCATCACCATATCGATCCTCGAAAGTGCCAGGCCTGCCGCAGAGAAAGCCTTCGTAAACACAGTGATTCAGCAGCTCGACAGTCAGCAAAGTCTTGCGTCATACCGAAAAATGCGCAAGCAAGAGGAGCTGGCGCGGAAAAAGGGCCAGGCAAAAACAATCAAGCTAAGCCTGGTCAACACCGACGAGTTTGAGGATTGGTTGGCGGTGGCGAATATCATCTCCCGCAGTGACAGAGCCAATGACCGCGTCCTGCAGGAACTTCGTCACCGCCTGGGTATGCTGGTAGATGCCTGGCGCCACACTGACGCCAATCCGCTTTGCGCGATGACGGTTTGCCACGCCCTTGACCAGGCAATGCGCCAGGTGAGCCTGGATAAAGCCACTCGACAAATAGCTTATGCCGGGTTCGAGGCCAGGGTGATTCCCCTGTTGGGCAGATTCTACCAGTCTGTGGCCCGGCTGCTTGAAGACAGTCAGCTGTTCCCGGATATGGACGACGATGAGGTTGCCCAGGCAGCACCCGCCAGACCAATCGTCAATCCCTCGACCAGGTCAGGCAGACGACGTAAGACTGGTGATGACGTTAGTGGCGCTACTGAGAATACTGTGAATAGCGGCCCTACTGGTAATCAGGGTGCTGTCGGTGATAGCGGCCCTAATGGTGATAGTCGTGCGACTGGACAGAATCGTTTGCGGCACCGCCCGCCCGAACACCTTGGCGAACTGTATGGCACGATCAGCGAGATGATACCGAGCGCTTTGCAGAATATCAGTGTGGTCGAGAATCTGGTGGCCATGATGGAGCAGGACGCCATGCTGTCGAGCCGTGCCAAAGGCTGGATCCGCCAGCTGCAACTGACCCTTGGCAAGGTTGCGACGGGTAACGCCGACCTGCTGGACGAGAGTTATCCCCATGCGTCACTGGCGGTTATCAATCAGCTGGCCTGCCTCGGCGGCGCAGAACCCAGCGGCATGGAGCAACAGCTGGATGAGCTGGTGACCCAGATTGCCGATAACTATGACAGTGATCCCCTGGTGTTTGATGCTGCCATCGACACCCTTGCGCCGATGGTCGCTCGCCAGCTGAAGGCGTTTGAGCGTAACTTTCAGCGCACGGCACAAATCCAGGCCGGTCAACAGACATTGCTCAATGCCCAGCGTGCGGTCGCCAATGAGCTTGGCAGCCGGATTTCAGGCCAGCGAATTCCTGACATTCTCCTGCAGTTGCTGATACCCGGTTGGCGTAACCTGATGGTCAATACCCACTTGCGTCGGGGTGAGGACAGCAGTGAATGGCTGGCCCACATCAAAATTCTGGACCAGCTTGACCGACATCTTCAGGGTCAGTGTGATCCTCAGGTCGACCCCGGCTATATCGCCCCTGAAACCCTGCTGGATCAAATTGAAGCAGGTCTGGCGTCTATTGCCTTCGAACCCGGCAAAAGGCGGTTGTTGCTGCAGCGCCTGCGCGAGTATGTTGTCGAAGGCAAGGGGCTGGCGCAGATGCCCATGTCGGCAAAACTGGCCGGGCCCGTCGCACAGCTGCTTGGCTTCAGCGAAGTGTCTGCTCGGGATGCGCGGCGTCAGCAATCGCGTCTTGACGGCGGCGAACATCAGGATTGGCAGCAGTGGCTGGATCGTGCGGCAAATATTCATATCGGCGACTGGCTCGCCTTCAAGAACCTGCCCGAAGACGAGCGCATAGGCATCGTCGCCTGGACCAGCCTTGATCACAATGACTTTACCCTGGTTAATCGCCTGGGCATCAAAACCCATGAATATACCATCGAGGAACTGGCGAGGAAATTTCAGGCCGGTCAGCTGCTGGTGCTCGGCGAATCAGACATTCCCCTCAGCCATCGCGCGTCACATCAAATGTTGCAGAACCTGCACAACCAGTTGACGCACCAGGCTGCCCATGACGCAGTTACGGGGCTGATGAATCGCAAAGGGTTTGAACGTGCCCTGAACAGGGCTTTTGAGTCAACCAGAAAGCAGGGCGCTGAACAGCTGGTTGCCTACTTTGACCTCGACCAGTTCAAGGTCATTAACAATGCCGTGGGGCATGATGGCGGTGATAAATTACTCACTGAGATTGGCGCATTAATGGTCAACACGCTGTCCGACCGAGCCTATACCCTGGCTCGCCTGGGTGGTGACGAGTTTGGGCTGTTGCTGGCGAAGGGTACAGACAACACGGGTCTCAAGCTTGTCAAAGAAATTTGCGGAGCGATCAGAGATTATGCGTTTTGCTGGAACGGGGCTGCGTTCAGTTTAACAACAAGCTGTGGGGTCATGTACATGGACGAGGCCGCCACCGATGTCCAGACCATCATGCAATGTGCTGATACCGCCTGTTTTGCCGCCAAGGATAAAGGCCGCAACCGTGTGCATGTGTATCAGGACCATGGTCGGGACCTAGGACACCGACGCGATATTATGGGATTTGTGGCGGAGATCGACAGAGCCCTGCAGGAAGACCGGTTCATCCTCAATTGTCAGCTGATCAGACCCGTGCTGCCTGCTGCAGACAAAGCCTCACATTATGAAATTCTGCTGACCGTGCTTGATGCAAACGATGCGGCAGTGGCGCCGATGGACTATATACTTGCGGCGGAATCCTATAACAGAATGGGCGCCATTGACCGGTGGGTGATCAGCAATGTCTTTCAGTTCTGTGCGACAAACAGGCGCCACTTTACTTCTCTTGGGGCCTTCTCCATCAACGTTTCGGGCAATTCTCTGGCTGAAGAAAATTTCCTCGGGTTTGTCCTGGATCAATTCCGGCTGACCGGTGTGCCACCCACCATGATCTGCTTTGAAATCACCGAAACATCAGCAGTGGGAAGCATGAATGCCGTGGTGGAATTCATCGAAAAACTGCAAGTGATCGGTGTCCAGTTTTCCCTGGATGACTTTGGCACCGGGCTGTCTTCCTACTCCTATTTGCGCAATCTGCCCGTCGACTATCTGAAAATAGACGGTACCTTTGTCAGGGATATTCACAATAACCCAGCCGACTATGCGGTTGTTAAGTCGATCAATGAAATAGGCCATTTCCTCGGCAAAAAAACCATCGCCGAGTATGTTGAAAATGACGCTATTCTGGCCACTCTTCGCGATATCGGGGTTGACTATGCTCAGGGCTTCGGGGTTGGAAAAAAGATGCCTCTTACGGCTCTGCTGCCGTCGAGAGAAGCGGGTGCGGGCTGAGTGAGCGCCATTTGCAGCCTGGGTTGTTGCCGGTCAGCACCGGCGTTAGTCAGAGTTGTAATTAACACCCCTAAAATCTTCAGCGAAGAGTTTTTGCGCCAGCGCCGGACTGGTGCGTGATACTCGGCCAGTGTAGCGCGCCATTTTTGCAATCCCCGCCTCAATGCTCAGGCTCTCGCGCAATATGTTGCTCCGCACCTTATTCTGAAAATTGACCTGCCGGCTATACATGACAGCGCCGAGTGCCTGGAGTATTTCGATGCCAGTTTGCGGCTTAAGCTTGACCAAATCGTTGAACTTGTCGCGAGTCAGCACCAGACAATCGGCTCGTTCCAGGACGACTACCGTCGCGGTTCTTGGCGTTGCGGTCATGATGCTGACTTCGCCCAGCACACCAGGGCCGGAAAATGTCGCAACCTGCAAAACCACATCGGAGCCATTAATCTGGATCTTCTCAAATACGGAAAACTTGCCATTCAATAAAAAAAACACATCTGTGCCGCGATCACCCTGCCTGACGAGCACGCGGCCCGTCTCTGCGTCAAGTTGTGTCAGATAGGGAACTAACAATCTGACACCATCGGCCCCCAATTGGGGCAATAGGGCGCCCAACTGCGCTTGGCTTGCATCACTTAGCATCGGCAGTACAGACACCCTTTTTGTTGAATGGAATTTACCGAGCCCAGCTTACTGAATTTACCGGCCACTCGTACAGCACTGTATGTTACGGACGCCACGCTTATTTCTTCAGGGGCGGCTGCAAGCCTATCGTTGAGCGTGACTGCCACTGCCGATTTTGCTGGCCATCGCCGCAAAACAGCCCTGCCGACATTGTCGGGCGCAACCGGGGCTATTGATAACCAAAAGGCAGCCCGGTCCTGTTCAGGTCGCTGTAGCGATCTCGCAACAGGGTCTGGCGGGTCTGGATAGAAACCCATTCGCCGTCGATCATAATTTTCGCAGGCCGACTTGTGACCTCCAGCGGATCACCATCCCAGACCAGCAGATCAGCCACCCGGCCCGGCGCCAGGGCACCGTATTGTTTGTCGATTCCCCAGATGATCGCCGGGTTAATCGTGACCGCATTGAGGCCATCCTGCCACGCCAGCCCGTGGGCCACGGCCACACCAGCGCCCTGGGTCAGCGAGCGGGTCTCGGTGAAGACGTCTTCCGTCATGAACGCCACCATGACACCGGCCTTGACCAGCAACGCGGCATTATCCAGGCGCGCGCCGAGCTGGTCGAAACTCGATGGCAGATTATCCATAGGATTGATGACCACCGGGACCTGGCGCTCTGCCAGCATTGCCGCCACTTGCCAAGCCTCACGGCCGCCGATCAGGACAATCTGCAACTTATAGGGGTCCAGCTGGCGCAGCACTGTTTCAATGTCTGCCGCACGATCCATAGACACAGCCAGGGGCTTGACGCCTCTGATGATCGGCAACAGGGCCTTGAGGTCGCGCTCGGACTGGCGCAGTTCGCGCAGATTGCCGGCCTGGTAGGCCGCCGTATGCTTGCTGTACAGCGCCGCCTCATCCAGCGCATCGAGCAAATCCGTGATCGCCTTGGCCCGTGAACCACCACTGAACTTACTGGCATTTTCTGTCAGATCGACAAAGACCGCGTTGTTATCCACCATCAACATGCCAGGCTTACCACCCAGGCCGACAATAGCGCTTTGCCCGGCGATATTGCCTGACCCCGCATCTGGTCGAACCAGCGCTCGAGTGACACCCTGAACGCGCATCATCGGAATCAGGCTGGAAAACCGATTCAGCCCCAGGCTGACCTGGAATCCGGCACCCATCTCGGTCTCACGCAACACATAGTCGCGGTTACTGATACCGCCGCCCATTTCCAGCAAGCCAATGACATTGCTCGAATCAAAAAAACCGGCGGTCACATAGGCACCCGCTGCATCAATGACCTCAGCATCGGTGGCCGTCTCAGTTGGCCTGCCCTGGGCAGCCAGGCTGACGATACGGCCGTCTCGAACCAGCACACTGGCACCGGTCAGAATCCCCTGAGAGGTACCGGTCACCAGCCGAGCATTTTCAATCAGGGTATCGGCTGCGAGGGCGGACAAGGAACACAACAGGGACGTCAGCGCGGTCATGATGATGACCCGCCTGGATTGCAATCGTTTCATCATAATGTCTTCACTCGCAAACCTAACTCAAAATCTGTCACCGGTTTTAGTCCCGTGGCCTCATCCAGCAGCAGCACACCATCAATCATGACCTTCTCGGGCCGGCTATAGACGCTGAATGGATCGCCAGACCAGAGCACAAGGTCGGCCATTTTGTTGACACTGACCGAGCCCGTCTGGTCATCAATGCCCAATGACCGGGCGGCGTTCAGGGTCAGCCACTGCATGGCGTGAGCGCCGGAGATGGCCATGCCCATACGCTTACCTGCCGCCATGGCCTTGGCCGCTTCCTGATTCAGGCGCTGAATACCCCAGGGCGAATCTGAGTGAACAATCGCACAGGCCTTAGCACGATCAACCAGTGCGATGTTCTCATCAATGCCGTCAAAAGACTCCAGCTTGAAGCGCGTCCAGTCTGCCCACATGGCACTGCAAATACCATTTTCGGCAAGCAGGTCGGCAATCTTGTAGGACTCCACGGCATGCTGGAACGAGGTGATCTGGTAACCAAACTCCTTGCTGACATCAATCATCTGCGCCATTTCATCGGCCCGGTAGCAGTGATTGTGAACGAGAATCTCGCCATCCAGCACGCCGCGCAGCGTATCCATCTCCAGGTCGCGCTCAGGCGCTGTCGGCGCCTTTGCCTCCGCCTCGTCCTGCTTGCGGGATTTTTTTGTTTTTGCGGCATTGAACGCGATCATCTCGCTGTCGTATTTCTCCCACTTTTCTTTATAGGCTGCGGCCTTGATCCAGGCCGCACGATAGCCCGCGACGTTGCCCATGCGGGTGGCAGGCCCGCCTTTTTCGCCGTAGACCCGCTTGGGATTCTCGCCACAGGCCATTTTTAGGCCATAGGGCGCATCTGGAAATTTCATTCCCTGAACTGTCCGCGAGGACACATTCTTGAGAACAACACTGCGACCACCAATGAGATTGGCGGAACCGGGCAGAATCTGCAGCGTTGTCACGCCACCGGCCAACGCCAGCGGAAACTGCGGATCCTGAGGCCAGACCGAGTGTTCAGTCCAGACTTGCGCCGTAACAGGTGCCGTGGCCTCATTGCCATCGCTGGTGGCAGCGTAATCGGGCGCGGCGTAATTGCCCAGATGGCTGTGGACGTCAATGATACCCGGCGTCAGCCAGCGGCCGTTGCCATCGATAACGCGGCTGATATCTTTCTCTGCGGCAGGCAGTGACCCTTCGCCCATCGCGGTGATGCGACCGCCGCGAATCACAACGTAGCCCGGTGCTAACTGCGCCCCGTCGCCGGTCAGGATCGTCGCCCCGATGATGGCGGTGTCCGGTGAGTCCGGCGGCGCATAGGTTGAGGGGAAAGGATTTTTATCGAACGGTGCTGCCGCAAATGCCAACAGGCTTGACAGAAGCAGCGCCAACCCGGTCACGACCCGTAAGGGTTCGAAGATGCCAGAATAAATCATAAGCAGATACCAAGTGACAATTTCCCCGGCAAGGTAACACAGATAAGCCGGACTTATTCAAAGAAAAACCTTCGACTCTGGAAACACCTGCCCATCAATGAATCTCAGGCAGCCCACGCGCACGGGTAGCGCCCAACAAAAAGAGGGGGTGGACTGGGGGCGAGAGTAAATTCGAGTGAATATAATGGCGCGCCCAGAGAGATTCGAACTCCCGACACCCAGGTTCGAAGCCTGGTGCTCTATCCAGCTGAGCTATGGGCGCGCAGCGGGGGCATTGTCCTTCATTTTGCGCCCTTTGGCAAAGGCATCGTCAGGCTTTTCTGCAGGTTAATGGCCAACGCCTGATTCTCCGGCAGCAGCCGGCTGCGAGCTGAAAACTGGCGCTTCAGCAGGATCATCTGGTCACCGAGAATTCGGCCACTGTGAGTCAGGGCCAGGTACTCGGCATGATTGGGCACATAGGGCAGCGCCAGCAGTTGCATGCCGCAATCTTCCAGGGCCACATTACCCTTGTGGGCATTACACCGCTTACACGCTGTCACGACATTACCCCAGTGGTCCTCACCACCCTTGGAGATGGGTTTCACATGGTCCCGGCTGAGGTCCGCACCATCAAAAACCCGGCCGCAATACAGGCAGACATTGTGATCGCGGCGAAACAAGGCCTGGTTGGTCAGGGGTGGGTGGCGGCGAACAGGCTCAACAACCTTGCCTCGGCAGGCAATAATGCTGTTCAGGGTCAGGATAGTTTGCAGGCCGGTGCTACGGCAATGGCCACCGCGGACCGCCATCACCTCCTCACCATAGGTCCAGCTGACAAGGTCACGGGCGTGCAGGCAAGCCGCTTCTTGCCAGGTCAGCCATTCGATGGGAGTCCCTGCTGTATTGATTCTCAGAATACTAACCTGCATATTCCCTCACCCTTGCAGATCAACTCTGCTCGAAGTAACCAGCAATCTGCTCGACAACGTTTACGGCGTTTTTCCCCTGATGGATGTCTTTTCGCGGCGCATCAAGATGCGTCAAGGTGCATCAAGATGCGAAACAGCGCCCTCCCCTGACGCCAGCGCGGTCGCGAACCCGCCACCTTAAACACGGGCAATATTATCTCGACAGCACGACAAATCAAGTCTTGCGGCTATCGCCGCTGGACATTTTCTGTTGGAATGGCTGGCACAGCCGCTCGCAGGTATGGGGCGGCGCTTATCTGCGGGCTTATCTGCAGGCCTATCTGCGAAAGGCCAACCGCCGACCAGACTTTCTACCGCCGTGAGACAGACCGATGACCAAAAAAGATACTGTCTATGCACAACCACTGGCGTCGATCCAGGCCTTTGCCTTCGACGGCCAGGTAGCCGACGTTTTCGAAAACATGATCAATCGTTCAGTGCCCGGTTATGCCCTGCTGCTCGACCTGATCGGCCAGCTCACGGAGAAGTATGCCCAACCGGACTCTAACTGTTATGACCTGGGCTGCTCCCTTGGGGCCTCGACCCTGAAAATTCGCCAGCACCTGCCGGCCAGTTGCCATGTTATCGGCGTCGACACATCGCCAGCCATGGTCGAACGCTGTCGCACCAACATGGCCCGCGACCATAGCCAGGCCAGCGTTGAGATCAGGCAGGAAGCCATGCAGCACACCAGCATCACCAACGCCTCTGTGGTGGTGCTGAATTTTACGCTGCAATTTATTCCTGACGAGCAACGGGCCGACCTGCTGGCAAAACTGGCGCGGAATATGCTTCCCGGCGGCGCGCTGATACTGTCAGAGAAAATACGTTTTGAGGATACCGACACTCAGGCGCACATGACTGAACTGCACCACGACTTTAAAAAATACCACGGCTACAGCGACCTGGAGATCGCGCAGAAAAGGGCGGCACTGGAGCATGTCCTCATTCCCAATACCGAGCAGCAACATCTGCAGCGCCTCACCGACGCCGGCTTGCAGGCAGCTCAGGTATACCTGCGGTGTTTCAATTTTGCGTCTTTTCTGGCCATAAAATAGCATGCAGCACTTTATCAATGAGGCTGAGTTCAACGCCCTGCAGCCAAAACTGCTTGCCGGTACGGCACAACTCAGCGTGCCGCGAGTTGTTGCCCGCGATTTCTACCTGCGGGTACCCAACGCCTCTATTCGCGCCACTGCGGGGCAGTCAGCCCTGGGCGCAAAAATCGTGATCTGGGTTGGTACCACCGGCGCTATTCTGGTCATGCTGTTGTGTGCTGCCGTGATTATCTGGCACTTCGCCTGGAGCGCTACCCTGATAGTGCCCCTGACAGGTATTTTCTGGACCCTGGTCGCTGGCCTCACCGGCGACCAGGGCACTTTCATGTTTGGTACCCTCGCCTTGCTTGCGGCAGGTGCTCTCGCCAGCCTACTACCAACGGGTTTCGCCGAACCACTGTTACTGCTGGCTTTTTCCCTGTGGATCCACAGGGGCGTCTACCTGTTTGCACAATGGCGCCTGATAAAACTCGTCAGCAGCTCTTTTGCCGCTTTTGACATGTTGATCGAACACCTGGAAGTCACCCTGCACGGCGCTGACCAAGGCGACAGCCGGCCGTCATGAATACTCCGGACCCGCTGACCGAGGCTTTCTTTAGCAGCACCGCTGCCAGCCCTCTGGCTGTACATCACGCCGCCTTGCGTGACGCATTACAACAGCATTATCACGGCAAAAAACACGGTCGGCAGGTGGAGTGGGATACGGCCCTGGCGCACCTGCCGGTGGTGGTGCCCAGCCAGTATTCCCTGGGCCCAGAAGGAGTCAGCATCGGCACAGCCGCCGACATGCCCCTGCCGAAGGCTGAGTTCAAAGCTGCACTGCAGGCATTTTCACCCTGGCGTAAGGGACCCTGGCAGCTGTTCGGCGTGGATATCCAGACAGAGTGGCGTTCAGACTGGAAGTGGCAACGACTCCAGCCGCACATCAGCTCCCTGGCGGGCAGAACCGTGCTGGATATTGGCTGCGGCAACGGCTATCACCTGTTTCGAATGGCAGCTGCCGGCGCGGCCCTGGCGGTTGGCATAGACCCAACACGCCTGTTTCTCTACCAGTTTCAGGTCTGCAAACAATACCTGCCGGCACTCGCCGCGCACCTGCTACCCCTGCGCAGCGAGCAGCTGCCGGCCTTTGGCTGTTTTGACACGGTATTTTCCCTGGGGGTGCTGTATCACCGGCGCTCACCCATAGACCACCTGACAGAGCTTGGCACTTTCCTGCGTCCGGGCGGTGAACTGGTCCTCGAGACTCTGGTGGTGCCCGGTGATGAACAAACGCTGCTGGTGCCTGCTGAGCGTTACGCAAAAATGGCCAATGTCTGGTTTTTACCCGCCGTTGCCATGCTTGAGATCTGGCTGCGGCGGGCCGGCTTTGTCAATATCCGCACTGTCGACATTGACCAGACCAGTATGGGCGAGCAACGCAGCACGGAATGGATGACCTTTCAGTCACTCAATGACTTTCTCGACCCGGCAGACCCATCCAGAACGGTGGAAGGTTACCCCGCACCCCGGCGCGCCATTGTGATTGCCGAGAAACCTGCCTGATAACCCAGTGCGGCACTGGCGCCGACCCGCAACACCTGGGCCCTAG
>JANQYP010000034.1 GCA_030728785.1 Pseudomonadales bacterium
AGCGCGGTTGAGGCGTCCGCGCTTTTTATCCTTTGCCTTTGGTTTTGTTTTTGTCGCGGACGGCGTTCTTCTCAATAAATCCATAGATCATGCCGGCAACATCTTTGCCGGTGGCTTTTTCTATACCTTCCAGGCCGGGTGATGAGTTCACCTCCATAATCAGCGGGCCGCGGTCAGAGCGCAGAATATCGACGCCACACATATTCAGGCCCATGGTGGCTGCGGCTTTGACAGCGGTCCGGCGTTCAGCAGCGGAAAGTTTGACCAAAGATGCTGTACCACCACGATGCAGGTTAGAGCGGAACTCACCCGGTGCTGCCTTACGCTCCATGGCGGCAATAACCTTGTCACCAACAACAAAACAGCGGATATCTGAGCCTTTTGATTCTTTGATAAATTCCTGCACCAGAATGTTGGCATTCAGGCCCATAAATGCCTCGATGATACTGCTGGCAATTTTTTTGTTTTCTGCCAGCACTACGCCAATACCCTGGGTACCTTCAATCAGCTTGATGACGACGGGCGCGCCACCCACCTCGTGAATCAGAGCGTCGATGCTTTCGATATTGCGCGCGTAGGCCGTGACCGGGATGCCCACTTTGCTGCGGGATAACAACTGCAGGGAGCGTAACTTGTCCCGAGAGCGGGCAATGGCTACAGATTCATTGACACAGTAGACCCCCATCATTTCAAACTGGCGCAACACAGCGCAGCCGAAACTGGTGACCGAAGCCCCGATGCGAGGAATAACCGCATCAAAATCGTCAGGCCCGAACTCTTCACTGCGATAGTGCAGGGTGGGTTTTTCACTGGTGATGTCCATAAAACATTTCAGGTGATCAAGCACCCGCACCTCATGGCCGCGGGCTTCACCGACTTCAATAAGGCGGCGGGTTGAATAGAGGTTCTTGTTTCTGGACAGTATCGCTATGCGCATTGTTTGCTCTGCAAATTCGGCTGGCGCGCAGTATAACATGGACCTGGCGGGCATACCGGTGCATCTGTGGTGGCTGGGGACTGCCCACAAAAAA
>JANQYP010000035.1:0-14108 GCA_030728785.1 Pseudomonadales bacterium
AATGAAGAAAGTCGCGGCCACGCTGAAGAAATTCCTCCTCGGCGCTTTGTGGCTAGGGGAAACACTGCCTTGATTGGAATTCGGACCTGGCACTTGGTCCTGACCCCCACCTTCCCACCCCCCACATATCTCCTGTACAATCACTGCACACTCGCCACACCCGAGAACCCCAATGCCAACAAAAAGAAACATCCTCTTCATCACCACCGACCAAATGCGTTTTGATGCCCTGGGCTGCAACGGCGGCGTCGTCGCCAAAACGCCCGTTATCGATAACCTCGCCCACACCGGCATTAACTACCAGCGCGCCCACAACCAGAATGTGGTGTGTATGCCCGCCCGCGCCACCATCATGACGGGGCAGTATGTGTCTACCCACGGCGTGTGGATGAATGGAGTGTGCCTGCCGGAGGATACACCCACCGTGGCGCACTGGTTGCAAGACCATGGCTATCACACCGGTCTGCTGGGCAAGGCCCACTTTGAGCCCTGGTTGGGTGACCCAAAACTGTTTTATGAAAACCGCATGGCCAGTGAGCACAACACCGGCCCGCACCGGGGCTTCGACAGGATGGAGCTGGCTAACCACTTCTTTGAGGGTCACAGTCATTACGATCGGTTTATGACCAACGAGCACCCCGAGTGGAAGAAGAACTTTTATCCCATGGTTACCGAGCGCGGCCAGAACACGGCTGGCGCTGGCGACACGGGTGCCATTCAGGTGTGGCCTACGGATGTACCCAAAGAGTTGTATCACACCGACTGGGTAGCAGATCGCACCCTGAACTGGCTGACTGAACTCAATGAACAGCAGGACAACAAGCCCTGGTTCTGCTGGATGAGTTTTCCTGATCCGCACCATCCCTGGGACCCACCCGCCTCGGAGGTTCACCGGGTGAATTGGCGGGATGTACCCCTGCCGTCTTTATACAGTGAGAACAAGGCGGAGAACGAGGCCCTGCTGGATGCCAAGCCCAAACACTGGCGCGGTTATTATGATGGCACCATTTGGAGCAACCTGGAGTCACCCCGGGATTTTATCCCGCGCGATATGACCGCGGACCAGGTGCGCGAGATTAATGCCATGAACCATATTGAGAACGAGCTGATTGATGATGCCTGCGGGCGGGTGATCAACTGGCTTAAAGCCACGGGCCAGTATGACAACACGGATATTATCTTTACCACCGACCATGGTGAGTTCCAGGGTGACTTTGGCCTGCTGTTTAAGGGTGGCTATCATGTGGATGCGCTGATGCGCCTGCCTATGATCTGGCGGCCGGCGCCCAGCACTGCCACACCCAGTGCTTTGGTTACCCTGCCGGTGGGGCATTTGGATTTGGCCTCGACCTTCTGCACCATCGCCGGTATTGATTCCCCACCCTGGGTGCAGGGCAAAACCCTGCCCCGCAGTGATGCCGAGGCTGAGGCGCAGCAGCGCGAAGATGTGATTACCGAGTGGGATTCAGAACACGGCCCCATCAGCCTGCATATGAAGTCGATTTACAACAAGGGCGGCTGGCTGTGCACTGTGTATGAAAAAAGCAGCCTGTATGACGGCACCGAGGGTGAGCTGTATGACATGAACGCCGACCCGGAGCAACGGGTGAACCTGTGGAATGACCCGGCCCATCGCGCTACCCGTGACGAGCTGGTGAGTGACCTGTATGACGAACTGCCCCGGCCGCGGGAGCCGCGCCTGCCGCGCCAGGCACCGGTGTAAGTGACTGGTCAGGCGTCGGTGTTGTCATCATCCTTGTGGTTGCGGTTGCGACTGATGATTTCAAAAATCACCCCGGAGATGGGCGAGAAGCGGGTGACGCGGAATGCCAGGCCATGGTAGCTCATGGGTTTGACCGAGCGCACTTCTTCGATGTGGGGCAAAAACAACAGGGCCACGCAGAGGCGTGTCAGGGCGGAGAACAGGAACACGCCATAAAACACCGAAGACCAGCCAAAGCTGATATCCAGGGAGAACATGCTGAAGGCAATGCTGGTGGGCAAAATTAACGCCAGGGCGCTGCCCACTGAGGCGCCGAGGAACACCGCAACACTGCCAAACAGGTTGTGGGCGGCCATCATGCCGGCACGGCGGTTCGACGGCGTCAGGTCAAACAGAAAGTTGGAGGTGCTTAAACTATAGCCAGACCACACCAGGCCGCTGATCATCTGTATCAGCAACAGGTAATAAAAGTCGCTGGATAACACCCACAATGCCGGGATCAGCGGAATGGTGTAGCCCGTTAAACGCAGGATAATACGGTTGCCAAACAGGTCCCCCAGCCGGCCCCAGCGGCTGAGTACCAGAAATTGCATCAACACCGAGGCGGCCGTGTTGAGGGTCAGTTGCAGGTAACTGAAGTGCAGGTCGCGCAACAGATACACCACCACAAAAGGCCCGGAGATGGCCACGGCAAATTGCATCAGGGCAAAAAACAGCGAGAAGCGCAAAAAGTTCGGATGCTGGCGCAGCAGTGCCGGGCCGGGGATGCCGTCTTGTTCATGGCGAGGCGCGCTGCGCAGGGTGCGGGGCGGGTCATACAACTGGGTGAGTTGATAGGTGGAATAGGCCCGGGCCAGCATGCCAATGCCGAAGATCAGCAGAAAGCCATAGAGGGTATAGCCCAGGGAGTCGAACAGCTGCAGGATGGTACCGGCGCCCAGCAGGGACGAAAACGAGGCGACACTGGACAGCCGCGTGCGGCGCGAGAAAAACCGGCCGCGTACATTCTCCGGCACCAGCACACCCATCAGGCTGCCCCACAGGGGCGCGCCCAGGTTGGCACCAGAGAAATACAGAATCACGCTGAGCAGCAACAGCGGAAAACTCCAGGCCGGGAACAGGCTGGGCAGGCAGGCAATGGCCAGCAGGCCAACAATCTGGATGGAGGCGCCCGCCACAATAATACCCTTGCGTACCCCCAGCAGTTGCCCCAGCACCACCGCCAGCATCTGCGTAAACGCCGCCAGCAATGGCGGCAAGGCGGCGAGCAGGCCCACTTGCTGGGTGCTGGCCTTGAGGAACACGGCATAGGCCGAGAAGTAGTTTTCGCCCACACCGGTCATGATGGAGAAGGCAACGCCGTCTTTGATGGAGTGGTGCAGTGATTTTTCGATCACCGGGTCTTTGGAGAATGGCTTTTGCAGGGCGGACATCTCTACTGGGGCTGAAAAGGGGCGGGATGAGCACACGCCACGGGGTAAATATAGCGCCTGCTAGTATAGGGCAACTTAGGGTCTGCAGGCGCGCTAATTTATGACATAATGCCGCCCCACTACACCAGCAGCCATTGTTGAGGTGGTCCTTTTTCACCTAGGCGAGCCAGACCATTGACCGAACCCGAAGACCTGGAATCACATTACCAACCCGCCGCCGACATCTGGCGCGCTGGTTGCGCCGGCGAAACCCTGCAGGACAAAAACCTGCATAAATTTGCCGCCCTGTCGCGCAGCCGCTTTCACACCTTTCAGCTGTCGATTACCCATGCCCAGATCAGCGGCAATGGCAAGAAGGTTGAGGCGTTAATCCGCGGCCTGGCCGTGGAGTTACACACGGCTCCGGGGCTGATGGCCCAATGGCAGGCGTCGGAGTTCTCAGGCGACAACTTTGGCACCCAGGTCACCGCCCTCACCGCCACGCTCCGTGCTGCCGATAAGCCCTAACTGTGGCGGTCGCAAAGCTCACCCAGGGCACAGTCAGCGGTAGCCTGCTCAGCCTGACCATGCCCATGATGCTGGGCATTTTTGCCAACCTGGGCGCGGCGTTGTTCGAAACCTATCTGCTTGGCAGTGTTGGCACCAATACCCTGGCGGCCTACAGCTTCACTTTTGCCGTCACCGGCGCCCTGGGTTCTTTGTCTCTGGGTATCTCGATTGGTCTGTCGTCGGTGCTGGCCCGCACCGTCGGCAGTGGTGACCATCATATGACCCGGCGCCTCGCCACCGATGGCATTCTGCTGCTGGGTATTGTCATGTTGATCACCTCCACCCTGGGCTTTTTCCTGATCGAGCCGCTGTTTCGGCTGATGGGCGCCGGCCCCGATACCCTGCCCCTGATTGTTGACTATATGCAGATCTGGTATGTGGCCCTGGTGTTTTTTGCCTTGCCGGCGATTGGTGCCAATGCCTTGCGGGCGACGGGGGACGCGCGTATCTCCGGGTCCATTATGGTGGGTGGTGCGGCCTTGCAGGCTATGCTCGACCCGATCCTGATTTTTGGCCTGTTTGGTGTGCCCGCCATGGGCATCGAAGGCGCGGCGTTGGCCATGCTAATCTCACGGCTGGTGTTGTGTGCGATAACCTTTTATGTGCTGATCTATCGTGAAGACCTGCTGGACTTCAGCCGCACCCAGTTCAGGGTGGTGCTGGATTCCTGGCGGCGGATTCTGGTGGTGGGTGTGCCTGCCACGGCCACCCAGTTGATTGGGCCTGTGTCGACGGCCATTATCGTCAGCTTTCTCGCCGCCTATGGTAAAGAGGCAGTGGCCGGTTTTGGTATTGCCTCGCGGGTCGAGGCGCTGGCAGTGATTCCGCTGTTTGCCCTGTCGGCCAGCATCGGGCCTTTTGTCGGTCAGAACTGGGGCGCGCAGCTGTTTGACCGGGCCAACCAGGGCATGCAGCTGGCCTTTGTCTGGTCCATGGCCTGGGGTCTGGGCGTTGGTCTGTTGTTCTTCCTGTTTGGCGCACATATTGGCGGGGTGTTTGAAGACAACCCTCTGGTGGTGGGTTATGCCAGCCTGTATTTAGCCATTGTGCCCTTAAGTTATGGCACCTGGGGGGTGTTGATGATGGCCAGCGCCACCTTTAACTCCCTCGGCAAACCCATCTCCTCGACCATCATGTCGGTGGTGCGCATGTTTGTGATTTATGTACCCCTGGCCTATGTGGGCAGGCTGTATTTTGATGTTGCGGGGATTTTTGCGGCGGCGTGTATCTCCAACCTTGTCATGGGCATACTGGGTTTTACCTGGAACCGCGCCACCTATGGCGGCAAGGTCAATCTGCAACATCAGCCCTGAGCCATCTGCCAGGAGCCAGGAGCCTTCAGCCAGAAGCCAGAAGCCATCAGCCAGGCAGGAACTCGAAGGAATAGTTCAGAGTCGTAGCGGCCACAGCGGCATCGCCAAAGTTGATCAGCCGAATGCGGCTTAACAACCGCGCCTGCAGGTCCGCGTCGGTCAGGTCACTGGCGACAATTGTCGCCGACGCTATACCCCCATCTGCACCAATCACCAGCTGAATGGTCAGCTTGCCGCGCAACAGGGGTTGTGTGCGCAGGGCGCGATTGTAGATGGAGAAGATGGCGCCCTTGTTACTGTCCATGACCCTGCGAATCTCAGCATCACTGCGGCCCATCTCGCGGCTGGCGCCCATGCCACCGGTGTATTGATTGTTGGCCTCGGCGAGGGCCTGTGCTGGCACAACTTCGCTGACGGCCTGGCCAGGCAAGGCGACAACCCCCACGGCCCCACCCAGTTGCGCGGCAGCACTGGCGGGCGCGGCAGCACGACTGCGGCCAAGCACATTACGCACCACCGCTTCGGCCTTGTCGCCACCGGTGCTGAGCTGGGTTTGGACGGGCGCAGCCTTGACCAGCTCACGCATGGCCTGCAGTTGATCCTGAAATTGCAACACACCACTGTTGTTAGCGCGTTGCCGGGCCTCGGCGGCTTTTTGTTCAGCCGTGATCGGCGCTGGCGCCACGGCTTTTGGCGCGGGTGTGGCTGCGGGTTTGGCTGCGGGTTTAGCCTCGGCCTGTGGCGCTGCGGGTAGCTGCGGCTTCGGCGGCTTCACCTCGGGCTTTTTCAGCGCCAGCACCGGTAATGGCGCGGGGATCATACGCGTCAACTGGGTGGTGGCTACAGCCCTAGGTCGATAAGTCTCCTTGGGCACGGGCACCAGCGGCACAATAATACCCGCCAGCACCAGCACTGCCAGCAGCCGGTATAACCACAATTGGAACATGCGCTGCTGGGTGGCCATCACCGACTGGGGTGCGTCGGACCAGGGCAGGTAAAGGGTGTTCACGGCGGGGGGCATAAGTGGCATAGGAATCGGCCCGTCACAAGGTGCTGCGCGTGCTGGGTAAGCGGTTGACCGCCAGCGACACCTGTTGAAAGTCTGACGCCGCGCAGGTGTGAATGATTTTCTTCAGCAACGCATAGGGCGTCTGCCGGTCGCCGAGGACGGTGACGGCCATGCCCGTACTGTTCTCAGCAGGATTGTCAGCACGATTGTCAGTACGAATGCCAGCCGTGTCCGCGTCGGCCACGGCAAACTTGCGGGCCTGTTCTGCCAGTGCCTGGGACAGACCGGGTATATCCGGGTCTGCTGCCGCCAGCACATCACTGACGGTCACCAGTTGTTTACCGTTGAATGAAATCCACTGCGCATCCACGGCAATGACCACGGTGGGCCGAGGGCGTTGTTCGGCGTGGGAGTCTGGCAAGCGTATGGTTTTGCCGGCCTGCAGAACCTCAACATCGGAGGAATTCAGCAGCAGGAAAAACACCAGAATGGTGAAGATATCCATCAACGACACCAGGTTCAGCTTCGCCGGTTGGGCACCGGCGCGACTGCGACGTCCCAGGCCACGCAGGCTCACCGAGTGGCCCCCAACAACACGGATAAGGCTGGCGCATCACCCAGGGCAATCTCCGGGAACAACTCGGCATCCACCACCGCAACACCCAGCAGGGTGACATAAGAACGGCTGGTGTCCATGGTGGTGACCAGGGTCTGGTAGTTGGTGCTCGGTTGGGAGAGCAACTGGATATCGCGTTTTTCGACACCGCTGAGGGCCAGGCGTTGTTTGATTTCTTGCAGGGTAGTGCTCAGCGCCAGGTAATCATGCGTACCGTCACGCAGGGGAATCTGTTTTACCAGCACGCCGGCAGGATAGCTGACGCGGAAATCAGCATCACTGATCACCACCTCAAGGGTCTGCTTGGCAAGTTCTGCGGCCAGGGCAGGATCTGCCTGCAGGCGGTCGATGTTCGGCAATTGCAAATCCAAAATGGTGGTGCGTGCAAAAACCATGGACATCAGCAACACCGGCACCAGGATAATCATCAGGTTCATAAAAGAGGTGATATCCAGTTCGACAGCCCCGCCAGACGTCGACTGGCGCCTTGTTGTTCGACGCCGGCGCAACATCAATCAGGCCGCTTTGGGGCTCGCCAGATCGGCGATGATGTTAAGACTTTTGACACCCGCCATTTCCAGGCTGTCGACAATTTCACCGGTTTTGGTCTGCAACATGCTGTGAAACAACAACAGTGGAATAGCCGACATTAAACCAAAGGCCGTGGTGTTCATGGCGACGGAGATGCTCAGGGATAATAACGAGGCTTTTTCTGTGGGGTCGGCCTGGGCCACGGCCGTAAACGCCGCAATCAGGCCAATAATGGTGCCCAGCAAACCTAACAGGGTGGCTATGTTGGCCAGCATGCCCAGATAACCGGTGCGGCATTCCAGCGCCGGTATGGCTTCAAGCACCCCCTCCTCCATGGCCAGTTCAATATCAGCCCGGCGGCGCGAGGTGGCCATACGACCGATGCCGGCACCTATCATGCGGGCAACAGGCGCCCGCGAATCGGCGGCAAGCCTGGCGATGGCGCTGAAGTCGTGCTTTTTCAGCAGCGGCATCATCTGTTCAAAAGCAGAGCGATTCAAAGACCGGGCATGACTGAGGTAAAACCAGCGCTCAATCACGACAGCTATCCCGGCGCACAACACGACTGCTATTGGATACATAAATGGGCCACCATCCTGAAAAAACTGCGCAAAATGGTACACATAGTCCATGTCTGTCTCCTGCCGTTAGCCTTGAATCGCTCTGCACGACAGGCAGATTACGTCAATTGCGGAACTGAGAATGTGACGTGGCCTGCAAATTTTGCCTCGGCAAAAAAACTCATGCTCGGTCCAGGCACTCGGCCTGGCGCAACATATCCACGCAAGTGCGCAGACCATTTTGACCTGTTAGGGAACCTCTGATTAAGGTCTATTTCCGCCATTGCTGCGTTGGCTCACATTTTCGAAACCTCGCGGATTTAAAGCGTATCCGCGATTTTCTAAAATGTTCCCCGCCTTGCCCTGACGAAAATATCCACTTAATCAGAGGTTCCTTAGGCTTGCGCTAACCGCCATCTGGTGTTTGCCCTGGGGGTGACGTTTAATTTGTCGTCGGTATCTATTGTGATATCAGCAGATACTCCTCAGGCAACTCCTGCAGTTCTACGTGATCAAACACACCATGCCGCTGCCGAGTGAAATCGTCGGCAGCAATGGGGGTTTTTTCAGCGGCCTGCCAGGGTAACAGGTATAACACTTTGGGTTGCTCCTGGTTACCTACCACCAGCGTGCCCATGGTAACGTCTGCCGTTGCCACAGTGCCCAGCGCGATTGCCAACATTCGTGACCGCAGCCCAACTTGCCATCTGGCTGGTGAATACTTCATTGGGTGCCTGCCGGTTGTTTGCTGATGCGTTGTCTTAGGTCTCGCACCCACAGGTTCATCTGCGGGTCTTCGCTGCTGAGACAACGCTGGTACGCCTCATATGCAGCCAGTGCCTCTGGCCATTGGCCCAGGTACAAGTCATAGAGAATACCGAGATTACGATGACTGTCGGCGTGACCGGGATCGATGGCAATGGCCTGCTGATAGTAGGCCACTGCGGCGGCAAACTGGCCTTGCTGCCGCAGGTTCAGGGCCAGGCGGTTGAGCACCGCAATGTTGTCTGGTTGCTGCGCAAGGGCGCGCCGGTAAGCCTGCTCGGCGGCAAGGGGCAGGTTCAGGTGCTCACTGACAATACCCAGGTTCAGCTCATCCATGGCCGGCAAGGGGCTGGCAGCAGCCAGTGCCAGCAACAGGGTTTGTGCCTGCTGCCATTGTCGCTCCGCCATTGCGGCGACGATGGGCTGCCGCACAGCCGGATCCAGGGCCGGCACCAACAGCTGGCCTATGTTTGCCGCGCCCGCCGGGTCGGCAGGCAGGGCCTCAATCGGCAGCAGTGTGCAGCCATGCAGTTGGGCCAGCAGCACCAGCCAGGCTGCCCGTGTTGTCACCTTGTGCAATTGAGGTGCCTGCGGCCCAAGCCAGCATCCGCGATTAATCACTATCATCAGCACTATCATCAGCACTCTCCACGACCCTTTCGGTTTTGTTATAACGAGCGGGCAAAAGCTGCGCCAGTGCCACATAACTTTGGGCGATCCAACGGTCATATTTGGCATCCCAGCTTTGCTGGGCGTTGGCTGCATGGAGTTCAATCGCCAGCTCCTCAAAAGGATAGGCCTGCTCCTCCAGCAACAGGTCGTAAGCCATTAATGCGTCGGCATCCAGGTCCGGCGGCCGGGTACTGGCCAGCAGGTCGCGGGCTAATTGCTGGTAGATCGCACCGATACGGAAATTCGCCTGCGACTGAAACTCCGCCACACCCAGGCCTTGCACACCCTGATAAGCCGCCAGCGCCCGGCTCAGGGCCGCCTGCTTGCGCGGCAAACTGCGAGCCAAAGGCAGCGTCAGGGGCAATTTGGCAAATGCCGTAAACTCAGATTCGGCAAATACCATGGCCGCCTCGGCCGCCAGATAACGGCTGCGGACGCTGGCCTGCGCCCCTGCGGCAGCGTTAGCCTGAATAATACTGCGACGCCAGTAGTCGGCCTTGCTCGGTATTTCCAGTTCAGTATAGAGCCGGGTCAGCTGGTACTGGGCTTCCAGTTGCCGGGCTGCCGGCTCAGCAAAATGGTTAGCGTAATAGCGATAACTGTTAACCGCCGCCGCCAGGTCCCCAGCCCGCACCGCATATTCAGCGGCCAGCCACCAGTGGCTGGCCTGCACCTGCTGGTTGGTTTCGGCCCCCGCCATACGCACTAACACCGTCACTGCGTCGCTCCAGCGTTGCTGGCCTTCATAGGCAGATACCAGCATGACATCAACATCGGTGAGCAGGTCATCGGCGGGCCAGCCCTGTTGATAGGCCAGCAACAGCGATTCGGCCTGCTGCCAGCGCTTGGCATCTACCGCCAGTAATGCCGCCTCATAGTCTGCGGTGCGGTGAATCTTGGTTTGCGGGGCCACTTGCGCGACCCGCAACAGATGATCGATAGCCTCGTCGATCTGCTGGTTATCGCGGGCCTGCAAGCCCTGCTGGTAGATACTTGTAGCCAGCCACTGCCGCACATCTGCCTCGGCAGTATCGCGGTCGCCTGGGGCTATGGCCAGCAACTGGCGGAACTCGGCTTCAGCAAAGGCAAACTGCTGCTGCGCAAAATAGCTGCGCGCCAGCACCTGGTGGGCAACAGCCGCAAGTGCCGGTGGCAACACCTGTGGGCTGGCCAGCAACTGCTGCGCCAACGCTGCCGCCGGCAGCATATCTGCAGCTGCCAACAAGGCGCGGGCGCTCTCCGCCAACATGGGTAACAGCCGTTCATCGTTGGCATAACTGGCGTTGAACCGTGTCGCCCGCGCGCCCTGCTCAGCGGCGTCAGCGGTGGTCGCCAGCAGCCAGTGGTTGTAGCCGGCATCAGCACCAAACTGCGGGTCATGGCGGTCATAGGCGACCGTCGCATAGGCCTGCTCTGCCGCCAGCCGATCGCCACTGGCAAGGCGAACTTCGGCCAGCAAGAACCAGTAACGACCGGCAGCAGGAGCATCACTGAAGGTCTGCACATAGTCTGTGTAACGCTGCGCCGCCAGTTGTTGCAGAACGGCATCCTTTGGCTGCGCCTGAGTGCGGGCATGGGCCGCGTCCGCCAGAGCCGTGAGACTGGACTGCAACGTCAGCAGCATCTCGGCGCTATACACCTGGTTGTCGTGGCGGTGTTGCGCCCAAAAGTCACTCTGGCGACCATAGGCTGCCACATAGCGACTCTGCTCTGCAGCCAACAAGTCGCTGAAACCGGCCTTGGTATACAAGGCAATGATGCTGGCCTGTAATCCCGGGCCACGCACGTCATCGGGATAGGCCGTCAGAAAGGCCCGCAAGCTGGCGACACTGTCGTCAAAGCGGGCTTTCTCCTGGTAAAAGTCGGCCAGTTGCTGGTACAACAAGGCCGCATAGGGGCGCACGCCGGCAATGGCTAACACGTTGCTGATGCTGCTGCCGCCATCAAGGTAAGAAAACGCAATACTCATGACCCGCAGGGTATCTTCACCCAGGCGTCGGCTGGTGGGTGGCAGATCGGCGAGTTGGGCGAAGCCAGGCAGACTATCCAGCACCGCCATAAACGCCGTCAGTGCGCCAGGATAATCATTAAGTTTAAACAGGCTCCAGCCATACATGTAACGGGCATTAGTGGCAAAAACCGGCACCACGGCGGCGCTAACAACCTGGGCATAGTGCGCGGCGGCGCTGCTGTAGTCGCCACTTATATAGTCGAATTCGGCCAGCCGAAAATGCGCCTCAATCACCAGGGGCGCGTCGGGATAGTCTGCCAGCAGTTGCGCCAGGCGCGCGGCGGCTTTATCGCTGTCGCCCGCCAGGTCGTAAGAGCGCGCCAGCTGGTAAAGAATCTCGGCACCGTTGACGGTTGCGCCCGCCTGCCCGGCCGCGGCCAGCAAGTCTTCATAGTGGCCAATGGCCTGTTGCAGGCTGGCCTGGCTTCGGTCGTCCTGCGCGCCTTGCCAGACTTGCTGCTCGGCCTGGTCGCGCTGCAGGTTGGCCAGGCGCAGGCGAATCTGTTGCTGGTCGGCGGCATTGTCAACCACCGCCAGGGCCCGCAGGTAACCCTGCTCTGCTACTCGCCAGTCGGTCGTCGAAGCCGCCTGTGCATTAGACGGGTCATATAAACGCGCAATGGCCAGTTGCACCTGGGCTATCTGGCTTTTTGCCAGGCGCTGCTGCTCGCCCAGGGCCAGCCGCTGACTGGCCAGCAGGCGCCGATCAAGCTCGAGCATGGCGCCGTTGAGGCGTTGCAACTGCTGCTGCAATTGATCCTGCAGGGCAACAATGCGGGCCTCCAGCGGATTGATATCATGGTCATCACGAAGCAGGCTGGTGACTCGCAGCCGCGCGGCAGTGGCCGACGCCAGCGCCTGGTCAATCTCAGCCTGTTGTTTCTGTCGCTGCCAAAGCGACTCATGCCAGCTCTGGCTGGCTTGCCACAGCTGGATGCCGGTATAACGCTGCAAACGGTCAGCAGCGGCCGCCAATGCCGGTGCGGCACAGGCCGGCACAGCGGCTGTGTGGGCGGCACAGTCTTGCAGCAGCGCCAGATTATTGCGGGCGCGTTCTATACGTTTGCTGATCTTCTGCTCTGCCGCCGATAACAGCGCAACATAGTCGCGGCGCTGTTCCACATCTGCCAGCCAGGCATGCGCCTGGTGCTGTTGGGTTTGCAGCGCTCGCAGCGCGGCACCGCTGTTGGTCTCAAACACGGCGGCAGGTTGCAGGCGGCGACGGGCGGCCTTGGCGGCCAGGGCCGCGGCATAAACGTCAAGTTTCGCCAGCCACGACCGACTCTGGCTTGCCAGCTGTTGCAGCGCCAGGCGCCGGGCAGTATCAGCCTGGAAGGCTTGGCTGGTCTGCCAGCTGAAGTCTGCCCGGGCAGGGAGTAAGACCGGCGTCTGCAATAACTGTTCGATCTCGGCCAGGCGCACTTCCAGGCGTATCGCCAGCGCCTGGTATTGGTCCAGGGCAGCCTGCTGCTGGTGCAGTTGTTCCAGTGCCACCGCAACCCCAAGGCTGGCTTCAACAATCTGCGACTGCTGGCGGGTTTGGGCCGCGTCAGCCGACAACCGTTCAACGTCCTGCCAGGCCGCCAGCGCGGCGCTGTAATGACCCTGCTGGTAATAACTCCAGCCCTGGCCGAGCAAACCCTGCAAAGCCAGGGGACTGGTATTCGGCAGCTGCTGCAACCAGCGCTGTGCAGCCAAGGGTTCGCCGGCTTCGAGGGCACTGTAGCCGGCGGCCAGCAGGCCCTTGTGGCGTAACTGGGTAGGTTCCGGGGAAGCTTGCTGCCCTGCTGCCCGCTGCCAACTCATGCCAAACCACGGGCTGACTTCCGTGCCTGCCAGGCTGACCTGCTGGTAATAGTCACTGGCCGAGGCATAGTCGCCCTGGCGACTGAAGTGGTTGGCAATATTCAGGGCGGTGAGCAGGTAACCATTGCTGCGGGCATGCAGTTGCTCAAGCATCTGGCTGGCCTGCCCGGGGTTGGCCTCACGCAGGGCAATGTCGGCCCGCAGCAAGGCCGGCGGGGTGTCTTCAAGGGGTAGATGCGCCTGCTCTGAAAGCTGCTGCAGATACTCGCTGGCCAGACCATAGTCGGCCTGTTGGTAAGCCAGCAAGGCCAGGAAATAGCTCGCCATATCTTTCTGCGCCGGCACCTTCAGCAAACTCGTCAACAACGGCTGGGCGGTGCGCGGCATGCCATAGGCGAGGCTTAAGCCGGCCTTTAGCAAGGGCCTGGCGACCGCCGTCGCAGCCGGCGCCGCGCCAGGCTGCGCTGCACCAGACTCAAGGCGCGACTCGGCCACCAGCAGCGTGCCCAGGGCAGCGCCGTAGTCACCAAGATAATACTGATACAAGGCTTCTTGATAGGCTAACTGGCTGGCGGTGGGTGGCAGTAGAGGTGCTGCGACCAGCGTGGACGTGGAGGCGAGCCATATCAGCGCCAATAGCAGGCGGCAACAGACCCTTACAGGTACCATTGTTTGATTTCAAACAGGGGTTGCTGCTTTGCCGCTGAGTCAACAATACGTAACTCAATGACGCTGGCTCGTTGATCCTTGGCAAAAGTCAGGCTTGCGGCCCGCTGCAAGTCGCGGCCGGCCGGACCTTTACCCGTAAAAAATGCCGTCACCTCATGCTCACCGGCTTTGACATTGCCGACATACAGGCGCTGGTAGCCACCACGAAACAAGGCGGTGGTCTGGTCATCGGTATACAGGTAGCTGGCCACCAGCTTGTCATCAACCTTGAGCCGCACCGCCTCTAGGGCAAAAAACTCACCCACATCCATGGCCACATAAACAATCACCTGGGTGCTGGCGGGAAACAGCAGCTCCTCTTCCAGCAGCAACAGGTCACGATTCAGCGCCAGCGCCGCCTGTTTGATGGTTTCGAGGTCAGCGGCTGCGCCTGGATAAGCGGCTGCGCCTG
>JANQYP010000035.1:14208-17322 GCA_030728785.1 Pseudomonadales bacterium
GCCTGTTTGATGGTTTCGAGGTCAGCGGCTGCGCCTGGATAAGCGGCTGCGCCTGTATCGACAGCCTCGCCCTCCTTAGCCGCAGCCGCTGCGCCGATCGCCCCAGCCAGCAGCAGGAATAATGCGAACCGCAGTTTTGCCGAAGCCATTGGCCATCACCTGCAAACATTTATCCAGCGGCAGTGTAACGGCTAAGGCATAAAAGGTTTGCGACCTGGCTCACAGTCCTGCAAGCAGTCGGGCGGCCACGGGCCTGTTAACTGCGGGTCAGCCCCAGGTCCCTGTTACGCTGCCGGGCCAGGCGGTTTTCCTCACCAGCCAAGCGCAGCGCCTCGCGGTTACTGGCGTCAACACGCATATAGTTGTCGCGCCAGGCCTGGTCTGCGGACCATTGGAAGGGCGTCTGCTGGACCACCGGCGCCGTCGCGTTGGCCACCAGGGCCAGCGCCAGGCGCAGGCTTTCAGCCTGCATGGCGGTATCGTAGGGTTTGCCCAGAGGATTACCCAGCGGTAGGTCGTTGAACAGATAACGCGGCACACCACAGTGTGTGACGATGTCCAGGGCGGAACCGATAATCACCGTGGCAATGCCCGCCGTCTCAAGTGCTCTGGCCGTCAAACTGACGGTCTGGTGGCAAACGGGTCACAAGGGTATGAGGATGGCAATATCCACGGCATCTGCCTGGCAGGCGCCAACCACCTGGGGGGCATCATGCTCAATGGTATTACGCTGGCTGTATTCCGTCGGTACAAAATGAAACCGCGGTGCCAGTGAACCCACCACACCGGCATCTGCCAACGCACTCAGAGTTTCCAGGGGAAAATAGGCCGCTCGGTCATCGGTGTGGGTGGTGACCTTATCCCAGGATAATTCGTCCGTTCGAAAATGTGCCGGCGCGGCAGCAAGATCCCAGGACAAGGCGGTCCTGATGGGCTTGGCGACATTGCCGTCAGGCACCGCCGTAGTGACAATGGCAACCCGACACTCTGCCAGGGGTTTGGCCAGCGGCTGCCAGGGGATGTCTTCGTGGTGGGCCCAGGCATAGGGCGCAAAACCCTGTGCCCCATAAAAATTCCGGGTGCGCGCCATATATTCTATTGGCGCGCCTTTGGCGTCGGTACGTTGCGCTACCATTTTTAGAAGTGTCCTGTGAGGTTAAAAAACCAGCCATCGATCTTGGTGTCAGCCTTGATGTCAAGATTATCTGCTTGGGCATCAATACTGAAGCTGCGATAACCGCCCTCAACACCAAGCTCGGGAAGCAGGAAATTTGCCGTTTCCCAGCCAAGGCTGACGCGGTAGTCGGAAACGCTGTTGCCTCCAAAGCCTGTGTAGTTGATGTCACCACTTACCCAGCTACCGGTAAATGGCATGCCAAGCCTGGCACGGCCGTAAATCATCGGCAGAAACGCATCAATATCTTCTAAGGTCGTGTTGACCAACATTTCACCCTGGAAAAAGCGGCCAGTGAGACCCACGTCGAGATCCATGCCAATATCGATAATTTCGTAATACAGCGTGGCGTCAGTGTGACTCAGGTCGATGGTCGAAGAAACTGCCTGGTTGGTGGTAAATGCCTGGCCATTAAAGGTGAAATCGCGCGCCAGGCGTCCCGCACCAGAATCCTTGAGCCTGGTATGCGCCAGCTTGATGTTTGGTACCAACGGCACTGGGTGTTCAAACGCCACAAACACAAAGGTGCTGTTGCTGGTATCGAGGTGCAGTTCGTCGGCAAGGGTCACGTCGGCGATGACCGTACCGCCAAAATTGGCATGCCAGTAGCCGGCACCGACATCAACACCGAAAAAATCGGCCTGGGCCGACATCATCGTGCCACTGCAGACCAGTGCGGTTATGCATCTTGTTTTTATCTTGCTTATCACTTTGCAACCACCTTTGTTCCAACCCCGCGTGACTGCGCCTGACAACCAGCACAAACGACTGGAGGATAAATGCAGCTGAATCGTGCCGGCAAAGTCTACCAAACTGCGAGTCAATCACACTACTTATTCGACTTATTCAGCGCCTGTTTACTAAGTCTCAATGATCAGCGCCTGCGCGTTAGCCAGCCGTCGACGATACTGGTAGGGGGAGAGTTTGACCCATTTGACAAAAGCCCGGCGAAAATTCGTGACCTCAGAGTAACCCAGCAAATCCGAGATTTCCTGAACACTGAGACTGGTGGTCTGCAGGTACTCTACTGCCAGCTCTCTTTTGACATCATCAAGGATCACCTGGTAGCTGGTACCAAGACCTTTCAGACGCCGGCGCAAGGTACGCGTGCCGATAGATAACTTGTCGGCAATGGCATCAAGCTTGGGGAATTCCCCGGGCGTGCTGAGTAACAAATGGCAGATGCGCGAGACAATATCAGCCTCAGTTTCCATCTGGTTGAGAATTTTGCGGCAAGATTCTTCACAGATTCTGGCAGTATTAGAGTCGGCCTCTGCCAGTGGCTGGTGCAGCAGCGCCAGGTCAAAGCGATATTCACAAAAGGCCTGATCAAAACTCACAGGGCAATAAAACCCCCGCTGGTATTTGTCGGCATAGTCTGGCCGCGGATAACTCACTCGAATCTCTCGCGGTCGAAACGGCTTGCCAGTCAGCAGACCAATCAACGGCGCAATGCCCATAAACAGGTCTTCAACCACATACTGGTTGACCAGCCCCGCGGCGAGCAGATGATCGATTCGCAACACCCCCACCCCTGCCTCGGCATCGGTAAAAAAACTCAGGTCAAACAGTGCGCCAGCCATCTTGTGATATTTCACGGCAATCTGGATGGCCTGCTCGAGGGTGGCACTGCTCATCATGGCGTAACCCAGCAGACCAAAATCGCTGATAGCAATGGGGTTTGGGTAGTCGAGCCAGGCGCCAGGTGCAGCAGTTAAGCTGAGCATATTTTCCAGTTGCTGGATGCGCTGCCGGTAACTGACGCGCAGCTCCAGATCTTCCAGGTCTGTGGCATTGAGCCCGGTGTTGCGGAGGATTTGCTGCAAACTAAAACCACGCTGCTGCAGCAGGTGCACAAGCCCCAGCACCTGCGGCATCGGCACAGCGCGGCGGTCGAGACTGTCGTTATGCAACATCAGTTATGCAACATCAGTTATGCA
>JANQYP010000035.1:17422-24775 GCA_030728785.1 Pseudomonadales bacterium
GTTATGCAACATCAGTTATGCAACATCAGTTATGCAGCCGCGGTGAATGTTCGAAGCCAGCAGTGTCCATATGGGATCACGAATTGTCAACATTCGACCTTGTGCCGCCTTGTGTCCTGGCAAAAAACTACAACTCAGTGGTGAAGCGCAACCAGGTGCCGCATACCTGCAACCTGTCATGCACCCAGTCCAGACCCAGGGCCTTGGCCTGGGCCTGGACTGGTGCCATGGCTGGCACCTGACACGTCAGCCCGGCGACCCCCGGGCCTCGGCCATCGGTGATGTCGACAAAATTGATCTGGCCCTGATCCAGGGCTAGGTACCACTGCCCCGCCCGCTGCTGCGCCGGGCGTTGCAGGATGTTGGCCCAATGGGCCGCCAGGGCGGCGGGGTCGTCCGCCTGAATATCCACTGCACTGATCAGGGTGGCATGGGCTGCAGCATGGGATTGCCAGTCTGGCCCGCCCCACTCCCAGGCAGCAGCAGGCTGCATCCAGTCGAGCGAGACGATGGTGGCGCCCATGTCCTTGGGATGCAGGTGAAAAGCCTTCACGTCGGCAGCGTCGCGACTCCAGATCTTGCGCATCTGCAGTTGCTCCGTGTGCTGCCGGTACAGGTCAATATCATCCACCTGCAGCAGCAGCATATAGCCGCCATTACCGTGACGGGTCTGCAGCAAGCGGCCCGCTGCGGTGTTGGGCTGCACCGGCGCCACCACCTCAAGGAAGGTATCGCCGATGCTCATGACGGAATTCTCCAGGCCAAACTCTCCCACACCCGGATCCTGGTAATCCTCGGCCAGACCCAGCAGGGCCATCAACTGGGTGCGCACCGGGGCCAGTGTCTCTGCTACCAGGGCAACTTGTCGTAAACGCATCATTTCAATCCTTGGTGGTGGTGAACCGAAAGTCAGGTCTGGCTAGACCCGCTGTGCTTGCCAACATAGCAGCATCGACACGTTTTTTCACCGTTGGCGTGTTTCCCGGTCTGCGGTTAAGCTACGCGAATCGTTAGAAACCCTTGAATTTTTCCAACTCCGCGATGACATGCAGGTACTCGACTTGTTGCCCGGTGGTGGTTGGTATACCAAGCTGCTGGCACCCACCCTGGAAGCCAAAGGCAAGTTGTATATCGCCATCGGTGCCGAACGCACAGGCGAGGCCCTGAAAGGCCAGCCTGGCTTTGGCAGCCTCGAAGTCATTCCTTTTGACTGCATTAATTTTGTTCGCACGGCGGGTGAAAGGCGCACCACCGTGCCTGAGTTCAGTTTTGGTGTAAAACGTCTGGACATGGTCCTGACCTTCCGCAACATGCACAACTTCACTGAGGAAGGTCGCGCCAACATCAACAAGGCGGTGTTTGAAGCCCTCAAGTCTGGCGGCATCTATGGTGTGGTTGACCACACTCGACGCCACATGCAGGCCAGTGACAACGAAGTCTGGCGCCGCATGGACCCGGTGACTGTGATCAAGGAAGTGCAAGCAGCCGGCTTCGAGTTTGTTGATTTCAGCCCGCTGCACTTTCGCCCGGATAACGAACTGCGTTATGAAGTGGGGCGCAAGACAGTAACCGGCAACACAGACCGTTTTACCCTGTTGTTCAAAAAGCCCTGAGCTAAGACCAGCTGTAAAAAACCGCCAATCACTAGCCGGTGATTCGCGGTTTTTTTCGTTCTCGCCGAGGCCTCGCCTCTTACAACCAAACCCAGTATCATCCACCCCTCAAAATCCATGAAGCGGTTAGCCATGAAGCAGACGTCGTTAGACCGGGCAAAAATTAAGATCCTGTTGCTGGAAGGCGTGCACCAGTCGGCCATTGATGCATTCAAGGCAGCAGGTTATGACAATATTGAGATCCACGCTGGTGCTCTCAGCCAGGAAGAACTGACAGCGCAGATCAGCAACGCCCATTTTGTTGGTATCCGCTCGCGCACCCAGCTGAATGCCGAAGTGCTGGCCGAAGCGAAAAAACTGATTGCCGTCGGTTGTTTCTGCATTGGTACCAACCAGGTTGACCTGCTGGCCGCCCTGACCCGCGGTATTCCGGTGTTTAACGCGCCCTTCTCAAATACTCGCAGCGTGGCTGAACTGGTCATTGCTGAAGCCATTCTGCTGCTGCGCGGTATCCCCGAGAAAAATGCCCTGGCCCATGCAGGCGAGTGGCAGAAGTCTGCCAAAGACTCTTATGAGATTCGCGGCAAGACGCTGGGAATTATCGGCTATGGCAACATCGGTACCCAGGTGAGTGTGCTGGCAGAATCTATCGGCATGCGCGTGTTGTTCCACGACGCCGTGAACAAACTGCCCCTGGGTAACGCCAGTCAGACTAACAGCTTGCAACAGCTGCTGGCCACCAGTGATGTAGTCACCCTGCATGTGCCGGAGGATGCCAACACCAAACTGATGATGGCTGAGACCCAGATCCGGCAGATGAAGCCGGGCGCAGTGCTGATTAACGCCTCCCGTGGCACAGTGGTAGACATTGACGCCCTGGCCGCCGCGCTGCAGGACAAACATCTGGCGGGTGCCGCCATTGATGTCTTCCCAACGGAGCCAAAATCCGCCAAGGAAGAATTTTTGTCGCCTCTGCGGGCTTTCCCCAACTGTATCCTCACCCCCCATGTGGGCGGCAGCACCATGGAGGCCCAGGAAAAAATTGGGGTCGAAGTAGCCGAGAAGCTAATCAAGTTCTCGGATAACGGCAGCAGTCTGTCGAGTGTCAACTTCCCCGAGGTGACCTTACCGGCTCACCCCGGCAGCCATCGCATCCTGCATATTCACCGCAATATTCCCGGCGTCCTGTCGAAGATTAATCACTTCTTCTCCGACAATGGCATCAACATTCGCTCACAATACCTGCAGACCGTGCGGGACGTGGGTTATGTGGTCACAGATATAGACCAGGACTACAGCAGCCTGGCCATGTCCAGACTGCAGGATATTGAAGGTACCTTGCGCACTCGGGTGCTTTTTTAAGCCTGGAAACTTAAGCTGATAAACTCAAGCCCAGAAATCGAGCAACTCGGCATTACAGCGTGACACGCGGCTGTTTTCCGTTGCCGCGACAAAGTCGCGGCGCTCGCCGGGTGCCAGGGGCTGGTCTTTCACGGCATAGACGGTGTCAGTTGCGATGACCCGGCCGCTGTCATTTTTCCACAACACCGAGACGGTGACATACGACAGGTCCGTGTTACCGATATTTTCCACATAACCCTGCAGTTGAATGCGCATCTGGGTCTTCTCGCAACTGGGCACCTTCACTCGCACCGCAGGCCGCTTAACCTCCTGCGCCTCAACCACCACCTCGTCAGCCACCACTTTGACCTCGTCAGGGCGGTAGGTTGCGTCTAACAGGTAGGCCAGCAGCGCCAGCAACGCCAGCGCTATGGCACTGCCCAGGGCTCGACTGCTCATGAGTAGTTGTCCGGTACCAGATCCATAGATACATCCATAAATGACTCAATAGATGACTCTTTAGTCAACTCTTTGATCAGCAGGGCAACCTCCTTCGCACCGCCAGTGGTGTGCTGGGCGCCCACCTGAGCAAATCCGAGCTGCTGATGTAATGCCAGCGAAGCGGGATTCTCTGGCATCAGGTTAACCTCACAACACAAGCGCTGCAATCCCAGGTCCAGGGCCCGAGCAGTCAACTCAGCATACAGCCGGCGCGCGACGCCACGACGCCGGAAATCCGGATGCACCATGATACGGTCTACATACAGGAATTTAGTCGTGTTGCGCTCGAACCACTGGTAGTTGGGTGAGGCATAAGCAACGCCAGTACCCAGGCAGATGGCAAACCCCGCCAGTTGGCCGGCCTCAACCACTCGAACAAAAACCGTTGCCTGCGCCAGGAAGCGGGCCAGCTGGGCTGTATCAATAGAATTGACATGGGGCACTGAGGCCTCATTCAGCGCCAGCAGCGCCGGGAAATCTGCGGGTCCTGCCTGGCAGAATTCAAACATGCCTAAAAGCCATACACGAGGGTGACTGAGGTCTCGGTATCTGTGGCTTTACGGTCCACAGGGACTGCCGAGTTGTGCTTCACCACCAGCGCCAGTTTCATGGACAGGCTGCCGTTAATATTGGCCTTAATGGAGGTATCCGAGCGGGAAATGGTCGAGTCATTACCTATCTCGGTGCTCAGCAATTGCTGGAAGCTGGCATTGTCACTGACTTCCCAAACATATTTGCCCGCCAGCCGGACAATCCCTTCCTCATCACGGTCACCCGTGGTCAACTCGGTCAGCCGTATACCCACACCGGCGTCTCCCGAGAGGCGCATGGTGGCGTTGGCAAAGATCGTCTGCGAGTAACCGGCGGTCATATCTGCCTGGTAGTTGAAGCCGCTGAAACGGTCATCATCGTAGGCAACCCGGCCGAACACCGAGCGGTCTTCATCAAGCTTGTAATCGGCCTGGTAGAACGCATAGAGTTTCTGCGCTGTGGTCTCATTGTCTTTTGACGAACGCAGGTTCTCCAGATGGACATGGTGGCGCCACTGATCCAGTTCGCGGACCGAGTCAACGCGCAGCTTGAGGTTCTGCTCCTCGGTATTACCCGTGGTAACCACCGCGCCCAGCTCAATTTCATTGGTCCATTCTGCCGCCTGGGCGATGCTAGCCAGACCGGCTAACAGCACTGCTAAACCGATTTCTTTCACGTCTGTTTCTCTGCCTCGAATAATCAAACGCGAGAGTCTACCAGACTTTGGCCATCAACCAGAACCCGTTAGACTGCCACCTCGCCACCCTGGTCATATGGACTGCCAGAAGGCTTTGACCACTGGTGAGGAGGCAAGGCTCTTGGTTCGAGTGCAGAACCCAACCTGAATATCCATTAGCCTTGGGCCGTCGGCGAGGATCTGCACCTTATTCGCCAGGGGACTGTTCTCCAGCACCAGTGCCGGCACAAAGCCAACACCACAACCAAGGGCCACCAACGACAGAATGGCCTCGTTACCTGCCACTTCTGTATAGATGTTAGGTTTGATACGTTGTTTGCGCAGCCAGTCGTCAATGTGATTGCGGGCCGGGCCAACAGTGGGCAACACCAGGGGTGTTGTCGACCAGTCACGGCCGGGTTCACTGTGTTGACCATCACCCACAGGGGCGATGGTGAGCATGGGTGTGCTGACAATAATCCGCCGGGTCAGCTGCGGGTCGTCGAAGTCTGCCAGGGCGGCGACCACCACATCGCAGCCGTCGTGCAGGCGCTGCAAAGCGTTCACCGCATAACCCGTTTCCAGCTGGATCTCTACCTGGGGGAATTCACGGCGAAACCGCGCCAATACATTCGGCAGAATACTCTGGCTGGCTGTCACCGAGGCAAACAACGACAGCTTGCCCGTCAGTCGCGCCAACGATAGTCCCATATCAAGCTGCAGTTGCTCACCGCGCGCGACAATGTCGGCGGCATATTGGCGAAACAACTCACCCTGGGGTGTCAGCGCCACCGACCGATTATCACGGACCAGCAGGGTGCAACCCACTGCCTGCTCGAGGCGCTGAATGGTCCGACTCAGAGCTGACGGGCTCAAGTGATACTGCTCGCTGGTCCTGCTGAAATGCAGGTTGCGGCACAGGCCTAGGTATATCTCAAGGGCGTGAGTGTCCATCTGTCACCGGCTCAGTCGAAGCCCGGAGTATGCCACACCTGGCAGTGCTTATTAAGAGACCCGGGCGCCGCCCGCTGCTATCACCAGCGGCGCGGCACCTTCTCGATGCAACACGCCGGATACCCATGCTCCAACTGGCTGGCGGCGGGCTTAGTAGCCCTGCAGCACGCCGTAACGGTCACGATGGAAAGCACTGCCACCAAAGGTGTGCTCAGATACCCGTGAACGCTTCATGAAGAAACCGATTTCGTATTCATCGGTCATACCAATACCGCCATGCATCTGCACGCCTTCGCTGCTCACCAGGTTATAGGTGTCGTTGAGGCGGGCTTTTGCCAGGCTGGCCAGTTCAGACACTTCGTCGGAGTCTTCGTCGAGGGCCGACAGCGCTTCCATAACAACAGACTTGGACAGCTCAATTTCACAGAACATTTCCGCAGCACGGTGCTTTAATGCCTGAAACGAACCGATAGGAACACCAAACTGCTCGCGAGTCTTGAGGTATTCAACCGTACGGCTGTAACACTCTTGGATACTACCGAGCATCTCCGCAGCCAGCAGGATACGACCCGCATCGAGGGCCTTGTCCAGTGCCTCGGCACCCTTGCCTACTTCGCCCAGCAACTCACCTTCGGCACCATCAAAAGCGATGTTGGCGGCATTTCGGCTGTCCGCCATAATGGTCCGGGTAACATTGACGCCTGCAGCATCACGGTCAACCAGCACCAGGGTCAGGCCGTCACGATCACCGGCATTGCCTGCAGTGCGCGCAACAACCACCAGCTTGTTGGCCACATGGCCGTCAATCACAAAGGTCTTGTTACCCGTTACCTTATAGCCACCGGCAGATTGTACGGCGGTGGTCTTGGCGCCGTAGGGGCTGTGGTGGGGTGTCTCTTCGAGGGCCAGGGCCAGCAACATCTCGCCAGCGGCAACCTGGGGTAACAGGTCGCTCTTCTGGGCATCGCTGCCGGCACTGAGAATGGCGCTAACACCCACGCCGGCCGTCGCCCACAGGGGCGAAGCGGTCAGGGTTCGGCCACACTCTTCGAGCACAACACCCATACCCATAAAACCAAAACCCAGGCCACCAAAGTCTTCGGGGATGGTGATACCGGTCCAACCAAGATCTACCATCTGCTGCCACGTGCCAGTGTCGAAACCATTTTCGTTCTTCTCATCACGCAATTTTCGCAATTGGCTGATGGGCGTGTTGTTGGCGCAGAAATCTTTGGCTGCGTCTTTCAACATGTTTTGTTCTTCGTTTAAGACCAATGGCATAGCTTCGTTACTCCTAGTCGTACGCTCGTATTAATTAACCCACCAGGCTCCTGCCGACGATCCGCGGCAGCGGCCTGTAGACGTAGGCCGGTTTGCCCGGCTGCAGCACCTGTTTTGCTTCCCGGCCGATTCTACCACCGATCTGTGGCGAAACGCCTCCTCATTATTGGTGCCGATTATCACCAGTGATAATCATCCTGCAAGTCTCGAAACCGGCACCAGCCCCGCTTTTGCGAGTACTGCGTCGGCTGCCGCGTAACCCTACCAAAGTTCGGTTGTGGAAATAAACACCCAACACGGTACTTTTGCTGGCGCTGCGGCTACTGGCCTGTCAGCAGGCTGACCCGCAGCTTTCCGCTACGCTTAACCGACGTTATACATTCCCAGGCCGAAGCATCGCTGCCAGCGCTCGGCGTGCGGGCTAAGACGGCGCGCCAGCTAAGACGGCGCGCCAGC
>JANQYP010000035.1:24875-27097 GCA_030728785.1 Pseudomonadales bacterium
GCAATGGCCGCATCCAGGGCCTGGCCAAGACTGTCCGGGTTGGCCAGGTTACGCCCGGCAATATCAAAGGCGGTACCATGATCGACAGAGGTACGGATAAAACCTATACCCATGGTGGCGGTGATGCTGTCGGCAAAGTTATGCATCTTGATGGCGATATGGCCCTGGTCATGATACAGCGCCAGCACCGCATCAAACTCGCCATTGACGGCCCGGTAAAAGACTGAATCTGCCGGGTAAGGCCCCACCACATCCAGGCCCAGGGCCCGTGCTTCAGCCACCGCCGGGGCAATCTCATCAATCTCCTCACGACCCAGCATGCCACCCTCGCCACCGTGGGGGTTAAGGGCCGCCACCGCAATACGTGGCGGCCGGCCGCACCAGCGGCTGAGACTGTTGTGGGTCAGTTGCAGCTTTTCCACCAGCACCGGGCGGCGCACGTAGCGCACAGCCTCGGCGAGGGACTTGTGGGTGGACAGATGGGCGACTTTGAGCCCCTTGGTCATCAGCAGCGTTGCCGTCAGGGCGGCGCCGGTCATGCGCGCGAGGATTTCCTGATGGCCAATATCGCCATGGTAGCCCGCAGCATGCACCGCTTCTTTATTGATGGGACAGGTCACCACCGCCTGCACCTGGTTCGCCAGCGCCAGCTTCACCGCCTGCTCAAAATACTGCACAGCGGCATGGCCGCAGCTGGCCGCAACCTGACCGGTTACCAGCGTCTGCACATCAAAGTCGACAGGCTCCAGCACCTGCACCTCAGTACTGTTGGCACGCAGCTCAGCGACGTTATTAATACGCCGCAGGGGCAGCTCGATACCCGTCTGCGCCATGGCCTGGCGCAGACAATCGAGACTGCCGACAACAAACGGCTGGGCATGGGTATAAATTTCGGGCCGCTGCATAGTCTTGACACAAATTTCGGCGCCCACTCCCGCCGGATCGCCCATGGTGATGGCCAGCCTGGGTTTGGTGCCCTGGTGGTTCACTCTGCCTCAGCCAGATAACCGGCCACCGCTGCCGGCGCTTGCATGGGCATAAAATGGGACAATTCCGGCAGGTAAATATCAACGCCCTGGGGGAACAAGGCAGCCAGGCCTGGATAAGTTGGTGACAGGGCAAAATTCATTTCGGTGCGCGGCCCCTCTGCTCGAAAGGCCCGCAGCACGGTAACCGGCATGGTCACCCGCGAAAGCTCAGCATAAATGTTGGTACTTGAGCTGCCCATGTAAACAGCCGCTTCCACCTGCGGCGGACAGGCCAGCACAAAACCCTCACCGTCAGGATTCGGCACCAGGCCATAAACACAATAGTCACGCAACACCGCGTCCTGCCACAGACCAAAACTGCCGCGACCCACAAAGTTGGCGTACATGGCATCAGCATCGACAAAGTTGTTGCGACGCTTAGCGACAGGATGGCGGCCCGCCTCATCCAGATAGCTGGCATGCAGAGTTGCAGACGCCGTATAGGTAGACGGCTCCATGATCACCGGGTCGATGAGCAGCAGGCGCTGAAAACGCTCGGGCATTCGCGCGGCAGCATAGGTCAGACAATAGCCGCCCATGGAGTGCCCGGCAGCGACCAGGTTGTGCAGGTCAAGGGCCTGGATAAAACCCACCAGGTCATCACCAAAAGCGCCCCAGGTAATGGGGCCACTGTTGTCGCTGCGGCCGTGGCCGCGCATCTCCAGCGCAATAATATGCCGACCTGGCAGATGGGCCACTGTCTGGTCCCAGCAGCGGGCATGAAAACCCGTGGCATGGACCAGCAGCAGCGTGCCCTGGTCAGCAAACGCCTTACCCCACTCGAACCAGCACAGGTTGATGTCACCCACTCGGGTGTAGTGTTCGGTACATTCACTCATGAGTTACTCGACGATATATTCAGATTTTTTAGTCCGCTGGCGACGGGGTCCTTCAGGACTCGCTGGCCAACAACCACAGATTGCTGCGCCAGAGTACCACAAGCGCTGTCAGCCAGACTCCGGCAACAGCAATCAGTAGGCAATTCAGGGGACCAAAGGCCGCGGCGCAATAACCCAGGGCGACGGCGCCCAGCGGCAGACCACCCATGTTAGCCAGGGAAAACACTGACATGACCCTGGCCCGGAGGGCTTCCGGGGCGGCCTCCTGCATAATGGTGCGCCCCATGCTCATGGCCACGCCGCCACTCATACCAAATATAAACAGGCCCAGTAGATAACCGCCAAACGGCAGGGA
>JANQYP010000036.1:0-12018 GCA_030728785.1 Pseudomonadales bacterium
TGGCGGAGAGAGAGGGATTCGAACCCTCGATACGCTATTAACGTATACGCCCTTAGCAGGGGCGCGCCTTCAGCCACTCGGCCATCTCTCCGTATAACTGGTTCGGATATCCCATCAACCTAGGAAAGGTCAGTGCGAATTCATGCGAGGAGTCGAATACACAAAGCGCCGGTGTCCCCGGTTTTTGCGGTGCTACACCTGCACGCCGATGAAATCGCAATCGCGACATCATTGTTGGAAAATCGTTGTTGGCTTTCACTGCTTATTAGCTGTGAAACCACATTGTATAAATTGGTGCGCTGGGAGGGAATCGAACCCCCGACCGCCTGGTTCGTAGCCAGGTACTCTATCCAGCTGAGCTACCAGCGCAAAGAACGCGTATTATCATGATGCGACCCTGCCTCGTCAACTCGCTTCTTACATAACAGACAAATCTATCCCTGGCAGAGCATGCCAAGCTCACTATTAGACGCCCTGCGGTAAGTGCTTGCTTACATAAGCCTCGGGACAGCCGCCCGGGACCGTCACACCTGAGTTTGTGAACCACTGATATTACAGAACTATTGAGATAATGGCTGCGAGGTGTAATATTCGACGTCTGAACAGCAGACAGAAGCTTCAGCCATGAAACCTGCCAATATCATCCTCGACCTGTTGCGTACCTATGCCGACCGTGGCACCAGCGTCCGCAACATCATGGCGACTGGCGCCATGTTTGGCTGCACTGAGAACCAGATGCGAGTCAACCTGTCGCGCCTTGCCGCACGCCAGATGATTGAGAATTTTTCTCGAGGCTGTTATCGCCTGAAGGGCGCCACTGACCCGTTAAACGAGTTTATCGAAGACTGGCGGCTGGGTGAGGCTCGGGTTCGACCTTGGCAAAATACCTGGCTGCTGGCCTTTGCTGCGGCAGACCCGGCGGCGGCGCTACCAGCGGCGACTGACCGGCGCAACTGGGCCCTGAACAGTCATGGTTTTCGCGCGGTTGCACCCCATTGCTGGATTCGGCCGGACAACCTGGCGTTAAGCCATGATGACCTTGAGCAGCGCCTGCAGCAGCTGGGCATGGGCGCAGCAACGGCTATCGCCAGCAACGCCCATATCAACCCGCAGTGGCAGTCGCAATGGCGGGCGCAATTCAGCTCGCAGGACCTCCTGCAGCGCTACCAGCAGGTGCTGGCAGCACTCACCCAAAGCCTGCAGGGGCTGAGAAAACTCCCCAGACCAGCGGCCATGAAAGAAACCTTTCACCTCGGCGGCCAGGCGATCCAGCTGCTGGCCAAGGATCCGCTGTTGCCCGCAGAGATGCTCGACACATCCGCCAGAGCCGCCCTGTGGCAACTGATGCTCGACTATGACCGCCTGGGCCGGGACATCTGGGCCGACGCTGAAGCCGGCAAACCCGGGGCCATCCCCATGGCCCGGCAGACATTTCACTAACAAGCCGTTGTTTACCCGACCGAATCCCTATATCAACCCCAACAGACCGACAAGACAGACCAGAGAGCACCAACATGCAAACCATCAAAGAGATTTTGACACCAGAGGAACTGGCATTTGTTACCAGTCGCAGCAACTGGCACGGCGCCAGCATCATCGCCTTTGACTGGGCGGTGATTATTGCCAGCTTTGTGGTCATGGCCCACTACCCCAATCCTCTAACGGTGTTGCTGGGCCTGTTTGTACTTGGCGCTCGGCAACTCGGGCTGGGCATTGTTGTCCATGAAACGGGCCATCGAACCCTGTTCAGTTCCACCGAGTTAAACGACTTTGCCAGTACCTGGCTGTCTGGTTACTGGGTCTTCTCGGACCGCCAGAGTTATATGAAAGTGCACCTCATGCATCATCAAATGGCCGGCACCAGCGATGATCCAGACCTGCAGAATTACCAGGCCTATCCCATCGATCGCACCAGCCTGAAACGCAAGTTCACCCGTGACCTGACGGGCCAGCTGGGCTGGCGGCGCATCAAGTCAATCTACCGCACTGCCCTGCGCCTGCGGGAACTCAAGCCAGACACCCGCCGGTACATCACCCGCAGCCTGGGTGTTAACCTGGCCATGCTGCTGGTGCTGACCGCCTTTGGCCAGCCCTGGCTTTACCTGGTGTGGATCGGCGCGTTTATGACCAGTCATATGTTGATTGTCCGTATCCGCCAGATGGCCGAGCACGCCGGTGTGCCCGACCTCCTCAGCAAAGATCCGCGAGACAATACTCGAACCTTGTATATCACTCCGCTGGAGCGCTTTTTTATCGCCCCCCACCAGGTTAACTACCATCTGGAGCATCACCTGGTTGCCTCTGTGCCTATCTACCGTCTGCGGGCCCTGCATGAACTCCTGCTGGCCAAGGGTTTCTACGATAACGTCAAGTTCCAGAAGGGTTATCTCAACCTGCTCAGGGATGTGACCTTTGCCTGATACACACCGTTAAAAACGGTTGGCAGTAAACGACGGGCACAAAAAAGGGGGTAACAACCCCCTTTTTTTTATGCCCCTGGACACCCCGGGCTTGTTCATAGTGGCGGCTTAAGCATCCTCGGCGCTGTGTTTCTGGCTATCGCCTTCGCCCTGGATTCGCTTAAAAATTTCTTCACGGTGCACAGCGATATGCTTAGGGGCATCAACCCCGATACGCACCTGGTTACCTTTTACACCCAGCACAGTCAACGTGACCTCGTTGCCGATCATTACCGACTCACCGACTCGCCGAGTCAAAATAAGCATTGGATTCTCCTTAACATGATCTTTGTCGCGCTCCAAATGAGCCTGCTTGCCGGTACGACCAATCCGCTGGCACCGAGGCCCGACGACGGCAGTTCGGCGGCAACCTGGCAGCGCACTGCCAGTTAAGCAGCCCTAGGCAGAGGCTGCCGCAAGATCAAACGCCGCATGTAATGCCCGTACGGCCAGTTCCAGGTATTTCTCGTCAATCACCACCGAAATCTTGATTTCGGAGGTTGAGATCATCTGGATGTTAATGGACTCATCGGCCATGGTCTTAAACATCTTGCTGGCGACACCAGCATGGGAGCGCATACCAACACCCACCAATGACAGCTTGGCGATCCTGTTATCACCCGAAACCTGCCGCGCGCCGATCTGGGCGGCGACATCCTGCAACACTGCCAGCGCCTGCTGATAATCAGTGCGGCGCACAGTAAAGGTGAAATCTGTGCTGTTGTCTGCAGCGACATTCTGCACAATCATATCCACTTCGATATTTGCATCACTGATTGGCCCGAGTATTCGTGAGGCAATGCCCGGGATATCCTTGACACCAAGTACGGTCAGTTTGGCCTCATCCTGGGTAAATGCAATACCGGAAATAATCGGTTGTTCCATGCCTGAATCATCCTCGTTGGTAATTAGTGTGCCTGGCGAATCATTAAAACTGGACAGCACGCGAATCGGCACCCGGTATTTACTGGCAAATTCTACGGCCCTGGTATGCAGGACGCGGGAACCAAGGCTGGCGAGCTCAAGCATCTCTTCAAATGTCAGCCGTTCCAGGCAACGGGCCGAATCGACCACCCGCGGGTCAGTGGTATAGACGCCATTAACGTCTGTATAGATCTGGCACTCATCGGCCCCCAACGCTGCTGCCAGGGCGACTGCGGTGGTATCAGAGCCGCCGCGACCCAGAGTGGTAATGTTCCGGTCCGCATCAACCCCCTGGAAACCGGCCACAACGGCCACGGTACCAAGCGTTAGATCCGCTCGCAGATTGTCGCACTCAATTTCAAGAATACGCGCTTTGGTATATGCAGAGTCTGTGAGAATACGGATCTGGCCACCGGTATAGGACCGTGCCGGGCAGCCGTGTTTCATCAGGACCATCGCCAGCAGGGCCGTCGTTACCTGTTCGCCGGTGGACAACAGCACATCCACCTCACGATGGGTCGCTGGATTAACGCCGATCTGCTGTGCCAGATCATCGAGGCGATCGGTTTCATGCCCCATCGCCGAGACAACGACGACAACCTGGTGGCCGGCTTCGCGGCTGGCAAGAATTCTACGCGCCACATTCTCGAGATGAGGAATGCTGGCGACGGATGTACCACCATATTTTTGAACGAGTAGAGCCATACAAGGGTGCCGATGTCACTGCCTGAAAAAAAGGGCCTATTAAACCCCAATCCTGGTGTATAAGAAATACACTAACGCTGCCAAATGCGATCTGGCCCCTCAGGGCTGGCCCAGCAGACCGTCCAGAAATGCGGCAACCGAGTCCAGCGCAGCGGGCAGACCATCTGGGTCATTACCACCGGCGCGGGCCATATCAGGCCGACCACCCCCTTTGCCGCCTATCTGGGTAGCCACATGGTTGACCAGCACGCCCGCATTGATGCGGGTTGTCAGGTCACTGGTAACACCGGCCACCAGAGTGACCTTGCCGTCACTGGCACAACCCAGCACAACAACACCTGATTGAATTTTATTCTTGATACGGTCCAGGGCGTCGGGCAAGGACTTTGGATCGGCACCTTCCACCAGACTGACAACCACCTTGACGCCGTGGATTACCACGGCAGTATCTGCCAGGTCATTACCGGCACCGCTGGCCAATTTCATGGACAATTGTGCCACCTCCTTTTCGAGCTTCTTGTTGTGCTCCAGCAAGGTTCGAATTTTGTCCTGGATATTGGTCTTGTCAGCCCGTAACAGGTTTGCGGTTTCCGCCAGCTGGTCTTCCTGCTGCTCAACCCGCGCCAGGGCTGTGAGCCCCGTCACCCCTTCGATGCGGCGAACGCCGGAAGCTGTGCCTTGCTCTGTGACAATTCGGAACAGGCCGATATCACCCGTTCGAGCCGCATGGGTGCCACCACAGAGCTCAACGGAGAATCCGTCGCCCATGGTCAGGACCCGCACCTGGGCGGAATATTTCTCTCCAAACAACGCCATGGCGCCTTTTTCGCGGGCATCTTCGAGGGCCATGATGTCAGTCTGGATTGCTGAATTACGCTGAATCTGCTCGTTGACAATACGCTCAATGGCGCGGATCTCAGCGTGACTGACAGGCTCAAAATGGGAAAAGTCGAAACGCAGGCGTTCACTGTCTACCAATGATCCGCGCTGGTTCACGTGCTCACCCAGCACCTGCTTCAACGCGGCGTGCAACAGGTGAGTCGCCGAGTGGTTAATACGAATAGCGGCGCGCTGGTGGCGATCAACATCAGCCGCCAGCTTGTCACCCACCGCCAGCACACCTTCCGACAGGCTGCCCTTGTGCAGAAAAACATCGCCAGCCTTGATGGTATCCATCACATCAAAGGTTACACCCTGACGAAGCAGGCGCCCGGTATCACCGACCTGCCCGCCGGATTCGGCGTAAAACGGCGTGCTGTCGAGCACAACAATGCCCTCCTCACCCGCCTCAAGGCTGGTGACTGCGATATCACCCTTAAACAAGGCCTGCACCTGACAGTCACCCTGCAGGGAGGTATAGCCGACAAACTCTGTGGCGCCTTCTACCACATAGCGGGTCACGTCAACTGCACCAAACTTGCTGGCGGCTCGGGCCCGCTGTCGCTGGGCCTCCATAGCGCGTTCAAAGCCAGGCATATCGAGGCGCAGATGGCGCTCGCGGGCGATATCTGCCGTCAGGTCGGTCGGAAAACCAAAGGTGTCATAGAGCTTGAATACCACCTCACCGGGGATCTCATCACCTTTCAAATCAGCAATGGCGTCAGTCAGGATACGCATACCCTGGTCGAGGGTTAGTTCAAACTGTTCCTCCTCTTTCAACAGCACACGTTCAATCTGGCCCTGGGTTTTTGCCAGCAACGGATAGGCTTCGCCCATCTGCTCGACAAGAACGCCGACCAGCTTGTGGAAAAACGGACCCTTGGACTGCAGCTTGTGACCATGGCGCAAGGCCCGCCGAATAATACGCCGCATGACATAACCACGGCCTTCATTGGAGGGCAGGACGCCATCGGCGATGAGGAAAGCGGCGGAGCGGATATGATCGGCAATAACCCGCAGGGATGGGCTATCCAGGTCGGTGCAATCCAGCAGACTGGCGACGCGTTTGATCAGGGCCTGGAATAGGTCAATGTCGTAGTTGCTGTTGACGCCTTGGAGCACAGCCGCGAGGCGCTCAAGCCCCATACCCGTATCGACACAGGGTTTTGGCAGGGGCGTGAGAGTACCGTCGGCAGAGCGGTCGAACTGGGTAAACACCAGATTCCAGATTTCAATGTAGCGATCCAGGTCACCACCCGGACTGCCAGGCGGACCACCGGGTATGTGGTCGCCATGGTCCCAGAAAATCTCGGAGCTGGGCCCGCAGGGTCCCGTATCACCCATGGTCCAAAAATTATCGTCGTCACCCAGGCGGGTGATGCGGTTCCTATCAAAGCCGATATGGTTGACCCAGATGTCCTCTGCCTCATCATCATCCGTATGCACCGTAATCCAGAGTCGTTCCGGGGGCAGCTTGATGACCTTGGTAAGAAATTCCCAGGCAAATTCGATGGCCTCTTGCTTGAAGTAGTCGCCAAAGCTGAAGTTGCCGAGCATTTCAAAAAAGGTATGGTGGCGAGCTGTATAACCAACATTGTCGAGATCGTTGTGTTTACCACCGGCCCTGATGCAACGCTGGCAACTGACAGCTCGGGTATAGCCGCGATTCTCGCGAAAAGCCAAGGCCTCTTTAAACTGCACCATGCCCGCGTTAGTAAAAAGCAGGGTCGGGTCATTGTCGGGCACTAAGGAGGAGCTTTCGACGATGGTGTGGCCTTCACTGGCGAAATAATCCAGAAACGCCTTACGCAATTCACGGCTATTCATCGGGTCTACTTTTATATGGAAATCAGGACGGCTAAAGATACAGAAAAAGCCCTGAAGACTAAAGCAGCCAAGAGTACGAAAGCCGCTTAACGCCGACTATTTTGCATTATCCTTCCGCCAAACCCTGGGCTTACTGGTGTTTAAGCCGGACTTTAACCCGCTGGTAGGCTTCACCCATCTCATCGGCAAGCACATTCAGGGTATTTTTGACATCGCTGGCAATCTCGCCTGAGTCTTTTTTGAGCTCCTCAAACTTTCTTTGGGCTACGGCATACTTGTCCTCAAGTTCTGCCCACTCGTCCTTCAACTCGGCCTTCGCCAGGTGCATCTGCAGATTCAATTCATCACGCTGGGTCTTCAGGTCCTGCCACAGGCGTTCAAACTTCTCGCTTTCCATGATTCCGTCTCCTTGGCCCATATTCTTCACCGGATTATCAAACAGACTGCCCTGATGGGCTCTCGCCGGTGCCCACGAGGCCAGTTACTCTAGTGACTCTTGCCCGAGACGACATTGACTTGCATCAGCCAATGAGGCAGCGCGAATCTGCTCAAAAGTGAAACCGCGCTGCTGCAGAAAGCGCGTCTGCCTGGCTTGCATGTTGCGGCGTTTATCCCGGTCGGGATTATGTCTTGCGGGGTTGTTTTCGACATCGTCTTCGTTCGCGGCATCGGCAGGCCCCTCGAAGGCGGCTATACCAAAGCGCTTCTGCAACACTTCTGTGGCGACCTGCACCCAGTCCAGCGCTGCGACCTTGAAAGCCCGCTGCACTATCTCCGCGTCGACGCCCTTTTCGCGCAATTCGGCCTGGATTTTGAGTGGACCCTGGCCACTGTTTGAGCGGGATCGCAAATACGCCTCAGCGAGGCGCTGATCACTTTGCAAACCCTGGGCAGTCAACCGCTCAACCGCCGCCTGAATGGCCTCAGGCGCTACCTCAAAACGTTTGGCGAGCTTGCGCTGCAGTTCACGCTGCGAGTGTTCCCGGCGCGCCAACAAGTCCATTGCGGCGCGACGAAGATCAGTGGTACTGACCTCCCCGGCGCCGGATCTGGCTGTCGCCACGCTGGCTAGCTGGCGCTCATGGGCGTGACGTTATCGTTGTCGTTGTCGTTGTCGTTGTAGTGCATCTCATCATCGACGGCAGCGGCGACAGCAACAACAGGGTCATTACCCTTCAGCAGTTTAATCCTGATTAATTTTTCAATTTCTTCGGCAAGATGGGGGTTGTCACGCAAATAATCGGCAGAGTTCTTCTTGCCCTGACCAATGCGCTCGCCCTTGTAGCTGTACCAGGCGCCGGCCTTATCCACCAGGCCTATCTGCACACCCAGATCAATGACCTCACCCAAACGATAGATGCCCTTACCATACAGAATCTGGAATTCAGCTTGCTTGAATGGCGGTGCCACTTTGTTCTTGATGACCTTGACCCGTGTATCGTTACCAATAATCTCATCACCCTCCTTGATAGAACCGATACGCCGAATATCGAGTCGCACAGAGGCGTAAAACTTCAGCGCATTACCACCGGTGGTGGTCTCCGGACTGCCAAACATCACACCAATTTTCATTCGGATCTGGTTGATAAAGATCACCAGGGTATTAGAGTTCTTGATGTTACCCGCCATCTTCCGCAATGCCTGGCTCATCAAGCGCGCTTGCAGGCCCACATGGTGATCGCCCATGTCGCCTTCAATTTCGGCTTTTGGCGTCAGGGCGGCCACCGAGTCAATAACCACAACATCAACTGCGCCGGAACGGACGATCATGTCGCAGACCTCCAGGGCCTGCTCGCCGGTGTCGGGCTGGGACACCAGCAGGTCATCAATTTTGACGCCCAGATTCTCGGCATACTCTGGATCAAGGGCATGTTCCGCATCAATAAATGCGCAGGTGCCACCGGCCTTCTGGGCTTCGGCGATGACCTGCAGTGTCAGGGTGGTTTTACCGGAGGACTCCGGACCATAGATCTCAACAATCCGGCCACGTGGCAAGCCGCCGATACCCAGGGCCACGTCAAGACCCAGCGAGCCAGTGGAGATGGAGGGGATTTTTTCCCGCGGTGAGTCTCCCAGGCGCATCATTGTGCCTTTACCGAACTGGCGCTCAATCTGCGATAGCGCGGCGCTCAGGGCCTTGCTTTTACTTGACTCGGTATCTGCTGCTGCCATGGTGTCTGTTCCTTTTGGTCATTCTTTTGAATTTATTGATACCCGGATCGGTACCGAGGTTAATCGGCCCTGCCGTAACAAGGCTTTTATACTGTATATAAACCCAGTATTCCACATTTTTTTTCGGCATCAGGCTAATTTCACGCGCCAGCTTTGCTGCCTGCAGGGTTCTTCCGTAGAATCAGCGTTTTATGTTAGCCAGCAGTGCCCAGCCCGTCGCCAGTGCCTGAACGGCGCAGCCAAGGATATCTAATTTTGCCGCCTATTTCGCCGCCTATTTCGCCGCCAATCTCGTCGCCTGATGCATTGCCAATAGTGTCGTTGCAAGCACCGCCTGTGTCAGCCAATGGCCATACGCCCATGATGCAACAGTTCCTGCGCATCAAGGCCGAACACCCCCATGAGGTATTGTTCTACCGCATGGGTGACTTTTACGAGATGTTCTATGCTGACGCCCAGCGCGCCGCCGAACTTCTCGACATTACCCTGACAGCCCGTGGTACCTCTGGCGGCCAGCCCATACCCATGTGCGGCATACCCTACCACGCCGCTGATACTTACCTGGCAAAACTGGTGCGCCACGGGGTCTCAGTGGCGGTCTGTGAACAGATTGGCGACCCGGCCGAAAGCAAAGGCCCCGTAGAACGCAAAGTTGTGCGGGTCGTGACACCCGGCACCCTCACCGAAGAATCATTGCTGGATGCCCGCCGGGACAACTTCATTGCCGCCGTGCACCTGCACGGTAATAACTATGGCCTGGCCTGCCTGGAACTCGCCAGCGGCCGCTTCGAAGTTATCGAGCTTCCCGATGACGATGCCCTGCTCAGTGAAATACATCGAATCGACCCGGCAGAGCTTATCCTCTGTGATGAGATCAGCTACCCCAAAGCGCTGGCTAATCGTGTCGGTGTAAGGCGCCGCGCCCTGTGGGAGTTCGACCTGGCGGCTGCTCGCACCTGCCTGACAAGCCAGTTCCGGACTCGCGACCTGGACGGCTTTGATTGCGAAAACCTGCCAGCCGCCATCTGCGCAGCCGGCTGCCTGCTGGCTTATGTGCAGGAAACCCAGCGCACGGCCCTGCCCCATATCAACGGCCTGACCACCCTGCGTCGAGATGCTGCAGTCATGATAGATGCCGCCTCGCGCCGCAATCTGGAGCTTGATACCAACCTTGGCGGCGGTCGGGAAAATACTTTGTTCCAGGTCTTGGACCGCACCTGCACCGCCATGGGCAGCCGCCAGCTGAACCGCTGGGTACACCGCCCAATCAGGGACCACCAGCTACTCAACGAGCGCCTCGACAGCGTCGAGTTCATGATGTCTGGTTATCGGTATGAAGGCCTGCAGCAGCTCCTGAAGCCCATTGGTGACATGGAGCGGATTCTCTCCCGGGTTGCTCTGCGCTCGGCCCGGCCACGAGACCTGGCGCGCCTGCGCGATGCTTTGGAAAGCCTGCCGAACCTGGCAACCATGCTGGCGGATTTCAGCCCCGACCTGCTGCAGCAATTGCACGCCACCTGCCAGCCTTTCCCGGCCCTGGCAGACCAACTGGCACGGGCGATCATCGATAATCCACCGGTTGTTATCCGTGACGGTGGCGTCATCAAATCCGGCTATGATGCCGAGCTTGATGACCTGCGCAGCATCAGCGAAAACGCCGCAGACTACCTTATCAGGCTGGAGCTCGAGGAGCGCGAAGCCACTGGCCTGGCGAGCCTGAAAGTGGGTTATAACCGAGTCCACGGTTATTACATTGAAATCAGCCGGGCTCAGTCAGACAAGGCCCCGGCACACTACATTCGGCGCCAGACCCTGAAAAATGCCGAGCGTTTCATCACGCCGGCTCTGAAGGAGTTCGAAGACAAGGCTCTGAGCAGCCGCGGCCGCGCCCTGAACAGAGAAAAACATCTGTATGAGGCCCTGCTGGATGACCTGCTGGTTGAATTGAGCGCCCTGCAGGCGACGTCCACCGCCCTGGCACAACTGGATGTGCTGGCTTGTTTTGCCGAGCGCAGCCTGACCTTGTCACTGAGTCGGCCGCTGCTGCAGTCAGAAACTGGCATCCACATTGTCGAAGGCCGGCACCTGGTGGTTGAGCAGATGCTTGACGGGCCATTTGTGGCGAATGATGTGGACCTGACGCCCGCACGCCGCCTGTTGATTATTACCGGCCCCAACATGGGTGGTAAATCCACATTCATGCGCCAGACCGCCATCATCACCCTGCTGGCCCACATTGGCAGTTTTGTGCCTGCCAGGCACCTCAGCATCGGTCCCATCGACCGGATTTTTACCCGTATCGGCTCCTCCGATGACCTGGCCAGCGGTCGCTCAACGTTTATGGTGGAGATGACTGAAACGGCCATGATCCTCAATAACGCCACGGACCAGAGCCTGGTGCTGCTGGATGAGATAGGCCGGGGCACCTCAACGTTTGATGGTTTATCACTGGCCTGGGCCTGCGCCGCCTATATATCCCGGCAGGCCAAAGCCCTGACCCTGTTTGCCACACACTATTTTGAGCTCACCAGTCTCGCCGATACCCTGCAGGCCACCGCTAATGTCCACCTGGCGGCCCGCGAGCATGGTGACGAGATTGTTTTTATGTATGCCGTCAGCGACGGCCCTGCAAGCCAGAGTTATGGCTTGCAGGTAGCCCGCCTGGCTGGTGTGCCGGCCAGTGTGATCAACGAAGCCCGCCACAAGCTGCGCCAGCTGGAAGAAAAAGAAGTGCGGATGACGCCAGTCCAGGCTGATCTTTTTGCTGCAGCTGTCGCCCCTGTTTCCCCAGCGGCGGCAGTGCTTCCTTCAGCCGTAGAACGCCGCCTGCGCGGCCTTGATGTGGAAGCCCTGACACCCCGTGCAGCGCTGAACCTGCTGTTCGAACTCAAGGACGAACTGGACGAACTCAAGGACTAACCCAAGGGCTAACTCAAGGACGGACCCAGGGATGAACCTGGCGCAATACTTTGATAAAAAGCCCTGATAATAAGCCCGGACAAAAGCGGGCCAGGTATCAGTGACGCTGGTTCCGCCTTCGAGGATATTGTTC